>CAZZHH010000001.1:0-105772 GCA_964653595.1 uncultured Lentimicrobiaceae bacterium
CCATTTTTTCCAAGAATATGCTCTATCACTATTAGTTCCTTTTATACAAGAGTTTTTAATTACCCAATTAACGTAACTTGAACACCATGCTGTTTCGTCATCCTTAAATTTACCTGTTGTAGAATGATACTCAATAATACGACGATTGTGTACTTTTCCATCAACTTCTGAAACACCGACTTGACTTGATGCAATATTCATCCATGGTGTTTCGTTGTGAGTCCCTGATTTTATCCAATCAAAACCAGCAATCCAATATTTCCATGGAGAATTTTCATCAGACAATTTTACTGGCGAACCCAACCATGCGATTTGCAAATCCCAACTTTTTCCGGATGCATCAAGAACGGTTCTTTTTCCATTTATAAAATCCAAGGGTGAATATTCTCCATCTGGTGTCATCGGGTATCCATTTGGACCTCGAACAACATTGGGTGAATTCATCCATTCATTAGAAAGGTTATGTGGATTAGCTAAATAATTGTCACCATTCCATTTATAATCTTCATCTCCATTCAATTTTGAATCTATATATTCTGTAGCCTCTGTCAACCATCTGAACGGTGTAGTTGCAGCATTCATCAAACCAAGAAGAGGATTAAACGTTTCTCCCGTAGGATCATTGTATATCAGCGGATTATTCAGGCAATAACTGTATCTATTGAAACTTTGCGTGTTTTCCGGTTCTTGGATATATGGATCAGGACTCAGGAATCGGCCAAGTTTAGGATCATAAATCCGTCCATTCATGTTGATCAATCCAAATTGATCCAA
Organism: uncultured Lentimicrobiaceae bacterium; assembly: GCA_964653595.1. GTDB lineage: Bacteria > Bacteroidota > Bacteroidia > Bacteroidales > WCHB1-69 > JBAXTE01. The sequence goes on from CAZZHH010000001.1 coordinate 775, forward strand.
ATGTTCGTGACCTGTGTATCCACGATCGAAAAGATGAGTCACATTATCGGGGGTATTCCAAATATCCCCCACTCTGTTTCCCCAAGCATCAAAACTATAACTATCCACCACTGCACCTGTGTTATCGGTTTGTGTTGATTGGTATGCTGGTTGGTAGATTTTCATGGTTCAAATGTAAAAGTTTTTTTTGGAGATTGCAAGTATTTTTTCAGTAAGTAGATCGAGTAGACCAAGTAAATCAAGTAAAACGGGTGAACGGGTGAACCAACTAGAACGGGTGAACGGGTGAACGGGTGAACGGGTGAACGGTCCCGAAAAATTAAAAATCTTTGATTTTTGTTATTTTTCGTGCCCCGTAAACGAGGGTTAAAAGATCCTCGAAAAAAGACTAAATTGAAGATTTCTGGTTTTTCGGGAGTGAACAGGTAGAACCTGTGAAACAATTGAATGATGAGTTAAACAAGGCTAGGCGGAAGCATCGTGGGCTATAAAGCAATATCCAGAATTTGCTTTTCACTTTCATTTTTTTCATCCTTAAAACTATTTCCCCATCAATTTTGATAGCGACAAGTTCACACCAATAGCATAAATGGTCTTTTCAAACTCCTTGCTAAAGAATGTATGGATTGCAGAGGAAAACAGGTTGATTTTACTTTCGGCATTGAGTTCCTATTCAAGTTTGGCCAATGCATTTATTTGAAGATCAAAATTTTTGCTCCAAATAAAAGTAGACCTTTATCCGCTGTTTTTTTTCGGTAAACGATTCAATGTTGGTTACACTATGATAAAAAAATGGCACAGAAAATCCAAGATCCAGACGCCACTAGTTATGGTGATATGCCATTGCAACCGGAATTTGCAACATCCCCGAAAACTTTCCAGATGAATAGTATTGCGAGATTACAGATGTATCGTAATAGATTTGCAACTGTACTTTGTCATACAAACTTTTGATCCTTCTACTTGTGAATAAAAGACGTGTACTGGCAGTAAAAACGTTTATTTAAGATCATTTCAAAGTAAATTTCTTCCCTGAAAAGAAGCATAAGAGTTTTTTCAAAATTGATTAGAATATTATGATACATTATGGAAAAACTATAATCAGGTGCTGGATATTGTTTATAAAAAATGCTATGATTGACTCCAATTTCCGCTCTGACATCGATGCGATGCTTTTTGTGTTTATGCGCTGAAGAGATAAAAGGGATTGAAAACAAAAAGATGAGTAATAATAATTTGCCTGATTGGTTCATGTGTATGGTATTAATAAAACAGATTGACATAGAGGGTTTGGGGTGCTAAGTTGAATACCTCGCACAACTGGAATTGTAATCCCGATATTTATCGGGATCGCACAACTGAGATAAAAAAAAGGACGACCGAAGCCGTCCTTTAATATTGTATTTTCAAACAACTATTTAATGATCAATTTTTGAACGAATTGAGTTTTGTCGTTGTTGATTTTCACGAAGTAAACACCTTTTGCAAAAGCGGCAACGTCAACATTCATGGTTGAGTTAGCTTCCAAAGAGTTTGAGTAAACAGTTTTACCAGCTAAGTCTACGATATTTACGTTGAAAACGCCTGATTGTTTGCTATTTAAAGCAATGGTAACATTGTTAGCAGCAGGATTTGGAGAAACAGATACTTTACCAAAATCATTTGTAGAAATACCTGCAGCAGGATCAACGATAAATTGAGCTAAAACTGCAACATTGTTAGCAGGCATAGTGAAAGTATGAGTAGCTGAAGTACCTAAATCGGTTAAATCAGGATATGAAATCCATTTTTCGAATATAAAACCAGTATTTGCAACTGCAGTTAAAGTAACACTAGCACCAACATTATAATTACCTTCACCGGTTATACTTCCAGCGTCAGCTGAATTTGCTTCAATAGCAGTTCCAACAACAGAAAATTTAGTGGAATTATTTTTTTGATATCTTAAGATACTGTTATAACCACCAAAATAGTTATAATTACCAACCCAACCGTTGTTAGCATCGGCGAAAGCAACGCCTAACATTTGCATATTAGCTGACTGAGAGTCTTGTATAAAAATATTATCATAAAAGTCGTTCCAATTTAAACCATCATTAGCATAGCTAACACCTTTAGCTGTGGTGAATGGGGAAGTTGAGATGAACATATTAGTAGTTCCTGGAACATAAGCCATTTGGTATGTATAAAATGGACCAGAAGCAGCGGCGTATGTATTCCAAGTGGCGCCACCATCGGTAGTATATTTCCAATCGTAAGCAGTGGAAGTTGATGTGGCTAAATTTGCAACAATAATAAAGTTTGCGTTAGCCATATATATTTTGTTGCTGACGTTTGTTGTAAAAGGATCTGCAGGAGTTTTAGTCCAGGTTACACCATAATCATTGGTAACAAAAACACGACCTTTATTGGTCATAAATCCACCAACACCGTTACCTGCTTTTGTTGCACACTCTGCACCATTGTATCCACATTCATCCGATAAAGGAACTTCAACATTGGCAGCTAAAGTAGGAGTCCAAGTTGCACCACCATCGGTAGTGTAATAAATATCAAATTTTCCACCTACAGGATCACCCATGCAATATCCTTGAGTTGCATTCCAAAAATTTACGGCATTTGCAAAAGTATTTGAACCATCGTTCATAACACCAGTAACAATACTCCAGTTATCGCCACCATCGGTAGTTTTCCAAAAAGAAGCAATACTTGTAGCAGTATCCATTGCAATCGAAAATGCAGTTGTATAAGAAGAAGCTGCTAATACGCGAGGATAAACTTTAGCTGGCATTCCATTGTAGGTTCCAGCAACCCAAGTTTCGCCACCGTCATTGGTACGTGCATGTACTTTGATTTTGCCACCAGTAGCTGACCCGTTAAAACCATTTACCCAAGCAGTATTTGAGTCGATAGCAAAAATGTTATCTACTCCAACGCTTGTCCCAGCCATGTTCGTGTTTTGCTGTCTCCACTGTGCATTAGCGCTAAAAGCAAACGCTACAAATGCACACATAAAAAGTAATCTTGTTTTCATTGTTATTTATTTATTTGTTTAACATATGCAAATATACATTTATTTTTGAAATAAATTATTTTAACCTTAATATTTTTAATTTAAGTTGCCCTTTCAGGGCTAGTTTTCAAAACATCAAAACAAATGTTTGATTATTGTGCGTATAATTCGGCAATTTTTGCGATTACTTGAGTAGCTTTTACCATTGACTCAAGAGGAACGTACTCGAATTTTCCGTGGAAATTATGGCCGCCTGCAAAAATATTTGGACAAGGAAGTCCCATATACGAAAGTCTGGAACCATCTGTACCACCTCTTATCGGCATGATATGCGGTTTCACATCACATAAAAGCATGGCTTGTTCGGCTATATTCACAATATGCATTACTGGTTCTACTTTTTCGCGCATATTAAAGTACTGATCATTGATCTCGGCGGTTACAATCACTTGACCATATTTCTCGTTGACAAACTGAACACAATCACCCATAAATTTTTTCATCTGTTCAAATTTAGATCGATCGTGATCGCGAATAATGTATTGAAGCATCGCATTTTCGACCGAACCTTCCATTTTCACAAGGTGATAAAACCCTTCGTAACCCGATGTATATTCAGGTTTAGCAAACTCAGGTAGCAATGAATTAAATTCCATTGCCACGAGCATTGCATTCACCATTTTTCCTTTGGCGTAACCTGGGTGTATGTTTCTGCCTTGGAAAAACAATTTAGCACCAGCGGCATTAAAATTTTCATATTCCAACTCGCCTATTGCACCGCCATCGATGGTATAAGCGAAATCAGCTCCAAATTTTTCGACATTAAAATGATCCACCCCTCTGCCAATCTCTTCGTCTGGAGTAAACCCAACTCTAATTTTACCATGTTTAATTTCGGGATGAGCTATCAAATAAGCCATAGCTTCCATAATTTCAACAATCCCTGCTTTATCGTCGGCTCCCAACAAAGTAGTTCCATCGGTAGCGATAATAGTTTGTCCCACATAGTTTAACAACTCTGGAAATTCCTCTATTTTCAACGATAAATTTAACGATGCATTCAGTAGAATATCTTCGCCATTATAATTTTCCACAATCAGCGGATTGGTCACTTCTCCCGACATATCAGGGGCAGTATCCATGTGAGCGATAAATCCAATCACAGGCACCTCTATGTCAATATTAGCTGGAAGAGTAGCCGTTACATAACTGTATTCATCTATCTCTACTTCTTTAAGACCAATTTTTTTCAGCTCTTCGACTAAAAAATGAGCAAAAGCAGTCTCTTTCTCAACAGAAGGAAACGTAGTAGAAACATCGTCCGATTTGGTATCGATGCTGATATATTTTAAAAATCTATTTAAAAGTTCTTGTTTCATTTTTATTGGTATTCTTGGTTATTAATTTGTTGTTCTAAAAAAATCAGACTTGATTGCATTACAATAATTAAAACGTTGTTGTTTAATAATAACAAAGTAATTCAATGTAATTTATTGATCAATTAATATTTATTAGTGATTTTCAATGCTTTTACCCCTAACCCCTCCCACTTTTAGCGGGATAAATTCCGGGTGAGTATTGAAAATCAATTGATTAAACTTTTGTTTTCTATATTTTTCCGCCAATGGCGGTGATTGGGGTGAAAAATATTGAAAACAGATCGGACAATAATGTTTTAATCTATGACTTTGTGATTCAGTCATCCTGAGCTTGTTGAAGGACTTAACAAACACTTCGACAGGCTCAGTGTGACAATTTTAATACTTTATGATTCTTTTCTTTAATTTCTTTTTAAAGTCATCATTTTCTTATAAGCAGAATTATTTTTCAATTTCATCTTTGATTTCAATTTCCGATTGTTGAATTTGCGGTTTATCGTCATCAACTTTTGCACGCATGCTTTCCCAAATGAAATACCCAACCACACAAAGGAAAGCCACCAAAGCGAGAACTTTTGGCCAAATGCTAGTCTCGTTAAATGACCATGAATTGGTAGCAGCATCAAACAATTGGAAAGCATGTAAGTTTGGATCTAGATCGAAGAACAGTAATGTTGCACCCACCACACCAAACAAGGCGGCACCGGCAATAAAACCGCTGGCTACCAAGGTTCCACGTTGTTCACGTGCTTCAGCAATTTTCTTGTTTTTTGAGCTTTTGCTAATATAGTTATGAAGCAATCCTCCTATAATCAATGGAGTATTAAGCTGAAGTGGGATAAACATACCCAATGCAAATGCCAAAGGCGGAATCTTAATAAAGTTCATTAAAAGGGAAATAATTGCGCCAATTGCAAAAAGAAGCCAAGGCACTTTAGCGCCAGGTTGCATCAAAGGCTCAATTATGGAAGCCATCGCATTGGCTTGTGGAGCCACTAATGGATCATCGTGAACACCAGGAACCTTTACAAAACCGTAAGCATCGTTCATCACATAGATAACCAATCCTACGGTAGCAGCAGAAACCAAAGTTCCTAAAAACTTCCACGACTGCTGTTTAGCGGGAGTTGTTCCCAGCCAATATCCGATTTTCAAGTCGGTAACAAAACCGCCGGCCATAGATAAAGCGGTACATACCACCCCACCAATAATCAGTGCAGCCACCATTCCAGTAGATCCTTGTAAACCGACACCTACTAGAACCACCGAAGACAAAATCAAGGTCATCAAGGTCATCCCAGAAACGGGGTTGCTACCTACAATTGCAATGGCGTTTGCAGCCACGGTAGTGAAAAGGAATGAAATGATTAAAATCGTTGCCAATGCTACTAAAGCTTGAACAAGTGTAACTTGCACCCCAGCCAACAAGAAGATGAATATTGCAATAACGGTTAATAAAATAAAAATCATCACAAAAGGCATTTTAATATCTCGTTGGGTACGTTCCACTATTTGAACCTCCCCTTTTTTACCAGCAAGGCCTGAGAAAGCCAATCCAAAAGAGCGTTTAATCACACCCGACGACTTAATAATGCCAATGATACCAGCCATTGCAATGGCGCCTACACCAATTGGTCTGACAAATTCTTTAAAAATCTGCTCTGCCGACATAGCAGAAAATGGATTTACACCACCATTGGCCAACATATTACCAACTTCGGCTACCAATGGAATCATTACCAACCACGACAACATAGACCCAACGGCAATAATTAGAGCATATCTCAATCCGATAAGATAACCGAAACTGAATACTAGAGCACTGATATTCATCTTAAAAACCATTTTGGCATCCGTTGCCAATTGTTCACCCCACGGGATGAATCTGGTAGTAATTTCATCATGAAAAAGTTTAAATGAATTAAACAAAAAATCGTAAACACCCCCGATAATTCCACTGAGAATTACTAATCCTGCAGCTTTTCCACCTTTTTCGCCCGTTACCAATATTTCAGTCGTAGCTTTTGCTTCGGGGAAAGGGAACTTGCCATGTTGTTCCTTTACAAAATATTTTCGAAATGGTATTAAAAACAAAATTCCAAGGACACCTCCCAACAAGGAAGAGAGGAATATTTGCATAAAATCAACTTGAATCTCTGGATAGGTATTCTGAAGAATATAGAGTGCAGGAATGGTGAAAATTGTACCTGCTACAATCACTCCTGAGCTAGCTCCAATGGATTGGATAATGACATTTTGTCCCAAAGCATTCTTCCTACGAGTTGCAGCCGATGCACCAACAGCGATAATTGAGATTGGGATTGCCGCCTCAAACACCTGACCGATTTTCAGCCCAGCGTAGGCAGTGGCCGCAGAGAAAATAATGGCCATCAACAGCCCCATTCCTACTGACCAGGCAGTAACTTCGGGGTACAATTTTGAAGGCTTCATTAACGGGGTATACTCCTCCCCTTCGTTTAGCTCCCGATAAGCATTTTCGGGAAGATCCGTTACTTTTTCTTCTAGATTTTGCTCCATAATGATCCGTTTTTTGTTGTTTTATTTTTGTTTAGTTAGTCTCTTCGTCAAAGTTAAGTTTTAATTCGATTTCTTCAATTGTTGGGAAACTATATTTCTCGAAAAGATTCAGCTTTACTGAAAATCAATATATTATGTCCCCATGGAAATTGGGTAACAGCTTGTTGCCCAAATTGGTTATCCGGAATCAAAAAAACTCTATTTTTTCGCCACAAACAATCGGGCAAACGTTTTTGGAATCGGACTTTTAAAACTCATTGTAACACCATCCACAGGATGTTTAAATTCAAGCACATTTGCATGTAAGCCCAATCTGCCTATGGAAGATCGCTTTGCACCGTATTTCCGATCGCCGATAATTGGGTGCCCAATCTCTTGGGAGTGAACCCGAATTTGGTTTTTACGGCCAGTTTCTAGTTGAAATTCAACCATGGAATAATCCATGTTTTTTTTAATCACCTTGAAATTGGTAATTGCTTGTCGTCCAGTTTGTTCTTCGTGACTGATTACGTTGTGAGCTTTATCTTCGGTTAACCAGCTAGAAATAGTGCCTTTATCTTCCTTTACACATCCTTCAAGCACAGCAATATAGGTTCTTTTGGTAACAAATCCATGCCAGTTGCGTTGCATGCGCTCTTGAACTTCGGCAGATTTTGCAAACATCATCACTCCAGAGGTATCTTTATCCAAACGATGTAGGACAAACAATTTATTTTTCGGGCTCAACAATTTAACGTGCGCCCGCAATTGACTGTATGCGGTTTTTTCCTTTTCAGTGCCACTAGCAATTGACAACAAACCTGAATTTTTGTCTATCACAATCAGATACTCATCTTCATAAAGAATATTTAATCCAACAAAAGCAGAAGAGCTTGGGATTTTTGAAGTAGAGATCACAACCTCCTGACCAGGAAGTAATGGATAGTTAAACTGAGTAACCACTTGAAAGTTGATATAAACCTGTTTATGAGTCAAATATGATTTCACAGCAGTTCTACTTTTATCCGGAAAAGACTCTATTAAAAAAGTCATCAACTCCATGGGGTGTTTCACTTGAAATCTTAATTTTTTATCAACGGGCTTTGCAACCCTTGGCAGGGAATTATTTTTTACTCTCATGGATTAATTTTTTTAATACTATTTGGGGTAATCTCAATAAGTTTTTGCTTATAAAGCCCGCCAATAGCTTGTTTAAAAGTCTTTTTACTTATGCCAAAAACCTCATAAATATCATCTGGAGAAGATTTGTCGGATAAAAAAATCTCCCCTCCTTGGCTATCTAGTTTATCCAGAATTCGTTGTAGGTTATCCTCCACCTTTCTATATCCGTATCGATGAAGCGACAAATCGATTTTTTCGTCGTCACGTACTTTTTTCACATATGCAATTAATTTTTCGCCTTTATTTAGAGGGGTGAACACTTCATTTTCGTATACGATACCCCAAAAAGCATGGTCTACAATCACTTTGTATCCCAAATCGGTATGTTCGGCAACAATTACATTAACTTCGTCACCAGGATTATATTCAGGAGGAATATTATCAAGAAATTTGTCAATTTTGGCAGATGCAACCACCCGTTCTGTTTCATAATCTAAATAGACGTGTACCAAATACCAACGACCCACTATCATTTTTACTTTTTGTTCACGATAAGGCACAAAAAGGTCTTTAAATAAACCCCAGTCTAAAAAGGCGCCAATATTTGTTACGGCTACACATTCGAGCATTGCAAACTCACCAACCATCGCAAATGGGGTGTCGGTAGTAGCAATAATACGGTCTTCGGAATCACGATAGATAAAAACTTCTAACTCTTTCCCAATTTCCCATTCGGCAGGAACGGCATTAGTTGGCAAAAGGATTTCTCCTTTTTCGCCGCCATCAAGATAGAGGCCAAAATCTACCTCTTTTACAACTGCTAATTTATTTTTTCGTCCTACCTCTACCATAATTTCAAATATTTGTGTAAAATTAGTCAATTTTCGGTAAACGAGCAAATTTGCAATTCCGCAATCTGCCAGTATAACCTGAAGATTTAGTAAAAAGAAATTACAAATTAATTCAATTCCACCGGTTTTGCAAACGCCGGATTCGAGCAAAAATCATCATCCGTAAGCGAAAGCAAAAAAGCTTTGAGTTGATTTTTTTCGTTGGGAGTAAGCAATGCGCCACCATAATTTACTTTGTGCATGAGGGGATGAACATACGGTGAATTGATCAATTGTGAACTATAAAAATCAATCACCTGATCGAGGGTTGCAAAACGGCCATCGTGCATATACGGGGCTGTTTTCGCAATATTTCTGAGAGATGGGGCTCTATATGCACCATGATCTGATGGATTTTGAGTTACTGAAAAGCGATCGCGAGGATCGTTAAAAACAGAATCTTTCCCATTGTTGTAAAATAAATTGGTTGTCATCAATGCATTCCCATTTCCACCGTGGCAATGAAAACAGTCAGCGCCCTCTTCGGTAGTAAAAAGAACAAATCCAGCCATTTCATCGTCCGAAAGATTCGCTTCTCCTCTCAACCATTGATCAAATTTAGAGTTTGCACTTATTAAAGTCCGCACAAATTGTGCAATCGCTTTTTGTATTCTGTCGATGGTAATATCTGGGGTACCAAAAGCTGCTTCAAACATAGGTGGATAGATAGAAATGGATTGGATGGCAAGAACAGCTCTCTCTGGTGTGCTATTCATCTCATGGGGCGCTGTAATGCCCATTAAAACAATATCTTCGATTGTTTTTCTACCCACTGTTGGATTATCTTTTGAAATCAAACCGTTCCAAAAATAACCTTCGTTGTTGAACAACAAATTTTGCATGGGCAACATCACATGAGGAGTTGTAATTCCTGTAACACCATACGTAAACCCACCCGTGAATTTTGGGTGATTTATCCCACATTCAAATGCATTTTCTTGGAGGTGACATGTGCCACAGCTCATTAGGGAGTCTGGATTTGTTCCTAAATATCCCCGCAACCGACCATCGTAAAAGAGATATCGACCTAGATTCACCCCTTCGACTGTAAGTGGATTATCCGCTGGATTATTGATTTGTGTTGGAAAAAATCGAGGTATCGTAAGAGGATATGGGGTCGTTTTTTTGCTAAATTCTTCAATTGGAGATTCCTTTTTACATGACACGATGACATTTATGGTGGTACATACTACTATAAAAAGGAAACTCAACAAAAACTTCTTACCCAAATCTATTTTTATGATTTTCATCTCAATATGAAATTATTTGCATGTTATTACTCCACAAATTTACGTTAATTTTGATTTATTAACGCTTTATATTTTTGTAATGCCGATGGAATTTGTATTTTTGAAAAAATATTCCCCTTTTAACATATAAAAAAACAAACTAAATGAAACTAAAAATAGGCCAAAAAGTCAAATTTCTTAATGAAGTTGGAGGAGGAGTTATATCCAAAATAGTAAGTCCAACCATGGTACATGTTACCTCCGAAGATGGTTTCGACATTCCATATTTGATTTCCGATTTAATCCCTGCATTTACCACCGATCATGTTGGAAAAATGTTTAATGCCGATGAAGCTCAATTTTCGAACTTAGAGATCAACACAACTTCTGACAATAATGATAGCAGGGATGATTTTGAGCGAGAAAGTCCTTTAGAGAGGTTTTCGTCTGCTAAACGAGATCCCTTGGGAATATATCTTTGTTTTGTTCCTCACGACCAAATATGGCTATTAAAAGAAGATATTGACATATTTGTTATCAACAATACCCCTCATGTTGCCCTGTATAATATTATTCTTAATACAGAGCAAGATGTATGGGAAGGAGCCGACTTTGGCTCTATCAATCCTAATTCAAAAATCCTTATCGACACGATTCACAGAGAAGACATCCAACGATGGATGAAAGGCTCCTTTCAAGTATTGTTTCACACCGAAAAAAGCAATCAATTGACCACCCCAATTCATGATTCATTTTCGATAAAATCATCTAAATTTTTCAATAAAGAGAGTTATCATTCCACTTCGTTTATTGCTGAGAGAGCCATAACCATTAATATTGGTTTTGTAGCTGAGGCGACAGTTTCATATACAGAAGAGAAAAAAAAATACGATGATCTTACTATTGCCGAATCAAAAACTAGGAAGATATCGTCTATTGATGGAATTTTAAAAAAATATACCATTGCCGATGGCGAAGCGGAAATTGATTTACATATAGAAGCTCTGGTAGACGATCCAGCGGAAATAGACACCGTTCAAATGTTGACGATTCAAACTTCTACTTTCAATAAATATTTAGAGGAAGCAATAAAATGTAAGTATCAAAAAATTACATTTATTCATGGAGTAGGGATTGGTAGATTAAAAAGTGAAATTTTAAAGATTTTGTCGCAATATCCAAATTTGCATTATTTTGATGCTCCTATGTCGAAATACGGAACGGGTGCTACTGAAGTATGGATAAAAGAGTAGAAAAGTCTATAAAATCAAAAGTCTTTAAAGTCATAAGTACCGAATTTTATAAAATCTGTGATTTTTGTAAAAATTCGATCCCCGTTAGCGAGGGTTAAAAGATTCTCAAAAAAAAACACGATTCACTTTTAGAATGTCTATGTTTTTTTCGAGAAAAGATGATTACAACATCTTCGCAAAACCTACCTTACAATCTTAAAAAAAGGTGTACCTTTGCATTTGTAACAACGAATGGGTTTGTCGCTGTCTCTGGCAACAGGGAGAGAGGAAAGTCCGGGCAATATAGAGCGCCATGCTTCCTAACGGGAAGGGGTTGTAAAAGGGAGGTTACAGCAACAGAAAGTGCCACAGAAAAAAACCGCCACGCCTCGGCGTGGTAAGGGTGAAAACGCGAGGTAAGAGCTCACGATTAATCTAGGCGACTAGATTAATGGGTAAACCTTATGGATTGAAAGACCAAATAAACCGAGGCTTGAGGGTTGCTCGCCTAATCTCGGAGGGTAGGTCGTTTGAAGTGTATGGCAACGTACATTCTAGATAAATGACAAACATCATGCTTTGGCATGGTACAGAACCCGGCTTACAAATTCGTTGTTACAAAACCTCCCATTATCTTTCATTTTTTAAAAACTACTATTGATTCCAAATCATGGATCAGAATAAACTTAAACCTAACTATAAGGTTATACTTTTATTTATCAAAATAATCTTAAATAGCATTGATATAAAAAAAAGACCTGCTCAAACGAGCAGGTCTACCCCACCATGAAAAAACTACACATGTGTGCGTAGCTTACCTTAAATATCTTTATTAGATTGTTTTACTAATCTAAACCACCAGTATAATGAACTTTGTGATGCAAATTTATAAATAAAATTTTGATTATAATAAGAAAAAAATATATTTAACATTTTTTTAGATGATATTTTTTTTCAAAAAAACCAGATTCCAATATAAATAACTAATAATCAAGAGACAATGAAATAATTTAATTATCGGATTTTTTTCTTTTTTTCTTCGGGCCTTTTGACACACGATATTTTACGACTTTAGTTTCAGCTTTAACAGCATCACTAATTAATGTTTTCCAGTCGTATCGTTCTTGCGTTCCAAAATCTATTGTTTCTTGATATTCTCCTTTATTCATGGTAAGCACATTAATCTCTTTACCTATAAACATTTCAATTTCTTCGAGGATTGGTTTTTCTGCTTCGCAACAAAAAGAGACAGCATACCCTTTATTTGCACCTCTACCTGTTCTTCCAATACGGTGAACATAATTTTCTACCACATCTGGCATATCGTAGTTTACCACATATTCTACGCCTTCAATATCGATACCTCTAGCACTAACATCAGTGGCTATTAATAATTTAACATCGCCAGTTCTAAACTTATTCAAACTCTTTTGTCGTTCTAATTGGTCTTTATCCCCATGCAATGTTTCGGCTTTAATACCCATTCGATCAAGAGCATTCAAAACACGTTCGGCACGCACTTTTGTTCTAACAAATATAAGGATTTTGGTTTCTGTGTGCTCAAAAATCAATCGTTCCAAAAAAAACCGTTTATCGTCCATTTCTACAAAAGCCACTTGATGATTAATATTTTTAGCAACAGGATCATCGGGAGCAATCTGAATTCTGATTGGATTATGGACTAGAGAATAGGCGGTTTTTTTTATCACTTCGTTAATCGTTGCTGAAAAATAAAGTGTTTGATGTTTTTTGGGCAAAAACCTTTTAACATCTCTGATATCTCTTATAAATGAATCATCTAACATTCTATCGGCTTCATCTAAAACAAGAAAAGAGACGTGCTCGAGATCGATAAACCGTTGATTTATCAAATCGAAAACTCTACCTGGAGTTGCAATTACCACATCTACACCCTCTACAAGTTTTCTTATTTGTTTATCCTGGTCTATACCACCATATATAGCAATAGAGGTGACAGAAGTATTTTTTTCAATTTGATGAAATACTTGAGATATCTGCAAAGCAAGTTCTCTTGTTGGGCATAATACAATCGCGCTAATGGTATTGATTTTTTTAGATAATTTCTTTCTAAATATTGTCTCTACTATTGGGATTGCGTATGCAGCTGTTTTACCAGTTCCTGTTTGCGCTATTGCCAACAAATCTTCCCCTTTTAAAATTGGCGGAATTGCTTTATATTGAATATCCGTAGGTCTGACATAACCCATGGCTTCAATATTAGTTTTTATCTCTTTTGTAAATGAATATTTATCAAATCTCATTAAATCATATTAATTTTTTGCAAAGATAGTGAATATATTGATTCTAATCGGAAAGCATCCTTGAAAGGCTTATTATTAGACAATAATGCTAAAAAAGAAAAAAATTTAATTTCAGATTAAATAGAAAATTCTGTTCTTTTATTTATCCCAAAAATTATCAAAAAAACATTATTAAAAACTAATCCAAACTCAAAATGAATATTATTCTTTACAATCTGATTTTCAACAAAATACAAAAACAAAAATTGAGTTAGCACAAATAATTTTTTTAAAAAATTCATCATCTTATTTTTTTCAATACTTTTGTGAAAAATATTTTAAAAAAAGATGGTATCAGAAAAATTTGCAGTAATTGGTGTTGGACATTTTGGAAGAGCGATAGCACTTACGCTTTCTAAAAAAGGAGCTGAAGTAATGGCTATTGACACCAATGAAGAAATTATTGATTCGATTAGTGACGACGTTGCTTATGCAGTAACCCTAGATGCTACGGATAGGCGGGCTTTATTATCACAGGACATTAAAGATTTTGATGCAGTAATTGTCTCGATAGGACAAAATTTCGAACAACGATTGTTGTGTGCTGCGGTATTACTCGATTTAGGCGTTAAAAGAATTATATGCAGAGCTTTGGGGAAAAGTCAGCGTTTAATACTTGAGAAAATGGGAATTAATGAAATATTATCTCCCGAAGACGAAGTAGCAATTATTGTAGGCGAACGACTTTTAAATCCAAACATCATCTCCTACCTTCAACTACCTGATGATTATAGGATTGCAGAAATAATTGCACCGCGAAAAACAACTGGCAGAACACTCTCCGACATAGATATTCGAGATAGATACAAATTGAGTTTGGTAACTATCAAAAGAGAGTTTCAAGAGATCATCGACAACCAGAAAAAGTTGATTCAGCACATCATTGGTGTTCCCGACTCAAAAGCGATCATTCAACACAACGACACCCTTGTAGTCTTTGGTAAGACACGGGATATTGACCGTTTTATTGAAATAAATCAATAATATGCCAATCCGATTATTCAGACATTTTAGAGAGAAGGTAAGTATTGTTTTTTGGGATAATAGAACTTTTCTGTCAACCACTTTTTCTATTCTCAGTCTTTTTGTTTCAACCGTTGCGGTGTTAAGTGTAATCTTGTATTATGGCTTTCCCACATCGAGTAATACCATCTATTGGTCTAGGGTAATCATTAAAATCAGCTTTGGATTTTATGTTTTAAAATACATTATTTTTATTTTATTAAACTTTAAAATTCGCTCCTATATTCGTAAAACATGGTTTGAGGGACTTATTGTAATGGGGCTGTTAACGAATTTTATTTTCATCTATTTTTTCAATATTCACGTAGTAGATATTATCTCAAACATTATCGGAGTGACTCATTTGGGTAGTTATTCTTTGATTTTCATTCAATTCTACTTTTTCATTTTTATGCTTATAGAGATTTCTAAAGCAGGGAAATTTTTATCTAGCTTGAGTTTGGGCCCATCTGCATTAATGTTATTATCTTTTATTCTGCTAATTTTTACAGGTTCTTTGTTGTTAATAATGCCCGAAATGACACAAAATGGGATTCGTTACATCGATGCATTATTCACTTCCACTAGTGCTTGTTGTGTTACCGGTCTCACTACAGTAGGCACCGTTTCCACTTTTACGCTCAAAGGAAAATTCATCATTATGTTATTGATCCAATTTGGGGGTATTAACATCATATCTTTTGCTACATTTTTTGCTACCTTCAGCAAAAGCTCCTCAGGGTTGAAGAACCAATCGATTCTCAAAGACATGTTGAATGTAGAGAAGCTATCAAGCACACGTTCCCTTTTAAGAGAAATCATCTATTTTAGTATCGGAATTGAACTTATTGGGGCCATTTTAATCTATTTATATTGGACTCATGCGGACATGTATGCAAGTCAAGGTGAAACAATCTTTAGCTCTTTATTTCACAGTGTTTCAGCTTTTAATAACGCAGGTTTTTCGTTATGGACCAACAATGTATTTGACCATGTTGTGAAAGAGCAATATTTTGTTCAACTCATTATCATGTTTCTGATTTTTTTTGGAGGACTCGGATTTATGGCCATGCAAGACATATTCGAGCCATCCAATATCAGGGCAAGGCGAAAATTCAAATGGAAAAAGCTCAAACTCTCTACTAGAGTCGCATTATCTACCTCTTTAGCGTTAATTCTTATTGGAGCTGCTTTTTTCTTTCTTTTGGAATATAATAAATCCATTGGAGGAGAGAATTTTGCAGGAAAGGTGATGGCTTCCTTTTTTCAATCTGTATCCTCTCGTACCGCTGGATTTAATTCTGTAGATATGTCTCTCATTGGTCAGCCGATGTTAATAATTTTCATCATACTTATGTTTATTGGTGCATCCCCTGGTTCTACAGGAGGAGGTATCAAAACTACCACTTTTTACGTACTTTTCAAATCTGCTATGGCTACTCTCAGGGGAAGAAAACACATAGAGATTAACAAAAGCACGATCTCTTTTACTTATGTAGACCAAGCTTACACGATAGTTTTATTTTCGATATCGTTAATATTTCTATCTACATTTTTTCTATCTATAACGGAAAGTGATGTTGATTTTTTAAATTTACTTTTCGAGGAGGTATCCGCTTTTGGCACAGTTGGGCTCTCTACGGGAATCACTCCCACATTGTCTGATGCTGGTAAAACCATAATCATTGTGAGTATGTATGTTGGAAGAGTTGGAACTTTAACGCTTGGAGTTGCCATTGCGAAAAAAACACTCACTAACCGGTACAAATATTCACATGGAAATATCCTTATTGGATAGAAATGGCAGTATTTAATTGAATTTTCTGAAAAGCACTTCCCAAATTATCAATGATATCAGAAGCTATCAGCGACTCCATCGATTGATTATTAGAAATAGCTATATCAGCCGATAAACCATGGAGATATACTCCAAGTATTGCTGCATTAATTGAAGAGTATCCTTGTGCTACTAATCCAACGATAATCCCCGTAAGCACATCTCCACTTCCAGCGGTAGCTAATCCGGAATTACCTGAAGAGTTGAAAAACAAATCTCCTTCGGGAGTAGCTATGGCTGAATTTGGACCTTTTAAAACAACTACTACTTGGTATTTTACGGAAAAATCTTTCAATTTCTGCAAGCGCTCAAAACTATTTGATGAATAACCAGTTAGCCTTTCAAATTCTTTCAGATGTGGAGTTAATATGGAGTATGGTGGCAAAAAAGACAACCACGTCTTATTATCCGCTAAAATATTTATTGCGTCAGCATCCATTACAAATGGCTTTCGAAAGGATTGAATTATATTTTTCAAGCCAATCGAAGTTTGTTCATTTTTTCCAATTCCACAGCCAACTCCTATTACATCCGCATAATCCATTATTTCAGGTGATAGAGAAGTAAAATAATGAGGATGATCATCCAAATCGACCATCGCTTCTGGAACTGAAACTTGCATGGATGTATAGCCACATTGCGGAACGTGAACTTTTAGCAATCCTACCCCACTTCTCATACAACTTTTTGCAGATAAAACAGCTGCACCCATCATTCCATAACTACCTATTACTAAGAGAGCCTTGCCAAAGTCGCCTTTATGAGAAATATTAGAACGTGGTTTTATAATTCTTTTGATCTGTTCTATGGTGGTATAAAAATGATTCACAGGTACATTCTGAACAAAATCTGGATGCAAAGATATTGGCACAATATCCCAATTTCCGATGTATTTATAATTTTCTAAGAAAAAAAATGACAACTTTGGGAACTCAATCGAAAAGGTATGGTTGGAATGAAAAACAATATCATCTTTATCATTTAACCAATCTACAAAAAGTCCAGATGGTAAATCGATAGATAATTTAAGCGCATCAATCTGGTTTACTTTATTAATAAATGTAGCATATTCGCCAGAAAGGGGACGTGCTAACCCAGAACCAAAAAGGGCATCAACTATAACAGGGCATTTATTAGAGTTAATCATTGAAAAATCGAAGAAAAACATCTCTTCTACCCTAATATTCTTATTTTGTTTTACATGGGTTAGATTTGTAATATTATCATTTGTTCGATTGTTCTCTTTTGAATTTATTAAAACAACAATTTCAAATCCTTTTTCACCTAAGAGACGCGCAATTACAAAACCATCGCCACCATTATTACCTGCACCACAGAGCACATAAACCGTTGATTCATGGTCAATTAACTCTACCAAACGATTGACTAGAGCTCTTCCAGCACGTTCCATCAATAATAGAGAAGAAACGGGTTCGTTCTCAATTGTAAACTTGTCTGCTTCTCTAATTTGATCCACATTTAGAATTTTCATAATCGAACCATATTAAGTAAAAAAAACAAACACCTTATGAAAAACAGAACGATAAGTTATTCCCTTAATCGGTCGGCAGATTTCACCAATTTTTCGTCCTTTTGGATTGCTTTATTCGCTAACATTACAAAAGCAAGAGGCAAAACTCCAAAGAAAGAGAATATAGAATAATTAATTTGAATCTCCGATCCTATCATTTTGGCAATAACAAACTCTGGATATACAAAAAACATTAGAGACAAGAAAATTAATATCAAGACAAACATTACTACGCATAATTTATTTTGTAAAGGTCTATTTTTAAACTTAAAAAGGGTAAAAAAAGAGACACCTACTATAATTACAGCCAACAATCCCAAATAGTAAGTAGGTATTGTTCCAAGTCCGGATGAATCTTTGATAGACCAAACAGAATAGGTATAATCAGAAAATGTAGCAATCGGCAAAAAGAGCATTAAGCTATAAAAAAGAGCAATTAACAAGAGGTAAACAGATTGAATTCGTTGAATCATAATATAAAAAAATTAGTTAGTGAATACAGTTATTTTGACACAAAAGAATTTTTAATAGCGATATAACCAGGGTATTGCACAGGGATGGTTCCCACCATTATTGTTGGTCGTGCTTTTAAGGTAATACGAGTAGGAACGTTTCCTGCACCGGCTAAATTTAATCCAAAATTGAGCATCGCATCTTTTGTTTTACCAGTTAAAACATTAAAAAGGTTAAAATCCATCATCATAGGGATGATAGTAATGCCACCATTTGGGTTGATTTCGAAACGTTTATTTAATATTCCACGAGTCATCTCTATATTATCAATTTCCAAAATCCAATCGAGTGCTGTTAAGGAAGCTTTAGTAGGATTTGGATTTCGAGCATCTACGTTCAAGTTAAAACTCAAAGGCAAGTTTTTTGACACATAGGCAGTAGTTAATTTTGCAACCTCCAACAACCCAACTTGACTTAAATTTTGAATCTGTTGAACATTTACTCCAGCCAACTGAATATTATCGACCGTACGAAGTTTAAAATCGCATTTAGTAAGACTTTGAAGTTCTTGCAACTGTTTACAGGAGACAAAAGCAATCATTATTGCAATTGAAAGTCCAATCATTATACGTTTCATAATTTAAAGTATTAAGTTACTAATTTTTGATCAATTTTTTATATCTAATACGTTTTGGTCCTTCGTCGCCTAAACGTTTCTTTTTATTTTCTTCATAATCGCTATAAGAACCCTCAAAGAAGTAAACTTGAGAATCCCCTTCGAAAGCTAAAATATGGGTACAAACTCTGTCCAAGAACCATCTATCGTGAGATATGATAACTGCACAGCCTGCGAAATTATCCAGAGCTTCTTCTAAAGCACGAAGAGTATTGATATCAATATCATTTGTAGGTTCATCGAGCAAAAGAACATTTGCTTCGGACTTGAGGGTAAGAGCCAATTGCAATCTATTTCTTTCCCCTCCAGATAACACACCCGCTTTTTTACTTTGATCGGTACCGCTAAAGTTAAATCTAGATATATAAGCTCGAGCATTTACTAACTTGCCTCCCAATTGGATTTGTTCCAACCCATCGGAGATGATTTCATACACAGATTTATCGGGATCAATGCTCGTATGTTGTTGGTCGACGTAGGCCAATTTTACAGTTTCACCAGTTTCAAAAGTACCTGAATCGGGATTTTCGAGTCCCATAATTAAACGGAAAAGGGTAGTTTTTCCAGCGCCATTAGGTCCAATGATTCCAACAATACCATTGGGTGGAAGCATAAACGAAAGGTTTTCGTATAAGAGTTTTTCGCCAAATGATTTAGAGATGTCGATTGCTTCAATTACTTTGTTTCCAAGACGAGGGCCATTGGGGATGAAAATTTCTAGTTTTTCCTCTTTCTCCTTCACATCTTGATTTAACAGCTTGTCGTATGCGTCGAGTCTTGATTTCGATTTTGCTTGTCGAGCTTTAGGAGCCATGCGCACCCACTCCAATTCTCTTTCTAAGGTTTTTCTTCGTTTGCTCTCTTGTTTTTCTTCCATCTTCAAACGGGTAGTCTTTTGATCGAGCCAGGAAGAATAATTACCCTGCCATGGAATACCTTCACCACGGTCGAGTTCTAAAATCCAACCTGCAACATTGTCTAAGAAATATCTATCATGCGTTACAGCGATTACCGTCCCTTTATATTGTTTTAAATGCATTTCGAGCCACTCTATGGATTCTGCATCTAAGTGGTTGGTTGGCTCATCGAGCAATAAAATATCAGGTTCTTTTAAGAGCAATCTGCACAAAGCAACTCGTCTTCGTTCACCTCCAGATAAATGTTTAACGAGTACATCTCCATCTGGACAGCGTAATGCATCCATGGCTCTTTCTAGTTTAGCATCTAACTCCCATGCATCATGATGATCTATCAGCTCTGTAAGCTCCCCTTGACGGTTTATTAGCTTTGTCATTTCATCATCCGTTAGGGTATCCATAAAACGATTGTTTACCGCTTCGTATTCATTTAAAATATCTACAACCTCTTGAACACCTTCCATAACAATCTCTTTTACAGTCTTGGTGTCGTCCAAAATTGGCTCTTGAGGCAAGTAACCAACACTATATCCGGGAGAAAAAACTACTTCTCCTTGAAACGACTTATCTTCGCCAGCAATAATTTTCAACAACGAAGATTTACCAGATCCATTAAGACCGATTACGCCAATTTTAGCACCATAATAAAAAGAGAGGTAAATATTTTTTAAAACTTGCTTTGCAGGTGGAAACACTTTACTCACCTGAACCATTGAAAAGATTATCTTTTTATCGTCACTCATATCTATTTCTATTATTTATATAAATTATTCAAAAAAAAAATTATTTAAAAACACCAGCATATTTTAACACATCGCTACCTGTAATAGTTTTATCACATAAAATCATTAACCGTTCTACTACGTTACGAAGTTCTCTCACATTTCCTGTCCAGTTAATTTTTTGCAATTCTTGATAAGCTGATTCCTCGATAGTTGGGGCCAATTTGCCTTGATTTTTCGAGATTTCAGATAAGAAATGCTGAGTCAATAATGGAATGTCACTAATTCGCTCGTTTAATGAAGGCACATGAATGAGGATAACACTTAATCGATGATATAAATCTTCCCGAAAATTTCTATTTACGATTTCCTCTTTTAAATTTTTATTAGTTGCTGCTATTACTCTAACGTCGACAGAGATATCTTTTTCTCCACCTACTCTGGTGATTCTGCCTTCTTGAAGAGCTCTGAGTACTTTGGCTTGCGCCGACAAACTCATATCCCCTATTTCATCTAAGAAAAGAGTACCACCATCGGCGAGTTCGAAATTCCCTTTTTTCTGTTTTATAGCCGAAGTAAAAGAGCCTTTTTCATGTCCAAACAATTCACTTTCAATTAATTCAGAAGGGATAGCAGCACAGTTAACTTCAATAAATGGGGCATTTGAACGATTACTTTTTTCGTGAATACGGCGCGCTATCAACTCTTTTCCAGTACCATTCGAACCTGTAATTAAAACTTTTGCATCGGTGGGTGCAACTCGATCTACCATCTCTAAAATAGAATTTATTGCTTCAGATTCACCTATGATATCATATTTGCTGCTTACTTTCTTTCTCAAAACCTTTGTCTCTTTTATCAACATCGACTTATCTAAGGCATTTCGAGTAGTAACTAAAATCCGGTTTAAGTCCAGAGGTTTCGAAAGGTAGTCAAAAGCCCCTTTTTTGATAGATTCAATTGCTGTATCAATGTTTCCATGTCCAGAAATCATAACAATTGGTGCATCTGTATAATCGACAGCTCTCTCCAAAAATTCGAGGCCATCCATTTCTGGCATTTTGATATCACAAAAAATAAGATCAAAACGATTATTTTTAATCATCTCCAATCCAATTAAGCCATCTTCTGCATCCAAGACTTCGTACTTTTCGTATTCCAGAACATCTTTCATTGTACGACGTATCATGCGTTCATCGTCGATTATTAAGATTTTAGTCATATTTATCTTTATTATACAACAAAAATACGATATTTTTTTTTATTCTACTCCCCAACCCGAAACAATCGATATAAATGTCCAAAAAATATATCAAACCTATGAATAAAGAGATGGAATAATAACTAATTTACAAAAAAAAAGACCCAATAAAAACTGGGTCTTAATTCTAAAAACTTTTTCTGAAATCTATTTATAGATATTCCTAGGTGAATCAATTTATTCAGGAATAACCATTGGAAATTGAGTATTGAACTCGATGGAACGAGGTTTTCCAATCACTTGCGTTAAAAAATCAACATATACATCAGTAAACATAAATTTGTCTGAAGAGAAGTAAGCATTAGGAAGAGGCATATTTCCTACATCACCCATATCTATGGAGGTAGTATGAAACTCTTCCAATTCTTGGTAAGGAACAATTTCTCTAAGTACAGGCATTTGACCATAATCTTCGCGAAGGAGTAAATCCACCACTTTATCAGCAAGAGTAGAGGTTAAACGTCTATCATATTCACGACATTGACCTGAGCGAGGATAATATCCAGTAATTTGAGCACGAGCATCGATGCCAGTATTTTTTGTAATTTCAGAAGCAATAACGCCACTTATGCCACCAAACCGAGGATGACCATATTCATCCAATTCAGAGCTAGCATATACCATGTCGATAGTACCAGTTTCATCATTCCACCAGCGAACACCTTCTGATACAGCAATAATTAAAGATTTTTTGGGAGAACTTAAGTATTTCTCTTTTACAAATTCAAAGAAGAATTCTTTACGTTCTTTGGTCATAACAACTTCTGGCACAAGAGCCACTTCGGCGCCACCAAAAATCGCACTTCCAGTCAACCAACCTGCGTCACGACCCATAATTTCAACCACCATAATACGAGAATGTGATTCGACAGTAGTTTTTAATCTTAAAATCAACTCCATCAACCCTTTTGCAGCGGAAGGAAAACCTGGGCACATTACAGCTTCGTGATTAATTCCTTTATAAGAATGTATCGTTCTTGTTCTCAAATCATTATCAATAGTTTTAGGAAACCCGATAACCGGAATTCCCTCTTGTTCGTACAATCTTTTAGCAGCTCCATTTGTATCATCACCACCGATGGTAACCAAAGTATCAATCTTATATCTGTGTAAATTATGGATAATTTGAGGCACCCGATTTTCAGGATTTTTTTGAGAAGGGAATGGATTCGTTCTACTCGATTGAAGAGCAGTTCCACCGTATACACCATCGTAAGGTTGATTGGTTAAATCTACGATTTCTCCATCGCCCAAAAGACCTTTCCAGCCTTTTTTTATCCCATAAACACGAAACCCGAGCATAGAAGCACGATTACGAATACACTCTATACTTGAGTTAATAGCCGGAGTATCTCCGCCACCAGATAAAATTGCCAGTGTTTTTCCTTTAAAAATTTTTTCTGTTTTTCTCATATTTCTACTTATTAAAAATTTCAATCACTTTATCAGCTATAATTGTGCTTAATTTTATATTTGATTCCAAAGTCCACCCTGCAATATGGGGTGTTAATATCACATTGGATGCGTTAGCCAGATAATTCATTCCATCAGTCCACAACTCTTGAGGTGCATTATTTAGCGAGACATCTTCGTATTCAATTACATCCAGAGCAGCGCCTAATACTTTTTTTGACTTTAAACAGGCCACTAAATCATCTACATTTACAACTTTCCCTCGGGATGTATTCAACAAATATACAGATTTGTCAAAGTTATCCATATAATTTTGATTAAAATAGTAGTGAGTTTCTTCATTGTATGGCACATGAAAACTTAGAATGTCTGCCAATTTGAATATTTCTTCTTCATTTACCTCTTTTACATAAGCAGAAGAAAAACCAGATTTATATTTATCATAAGCTATCACATTGGCATTAAATCCAGATAATTTTTGTGCAAAAGCGCTTCCAGTATTCCCATATCCTATAATTGCGATGGTTTTATTTTCAAGTTCAAATCCCCTATTTTCCTCACGTTTCCAGAGTCCTTGTTTTACTTCATTGTTTGCCTTTACAATATGATTACTCAATGCTAACAGTAATCCCAAAGTGTGTTCTCCAACTGCGTTTCTATTCCCTTCAGGTGAATTTAAACAAATAATACCTTTTAGTTGAGCATAATCTGTATCGATATTTTCCATCCCTGCTCCTACTCTACCAATAAATTTTAGCTGAGTGGCATGGTCTATCATGGTTTTGTCTATTATAAATCTGCTACGGATTATCACTCCAAAATAGGAAGATATTTTGGACATTACCATTTCTTTAGGAGATTGATAATCTATATCAACCTCAAATCCGGAATCCAAAAATTTTTGCATTAACAATGGATGAGTAGAATCAAGAAACAATATTTTTCGTTTCATATTGAATTAAATCACTCCTTTATCTATTAAATTAATAATCATCTCGATGGTAGCATCATCCCCTTCTTTTTCGTATCTTTCTTTTAAGCTCAGACCAAAAAAAGAGGACATAGAGTTCCAAAAGATAGCTCGAAATGTACCTCTTGACAATTTGATGATTTCGTAGGATGATTTCCCTGTTTCTCTATCAATCAGTTTGATGAGTAGCTTTCCCTGAGATCGAGTCATACTCCGAATATCTGCTTCAAATTGAGCTTTTAAATCTTCTTCAGCACGTTTATTGATTTTATCACGTTCACGTTCCGAAGTTGCTGCCTGAGCCATTTGATCGAAATATTTCATTTTTGCAGCAGCAAGTTTGGCGTATGGATAGACTTTTTTAACGTTGTTGATTAATCTTTTGGCATTTTGTTCATCTTTTGCCGATTTATAGGGGCGAAATGTAAAAACCACCACCTCTGGCAAAGTATAAAACGGAAGTGTATCGCCTTCAACAATACGAGCAGGCACCACCGACTCGCCAGTAACTTGACCAAATAGCGGACTAGCAGATAGAAAAATAAATCCCAAAAGAAGATGCTGAATTTTATGAAAAATCACACTCATATTGGTTAATTGCAAATTCATCCAACCACAATTAGTTTCTGATTCAAATATTTGATTCTTCATAAGAGACACTTTTAAATATATACATCCATCAATCTAACATATTTCCTGCCATTTCAGAAACGAAGGATTTATCAAATTGTTGCTGAGCATAATCATAGGAAATTTCTAACGATTTAATATTTTTAGAAGGCATTTCGAACATCGCATCTGTCATGATGTTTTCGATGATAGTTCTTAAGCCCCTTGCACCCAATCGAAGCTCTATTGCTTTTTGTACTACAAAGTCCAAAGCTTGTTCAGAAAATGTAAGTTCAATATGATCGATATGAAACAATCGGACATATTGCTTTACAATAGCATTTTTGGGTTCTAACAATATTCTACGCAAAGCAGTAGCATCCAGAGGACTTAGCTGGGTAACAACCGGGAATCGTCCACATAATTCAGGAATAAGTCCAAAGCTTTTAAGATCTTGAGAAGTGATATATTTAAGCAAATTAGCTTTATCTATCACTTTCGTTTTTTTGTTATAACCGATTACATTTGTATTTAATCTAGCTGCAATTTTTCGTTCAATACCATCAAAAGCACCTCCAGCAAGGAACAAAATATTTTTAGTATCTACCTCTACAAATTTTTGTTCAGGGTGTTTTCTACCACCTTGGGGTGGTACATTCACTTTTGAACCTTCTAGAAGTTTTAACAATGCTTGCTGTACCCCTTCTCCAGAAACATCTCTTGTAATAGATGGGTTATCGCTTTTTCGAGCCACTTTATCAATTTCATCAATAAAAACGATCCCCATTTGGGCACGTTCCACATTATAATCGGCAGCTTGCAGCAATCGAGTTAAAATACTTTCAACATCTTCGCCAACATAGCCAGCTTCGGTAAAAACAGTGGCATCTGCAATGCAAAATGGAACGTCTAACATTTTTGCAATAGTTCGAGCCATTAGGGTTTTTCCAGTACCAGTTTCCCCCACAACAATTATATTTGATTTCTCGATTTCCACTGCTTTATCTGCAGAAGAATCCACTTTCGGATTGTGTAAAAGTCGTTTGTAATGATTATAGACTGCAACAGCCAATACTCTTTTCGCATCATCTTGACCAATAACATATTGATCGAGGAAAGCTTTTATTTCGATTGGTTTTTTTAAATTTAACTTTTCTGGTTTGTGAAAAGACTTGGATTGATCGAATTTGGCATTTTCATTCAGAATCTTACCAGCTTGTGTGATACAATCTTCGCAAATTAGAGCACCATCGCCATTAAACATAATTTTGTCAACAGAAGGACTCGTGCCACAGAAAGAACAATTTTGAGACTTTTGTTTAGCCATTTTATATATATTCAATATTTAACAACAAACCGGAAAGAGTTTTATACCCAATCCGGTGTTGAATTATTTTAGGTTTAATAAACTATTTTGCAGCACGAATCAACACTTCGTCAATCATACCATAATCCTTTGCTTCTTGAGCTGTCATCCAATAATCACGATCGCCATCACTCCAAATTTTCTCATACGTTTGTTTGGTATGTGTAGCAATAATTTCATAAAGCTCTTTCTTCAGTTTTTGAATTTCTCGAGCAGTGATTTCAATATCCGTAGCTTGACCTTCAGCACCACCCATTGGTTGATGAATCATCACCCTAGAATGTGGAAGAGCAGTACGTTTTCCTTCGGCACCTGCGCACAACAAAACAGCACCCATAGAGGCAGCCATTCCAGTACAAATTGTGGCAATATCAGGAGTGATGTACTGCATGGTATCGTAAATACCTAGACCTGCACTCACAGATCCACCGGGAGAATTCAAATAAATCTGAATGTCTTTTTTTGCATCTACCGATTCTAAAAAGAGCAATTGTGCTTGGATAATATTTGCAACATCGTCGTAAATAGGAACGCCTAAAAAGATTATTCTATCCATCATCAATCGAGAAAAAACATCCATCGTTGCAATGTTCAACTGTCGTTCTTCGATAATGGTAGGAGAGATATAACTATTAGCTATGGATGTAAATCTATCCAATTTCAAACTACTAATCCCTTGGTGTTTGAGCGCATAATTGCGAAATTCATCGTGTTTCATAAACCTTATTTTTTGCTAACCATTTCCATAAACTGTTCAGAAGTAACTGATTTTTGTGTTACAGGCAAAACTCCACGAAGCGCTTCTTCAATTTTTTTATCAAAAAGTTGATCATAGATATTTTTAACATCTTTTTCTTGTTTCATCGATGATTCTGCAAGGGTGCTCAAGCGTTCTTCTAAATCTTCATCCGTACTATTTTTGAAATAGTTATTTCTAAAAAAATCCATGATAAAATCTTTGATATCTTGACGCGACACATTGATGCCGTTATCTTGAACCAATTTATTTTCGATAAGTTGCCATTTGATAGAATCTAACGATTTTTCGTATTCTGCATCTACTATTTCGGCAGTAGTCTCTTTGTTACTTTGGATCAACCATTTTTTCATAAAATCGTGAGGAACATCTACTTCTACATTATTTACCAACTCAGTAATAGCATCGTTCATAAACTTTTGGCGAGTGGATTCTGCAAATTGACTGCTTAATTGTGTTTTCACTTTTGCAATAAAATCTGCTTCCGATGCGAAATTCTCACCAGGGAAAATCTTAGCATAAAGCTCTTCATTAATTTCCGAAGGAGTAATTCTAGAAATGCGAGTAATTTCAAAATTGATGTTAGTATCCGCATCTGCAACTTCTTCTTCTTTGATTTTTAAAGTTTTGGCTATGTCGCTATTTTTTTTATCGAACGCTTTTTTAAGATCTAGGGTTAACGAATCCCCTGCTTTTTTGCCTATAAATTCTTTTTTAATCTTTTTGTTTTCAATTGCTTGAAGGAAAATTGTAGACTCGAAAGCTTCTACTTCGGGAGTAGATACTCGAGTAATGTTACCATACATCAAATCTTCATCCGCAACTTCTGTTGGTTCAGACAAAGTGCCATATTGGCGAGTTAAATAGCTTATTTCGTTGTTTACTTGTTCGTCTGTAGGCTCTACAAGAAACTCGGTAATTTCATTAAATTTGGTTTTAGACCAATCGATAACCGGCTGTAATCCAATTTCAAAGAAGAACATAAAATTATTATTTTCAACCTCAAAATCAGAGGTAGATTTCTCGTGATTTAAAATTGGTTCTCCTAAATAGGAAATTTTATTGTCGGTTAAATATTTATGTAATTCGTCAACGATGATTTTATTTACCACATCTGCTTTGATAGCAGCACCATGCATCTTTTTTACAACTCCAATTGGAACCATTCCTTGACGAAACCCTGGAACGGATGCTTTATGGCGAAAATCTTTAATAGCTTTATCAACTCCGGGTGCATAATCTGCTGGTTCTATTTCGATGATTAATCCCAATTGATTTGCTCCTAATTGTTCTGTTTTAGTGTTCATTATTAAACCGTATTATATTAAATTATTAAACATTAGCAATCCATTATATAATTGTCTTACAATCAAAAAGAATAAATTTCGACACATATAAGGTCGCTTTAGTCGCACCTACACTTGTTTGATTTCGACAAAAATCATTACATTTTCCTTTATATTTTAAGTAAAAATGAGTGCAAATATACATCTTTTAGATGGAACAACAAAGAAACATCTTGAAAATTATCGGAAGCCCAATATCGTAAAAAAAATATTTTTCTTTGGTAGTTATAATTGAAATGAATCGAATTTTATTCGATTTTCTAAAAAAAACATACCTTTGCGGTCAAAAAGCTAAAAGAGATGAGAGATCTAACAAAGGGACACGAAGGAAAATTGATTTTCTATTTTTCTTTACCTATGATTTTTGGCAATTTTTTTCAGATTTTCAACACATTAGTAGATTCTATTATTGTAGGTAATTACATCGGAAAAAGTGCCTTAGCAGCTATAGGCAGTGCATTTCCGGTTATCTTTGCATTAATCTCTTTGGTGATTGGTATTTCGGCAGGTATTTCTATTGTTATATCCCAATATTATGGTGCCAAAGACATCGACAAAGTAAAAAAATCTATCGACACCGCATTTATCTTTTTATTTGGAGCTTCTGCTTTTATAGGCGTTGTGGGAATCATCTTTGCGCCTCACATATTTTCTTTATTGAAGTTGAGCGAAGAGGCCATGAACGAAGCAGTTATCTACATTAGAATATACCTATCAGGAATTATTTTCATGGCCGGTTTTAATGGAGCGATGGGTATTTTGAGAGGATTGGGAGATTCAAAAACACCACTCTATTTTCTAATTATCACCTCTATCACCAACATTACATTGGAGTTAATACTGATAGTTTGGTTAAAAATGGGCATTGAGGGAGCTGCATATGCAACTATTGGATCACAAATTATTGGCTTCACAATCAGCATCCTATACCTAAATCGCTCACATGCTATCGTACGTTTACGATTTTTCAAGATGGTATTTGATCGTCAAATTTTTAAATTAAGTCTCAAAATTGGCTTACCATCGGGAATGCAACAAGTATTTGTAGCTTTGGGAATGGTAGCTTTAATTAGAATTGTAAATGAATTTGGCACCAACGCCATGGCCGCTTATACAATTGCTGGGAGAATAGATTCTTTTGCTTCGTTGCCAGCGATGAACTTTTCAATGGCACTTGCCTCCTTTGTCGGGCAAAACATCGGTGCCGGTTTTTTTAATCGTGTAAAAAAGGGATTAAGGTATACCATCATGATGAGTGGTGGTGTTGCCATATTTGTCTCTGTTGCTATTGGAATATTTGCCGATCCTCTGATGAGACTCTTTACGAATGATCAAAATGTAATTGATATTGGGTCACACTATCTTTGGATTGTATGTTCTTTTTATCTGCTTTTCACCCTCATGTTTATTTATGCTGGTGTTCTCAGAGGTGCTGGCGACACCCTTATCCCAATGTTTATCACCCTTTTTTCTCTTTGGATTATTCGCATCCCTCTGGCCATTTTCTTGTCTTCGAAGTATGGTATTGCAGGAGTATGGTGGGCTATTCCTATTGCTTGGGCACTTGGATTAATAGCTTCTTTCTTTTATTACAAAACGGGGAAATGGAAAACAAAAAGAGTAATTAAAACAATCCCCATCAATGCCGATTCTGAATATATATAGGTATTAAAATCACCAATTTAGCACAATAATCTTTTATCTTTTTTATTAAAAAAGCTTAATTCCACCCCAGATTTCGTCGTTTTTGCCGAAAAAAAATCTCACACGAGATAATATTAGTAATTTTGCAAACAAATAATATTACGAATGTTTGAAGAATACAAAAAAACGTTACCTGAAATTTTTTTTCAAAGCATAAAAAAGTTCGAATCCAATCTCTGCCTCTCCTTTGTGGATGGCTCTCCATATACATACGCTGATTTTGGCTCACACGTTTTACACACGGCCAATTTGCTTAAAGCGCATGGAATAAAAAAAGGAGATAAAGTTGCCATTTTAAGTCAAAACATGCCCAATTGGGGAGTTTCCTATTTTGCTATTACCATTTGTGGGGCTGTTACAGTGCCTATTATGCCCGATTGTTCGGAATTAGAAATATCAAATATCATCGAACATTCTGAATCTAAACTAATTTTTGTTTCCGAAAAAATTCTTTCGAAACTGGAAGCTTCCATCTCTATTTCTGACTTCAAGGTAATTATTATAGACAAGCTAAATAAGATCGAAAATTCAAACTGCAATTATTCTGAACAAGATTTTAATCAAGTTACACCCGATGATATTGCAACTATTGTATACACTTCAGGCACTACTGGCAAATCGAAGGGAGTTGTGTTAACTCATGGTAATATTTGTTCCCAATTAAAAATGATTGTTACATTGCATCCAATGTATCCCCACGATATATATTTATCCTTTTTACCACTACCTCATTTGTACGAATGTAGTTTGGGATTACTCACAAATATTATGGTTGGTTCCTCTACTTATTATTTAGAAAAAGCTCCAACTCCTGCAGTGCTTCTGCCAGCATTAAAAAAGATCAGACCTACTACCGTATTATCCGTTCCATTGGTTATTGAAAAGATTTTCAAGAACTCTATATATCCAAAACTCACCGCGACTCCTCTATTACGTTTTTTGTATAAAATTTCTTTTTTCAGAAAGAAGATGCATCAAAAAGCCGCTAAGGAGTTAATGAAAGTATTTGGAGGCCGATTAACTTTTTTTGGTGTAGGAGGTGCGAAATTGAGCAAACACGTAGATCAATTTTTGATTGAAGGGAAACATTTTCCGCTAGCCATTGGTTATGGAATGACGGAGACTGCGCCAATGATAGCAGGAACGAATCCATCGATGGTACAATTGCAATCTACCGGACCCTCCGTTCAAGGGGTTGAAATTAAAATCCACAATCCAAATAAAATCAATGGAGAAGGTGAAATATGGGCAAAAGGGCCTAATGTGATGCAGGGATATTATAAAGACGAAGTTGCCACAAATGAAGTTTTGTCAGATGGCTGGTATAAAACTGGCGATATTGGGTGTATGGACAAAAAAGGGTATTTATATATCAAGAGTCGAATAAAAAATGTAATCATTGGCTCAAGCGGCGAAAACATCTATCCAGAAGACATCGAATCTGTAATCAACTCCCATAAATTAGTTCTGGAATCCATTGTTCTCGAACAAAAAGGGAAACTGGTAGCCATGGTTCAGCTTAACATGGAAGAATTTGAGAAATTTTATCACGATTGGAAAGTTGAATTTACGGACAAAAAAGATAGATTAATGCATGAGTTAAAAGAATATGCAAACTCTAAAGTAAATAAAATTTCCAAACTTTCTGTTGTAATACCTATTGATGATAATTTTGAGCGCACATCTACTCAAAAAATCAAAAGATTTAAATATGTCTAGCACATTCGTTAGCATCTCAATCGTTAAAAAAACTTAATGAACAACCTTTTCTTCAAAAATATTTCATTTATCTAAATAGTAAATTAGGAATCAGACTAATTTTGCACTCAATACATAAATCGAGTACTTGTGGAAAAAACATTTAATACATTACAAGAGATGCTTATTCAAAGTGTTGAGAAGCATTCAGAAAGAAATTGTTTATCGTATGTAGACGAAACACCCTTAACCTATGCAGATTTTGGCAGAGAAGTGTTTAAACTCAGTCACTCCCTTTTAGAATTGGGACTCGTGAAAGGAGATAAAATTGCCATATTAAGTCATAATATGCCCAACTGGGGAGTAGTTTACTTTGCCGCTATTAACATCGGTTGTGTTACGGTACCTCTGATGCCTGATTTTTCAGAAACAGAAATAGAAAACATACTACAACATTCGGAAAGTAAAGTAATATTTGTATCAGATAGGTTGAATTCAAAACTTAACGATTGTTCCTTTTCAGACTCCATTTACAAAGTTAACATTGACCAACTAGATATATTTACATCTCGTTTTTCAACCACTATCACCCCCGATAAAATAGCTGTTGAACCTTCAGATTTAGCCACCATTGTATACACATCAGGTACAACTGGCAAATCAAAAGGGGTTATGTTGACTCACCATAATTTAGTAGAAGAGATCATTATGGTTTCTTACCTTCAACCAGTAAACCAATTCGATATTTACTTATCAATATTGCCCTTATCTCACACCTATGAATGCAGTTTGGGATTATTGACTAATATTATGACCGGTTCTTCCACCTTTTATTTGCACAAACCCCCTACTCCATCGGTTCTTCTTCCTGCACTAAAAAAGATAAGACCAACCATGATTCTATCTGTACCATTAATCATCGAAAAAATATATAAAAACACTATTCTTCCAAAGTTAACGGCCACTCCAGTTTTGCGTTTTATGTATAAGATTCCATTTTTCAGAAAAATAATGCATCGCAAAGCATGCAAAGAGTTGCTAAATGTATTTGGTGGCAATCTTCATTTTTTTGGAATTGGAGGAGCTAAACTAAGTACTCACGTTGAAAAGTTTTTAATTGAAGGCAAATATTTTCCATATGCTATTGGGTATGGACTTACGGAAACAGCACCCTTGGCAGCAGGTGTTAACCCTTCGATGGTTAAACTTGGGAGCACTGGACCAGCTTTAAAAGGCATAGATATTAAAATTCACAATCCTAAACCTACCACTGGTGAAGGTGAAATTTGGATTAAAGGGCCTAACGTGATGGCAGGTTATTATAAAGAAGAAGAACTCACTAAAACTGTATTTGAGGATGGCTGGTTTAAAACAGGCGACTTAGGAGTAAAAAACTCTAATGGATACCTTGAAATTAAAGGTCGACTTAAAAATGTGATCATTGGAGCGAGTGGCGAAAACATTTACCCAGAAGACATTGAATCTGTGATAAATTCTCATAAATTAGTAAATGAATCTATCGTGATTGAAGAAAAAGGGAAACTAGTTGCAATGGTTCAAATTAACAAAGAAGAACTTGAAAAATTTTACAATCATTGGAAAGAGGAGTTGAGTGTAAAAACAGATAAAATGTTGATTGAGTTAAAGGATTATGTGAACTCAAAGGTAAATAAATTTTCAAAATTGCACTCTGTAGTGAGTGTAAAAGATGATTTAGAAAGAACCGCTACTCAAAAAGTGAAACGATTTAAATATACGAAGGAGTAGAAAGTCTGTAAAGTCGAAAGGGCGCAACCGAGAATTTTGGTGTTGCTGATTTAGATATTAAAAAAAGAGGTTGAATTTCAACCTCTTTTTTAGTATCCATCTATTTTGACTTTCAACTTTATTGACTTTTAACTTTTTGCCTACCAAGCAAAAAGTGGTAAATCTTTCATCAATTTATTTACTTCCGCTCTTGTAGCATTGATAACGGCTTCATCGTTGATATTGCTGATTACTCTATCAATTAATTCAACAATATATTCCATTTGATTTTCCTTTAAGCCACGAGTAGTGATAGCTGGAGTTCCAACGCGGATGCCTGAAGTGGTAAATGGAGAGCGGCTATCGAAAGGAACCATATTTTTATTGATTGTGATATCTGCTTTTACTAAGGTGTTTTCTACTTGCTTTCCTGTAATATCAGGGAATTTGGTTCTTAAATCTATCAACATCAAGTGATTATCGGTGCCATCTGAGATAATTTTATATCCTTTATCCACAAATGCTTTAGCCATCGCTTGAGCATTTAATTTCACCTGTTTCATGTATTCTAAATATTCCATAGACAAGCATTCCCCAAATGCAACTGCTTTAGCAGCAATAACATGTTCTAAAGGGCCACCTTGTACTCCAGGGAAAACAGCGCTATCCAGTAATTGCGACATCATTTTAATTTCTCCTTTTGGAGTGGTTAAACCCCATGGATTTTCAAAATCTTTACCCATCAAAATCAACCCGCCACGAGGTCCGCGAAGAGTTTTATGAGTAGTAGTAGTTGCAATATGACAATGTTGAATAGGATCATTTAACAACCTACGAGCGATTAAACCTGCTGGGTGAGAAATATCTCCCATTAAGATTGCTCCAATTTTATCGGCAATTTCTCGCATACGTTTCCAGTCCCAATCACGTGAATATGCAGACGCTCCACCGATGATTAATTTAGGACGTTCGCGAAGAGCAACTTCTTCCATTTTGTCATAATTGATCATGCCAGTTTCTTCTTCTACAGCATAAGCAACAGCTTTGTATAAAATTCCAGAAGAGTTAACAGGTGAACCGTGTGAAAGGTGACCCCCGTGCGATAAATCAAGTCCCATAAAAGTATCGCCTGGTTTTAAGCAGGTTAACAATACAGCCATGTTTGCTTGTGCCCCTGAGTGAGGTTGTACATTAGCCCATTCGGCTCCAAAAAGCTCTTTTGCTCTATCAATTGCCAATTGTTCTGTTTGATCAACGATTTGACAACCACCATAATATCGTTTTCCTGGATATCCTTCGGCATACTTATTTGTTAGCACCGAACCCATTGCCTCCATTACCTGTTCACTAACAAAGTTTTCTGATGCAATTAACTCAAGTCCATGAACTTGACGCTCTCTCTCCTGATTGATTAAATCAAAAACAACACTGTCTCTTTTCATTTTTATATATTTTTTTTATAGTTTTAAAGTTATAAATACTCTCCATTTTTCATTTCAAAAAAAAGAGAGATAAAAGACATATCATACTATCCCATTTTTTAGAAAAATAACCACTTTCTAATTCTGTGGCAAAGGTATCAAATTTTAGTATATATTTTTAGGAAAAAGTAAAAAATTGGATATAATTAATTCTACTTTTATCGGTAATATATGATCAGTGAACAGCATTCAATTAACAATTATATGGAAACTGTATACTGAAGACTGTTAACTGATAATTATCATCTTTTGATTAGCTTTATTGAGGAACTTTTTTGAGGACTACTTAATCTCACAATATAAACACCTGGTGAAAGAAATGCAAGATCTATGTCAAGGTTTTTATCTATATCCAAGCTATCCACAGGAATAGACTTTATTACTTTACCAATAACGTCTATAAATTGAACAGAAGTGTTTTCCGTTTTAGCATGGAAACGAACAGACAATTGGTCTATAGCTGGATTTGGATAAATGGAGAATGGCTCAACCTTATCATTTTCCTCAATTCCAGTGCAATTTCGGACGAACATCACTGATTCTGCATAAGCACTGCATCCATTGAGGTTGTATGTATAACGAATGGTATGTGGCCCCAAACCCACCATTGGGTTAAAAGAGTTATTGCTAACCCCAGCGCCAGAGTACACTCCTACTCCACCTTGTGGAGTTGCCGATCCTCCGTATAAAACAATGGATGCCTGTTGCAAACATACAGTATCTAAATCTCCAAATTCAACCACGGGAATAGGTTTCACCGCAACAGAAACTGTATCACGATTAGCACAACCATTGCTTCCTGTAATCTTGACAATGTAAGAAGATTCGACCGTTGGGGATACTCTGATTGAATTTGAGGTTGCACCCGTACTCCACAAATACGATCCCGAACCAGAAGCTATTAAGGTTACCGAATCTCCCAGACAAATTGAGGTATTATTTCCAGCAAAAACATTAGGCAACGGTTTGATCGTTATGGTATCATACGCTTTAAATTGACAATTATAAGCATCTGTAACTGTATAGGTTATAATGTGATTTCCGACAGAGCAATTTGAAGGGTAAAACATTCCACTAATCATACAGTCGGCTGTATATACTCCATTATCAGGAATTCCCTCGGTAAAATGATAAAAAGGATCATTTAAACAGAAATCTGGAATTGAAGTCAAACTTGCTAGTGTTGGAGGGGTAACAATTATCGTATCTACCGCAAAATTTGCACAGTAAGCATCGGCAAAGGTGTATGTTATTAAATGAGATCCTACCCCTGCTATTTGAGGATTAAACTGAGATGCGTTTACACCTGTACCTGAGAAAGTTCCTCCCAGCGGACTGTGACCAGAGAGAGCAATTGCCGAACCATTAGGGCATTGTGAACTAATGGCATCAGAAAAAACCAAATTAACAACAGGCAAAGCTCTAAAGGAAACATAAATGGAGTCAAATGCTGTAATTCCAACTCCATTCGTAGCTTTTACTTTATAAAAACCATTTGTGGTAACGGACAAGGTTTGATTGGTCCCAAGCACCACTGAGGGGTTATTAATTTCAATCCATTCATATTGATAGGTTGAACTTCCTACAGGATTTAATATCGCCGTTTGACCACTGCATTTCATTAATGTATCAGGACTCAAAGTGATAGAAGGTGAACTATCCACCATGATGTTATCCAACGAGAATCCGCGATTTGTGGAAGTACCATTTAATCGAAAAGAGACCAAAATAGATTGTCCGGTATAAGAACTTAGGGGCAATTGTTTCGTAATCCATGCATTTGTTGCAATGTGATTACCATTGTTAATGGAATATAAATAGGAATAAGAATTACCACAATCTGAAGATATTAACACCGTTAACGAATCGCCACTTCCCATCGTTTGAGCATTTCCGGTTAGGTCGGTATATTTATACTGAAAAAAGAGAGAATGAGTCGAATTTATGGGCCCAACTTTATGAATCAAATCTACATTTGCATCGGTAATACTACCATTGATTTCTTGAGTTAAAAATCCCAAAGCATCGTATGAGAATGAACTAACATAGTCGTTAAGATAGGTTGTGGAAGTAAAATTTTCTAAATAAGGTGTGGAAAGTGAGGAATAGGTAAAGACACTATCAATATAAGTATTGTTAGCAACATGACCTAACGAAAGAATGGTGTCAGCAGGCAAATTTGCCTTTACCATCATCGTGTATTTCCCTGAAACAGTGGTATTAATGGTAGAATCAAATGTAAAAACAATTTGTTCCCCCGGCAAAATCACAGAATGAATGGTATCGTAATAAGTCACAAATGGAGGTGTGTATGGTCGAGATATCATCACACTTACCGGAATGTTTTGTACAGGCGCATCTCCTACATTTTTATAAACTCCTTTTATTGAATCATGGAGTAACCCACAAGATTTGCTAATGGGCGTGTTTTTTCCCAAGACAGCCATATTGGATGGATCTGCGTTCCTTATCTCCAGACTATCCAAATCCATTATATAATTCCCCATACTTCTACTTGCTCTTACTCTAAAAACCGGATTTTGCCCAATATAGGAAGACAATCGAGTAATTTTACG
Organism: uncultured Lentimicrobiaceae bacterium; assembly: GCA_964653595.1. Taxonomy (GTDB): domain Bacteria; phylum Bacteroidota; class Bacteroidia; order Bacteroidales; family WCHB1-69; genus JBAXTE01. The sequence goes on from CAZZHH010000001.1 coordinate 38,543, forward strand.
AGCAAATTGTGTACTTGTAATATGATTAGCTGAAGTAATTACAGATACAGGAAAAAAGGTCTGCATACAATCGGTACTTGCCTCTACTATTAACGAATCTCCAGGTTGTAAATCAACTCCTACATTTGTTATTTCATCGAGGATACGATAGTTAAAAAGCAGATGAGAGTGAAATTCTATGGGGGCAACTCTCCTTTTTAGTACTGCGGAGGCATTTGGTGTTGAATTATTGATATTGCAGAATAAAACAGAAGAGGAATTACCATGACTATTTGCGGCAGCATAGTTAAAATTTGCAAGTTCCCAATATGAGTTTATTGTTTCAAAATCATCGATAAATGGAGTGGATAATAAGGAATCTACTGTGAAAATATAATTATCCAAAGTATCATTCGCAAGATATGTATCGTAAGCGTACTCCGACCAGGCTTTAACATGATATTGACCTGGCAATGTAGAATTGAAAGAAGAGAAAGAAATCAAAATGGAATCTCCTACCGCCAAAAAGGGAACTACCGAATTCAGAGTTTGTGTTGAATTATTGGGAAAAGTAACTATTGCCTTAACAGGGGTATTCACCACTGTGTTACCCGAAAGATTTTTCACCATCATTTTTAGGGTATCTGAAATAGCGCCACATGGGGTATTAACAGGAAGAATAATTTTCGAGACAGCAAGGTCTGCAACAGCATTTACTTCGAATAATGTTTGAACCCAAGATTTAGCCACTCTGATTCCATCTACAACTAACTTTGGCGAAGTAGATGTAGTACCTTGTCTCAACGCTACTCTGTCAATATCAAGATAATCGGCCGAAGAAATATCCGTAGCTACGAGCGTTGGAAGAGGTTCACTAGAAGTGATACTCGGGTTGATAAAAAGAGAAGGCACATCGTTGTTAGTACCAGGGTTAATCTTAACTTTCATAAGTAATAAATGGGTGGTATTGGTGGAATAAATGGAATCTGACCAAACGATATTTGTGGTTGTAGTCCCTTTGAGCAATCCAAAACACAAGTTACCAGTAGTCGTTTTTTTCACATAAATGCGATTTAAAAATGTACCACTTCCCGTTTTAAGAGTATGAAAAAAATAATCGCCTCCATTTTTTGCAGAATCCACTTTTACCAATAACGATATATAAATAGAATCGGATGCAATCGGAGTAGGTGTAAATTGCACACTATAATCTTCTCCTGTATTAGACACATAGACACTATTGCCTGTACCATTTGGGTAGTTGGAATATTGTAAATTATCGGAAACAATATACATTGGAGCAGAAGCGCCACTGTGAGAAATCCATCCATGAGCACCTAATGTGTCGCCAATTGGATAATTAAAATGCTCTACAAACAATTGAGCATTCATGTTATTTTGGAAAGAAAAAAAAGAGATAAACATTAAAAAATAAAATTTTGGCTTCATACACACATAGATTTAATTAAATACTAGAAGTTTAGGAGACAAATATAGCATAAAAACAAATCACTTTAACTTTTTTTATCATGAAAATTGGCATATCAAAATAGATAATTTATATCTTTGAAAAAACAATGCTCATGGTAAGGCTCTTAAAAAAAACGTTTCTCTTTATTTTCTTTTCTTTCCAAATAAATATCTTTGCGCAACATATTAACACCGACACGATAAGTGATTTTGTTGGTCCCATTGAAGATACTCTCTATAAAACAATGGGAGTATCAAATTTAGAAGAACAGATTATCACATTGCCAATTTCTGAGGATGAAATACCTTCTAATATGTTATACGCTTCTTGGAACAACGATCATGTAAGAATTTCCAGGAAGAACATGACAGAATTTTTAGTTCAGCCAGTAACTTTAAAATTAATTCCACCCGGAAAATTTGTCTTTCCATACAATGGTCAGACGATATCTTCATTTGGATATAGAGGAAAATCGGTACATACTGGCATCGATATTAAACTCAACCATGGGGATTCGGTTAGAGCATGTTTTGATGGAGTAATTAGAATGTCGAAACGGTACTCATCGTATGGAAAAATAGTGGTAATAAGGCATTATAATGGATTGGAGACTGTTTACAGTCATCTATCCAAACTACTTGTAAATGTAAATCAAAAAGTAACAGCTGGCGATGTTATTGGATTAGGTGGTAAAACTGGAAGAGCCAGCACAGAGCATTTGCATTTTGAAACCAGATATTTGGAGGAACCATTCAACTGTTTACACATTATCAATATCGAAAAATCTGACTTGCAAGATAGCACTATTACGATTAGCAAAAACACATTCAAATTGAGATCAAAACCCATTTTCAGGAAAGGGGAACCAGCCGAAAAATATGAAGATGACAATACCTTATCTGACTCTTTGGATATCCTTTATGCCAACAATTGGATTTGGCCAGCTTCAAAAGCCATAAAAGATAGCACACAAGTAGACAGTTTGTGGTCGCTTCCAAAAGAGAATCAAATAGAAAAAGAAAAATCAAAAAATATAAATTCTGAAAAACACCTTAAAAATTCTCCAAATTTTATTGGACCAAAAGAAGACACACTTTTTCAAACCACAACTCAAAATCACATTTCACCAAAAGAATCAGCAAAGAATTCAAGCACCAAAATCCACATTGTAGAAGCTAAAGAGACCTATTATTCTATTTCAAAAAAATACAAAATCACGGTTGACAAACTTCTCCAACAAAACCATTTAACCAAAGACAGTATCTTAAGTATTGGGCAAAAACTAATAATTCCAAACAAATAAACGATTATGTGTGGCAGGTTTACACTTAGCATAGATGAATTTGACTTTGCCGATCGATTTAGTCGCGATAAAAGTTATCATTACAAACCAATATATAATGTTCTACCCACCCAAGAGATGCCCATCCTGGTATCAAACCCAGAGACTATTACCCCTGCAAAATGGGGCTTACCATCGAATTTCAAAAACAAGATTCACATCAATGCAAGAGCGGAGACCATCCAATCTTTATCAAGTTTTAAATCATTGATACACAGCCACCGCTGCATTATTCCAGCAGATAGTTTTATAGAATGGGATAAATCACCATTGCACCAACCTCATAGAATCATGCTCACAAGCCACCATGCATTTTGTTTTGCGGGAGTTTACAATGAATTAAAGATCAACGACGAATCACACTGCTATTTTTCAATTATCACCACAGAATCGAATAGTCAATTAAAATGGTTGCACCACCGAATGCCACTCATATTGAATGAAGAACAGGAGAAAGAATGGCTAACACAAAGCAATGCTTGGCAAAAGATTCTAGACTTAAAATCGACTGTTTCTCTCGATATTTTTCCTATAAATGCCAGAATAACAAATTCAAAGGCCAATAGAGCCGAATTATTGTTGCCAATTCAAAAACCATTAACATTGTTTTAATAATATACACCTATCTTTCATCTCTTTTCACCCACTAAAAGGAGATATTCATCGAAGAAAGGCATCCTTATTGCAATGATTTGAAAAAAAATTCGTTAATTTGTAGAAAATTAATATCTAAAGTGTATGGAAATTTCGCTAACAACTCTGCTCATCTATTTTATTATTACAAAAATTGCTGTTGTCATAAGTCTTTGGAAAATATTTGAAAAAGCAGGAAAAACAAATTGGCATAGTTTAATTCCCTTTTACAATATATGGGTATGGATTAAGATTTTAGAGAAACCAATTTCTTGGTTTTTAATGTTTTTAATACCTTTTTTTGGATATTTCATCTATTTGATTTTGATTTGGGAGACTATTCGTGCTTTCAAAAAATCGGGATACAGTCGTCTTTTAGGAGGAACCATCTTTGCGTACATATATCTTCCCGCACTAGCTTTCTCAAAACAGGAACAAATAGTTGCGCTCTCTTCGTTGCCAAAAGTAAAAAAAACAAAAACCCAAGAGTGGGTAGATGCCATATTATTTGCCGTAGTGGCAGCATATATTATCCGCACTTTTCTTATTGAATTTTATGTAATTCCAACCTCCTCCATGGAAAGTACACTGATGGTAGGTGACTATTTAGCAGTTAGCAAGGTAAGCTATGGGCCTAAACTTCCTCAAACTCCAATTGCATTTCCATTTGCACATCATACGTTGCCCATGACTCAATTTACACCTTCCTATCTAGAATGGATAAAGTTTCCATATTTTAGGTTTGCTGGACTTGAAAAAGTAGAAAACAACGACGTAGTAGTTTTCAACTATCCCGATGGCGACACCGTTGCTCTCGAAATGCAAAACATGAGTTACTATCAACTTGTGAGAGAATATGACAAAATAAAAGAACAAGAGACCGGATTGAAAAACTTGGGTTGGGATTATGTTCAAAGAAACTATAAAGTGAAAGCCAGACCTGTTGACAAAAGAGAAAACTACATCAAAAGATGTGTAGCAATACCGGGAGACAAACTACAGATCAAAGACGGTCAGTTATTTATTAATGACAAACAAGCTATCAATCCTGAGCGCATTCAATTTCAATACATTATTTACACCAACGGCATCGGAATTGATAAAAAAACCCGACAAAAATTGAATCTAAACGAAGAGGACATCATTAATCCAGCAAATTTGATTAGACCAAATATGCAAGGCGTCACTCCATTAGAACAGCTTACAGAAGCACTTGGAAGCTCAGTTGACATCAACACCATCAAAGCGCTCAGCGACTCAATTGCAAACAATTCAGTCAATTACATATACACCTTAACTGCTGAAACATCGAAAAAAATTCGTGCTTTAGCAAATACCTTGGAAGTAATTAAAATGGTGGTTCCTGATTCTGTATATGAAGATCGAATTTTTCCACAAAATCAAAATTACAGATGGAATAGAGATAACTATGGCCCTATTGTGATGCCTAAAGCTGGTGTTACTGTAAAAATTGACACAACCACGCTTCCTTTATATCAAAGAATTATCGAAGTATACGAAGGAAATAAACTTAAAGTGGAAGGAAATACAATTTACATCAACGACAAACCTGCAACTTCATACACTTTTAAAATGGGCTACTATTGGATGATGGGCGATAATAGACACAACTCTGCCGACAGCAGATATTGGGGATTTGTTCCGGAAGACCACATTGTAGGTAAAGCAGTTTTTGTATGGCTTTCGTTAGATAAATATAAAAATTGGACGGAAGGAAAAATTAGATGGAGTAGAATGTTTAGAGGAGTTAAATAATGAGTGATGAGTGATGAGTGATGAGATTGTAAATAGAAATTAATATTAAATAAACAGAAATAATAATAAAAATCAAAAGCAATAAAATGAAAAGAACATTAAAAGTATTCTTATTAGTTGCAATTATAGCAACATCTGCCACCATTGCAAATGCGCAAAAAGCAAAAAAACCGTTTACAGGAACAATTACATTTGCTTTATCTTACGAAGGAATTGAACCAACTCAGCTTGCTCTAATGCCAACTTCTACCACTATGTTGATAAGCGAAAACAAGCAAAAGACAACTGTAGATATGGGTCAGTATGCATATGTTAGCATAGCCGATGGAGACAATGAATCGTATATGTTTTGGATTGACGTGATGGGACAAAAAATTGGTTATTCTCAAAACAAAGAAGCCATTGCAAAAGAAAAAGCAGAAGATTCTTCTCCAAAGCCAGTGGTAACAAAGTCAGACGAAACTAAAGAAATTGCAGGAATAAAATGTAAAAAAGTTACGGTAGTAGTTACCGACGAAGAGACTGGCGATGTTACTACATCCACAATTTGGTATACAGAAGAGCTTGGCACTAACGAAAAGTTGAATTTTATGAGTAGCGACCAAGGTATCACTGGTATCATTTTAGGCACCGAAACCGTAAGTGGCAAAACCACAAATAAATCTTTTGCTACTGTTATCAAAAAAGAAAAAATTAAAAGTACCGAATTCTTAATTCCTGCAGATGCAGAGATGTCGACAACCAAAGAAGAATTTAGTGAAAAAATAAAAGCAAAATTCGGTGGTGGCGGCGACGAATAGTTGATTGTCATTTATTCTATAAAAAAGAGAATTTGCAAAATGCATCTTCTCTTTTTTTTATCCTAATTTTTCTTAGTAAATAAAATCATAAAATAATAACAGCAAAGGGTTATAAACAATATTCTGTTCATTTTGAACCATTATTTCACAAAAAGCTATCCTAATTCGGGTTATTTTTGCATATTGGTAAATTTTAATTACTGGAATCTAACGATAATGGCACAAAAAAACACTATTAAAAATAAATCAAGGAACAAGGACGACGCAGACAATGATTTAAAAATCAGTAGCTCAAAAAAAAGAAGCAATTCTAATAGCAAGTTCCAGCAGATCTCCGAATTTTTGTCAAACGACAAAGTACATCAAGTATTTGGTGCATTTTTAATTGCATATTCTCTCTTTTCACTTACGTCCTGTATCTCCTATTTATACTATTGGAAATACGATGATAATTTGATTAACAATTCGGTTCGTGATATTATTTTCAGTAATGAGTTGGTGGTTAAAAATTGGATGTCGAAACTAGGTGCTTTAAACGCCCATCTATTTATAAAAAAATGGTTTGGAGTTGCATCTTTGATTTTTCCATTTATCTTTTTCATTTACGGCGTAAAATTGTTATTCAACATTCATTTGTTACCCATAGCACGTACTTCCAGAATTTTAACCATTGCCATTTTGTGGATATCCTTTGTCCTTGGTTTTAGCTTATCCAATACGCCATGGGCGATTTTTGGTGGTGCTTTTGGCAACCAATTAAGTTTCTGGCTGGTTGGATTAATGGGAAAAATTGGTACTATCATCACAATCCTATTGATTTTTGTTTCCATATTAATTATTGAATTTAACGTATCCTTTCGAAACCTGAAATTAAAACGCATCAAACAAAGAGAGAGACAAGAAAATGACTCTAGCCTAAATGCAAATGAAGAGTCTGAAGAAGAGGAAGAAGAATCCACTCCTAATTCTACCTCTTTTTTAAACCAAATTTTCAGAAAAAACAATTACAACCATACTCCTAAACCTGATACGTTTTCGGACGAAGAAGTAGAAGAAGAAGCATTAAACTTTGAGATTAAACGCGTGGAGAAACCTTCCGATGAGAAACATAATGACACCTTTGAAATCACAAACAAGATGATGGAGGTGGACAACACTAAAAATCAACCTGAATCGAATGCTACAGAAAACAACTTTGACAACTCCGAAGAGCAAGAGTATGATTTTAATTCGATCACACTTACCACAACATCATCCAAATCTTCCGTAGATGGAACAAATAATCAAGAGCAAACCATCATCCAAAATGGGCTCGAAATCATAGTTCCTAAAGAAGAAATTGCTGCAGATGGAGAGCAAATTGAACAATTAAACCATTATACCATCGACACCCCATTCGATCCCAGACTGGATCTTTCTAACTACAAATTTCCCTCCATCGATTTATTAGATGAGTACGAACAATCGGCTGGAAGTATGGTTCGTGAAAGTGAACTTCATGCAAATAAAGATAGGATTTTAGATACCTTAAAAAACTATAGTATTGGGATCGATAAAATTTCGGCTACCATTGGACCAACCGTAACTTTATATGAAATAGTGCCTGCCCCTGGTGTTAGAATTTCGAAAATCAAAAACCTTGAAGACGATATTGCTCTGAGCTTATCTGCCTTAGGTATTCGTATCATTGCTCCGATTCCTGGAAGAGGCACCATTGGAATTGAAGTTCCAAATTCAAACCCTGAAGTAGTGCCCATGAAGTCGATATTGTCTTCCGAAAAGTTTGTAAGCAACAAATTTGACTTACCAATAGGATTAGGTAAAACTATTTCTAACGAGAGTTTTGTATACGATTTGGCAAAAATGCCTCACCTTTTGATGGCTGGTGCAACAGGACAAGGGAAATCGGTTGGTTTGAATGCAATCGTCTCTTCGCTGTTATACAAAAAACACCCAGCCGAATTAAAACTTGTAATGGTAGATCCAAAAAAAGTAGAGCTTACTTTATTTTCTAAAATTGAACGGCATTATTTGGCCAAACTTCCAGATGCGGAAGAGGCCATTATTACCGATACAAAAAAAGTTGTCCGCACCTTGAACTCCCTTTGCATCGAGATGGATACTCGTTACGATTTATTAAAGGATGCTCAATGTAGGAATATAAAAGAATATAATGCAAAATTTATTGCACGAAAACTAAATCCAAACGATGGACACCATTACTTGCCATATATTGTGCTTATTGTAGATGAGTTTGCCGACCTAATTATGACTGCCGGAAAAGAGGTTGAAACCCCCATTGCTCGTTTGGCACAATTGGCACGTGCAATTGGAATCCATTTGATTATTGCAACTCAACGACCATCAGTTAATATCATCACTGGAACTATCAAAGCAAATTTTCCAGCACGAATTGCGTTTAGAGTAAGTTCAAAAATCGACTCTAGAACCATTTTAGATAGCAGTGGTGCTGAACAGTTAATCGGTAGAGGTGATATGTTGTTATCCACCGGAAACGATTTAATCCGACTTCAATGTGCATTTATCGACACGCCTGAAGTTGAAAAAGTGACCGATTTCATTGGATCACAACGTGGGTATATGGATGCTTATCATCTACCCGAAGTTCCTGACGACGATGGAGAAGAATCTTCTAAAACTTTTGATCCCAACGACAGAGACCCTATGTTTATAGAAGCTGCTCGACTAATAGTTCAGAGTCAACATGGGTCTACCTCTCTCATTCAACGAAAACTAAAATTAGGATATAACCGAGCTGGGAGAATCATCGACCAATTGGAAGGAGCTGGTATAGTGGGTCCATTTGAAGGAAGTAAAGCACGGGAAGTAAGATTTAAAGATGAATTTTCATTGGAGCAGTTTTTAAAAGACAACAACATGTAATTTTTTGGTATTAAAATTGCTTTTTTATCTACTTTTGTCAATAATTATGTAATAATCTGCGTTTGGTTTATTAAATCAAATAAATACAATTCGAAAATGAAAATATTCCCTCAAATAGTAAAGTCAACCTCTATTTTAATCTCTATCTTGTGTGTTAACATGATCGTAAACGCTCAAATTGGAGACAATTCTGGTGCTATTGTAAAATCTGTTGCCAATAAAACAAAATCCTATTCCACCATTAAAATAGGTTTTACGTTTAAAATGGAAAAAAACGGAAAAACAAAAAATGAAAATGGGTCAGTGTGGGTAAAAGGAGATAAATTTCTATTCAACTTCAACAAGCAAACCATCATGAGCAATGGTGTTACTCAATGGGCCTATTTGCAAGAAGCAAATGAAGTAACCATCACGAATGCAAATTCGGATCAAGAGACCATCAATCCGGCTTTTATTCTGAACGATTACGACAAAAAATACAAAACCAAACTCATAAAAGAGGTAAATGAAAGAGGCAAATACCTACAAATTATCGATTTATATCCCATTAAAGCTTCGTCTTTAGCAAGTATTCGCATCACCATTCAGAAAAACAATCTACAAATTACAAAGATGATGGTTGTTGAAAAAGGAGGAGATATCTATGAATATATTGTAAATACTTTTGTTGTAAACCAACCGATAAACAATGCTGTTTTTGAATTTAATCCTCAAAAATACCCAAAAGTAGACATAAACGATATGAGATAACATCTCACTCTTTATACACTTTAACACAAAAATAGATGAATACAAACGATAAAAATCTGAGTTTTTGCCTTCGAAAATCTCTGCAAGCAATTTCTCTGATACTCTTTTGTATTATCATAGCCACAAGTTGCAATCCTGCACGAAGATTGCCTGACAACACCTATTTGTTAAACAAGAACAAATATAAAATACACGACAAAGAGGATGTAAACATGTATGACATTCAGTATATTAGCAGACATGTTCCAAATAAGCGAATTTTAGATATATTTCGGTTCAACCTTCGCACATACGTCCTTTTTGACACAAAAAAAGAGTATAGACTCAACAATTGGATAAAAAAACACATTGGTGAGCCACCTGTAATTTTAGACACCAATGAAGTTAATTACACTGTAAATCAGATAAAATTGTATTTGGCAAATTATGGATACTTCAATGCTACTGTAAATAAAGAGATTATTATAAAACGTAAAAGAGCAAATGTTTACTATCATATAATAGCAAATAAGCCATATTTAATTAACAATATCAGTTACGATATCGAGGATGAAAATATTGTAAAAATGTTACAAGAAGATTCCGTAAATTCACTCTTAAAAATTGGCAATCAATACAATAGCAAAATCTTAACACAAGAACGAGACAGAATTTCGGACCTATTGAATAATAAGGGATATTTCCGATTTTCTAAAGAGTTTATTACATTTACAATCGACACCAATCTGCAATCTAATAAACTGAATATCACTACCACGATCCAAGATCCAATCGATCAAAATAAGAGTACTGCCGACTCTCTAGTCATTACAAAACACTCGAAATATTTTATCAGAAACATTATTATAAATACGAATTTTAATCCAATCACACAAGGGGAAATTTACCAAGATACGCTATATGATCTTTCTAATGATTCAGAATTTGGAAAAATCATGTATGTCCACAATCAAAATTTGAATTATCGCCCAAGAACTATGACAAAATATCTATCGTTTAAACCAGGCGATTTCTACCAATTATCCAATGTAAATCGAACCTATAACAGACTCAGCGAACTAAAAAACTTTAGCTATATCAATATCTCATTTTTCGAAGTAAACGACACACTCCACCGATCTGATTCGATGAAAATTATAGACTGCAAAATACAATTAAAACCTACCGATAAATACAGCTTCACCTCCGAAGTAAAGGGAACCAATACAGGAGGAAACTTGGGCGTTGGTATAGAGCTAAGTACATTTAGTAGAAACATTTTTAAAGGAGGTGAAAATTTACTTTACCGTTTGGGAGCATCTTACGAAGCTCAATCCCTGTTTATCGACTCTAAAGACAACCTACTGACCTTTAACACCATAGAACTAAGTGGAAATATTAAACTAGACGTTCCTCGCTTTTATTTTCCAATAAAAAACGAACGGTTATTAAAAGTTTTTCGCCCTAGAACCATCTTTAATTTAGGAGGAAATTATCAGCAGAGACCCGACTATAACAGAGTTATTAGCTTGGCAAACTTTGGATATGAGTGGAATTTAAAAACCACAAATAGATTCCAAATATACCTGATTGATTTTAATATTGTAAAAATCAACCCAACCGATCGATTTGCAGAATCCCTAAAAAGATACAATAGAATCATCAGAGAACAGTATACCGACCACTTAATTGCAGCTTTCAGAATAAATTACATTTACGATAATCAAGGAACCAAAAAGGGCAAAAATTCCATTTATTTTAGATTTGGCTTTGAGTCGGTGGGAAACACCTTAAACCTGATCATGAAAGCGATAGATGAACCCAAAAATAGTAGTGGACAGTACACTATCCGAGATATTCCTTATGCCAACTATCTATTAAACGATTTTGATTTTAGATATTATCATCAATACAATCGAAAAACAAGTTTGGTATTTCGAAGTGCTTTTGGCATTGGAATCCCCTTTACCAACTCCTATTCCCTACCCTTTGAAAAAAGCTTTTACATGGGTGGTCCGAATAGCATGAGAGGGTGGAAAATGAGATCTTTGGGTCCTGGAAGCTTTTTAGGAGAGCAAAATCTAGAATTTATTGGGGATGTTAAGATTGAAAATAACATTGAATTTAGATTTCCTATTTGGGATTATTTTAGGGGAGCAATATTTACCGATGTTGGAAATATATGGCTAGTAAGGCCCAATGCTACCCTGCCAAATGGAGAGTTTAATATCTCAAAATTTTACAAAGAGTTTGCGCTCGATGCTGGCTTTGGACTTCGTTTGGACTTTGATTATTTCCTCATTCGATTTGATGCTGCTCTCCCCATTATTGACCCATCGACTATCGATAGACCTGAATTAAAAAAGCCGATTTCGATAAAAAACACAATTTTAAATTTTGGAATTGGATACCCATTTTAACATGAATCAGAGCAAAATAAGCCTTTCAGAGTTGATTTGCAAGCATTTCTCATTTGAACCCACAACGGATCAAATGGAGGCAATTAAATTAATGGCTAACTTTCTCCATAATTTTTTAAAAAAGGATCTTTTCATTTTAAAAGGATATGCTGGTACCGGAAAAACTTCTTTGGTAAGCACCATTGTGAATATCTTACCACACATAAACAAACGATCTGTATTGCTAGCACCTACTGGAAGAGCGGCAAAAGTGTTGTCCACTTACTCCAACAAACCAGCTTCTACCATCCATCGCAAGATATATCGAATGAACACCATCGGTGGCGCTTCTTATTCTTCTGTTTCGCTTCAAGAGAACAAACACACCTACACCCTTTTTATTGTAGATGAAGCATCTATGATAAGTGATACAAATCAATACAACAATGGATTTGAAAGCAGAAATATTTTAGATGATTTAATAACCTATGTATATTCCGGAAATAATTGCAAATTATTATTAGTCGGCGATTCCGCTCAACTACCGCCAATAGGAACTATAATAAGCGCTGCAATTGACAAGCAACAAATGCAAAGTAAATATGGATTAGATATTTTTACGTATGAACTCAAAGAGGTATTACGCCAACAACAACACTCTGGCATATTAGCCAATGCGACCTATTTACGGAGACAAATAGAGCTTGAAAAAATTACTGGAAAGCTCTTTAAAACGATTGGTTTTACGGATATTGTAAACATAAGTGGTGATCAACTGGAAGAGGTATTTAATCAAACCTATGGCCAATACCCTACAGAAGATATTGTATTAATAACTAGAACAAACAAACGTGCAAACCTCTTTAATCGAGAAATCAGACAACGTATTTTATATAAAGAGCCCGAACTGTCGACTGGTGATTATATGATGGTAGTGAAGAATAACTATTATTGGTTACCCGAAGAATCTACTGCAGGATTTATTGCCAATGGAGACATCATCGAAATTCGAAAGGTAAAACGCCAACAGAGTATATATGATTTCGATTTTGCAGATACTACCTTTTCTCTTTGTGATTATCCATCGCATGAAGCCGTAGAAGCACGCTTATTATGTAGTACCATCGATTCTGAAGCTCCAGCTCTAACTACAGAAGAACAAAATTCACTGTACAATAGCATTAAAGAGGACTATAGCGATATAAAATCAAAAGCCAAGCTATATGCCACCCTTAAAAAAGATCCTTGGTATAATGCATTGCAAGTGAAGTACGCTTATGCATTGACTTGTCATAAAACGCAAGGCGGACAGTGGAAAGTTGTTTTTATTGACCAGGGATTTCTAACAAAAGAGATGGTTAACAGTGAATATCTAAGATGGCTGTATACCGCTATCACAAGGGCTACAGAAAAAGTTTATCTGATAAATTTTCATGATGATTTTTTTATTGATAAGTAAAGTGGTATTTTGAAAAACCACCCTACAAAACTCCAAAATATTAAATAATTAATCCGATTCAATTTTAACCCAGAATCAGCGATACAATCGCTGAAACGATTAAATGTTTCTAAATCAATTCGTTGACACGAATTGAAACAAACATTAAATCGGGATTAAACTCAAATAAATCAAGTAGTTCGATTTTTTTAAATCTCCTATTGATTAATTTGGGTTTAATCAAGCTAATTTTTGTAATTTTGATTTTTCAAACTTTTGAATATGCAATTTAGAGATGTAATAGGACATGAAGAGTTAAAAAAAAGGCTAATCAATAGTGTTAGAAACAACCGAATTAGTCATGCTCAACTTTTTTATGGGGCTGAAGGCACTCATAAAATGGCTTTGGCTATTGCATATTCTCAATACATCTTATGCACCCATAGAACAGAAACCGACTCTTGTGGGGTATGTCCATCATGTGTTAAAATGAGTAAATTTCAACATCCAGATGTCCATTTCCACTACCCATATCCTGGAAAAGATTATGAAGATTGTTCCGAAAAGTGGAGACAATTGTTGACTCAAAACGATGGTCATATTTCACTCAACGATTGGGGTATAATCTTAGATGCTAGCAATAAGCAATTCAAAATTTACACCGAACAAACCCTAAACATCATCCGACAAGTAGGGATGAAACCTTTTGAGTCGGAATTTAAGATTATCATCATTTGGCTCATTGAAAAAACCCATGCAACTGCCGTCTCTAAAATATTGAAATCTTTAGAAGAACCCAATGATAAAACAATCTTTTTAATTATAACAGAGAATTATGAAGAGGTTATATCTACCATTATATCTAGAACACAACTGGTAAAACTCAACAGATTTTCTGACAACGAAATTCGAAACGAATTGATAGAAAAGTATCATGCAGAAACCCGAAGAGCCTCGGAAATTGCACGTATATCGGATGGAAATTTCAACTATGCACTTTCTTTGTATAAACAAGGTGTCGACAATGCAGAACTTTCTTTATTCATTGAGTTTACAAGAAGTGCATTTACGTTCGCAAAAACATACAAGGAATTTGCAAAGATTAATTCAATAGTAGAACAGATATCTAAATTAGGAAGAGAAAAGATTAAATCCTTTTTGGAATTTTCGATTCTCATGTACCAACAAAGTTTTTATCTAAACAAACATACTACATCTATAAGTAGAATTACCTCCGATGAGAAAGATTTTTTAGACAAGTTCAACCAAGTTGTAACCGAAAACAACATCGAAAAATTATACGAAGAGACCAATACTGCCATATTTCACATTATTCGTAATGGAAATGCAGGGATTGTATTAACAGATTATGCAATAAAAATTGGAACGGCGCTTTGTAAACGATAACTCACCAATTACTCCCTAAAATACGCAATAGGCCCTTCGTTTTTTATCATTTTTTTTATCGACAGAGATGGTGAGTGAACAAATTCACCCACCCCCAAAGATGGCCATTTTTCATCCACAATATCAATGGTTGTATCATCCATAGCAATCACATTTGGCCAATCTCGTTTAAAACCATCGGCATCTCTTTTTGCAGTAGCATCCACAATTAGGGATACCCGATGGAGATTCTCTATCAAAAAACAATCAAATTGCGGGTCTACATTTCCAGCTACTTGCCAGAGTAAAACATCTAAATTGGAAATATCTACTGTATCATCAAAAACAATAATATATTTTGCATCGAGCCATTCGTGTTTTTGCAACAATGCACTTATTTCATCTCTTAGGACAATTTTCTCCTCTTTGTTTACGGAAATCAACAAAATACCAAACAATGAATAAAATGAAAAGTTGATGTTCAACTTAGCATTGTCGAGATCTTGCACATTTAAATAACTATTATTTTCGGGATGAGAACTAATGCGTTTTGTGGCATCGATTCCAATTTTTCCACTCAACGCAAAATCTCTTCCAGCATGATCTAAAACATCCGCAACACCCTTCGAAAATAGAATATCAGAGCGAAGATCTACCTGCGACAAAGCTTTTAAAACTTCCTCTTCATCAAATGGATTAGTATCTTTATCCACCACAACCATAATTTTGTTGAACATCATTTGTCCTGCTCCCCACAGTGAGTTCATTACTGCATACGCATGACCAGGATATTTAACATCCAGTTGAACAATCGCCAAATTATGAAATCCACCTTGATAAGGTAAATTCATATCGATAATATCGGGTGCTACTGTAATTCGAATTGGTGAAAGGAAGATTCGTTCGGTGGTTTTTCCCAGCCATCTATCCTCCTGCGGAGGCACTCCCACAATGGTGGCAGGATAAACAGCCTCGGTGCGATGCGTAATACAGGTGATATGAAACTTTGGGTAAAAATCTGCTAATGAATAATACCCAGTATGATCGCCAAAAGGGCCCTCGTAAGCCAACTCTTCCTCTGGATCAATATATCCTTCTAACACAAAATCTGCATCAGCAGCAACATACAAATCGTTTGTTTTACATTTTATCAAGCGGACCCGTTCGTTGCGCAAAAAACCAGCCAACATATACTCATCGATATTTTCGGGCATCGGCGCCGATGCACAATATGCAAAAATTGGATCTCCTCCGATGGTGACAGAAACAGGCATTACCTTACCCATTTTCTTGTACAATTGATAATGACGAGCACCATCTTTGTGCAAGTGCCAATGCATGGCAGTGGTACAAGAATCCAACACCTGCATTCGATACATCCCTACATTCATAACTCCAGTTTCTGGATTTTGAGTATGAACCATAGGGAGAGTTATAAACTTACCACCATCAAAGGGCCAACATTTTGGAATTGGCAGTCGATTTAAATCCGGAAAATGCATCATCTCTTGTTGACAAGCTGCTCTGCCACTACTTCTATTGGGCATCCATGTGGCTACGTCATTCAAGGTAGGCAAAAGCATCAGCTTGTCTTTAATGCTCATATTGGGTTTAGCTACTTTTTGTATCAGGGATAATATTCGCTTACCTACATCGTCCAGATTCTCTACATGTAAAATCATCTTCATGCGAATTTCACTACCATACATATTTAACAACAATGGAAACTCGGTACCATTGTTTTCAAAGAGCAAAGCCACTCCCCCGTTTTTAACCATTCGATCGTTAATTTCTGTAGCTTCCAGTTCGGGACTTACTAATTCCGAAACTCGTTTCAACTGACCAAATGCCTCAAATGCATCTATTGCCTTATGTAAATCGTGAAAAGCCATAATGAAATAATATTAAAAACCTATCAAAAAAACCAATTTTCGTACAAACGGATTTACATGTACAATTTTGCTCTCTGTTCCACTAATCGTTCGTCGGATATATAATCATCATATTCCATCTGTTTGTCTATCATACCTTTAGGACCAATTTCAATTACACGATTACATACCGTTTGAATAAATTCATGATCGTGCGACGACATTAAAACAACCCCTTTGAACTTAATTAACGTGTTGTTGAAAGCTTGAATTGACTCTAAATCAAGATGATTAGTTGGAGAATCGAGCAACATCACATTGGCATTACGAATCATCATCCGCGAAATCATGCATCTTACTTTTTCTCCACCCGAAAGCACGTTTGCTTTTTTATAAATCTCTTCTCCCGAAAAAAGCATTTTTCCTAAAAACCCACGTAAATACAGTTCGGTGGTGTCGTTAGAAAATTGCCCCAACCAATCGGTAAGCGGAATAGGATCTACAAAAAGTTTTTCATATTCCAGAGGCAAATAGGCCTTCGTAATGGTTTGTCCCCACTCATAATCTCCACCATCTGGGGCTACGTGGCCCTTTAATATTTCAAAAAGCTGAGTCATCGCTCTTGGATCTCTGGATAAAAAGATAATTTTATCATTTTTTTGAACCGAGAAATTCATATTGGAAAATAGCAACACTCCATCTAAACTTTTGCTTAAATTTTTCACTTCTAAAATATTGTTCCCCGGATCCCGATCGGGAGTAAAAACGATACCTGGATATTTTCTGGTAGAGGGTTTAATCTCCTCATAATTGAGCTTTTCTATCATCTTTTTACGACTGGTAGTTTGCTTCGATTTGGAAGCATTTGCACTAAATCGAGCAATAAACTCTTGAAGTTCTTTTTTCTTCTCTTCCGCTTTTTTGTTCTGCATTTGCGCTTGGCGAAGAGCTAATTGACTCGACTCGTACCAAAAAGTGTAGTTTCCGGGAAATAGCTGAATTTTCCCGAAATCAACATCTACAATGTGCGTACAGATAGAATCCAGAAAGTGTCTATCGTGAGAAACCACCAGGACGGTATTATCAAAATTTGCTAAATAATTCTCGAGCCACGAAACCGTCTCAAGGTCCAGATCATTAGTAGGTTCATCCAGCAACAAATTGTCTGGTTTCCCAAACAATGCTTGAGCAAGCAATACTTTCACTTTGTCCTTACCTGTCAACTCACGCATTAATTTAAAATGGTGCTCATCTTTTATTCCCAATCCGCTCAAGAGTATGGATGCAGAGCTTTCGGCGTTCCACCCGTCCATTTCGGCAAAAAGCTCTTCTAATTCTGATGCTTTGATACCATCCTCGTCGGTAAAATCCTCTTTTGCATATATTTCGTCTTTTTCATTTTTCACCCTCCACAAATCGGAATGTCCCATCATTACGGTGTCGATAACCAAACAATCATCAAATTCGAAGTGATTTTGTTTTAAAACGGAAAGACGTTCGCCAGATCCAAAATTGACAATTCCTTTGGAACTTTCAACCTCCCCATAAAGAACTTTTAAAAAAGTAGATTTTCCCGCACCATTAGCGCCAATTATTCCATAACAATTGCCAGGCATAAACTTCATATTTACATCCTGAAATAAAACTCTTTTTCCAAACTGAACACTAATGTCAGAAACTGTTATCATTCTATATATAATTAATTTTTATTCTATTAATTTTCTTGGTTGTGTTTTACAATTATGTTGGTATTTAATAACATTTTTTAGAGTTAAAGGTAAAATATTTGAAATTGTCATCCAGTCCAGATATATATCGGGACAGTTTGACAACCAAAATTTTAAAACCCACAATATTATAAAACAGAACCATTTTCTTTATCCAAAAACATTTACATTCAAAAATTTAAACTACGAGTGCATTAAACCATTACTTCCCCTTCCAAGTCGAAATAACTTGCTGAAATAATTTTCACTTGGTAAAATGAGCCAATTTCCAAGTTTTTTTCAGATTCGATAATTACTTCATTATCTACCTCCGGGGAATCGAATTCGGTGCGCCCATAATATATTCCATCTTCGTATCGATCTAAAATCACCTCATACACATTTCCAATTTTAGATTCGTTAATAGCCAACGAAATATCCTGTTGTAATTCCATTAACTCGCTCATTCTGCGCTCTTTGACTTCGGGTAAAACATCATCATTTAACAATGCAGCAGGAGTATTTTCTTCTACCGAATATTGAAAAACACCCATTCGCTCAAATTGAGAGCTTGCAACAAAATCTTTTAACTCCAAAAATTGATCTTCCGTTTCACCAGGATAGCCAACAATCAAAGTGGTTCGTATGGCAATTCCAGGAATTTCTTTACGTAAGGTTTGTATCAGATCTATGGTAGTATCCTTAGTATGAGCACGTTTCATAGAATCTAGCAGAGAATCGTGGATGTGTTGAAAAGGAATATCGAGGTATTTACAAATGTTTGGGTATCGTTTCATCACTTCTATCACATCCATTGGAAAATTTGCTGGATAGGCATAATGAAGTCTAATCCATTTTAACCCATCTACTTGAGCAAGCTCTTCTAAAAGCGCTGCCAATGCACGTTTTTGATAAATATCTACCCCATACATGGTCAGATCTTGTGCTATTAGAATCAACTCTTTCACGCCCTTTTTCACCAGCTCTTTGGTCTCTTCTACCAACGACTCTATGGTGCGTGAGACATGATTTCCCCTAATTAATGGAATAGCACAAAAGGAACAAGAGCGGTTGCACCCTTCCGAAATTTTTAAATAGGCATAATGGGATGGTGTGCTTAAGGTTCGCTCTCCAATCAAAAAATCTTTATATTCGGATGAGATATTTTGAATAATCTTTTCATAATCATTGACACCATACCAACCATCAATACCCGAAATTTCGGCAGAAAGCTCATCCTTATATCGTTCTACCAAACAACCCATCACATATAATTTGTCGATTTTTTTCTTTTTCTTCAGCTGTTTGTAAAGTAAAATGGTGTCAATGGACTCTTCTTTCGCATCGTTGATAAAACCGCAGGTATTAATGATGACTATATTTCCATTTTCGAATCCATGTTCGGCTAGAATATTTAAGTTATTAAATTGTCCTGCGATTACTTCTGAGTCGACACTGTTCTTGGAACATCCTAACGTGACAATATTGATGTGTGGTACTTTTGTTTTCAAAATTATTTGATTTTATTTGCAAAAGTACTTATTTTTCACGAGATATGGAGGAAAATGGAGTACATTATTCCATAAAATAGGCTAATTCGAGTTTTGTAGATTATTTAGAGGGTACGGTTGGCATTTCGAAGTCCAGCAATTGCGAAATCAATTAAAAACTATTTTTAAATGAGCTGAAACATATAAAAAACCTGTTAATAATAAATGTAATAATTTTTAGATTGAATGAGCTTAGTATTTATTTTTCTTCATTTCCTTTTTGTAATTCTTAATCACTTTCCCAAACTCTTTATCCATTTTTCGTCTCTCTTCAACAGTTGATTCAAAATGTGTTTTTTCGCGCTCCATTTTCAAATAGTTTTCATAAGATTTTTTGTCAATTTCCCCTTTTTCAACTGCTTCAATTACCATACAACCGATTTCATTCGTATGAGAACAATCTTTAAATTTGCAATTAAGCGAAAGGCGAATAATTCGGTCAAAAGTAGTTTCTAATCCGCTGGAAGTATCCGTAATTCCTACTTCTCTCATCCCCGGATTATCCACAAGAATACCGCCACTTTCAAGCACTATTAATTCCCTATGAGTTGTTATATGTCTTCCCTTGTTTGTACTTAGGCTAATAGAATCTGTTCTCATTAATGTTTTCCCTGACAGGTTGTTCAACAATGTTGACTTTCCCACTCCCGAAGAACCAAGCATACAATAGGTTTTGCCTTTCTCAATAGTCATTTTAAGTGCTTCGTATCCATTTTGAGTTTCATTACTAATAGCAAAAACTTCAATGTCTGTTATTCTTTGTTTAATAGTGTCAGTAATTTCAAAAATCTTTTGCTGATCTATTAAATCCGTTTTCGTTAATACAATGATTGGTTTTACTTTAGACGAATAACAAATTGTCAGGTATCTTTCAAGTCTATTGATATTAAAATCTCTGTCAACGGCTTGAATCAAGAATGCATAATCAATATTTGTTGCAATTATTTGTATTTCTCCAAATTGACCAACAGCTTGTCTGGTAATCATGGATAGTCTTGGTAGGATTTTATGGATCACTGAAAAATCAGAATCGTATGTTGTCAATGCTACCCAATCGCCAACTGCAGGAAAATCTATACGACTATTTGCAGTAAACCGTAAATTGCCAGTTATTTCCGCTTCATATTCTCCGTTTTCAGTTTTTACAATATATCTTTCCTTATGTTCCGCAACGACTCTTCCAATCTGAAAGTCAGACAAGTTATTCTCCTTTCTTAATCTCTCTAGTTTATCATTATACCCTAAATCTTCTAATTTCATGTCAAATTTATTTAAAAATCAATTTTTCAATCAAAAGTACTACTGTTTTCAATTAGAAACATTAGATTCTCAATTTTTCCCTATTTAAAAATCAATTTAAAACTATTTTTAAATTAGATGAAATACCATATTTCATTATCGCTATCGTAATGACTGCGAACTTTACGCGCTTCAAACATTTAATGTTTTCCAAAACCTTCCTTTTGTTTTAATTTTTCCCTTCTATTATCGCTATCTCCTCGTCCGTTGGTTCATATAGCTTATTAAGGTACTCCCCATTAGTAGGACAGAATTAGGGCAAAGTTAAGATTTTTTCTTATTTTTCAGAAATAGATTATAATTAAATATCTTTGCAAAAAAAACAAACATGATATCATTAACACCCGAAATAAAGCAATATATTATTGCAGGATCCATTCTCATAATTTCCCTATTTTGTGGCTTAATATTTAAAAAAATAGTAGTCAGAAAATTACGAAAGATCACCAACAAAACAAATTGGCAAGGCGATGATGTCATTTTGGATGGGTTAAACAGAGCTGGAATCCCTATTTTTCTAGTTATTGGAATATACATTTCCGTACAGAATTTACCCTTAGAAGAGTCTGTCATAAAAATTCTAAACGTCATTTCAGTTGTTGTAATTTTGTTTACCGCAACTATTGTTTCGGGACGAATTGCTGCTGGATTTATCACCAACTACACCAATCGAAATAGCGAGCTGGTTCCCGCCACCTCTTTATTTTCAAACATCACCAAAGCCATTGTGTTTATTTTAGGCGGGTTGATTATCCTTCAATTTTTAGGAATCTCTATCACTCCTATTTTAACAGCATTAGGAGTTGGAGGGTTAGCAGTAGCATTAGCTTTACAAGATACATTATCCAACTTATTTTCGGGGTTGAACATCATTGCATCCAAACAAATCAAACCAGGAGATTACATCAAACTCGACAATCAAGAAGAGGGTTTAGTAACCGATATTACATGGAGATACACTACTATTCAGGCCATGCCCAACAATCGCATAGTGGTGCCAAATTTCAAGTTAGCTTCAGCCATCATCACCAATTACAATCTACCCATAGAGGAGCTATCTGTAAGCATCCCTGTTAGTGTAAGCTACGATAGCAATTTAGAAGAAATTGAAAAAATATCCCTCGAAGTAGCCAAAGAGATTCAAACATCGTATTCCGAAGCAATACCCACTCATGAACCGATAGTTCGTTTCAAGGAATTTGGACCTTCTGGAATACATTTTAATGTTATTTTAAAAGCAACCGATTTCAGCACTCAGTTTATACTAAAACATTTCTTTATCAAACGGTTGCATCAAGTTTTCCGCGAAAAAGGAATAGAAATTCCGTATCAAACCATAACGGTTTTAAATAACAGAAATACATAATAACCGATTCATCTATTATATTTATCTTAACCCAATCTGCAAAACAAAGTTGTTTTTCTACTTTGTGAAACAACCCATGAATGCAAATATCTAGGTTAAATTTACAATATTTTAATTATATTTCAATTTTTAACATATATTTCACAACAATTTATTGTTACTATAATAACATTATTGTTACAATATTCACAATGAAAATCAATTTAGAAATATTCTAACTAATGTGTATTTTACTGTAATTCATAGAATTAAAAAAAGACGAAATTAATTATAGTAAAAATGAGTTTTCAGAATACTCGAAAAGAAAAAAAGTTAAATGAATCTTTATAAATTTGCTTTAAAAATAAACTAAAAAAGGAGATTAAAAGTGGTTCAAATAATTCTTTATGCAGTATTAGCTTTAGGGTTAATAGGGATAGTTGCCGCCATCATTCTCTATTTCGTATCACAAAAGTTTAAAGTGATTGAAGATCCGAGGATTGATGAAGTGGCTGATCAATTACCAGGTGCAAACTGCGGTGGCTGTGGTTTTGCTGGCTGTAGAAATTTTGCTGAAGCGATTGTAAAAGCAGGGAATATGGACAATTTAAGTTGTCCAGTTGGAGGAAATGCGCTTGTAGCAGTCATTGCACCTATTATGGGAATAGAAGCTATAGAAAAAGCTCCCACTGTAGCTGTGGTAAGATGTAATGGGTCAAAGACTAATGCACCAGTAAAAACTACATACGATGGAGCTCAGACATGCTCTTTTGCAAATGCTTTGTTTGCAGGAGAGAGTGGTTGTCCGTACGGATGTTTAGGTTGTGGGGATTGTGTTACATCCTGTAAGTTTGATGCCATATACATGGACAAAGAGACTGGATTACCTGTAGTAATCGAAGACAAATGTGTTTCGTGTGGAGCATGTGTTAAGGCATGTCCAAGAAACATTATTGAAATACGATTACAAGGCAAGAAGAGCAGACGTATTTATGTAAATTGTATCAACAAAGAAAAAGGTGCAATTTCAAAGAAAAACTGTAGTGTAGCTTGTATTGGGTGTGGAAAATGTGTAAAACAATGTATGTTTGAAGCAATCACGTTGACAAACAATCTTGCGTATATCGATTCTGAAAAGTGCAAACTTTGTCGGAAATGTGCAAGTGAATGTCCTACAGGAGCAATTCTTGAATTAAATTTTCCACCACGCAAAGTGAGTGAAGTTGATTCAAATGTAGAAAATTAAAAAATTTATAATCATTCAAACAAAGGAGGATTACCTTGAGAACATTCAAGATTGGCGGAGTTCATCCGGAAGAGAACAAGTTATCGGCTAACAAACCGATAGAGATACTTCCTATTCCGCAAAAGGTATTTATTCCAGTTACACAGCATTTGGGAGCCCCTTCTACCCTTGTAGTTGAAAAGGGGAGCACTGTTAAAGTAGGAACATTATTAGCGAAAGCAGATGCGTTTATCAGTGCAAATGTTCACTCCTCAGTGTCTGGAACTGTTGAAAAGATTGAAGATGCTATCGACACAAGTGGCTACCGTAGAAGCACCATTGTTATCAATGTAGAGGGTGACGAATGGGAACCAAGTATTGATAGATCTAATGATGTCGTTCACCAAATCACAATGTCTGATAAAGAGATTGTGGAAAGAATCAAAAGCACGGGAGTTGTTGGACTGGGAGGAGCTACATTTCCTTCACACATCAAATACATGGTACCCGATGGCAAGAAAGCAAAATATTTGATCATCAACGCAGTAGAGTGTGAACCCTATTTAACTGCCGATCATGTGGTAATGCTTGAAAGAGCGGAGGAAGTTATGATTGGAGTTTCTATTATGATGAAAGCTCTTTCTGCTGAAAAAGCGTTCATAGGAATTGAAAACAACAAACCAGATGCAATTGCTCACATGACTAAAGTGGCTGGTAATTTCACCAACATTGAGGTACATGCATTAAAAGTGAAGTATCCTCAAGGTGCTGAGAAGCAGCTAATAAAAGCATTAACAGGCAGAGAAGTACCTTCGGGCAAACTCCCTATCGAAGTAGGTTGTGTTGTAAACAATGTTGGCACTGCTTTAGCGATATATGAAGCTGTTCAAAAGAATAAACCTCTTATCGAGAGAGTAGTAACCGTTACCGGAAAATCAGTAAAGAACCCTTGCAATTTAATGGTTCGAATTGGAACTCCAAGCATTGAGCTAATTGAAAAAGCAGGTGGATTACCAGAAGATACAGGCAAAGTGATTTCTGGTGGGCCAATGATGGGGAAATCGCTGAACTCATTGGAAGTTCCAGTTTCAAAGGGGACATCGGGAATATTGATTATGAATCACAAGGAAGCAAAACGGAGCGAATCTCAAAACTGCATCCGTTGTGGAAGGTGTATCACCGTATGTCCTATGGGTTTAGAACCCTATATTTTACAACAATTCATCGAAAATTCAAAATTTGAGGAGGCCGAACATTATCGGATTATGGATTGTATCGAATGTGGCTCTTGTCAATACACTTGTCCTGCCAACAGAGCACTCCTAGACTATGTAAGAGTAGGCAAAAGTAAAGTTGGGGCAATCATTCGATCAAGAGCTTCAAAACAATAATCAATAACGTCAACGCAAAAAAAGTACATATATGAGTTTATTGACAATATCAGGTTCACCACATGTTCATTCTGGAGAATCTACAAAAAAAATAATGTATGGCGTAGTCATTGCCATGTTGCCGGCAATGGGGGTATCGTTTTATTATTTTGGGTTAAGTGCAATCATTCTAACTTTAGTATCTATTGCATCTTGTCTACTTTTTGAATGGCTTATTCAAAAATATCTTATCAAAGGCAAAACTACTATTACCGATGGTTCGGCAATCATTACAGGGATGTTGTTGGCATTTAATGTTCCAACAAGTCTGCCTATTTGGATATTGGTGGTTGGAGCTTTAATATCCATAGCAGTTGCTAAAATGTCCTATGGTGGATTAGGCAAAAATCCATTTAATCCTGCTTTGGTGGGTCGTGTTTTTCTGTTAATTTCATTTCCAGTGGATATGACAACCTGGCCTAAACCAAGTTTACCATTTTCAACCTCCAATTTTGTTGTAGATGGATTAACTGGTCCTACCCCACTCGGAGTTGTAAAAGAAGGATTAATGCAAGGGAAGACCATAGATCAGCTACAATCGCAATTACCATCGTATGTTGATATGTTGATGGGACAAATGGGAGGTTCACTGGGTGAAGTTTCTGCAATTGCTTTAATAATTGGAGGATTGTTTATGTTGCTTCGCAAAATCATTACATGGCATATCCCAGTAGCATTTATTGGTACAAGTTTTATCTTTGCAGCCATTTTAAATCTAATCAACCCAGCAATGTATATTGATCCAAGTTTTCATTTACTTTCCGGAGGATTAATGTTAGGAGCTATCTTTATGGCTACAGACATGGTTACTTCCCCCATGAGCAAATCGGGGCAACTTATTTTTGGGATTGGCTGTGGATTGTTGACGATATTAATTCGTGTATGGGGAGCATATCCCGAGGGAGTATCGTTTGCTATTCTTCTGATGAATGCAGCTACCCCATTGATTAACAAAGGATTTAAACCTAAAAAATTTGGGGAGGTTATCAACAATGGCTAAAAAATTAGAATCTACATTAAAGAACATGATATTATCGTTGTTTCTAATATCAATGGTAATGTCTGCTGCCCTTGGGTACATATATTTGATTACCAAAGGCCCCATTGAAATGAGTGCAGCAAAAGCGGAGAACGATGCTATCAAAAAAGTGGCGCCAGAATTTGACAAGATTGATACCACCTATAAAGTTCTGTCACCTGATTTTGATTTATCAAAGGGGAAACCTACAGAAATAGACACGTTGGTTTATTATGTCTTATCCAAAGGTGGTCAGCTTGCTGGTTATGCTGTTAAAACATACACAAAAAAAGCGTTTTCAGGAGAATTCAAACTCATGGTTGGGTTGAAACCAGATGGAACGATCAATCAGATTGAAGTATTGGAACAAAAAGAGACTCCTGGGTTAGGCACAAATATGAAAGGTGATAAGTTTAAAAATCAATTTATCGGCAAAGATCCTTCCGTTTGGAAGATGACGGTTAAAAAAGATGGTGGCGAAGTGGATGCAATCAGCGCTTCTACCATTACATCACGTGCATATTGCGATGCAGTTCAACGTGGGCACGATGGTTATAAAAAGAACTTTAGTCTTAAACCTGTCGATAGCGACTCAACAACAAAAGGAGAATAATTATGGGAAATCTTAAGCATTTAACGAATGGTATTTTCAAAGAAAATCCATCTTTTGTTTTAGTCTTGGGCACATGCCCTGCATTGGCAGTTACCACTTCTGCAATGAATGGAATTGGAATGGGGGCGGCTACAACATTTGTGCTTCTTTGCTCAAACCTTCTTATATCATTACTAAAAAACTTTATCCCCGACAAAGTCCGTATTGCAGCATTCATTGTCATTATCGCTTCCTTTGTGACTATTGTGGATATGGTAATGAAAGCATTTACTCCAGACTTATACAATTCATTAGGAGTATTTATTCCTCTGATTGTGGTTAACTGTATCATTTTAGGACGGGCTGAAGCATTTGCACAGAAGAACACTCCATTTGCATCCATTTTAGATGGAATAGGAATGGGACTTGGATTTACATTAGCACTTTTCATTATGGCTAGCATAAGAGAGATTCTTGGAAATGGATCCATTTTTGACATAAAATTATTGAGTGAAAATTCTAAAACTATGTTGATTTTCATTCTGCCTCCTGGTGCATTTTTAACTTATGGATATTTAATCGCTATCATGAACTCGATGAAACGAAAACTTAAATTGTAATAATCATGGAATATATCAGTATAATAATACTTGCGTTATTTGTCAACAATGTTGTTTTGGCGCAATTTCTTGGGATATGTCCTTTCCTTGGAGTCTCTAGTAAAGTAAACACATCATTAGGGATGGGAGCTGCTGTTATTTTTGTAATGGCACTAGCAAACCTTGTCACTTACCTTATCTTCCAATACATCTTGGTTCCGCTTGATGTTCAATTTATGAAAACGATTACATTCATATTTGTAATTGCAACTTTAGTTCAAATCGTTGAAATAATCCTAAAAAAGGCCGCTCCTCCACTCTATCAAGCTTTGGGAATTTATCTTCCATTAATTACTACCAACTGTGCGGTATTGGGTATCGCCCTTCTGGCTATCACAAAAGAATACAATCTATTACAAAGTGTAACCTATGCAATTGCAACAGCAGTTGGGTTTACCTTAGCATTAGTTTTACTTGCTGGATTACGCGAACAAATGGAAATAACTGGCTATCCAAAGGGAATGAAAGGGTTTCCAATCACATTGATAACTGCGAGCTTATTAGCAATGGCATTTATGGGATTTTCAGGGATGGTATAATGATGACGAATCAAAATGTGCTTCAACTCAGGCACATTTTGGTTCTATTCTTCTAAATTTATCTCTAAAATATCAGGCCACT
Source organism: uncultured Lentimicrobiaceae bacterium (assembly GCA_964653595.1). Classification (GTDB taxonomy): domain Bacteria; phylum Bacteroidota; class Bacteroidia; order Bacteroidales; family WCHB1-69; genus JBAXTE01. The sequence goes on from CAZZHH010000001.1 coordinate 66,716, forward strand.
TTGTTGTATAGGATGGAGATAGAGACTCCTGACGGAGTTTCCACTCTTTTTTATCAGTTCCTTGAGCAGAAATTCGAACTAAATCCCGACCCATCTTTGAATTTAAGATATCCACTGCTGCCATTAACTTTGAGTGTTTAACTCTATCCACATCATCAAATAAATTTTGTTGCACTTGATTCTCTGGAACAATTTCGGAGACAATAACCCCTGCTTTTTTGTATGAATATCCTTCCCTAAAAATGGATTGTAAACCCAGCAATGCATAGTGTATAATTTCGGGTGTAGAGGATGAAGCTACTGGAAGCGGAATAATAACATGCCTATAATACTGTTTAAGATCTGTTCGAAAAGGATTCGTATTTACAAAAACCAAAACCATATTGGTGCAAGATTTCTGTTTGCGAAGTTTTTCTGCACATCGCGCTGCATAATTTGACACAGCTTCTGCCAACACTTCGTACTCTTTTACCATTTTCCCAAAGGAACGAGAAGTACAAATATTTTTCTTGGGAGGTATTAACTGGTTCAAAGGAATACAGGAAGTGCCTTTTAACTCTTTTACCATTCTTAAGCCAGTAACGGTAAAATTCTTACGTATCCATGCTTCATTCATTCTAGAAAAATCATAGGCATTATGGATCCCAAAATTCAATAAATGTTTAGCCGTTCTTCTTCCCACGCCCCATACATCTTCAATAGGGAACTGCTTTAAAGCATCCTCAATTTCATCCATATTATTTAATACACATACTCCTTGATATTGTTTCTGCTTCTTGGCCATATGATTTGCAATCTTTGCCAACGTTTTTGTAGGCGCAATACCCACAGAAACGGGAATGCCAATCCATTGAAACACCCGATTTTTTATTTCACGTCCTAGTACGTGTAAATCGTGGTGCACAAAACCTGTAAGATCGGCAAAAGCTTCGTCTATGGAATAAACTTCTACTTCATCGACCAAAGTTTGAATGGTTTGCATTACTCGAGAAGAAATATCTCCGTATAACGAATAATTTGAAGAAAAAACAGCAATATTCTCACGCTCTACCAACTCTTTGATTTCAAAAATTGGTTGTCCCATTTTCACGCCCAAGGCTTTCGCTTCATTTGAGCGTGCTATCACACAACCATCGTTATTTGACAACACAACCACTGCCCTATTTGCCATCTTTGGATTGAACAAACGTTCGCAGGAAGCATAAAAATTATTACAATCGATAAGTGCGTACATATTTTTGAGAAGTGAAATGTGAAAAGAGAATACAGAAGTAAGAAGCAAGAATACAGAAGTAAGAAGTAAGAAGCAAGAATATTTGTATTTTTAGTATTTCTTAGTGAGATGAGTGTCTGAGTGATAAAAATGAATTATAAGTTATAAACTATGAATTATGAGTTGCGCGACGCGAGTCTTAAGAAAAATTTAGAAGTATGAAGTAAGAACGTGAGAAGAGTTATGAATTAGCGCGTCCCTATTTTTAAATCCGCCAGTGGTCGGATTGTGAAAATTCGAGGATCCTCGAAAAACAATGATCCGCCAGCAGGCGGACTGGTTTTTCGGGAAAGCGGGACAGGATTCAGCGATAATGGGATTATTCGTTTTTTTTAATATTCTTAGTTTGTGTCAACTCATCATTTTTAACTTATAATTCATCACTTTTTTTTCGACTTTATAGACTTTTGATCCCGAAAAATAAAAAATCTCCGATTTTTGTTATTTTTCGAGGATGCTCGAATTGTTGCAAAATCGAAGATTTTGATAATTCGGCACTTTATAGACTTTTGACTTTATAGACTTTTGACTTTACGGACTTTTTTTATACTTTATGAATTACAAAAGTAACAACTCCCCAAATACTAAAGTCCATGTCGGTTGTAACTTTTATGGGTTTAAAATCTGGATTTTCGGGCATTAGACTTAGTCCATTTTTTGTTTTTTGAATTCGTTTTACGGTAAATTCGCTATTGATGACACAAACAGCGATACATTGATTATAAGGAATTTTGGAACGATCTACCACCAGCATATCTCCATCTAAAATACCCGCATTTTGCATAGACATCCCTTTCACTTTAACATAAAACGTAGCCGATGGATTCTGAATCAATGCTTTGTTTAAATCGAGTTTAACATCAGAATAATCCTCTGCTGGAGAAGGGAACCCAGCAGACACTCTAGCTTCGAAATAGGGAATTTCCATCCCTTCTAGGGTATCCACCGAAAAGAATTCAAGTTTTTCAGAATTTCCTATTTTTTTCAATTTAACCATTTTTCAAACCTGTATCATTTTATTATAATTGGGCAAAGATACAACTATTTTATCAGTACCACTGTCCCAATATACTCATGTGGGTAATCGCACAAATCAAGGACAATAATTTTGTAGATATAAGAACCAATTGGACATTCCCTATTTGCGAGAGTTTGTCCGTTCCACAATTTAGAAATATCATGGGTATAAAAAACCAAATCGCCCCAGCGGGAATATATCTCAAAAATATAATCTTTGGCATTAGCACCTCTCATTATAGGTCCGAAAAAATCGTTTTGACCATCTGTATTTGGAGAAAAGGCATTTGGGATAAATAGCGAAAAATCTTCAACTACATCGATGAATTTTGTCAGAGTATCGAAACATACGTTTTCACTTTGAACAACAAGTGTAATAGGGAAATGTCCTAAAAAGCTATATCTATGATTGGGAGAGTGATCTGAGGAATAAAAACCGTCCCCAAAATCCCAATAAGAGGAAGTAGAATTAGTACTATTGTTTGTAAAAGTAAAAAGAGCATTATCTAAAAAAGATCTTTGGGGTGCAACCGAAAAGTCGGCAATTGGATAAGGTTGACCATCCACATTCGCAGTCAATGATTGAGCACAACCAACAGAGTCGTATGCAGTAACAACATATGAGCCTGCATGAAGTTGGGTTAACTGAGACGAATTTTCTTGTGAAAAACCAGTCCACTCAAACCTATATGGCGGGATTCCACCAAATGCATGAACATAAATAGCACCATTAGCATAACTACAAATTTCATTGTGAATGCTATCTAAAACTAAATTATATGGCGGGTTTTGAAAAATCTCAATAGAATCAACTTTCATACAGCCATACACATCGGATACAGTAACAATATAAGTACCTGGCGATAAGTTATGAATGGTTGAATCGCTCATGCCATTCGACCATTGAAAGAATAAGGGAGGAGTGCCACTATTCATTTTCACTTTAGCCCAACCATTATTTTGTCCATAACATTTTACATCGGATTTTTCAAGAGTTGCATCCATATTTCCACTTCCAGATTGAACAACCACAAAAGTAGAATCTATGCATCCTCTAGCATCTGTCACCTTCACATAATAGGTACTCGGAAGAAGTCCAGTGGCAGTAATTGCAGTTTGTCCATTAGACCATTGATAGGAATAAGGAGCCAATCCATCCAATGGAGTACAAGTAGCTGTTCCATTCGGATTACAGGTAGCAGGTGTGTATGAAGTTTGAAAATTAAGTCCATCGATATAAAACGAGATGGTGTCAGAAGTAGCAGTATTTCCACACAAATCGTTTACGGGACCTTGCAGGATTAATTTATAATTTCCTTTTTGAAGTCTTTGGTTTGTTTTAATTTTAAAAAATCGATCTTGGGGTGCATTCTGAGCGCATGAAGGGCCAATTGCAGAGACAAGAGGATAGTCTCCATTAGGGCCAATTATTCTAAAGTCGCTCAATTGAACAGAATTACACATTACCATTTCAGAAAACTGCAACATCACGGATGAGTCGCCACAATTAGAGGTAACATTCATAAAAGCGGGTGGAATGTTATCAAAGATGGTAGCAGTAGATCCATTGAAATTGATGGAATAACCAGAAGTAGAACGCGACCAATTGCAGATAAGCATCGTATAAGTAGATCCGGCAGTAACAGGGATATCTGCATTCCAAGGAGGGCCGTTTGTATTGCCTGGTCCATTTGAATTACCAACACCACCATTGGCAGAATTTGCGCCAGTGCTCCCATTTGCGCCATTATAGTCTCCATAGGAGTTGCAACTTACCATCAAAGAAGCATTGGTTGCGATGTGGGCACAGCTAGCATTTGTTAGATTAAAAACAGCCCAATCGTAGTCATCTGAATAGGTATTTGGAGTAATTTCAAAACGAAACAAGCCCGTTGTTTGGGCCGTAAAAGTATACCAAACAGAATAATACTCCTCGTCGAGGCATGAAATTGCTGGATTTATTTCGGACACGTAACTTCCCGCTCCATAATATGCATTTAGTTGAGAGTAATGATTCTGACAAATGGGAATTGCGCCCATGCAATCTTGAATTGTAGGAGTTTGCGAATGACTATTATAACCTATTGTTAATAAGCAAGTAAAAATAAATATAAAAGCATAATCCTTCATAGGAATATTTAAAAATAAAAAAAGAAGGTATTATTCGCTGATAACTTTTACTTCGGTTCTTCTATTCTTTTGTCGACCTTCGTCGTTTGAGTTATCAGCAATGGGAATAGTAGCTGCATATCCTTTCGTTTGAATTCGATTAGGAGCAATACCTCTGTTTACCAGATACTGTTTAATCCTTTCGGCTCTTGCAAGCGATAATGTCATATTAGATTCATGCGTTCCGATATTGTCGGTATGGCCACCAATTTCAATTATCAATTGAGGCTTAAGGGACATCACATCGTACAACTCACTTAGCGTTTTGAATGATATTGGCTTGATGGTAGCTTCATTAAAATCGAATTCAACATTTTCTAAAACGATTACACGAGCTGGTTTAAACTCAATATTAACATCCCAAGTGTACAAAGCAGGCTCTTTCGGAATGGTAATTTCTTCGTGTCTTTCCTTGCTTAACATATTATCGTACTCCACAATGTAGGTATACCCTATTGGAAGATGAATTGAAAATTTTCCATTTTCCGATGTAACTCCATAAAATTGATCGAATTTAGATCTAGAAGTAAAGGTTACTTTTTCTCTATCGATAGGTTTGCCAGAATCGTCTATCACAGAAACACGAATCAATGCCATCGATTTTGTGGGCTTTAGAGTATCCGATTGACTAAATACCACAACCGATAAAAGGGTGCTTAATAGAAGTAAAAATATTTTTTTCATAGTTTTAAAAGTATTGAATATGATTAATATTGTGTTTTTAAAGAATAAAATAACGATTGGTTTTTTACAAAAAACTTACACAAATGCAAATATAATAAAAAAAAATTAAAAGTTGACATTCAACAAATGATTTGTCCATAACATAATAAAATTGTAGGAGAATATTTATCAAAAAATATTTGGTTTAAAAACATAAAATATCTAATTTCGCAAAAGAAATATTTTTAAAAATAACCATAGAACAATCAAAATGAAAATTTTAGTTTTAAACTGCGGTAGCTCATCCATCAAATATCAGTTGATGACCATGGGCAGCGAAACAACTGTGCTTGCTAAAGGCCTTGTTGAACGTGTTGGATTAGAAATGGGAGAATTTACCCACAAACCAGAAGGACGTGATAAATATTACATTCAAACTCCAATTCCTACGCATAAAGAGGGTATTAACCTAGTTCTAGAAGCATTGACAAACCCCACACACGGTGTTATTTCAAATGTAAACGAAATAGCTGCTTGCGGTCATAGAGTAGCACATGGTGGTGAATTTTTTCAAAAAAGTGCACTTATAAATAGCGATACGAAGAAAAAAATTCTCGATTTATGCGAACTTGCACCATTACACAATCCAGCAAACCTTCAAGGGATTAATGTAATGGAAGAGTTGCTTCCAAACTTACCTCAGGTTGCAGTTTTTGACACTTCATTTCATCAAACGATGCCATCGGAAGCATATTTATATGGTGTACCTTACGAATATTATCAAAACTACAAAGTGCGTCGTTATGGATTTCATGGTACTAGCCATAAATTTGTTGCTCCAAAAGCTGCCAATTTGGTGGGCAAAAACTGGAACGATTTAAAAATCATCTCTTGTCACTTAGGCAATGGCGCATCTATTTGCGCTGTAAACAAAGGAAAATCTGTAGATACTTCTATGGGATTCACTCCAGTAGAAGGTTTGATGATGGGTACTCGTACAGGTGATTTAGATTTAGGAGCATTGTTGTTTATCGCCGAAAAAGAGAATTTAGACTACAAAGGCATTAACAATTTGATAAACAAAAAATCTGGTGTTGCAGGTGTTTCGGGCATTAGCTCCGACATGAGAGATATTGAAAATGCATTTTTTGATGGAAATCTTCGTGCCATTGACACGTTAAAAATGTACGCATATCGTGTAAAAAAATACATCGGAGCATATGCTGCAGCAATGAACGGAGTAGATATCATTTTATTTACGGGTGGTATTGGCGAAAACGATTCTCATTTAAGAAATATGATTTGTGAAGATCTATCCTTCTTTGGTGTAGATTTCGACTCAGAAAAAAATGAAGGAGTCAGAGGAAAGGATGTCGTAATAACCAAGCCAAACTCAAAAACTACCGTTATGGTTGTTACTACCGATGAAGAGTTTGTAATTGCTCACGACACTTATGACATTGTGTTAAAATAAAACATTTATAATTTTAAAAAAAAGCTGTCCTCTGGACAGCTTTTTTTATGTCCCTAACATTTTTAATACTTTTTTGAGACAAGAGTAATTTTCTTAAAGATTAACAAATTTAAAAAGCAGTTTTTTTTATACATTTGCAAAAACAAAATTAAATTTACAAACGTGAAATCAAATTATTGGAAATTTATTTCTACAATTCTACTCCTATCCACCACCATTTTTAATGTATTAGCACAGAACACTCATTTGGAATATATTGGATTAGGGTACAATATTTCGTATGCTCCTCTAAGAAGAGTGAATGAGTTTATAGACTTATATAATGCTAGTAAAACAAAAATCAATGGAAGTATTATTGAGCAAGAGATGAATCACATACACAATTTAAAGGGAATAAATTTCACAGCAGGAGTTAAAACGGGGGATGTAACTTTTGATATATCATGGACTAAACGTGCCAACGAAGTTTTTGCAAATTACGAAACTCCATCTCACGAAGAACGTCATGTTAAATATAGAACAAGCACCTTTGGCTTAGGAATTATGGCGCCTTTTATCAAAAACGAAAAATTTTCGGCCAATGCGGGGATGAGTTTAGATATTATGTCTGGCAAACTCCAAACCTACTTATTCAACGAATCGCCAAGTGGCGAGTTTGCAGATTTAAATAGCTTTGTAAATCTAGGATTTGAACCTGCAATTCAATTGCGATATCATCCGATAGAAGGAATCCCTTTGGATCTAGGATGTAGATTATATTGGCAAGCAAATCTAATGAAAAACGACATGTCCGGATTAGAAAAAGAGATGTATAACCATTGGAAAAGTGACATCTCTGAACTTAAATCAGGGGGAAGTAATGTTGGAATAATTTTTCAAGCACTGATAATTATTCCAAACTTTAAAATTAAGCCAATTCAGAAAAAAGAAAAGGTAATGGAAGAGCAAAAGTATCCCTCTAAGATTAAGTTTACAGCTTTTGCAATCGATAGTCTTACTCAAAAGCCAATCCACGCAGTAGTTACAATCACCAATAAAAGTGGCGTAAAAACTAGCGCTTCCATCATTAATGGGGAAGGCATGAGTACAAATTTATTCAACAACGATGAATATCAAATATTGGTTGAAGCCTTTGGATATGAATCAAAAACAGATTTGATTGCATTAAACAGTTTCCCTTACAGCCAAATAAATAAACAATATGCATTAAGTATGATAAAAGTGGGAGCGACTGTTACTCTCAACAATATCTATTTTGAAAAAGCATCAGCAACCCTGCTCTCTGAATCGGCACCAGAGCTAGATAAAATTTTAGATTTTATGACTAAAAACCCATTAGTAAACATTGAGCTTTCGGGCCACACAAGTAGCGAAGGTAGAGACGATTACAATCTTCAACTTTCTACCGAAAGAGCTTTGGCAATCAAGCAATGGCTTGTGAGCAAAGGAATAGATTCAAAAAGAATAACTTCTATTGGATATGGCAAAACCAAGCCAATAGCCGACAATAACAACGAAGAGGGCAGAAAAATGAATCGTAGAGTTGAGCTAAAAATCATCAAAATTGAGTAACATTTCAACATTATTGACAAGAATATAAACCATACAAATTATTGAATTATAAAATTTGCTTTGAATATTTTAAAATGATAGATAAAAAATTCGATATCACTAAACTAGAAAAACTCAATCATCCTGGACGAATTGTGGATATTGATCCTACTTTTATCTGGAATAAAATTGGGTTACCAAATGCTGCTATAATAGCAGATATTGGTGCAGGCACAGGTATTTTCTCTAAAGAATTTTCTAAATTATGGCCAAAAAGCAAAATTCTAGCACTCGACATCTCTCCTATTATGATTAGCTGGATGAATGAAAACATTTGCCCCAATTTTCCCGCTATTAGCACCATGTTCATGAAGGAGTCAGAAACGCCATTGGACGACAACAGTATAGATGTGGTAATTATGATCAATCTTCACCACGAATTACACGACGAAGTAGCTATGATAAAAGAGTGTCGTCGGGTTTTGAAAAAAGGAGGAAAAATTGCCATTAGCGATTGGAAGAAACAAGAAACTCCAAAAGGACCACCATTAGATATTCGATTTGATAGCTCGGAGGTAGCCGAACAATTAGCAAATTGTAATTTTGAGAAAATTAAAACATTTAACAGTCAGATTAACAACTGGTTGGTTGTTGGAACGAAAACAGTTGACAGTGAAACAGTGTGACAGGAAACAGTGAAACAGGGTGACAGTTAACAGTGTGACAGTTAACAGTGTGACAGTGTGACAGTTAACAGTGTGACAGTGTGACAGGGAACAGTGAAACAGGGTGACAGTTAACAGTGTGACAGTGTGACAGGGGAACAGTGTGACAGTTGACAGGGAAATAGTACTAAGCAAGTCTCAAGGGAGAAAACTATGAAATTTTGATTCTGCTTAAGCGTGGCTTATAGACAATGCTCCGTTCAAATTTCTAACATTTTGTATGATTAAATGGATGAGTATGTTTTTTTTGTATTTTTGCAAAAACAAGAATTTGAAGCGAATGCATTACAAATCACAACCATTATTAATTCTTATACTCATTATCATTTCCACTTTATCGTTGTATTCGCAAAGTGAAGAACTAATAAAGAAAGATAGCAATACCTACCATGATGTTTATAGATATATTGGGTATAGCAGATTACAATGTGATTCAAATGGAGTAGTTGAAGACACTCTAGATTTAACCCTCCATCAATATGATCCGTTGTTTATGTCTAATTATTTATATGCAACCATGGGGAATATTGGCCGTCCTCACCGACCATTATTTTTAAGTACGCCTAACATAGACTTCACCTATCGGGTATTTCCGATTGAAGCATATGAGTATAATTTTTCGAAACTAAACCTCTACAATGTAAAATCGCCCTTTACAAAGTTATTTTACGCTACAGGGACAGGAAAAGAGAACTTTTTATCGGGAGTACATGCCCAAAAAACCAACAACATATCTTTTGGAATTGATTTTAGGATTATTAGCTCATTAGGACTATACCGACATGCCAAATCGAGCAACACAGGAGGGAGTATTTATGCAGGCTACGATCATCCCAATAAACGATATGGCATTCTTGGATCATTTACATTCAACAGATTAAAGCCACAAGAAAATGGAGGAATAGTTCACGATTCAATTTTTGAGCAAAACATCGAACCCACAAGAGCTGGTGTAAACACTCGATTAAGTGAAGCTGAGAATAAAATAAAGACCAACACGCTCCATTTTTCGCAATATTTCAACCCGTTTTTCAACGCAAATGACACTACAAAAAAGATCAATTTTGGCACCCTCGTACAAATATTTTCGTACGAACGTAGTGATCATGTATTTTCGGAACTAGAACCCGACTCCGCCAATTACTCCTTTTTTCTGAAAGACACTTTAAATTCATACGATTCAACTTCCTATTTAAAAGCCAGCAATGGAATTTATTGGATGAACTACTCCCTCCATAATCAACCTAAAAAGTCATCCTACTGGTTTCTCAAACTTGGCGTAATGCACGAATATGCAGAAGTTTCGGACTACCTTAAGACCAACTTTATAAGCCAGCTAATTCCCGAAGCCGAAATTAAATACAAACTAAAAAAAGAAAACGAATTTGGAATTAAAGGAAGATATATCTCATCAGGATATTCACAAAATGGGTTTCAAGGGACTCTCTGGACTAGGATAAAGCCTTTTAAAAACCTAAACCATATACTTCAATTTTCCACATCGATTACTTCAAAAATGCCCGATTATTTTTACAGTTATTACCATGGAAACAACTATCAATGGGATAATACAAATCTGGTAAAAATTCTTCAAACCCAAACATCCATTGTTTACTTTAGTAAAAACTTAGAAATTGGAACATCTAACTTTACCATCAACAATCAGATTTTTATCGATAGTAGATATCAGCCACTACAATATAATCAAACCCTCCATTATTTTCAAGCCTATGCAAATGTAAAACTAAATTATCGTTCCTTTCATGTGATTACAAACATTACAACCACTCAAGGCAACAACGATACGTTAATGGCTTTTCCAAATCTCACAGCTCGTCAGAGTATATTTTTCCGATTTCCTCTCTTTAAAAAACGGATGCAATTTCAAACTGGTGTAGATTATACCTTTTTAACCAAATATTATGCACCTAATTATGTACCTGCCATTGGTGAATTTGTCATTCAAAGCAACAAACAATATGGCGATTTCATTTACCTCAACTTTTTTATTGGGTTTAAAGTGAAACAATTTAATGCAATGGTAAAAGTACAAAATGTTACCAAAGGACTTTTGGGTTATAATTACATGATGATGCCACAATACCCTATGTCTGATCGATTATTTAAATTAATCGTTTCCTGGCGTTTTTATGATTAGAAAATCAAATCAATGAAAATGACAACACAAAGTCCTTTTAAGCAGTTAGTACATGCTTCATTTATCCCATTATTGATTGTGGGAGTCATATGGATGGTAAAGATTTGTGAAACCATATTTGAACTTAATTTTGCGGAATTTGGTGTCTATCCGCAATCCTTTATAGGGTTAAGAGGAATTATCTTCTCTCCATTTTTGCACAGCGATTGGGCACATTTAACTTCTAATACAGTTCCAATATTCTTATTAGGACTAGGTTTATTCAATTTTTATCCCACCAAGGCCATTTGGGTTCTGTTGTTTATCTACCTTGTATCAGGAATTTTCACGTGGTTATTGGGCCGAGAATCGTACCATATTGGGGCCAGTGGTATTGTATATGGATTAGCTTTTTTTCTTCTCTTAAGTTCGATTATTCGCAGAGAACAGGCAATGATGGCATTCTCCATGTTGATAATTTTTCTTTATGGAAGTATCATTTGGGGATTTTTCCCTCAATTCTATCCGAACCAAAATATATCTTGGGAAGGTCACTTAGCTGGTGCAATTGCTGGAATAATTATCGCAATTTATTATCGAGAAGAAGGGCCGAAAAAGAAAGTCTATTTCGAAGATGAACAAGAGGAGGTCGTGGAAGATGAATATTGGAATCAAGAAATTGACTCTAACGACAATTCACCTCTCATCAAACCGTAATTAACCTCTAAATATGTAAGAATTGGCTATTTACAGAATTCAACCCAAAGTAAAGTAATTTTTAAACTAGCATCTATTGAACACTTTCTGACAAGCGAGACATAAATTTGATTTGTAGGTATCATTTTATTTATTTAAATTTGCACCAACGTTATGACTAAGATTATCATTAGTTGGAAAACAATTACTAAATCGGGGTTCATAAAAAAATGCAATATACGACCGTAAAATGCAATAACAAATAAAGGAGAGGTGCCGGAGTGGTCGAACGGGGCAGTCTCGAAAACTGTTGATCTCGCAAGGGGTCCTAGGGTTCGAATCCCTATCTCTCCGCCAAAATAACAAGCTATAAGATGAAAACCGCTGAAAATCAACAATTATCAGCGGTTTTTTTATTCCCAAAAGAGCGAATATAACTGCAATATGTATTAAAACGGTGTGCAATTCGGTTGCATAAATCAGGTGGCAAAAAATGCAACCTACTTTGTAACTAAAGCACTGTAAAGCAGTATTTTGCAACGAACTTGTTTTACTTAAAAAAGTAATTTTGTAACCAAAAAAACAAGTATGAAAAGGACATCATTTAGCGTTATTTATTTTGTAAAACGCACAAGGAGTTTAAGAACTGGCGAATTGCCAATTTACGCACGTATTACAATTAATGGCGAACGTGCTGAGTTTACGACACAATCATGTGTTAAAGAGGAACAATGGGATAACGTAAGAAACCGAATGAGAGGTACCTCAAAAGAAGCTAAAGACTTGAATTTACATCTTGATGGGATTAAATCAAAGCTAATTGAAATTAAGATGGATATGGAGAATCATAAAGAGGATCTAACTGCTTTAGCATTAAGAGACAGATTTATGGGTATTGAGACTAAAAACAAAACATTACTCACTATATTTCAAGAACACAATGACAAATGCAAAGGTTTGATAAACAAAGATTTTGCACCTGGAACCGTGGAACGATATGAAACATGTTATCGATTGCTTGAGTTTTTCATTAAAGATAAGTATAAAAAGAATGATGTTCATTTGCATGAAATCAACCCGATGTTTATCAATAATTTCGAGTATTACCTAAAAACCAAAAGGAATTGCTGCAACAATACAACAGTTAAGTACATCAAGAATTTCAGAAAAATTATCCGCATAGCACTAGCTAATGGATGGATGAAATCTGACCCATTCTCAAATCTAAAATACCACATTGATGATGTAGATATGGCATATTTAACGGAGAATGAATTAAATATTATGATAAATAAGAGATTCACGAATGAACGATTGGCACAAGTAAAAGACATATATCTGTTTTCATGTTTTACAGGACTGGCGTTTATTGACACAAAACAATTGACCTATGATGAAATCGAAAATAAAGATGGTAGCCTCTGGATCAAGAAGAAAAGACAAAAAACCAAAAATTGGTGCAATATCCCTTTGTTACAACCTGCAATTGAAATCATGAATAAATACAAAAATCATCCAACATGTATAAAAAATGGCGTAGTTTTACCAGTGTTGTCAAATCAGAAGATGAATTCATATTTAAAGGAAATTGCAGATATGTGCGGGATAGAAAAAAAATTAAGCACTCATACCGCCCGACACACTTTTGCTACTACCGTAACATTAGCTAATAAGGTATCGATGGAGGTGGTTTCAAAGATGCTAGGTCATTCAAATATGATTATGACAAAAAAATATGCAAGAGTTGTTGATGATCTAATTAATAAAGACATGCAACAAGTGATGACGAAATATCAAACTGCAATCTAACTTATTAAATAAAGCACAATAAAAAAGCCCAAGGTGAAACCCTGGGCTTTTTTTTTACAACCTAAACGAAAAGGCTATTTGACGTGACCTGACAACTCGTTGCCTGGAGCAAATTTAACTACTTTTTTAGGTCTGTTCAAATTGCTGAAATCCGTTGTAACAACATGTAGTGCTGAATCACAATCCGCCCAGCTACGAGGTGCTGTGATTTCTGCTACCCCTACTACACGTGCTACAACATCCCTGAAAATCATTGCTTCATTAGTAACGCAATTAATTAAAACAAAGGACAAAGTTGATTCAAGCTCTTCTTGAATTTGAGAGTTTGGATCCCAAGTGATTTTCATAAGTTGATCTGGGAGCCCCGTGTTAACTACGTTAAGAACAGAACTACCTTCAATATCAGCCAATTTTACCAATGTTTGGTCGAGAACTGGAGGTTCACCAACAAAAGCATTTTTGACGATTAGACTTGTTACCTTGTTGAAAGGTGACATTTTGGTTAAACGACCCGCATAAACCTCATTGATAAGAGGTAATACTTGTCGAACAAATGCAACAGTAGTTGAAAATTTACTACGTTGTGTTACTTGCCCAATTGTTCTTGGGTTTTTCACTTCAATCGGTTTGGTTCTCATTGTGTTGTTACCAAACTGTTTTGAAAACACGGCTGTACCAAATGCTTTTTTGGTTCTGCCTGTAATCGGATTCTGTACAATTGCCATAATTTAATGATGTTAAATTTATAATTATTCGAACTTGATTAGGACTTGATACGGATTTTATTCCTTGTCCTGCGTGTCCTCTACAAAGATAAGTAGTAATTTAGATAAAACCATCTTAAAGGCTGATACATAGAATACTATGCACAGAAATGCATCTATTTGCCATGAAAAGAACAAATTTCACAAATCTGTTTAAGGCTTCGAGAGGTATCGATTGAAAACTGCTCTTTTGGCTTGATCAATTAAGAGGATGTTCTTTTTGTATGTGGCTTCCAGATTTTCGAGATTGCGAAGTGTGGTGACAGACTTTTGAAAATCATCAGGATTGGAGGCAACAATCGATTTGGCAATGGTTATACACGATTTTAAGTCGCTTTTAACGATGAACGGTATGACTGAACCCCGAAGATGCTGATAAAAAGAATTCGACCGCCATAAGCCATATAAAAGCCAATATATCTGCTCCCGCTCTTCGGTGGAATCCACGAGGCAGACGAAACAATTTGGACAGGCTTGGTTTAGCGGTTTTCCACTGTTATTTCCTTTGTTAAGGATGAAAAGGTGTGGCTGAGTGTATTCGGTGCCGACACGGTGTGATTTGATGGTTAACGCTTGCATAACACGGGCTTTAAAAAGATAGCTACGCTTCGCTCCGCATTAAAAACTTGACAAAGAAAAATGAAAAAAAACCTAAAAAAAAAGAAAAAGAAAGCCATCTAAAAGGGTGGCGTAAGGGGCTGTCAAGGCTTTTGCGATATAAATACTATCCGCCAGTGGGCGGACTGGAGATTTATATTGCAAAACCCGAAGGGCTTGGCCTTGACTGACCACGTGAATGAGCATCAGGACATAAATGGGGTAAGCCAACCTAACTTTGCTTCCTTTTTGTTTTTTTTATTCCATCAAGGAAATCATGAGGGGTGTAATAAAAAAGACCTGCTCTTGCGAACAGGTCTACCCCACCATGAAAAAACTATGTATGTGTACATAGCTTGTCTTAAATATCTTTGAATTGTGAATGAACTAATTGTATGACAAATGTACGATATTAAAATACAATGACAAAGAAATTTCGTTGTACTTAATAAAATCAATTACGGAGCGGATTTACTCGTCAACTTTTTTCTTGCCTAAAAGCATATCGGTTTGAGCTTTCATTTGTTCGAATGAGTATGGTTGTTTTAACTGTTCTTCGGCCTGCTTTAAGGCTTTTAAGTTTTGTAGTCTGTGGTATTCGTTTAAGATGCCATCTTCTTTTGAAGTTGACTGTTGTTTTTCTGTAATACTCCTGCTATTCTTCATATATTCTGTATTAAAGGATTTGTATTGTAAAGTTAGGGAAAATAATCATGCAAGTCATAATTTTTAAAACGTAATTGAATGTATTAACTAAAACAACTGCGGGTTGTAAAAAGACAAAGCATAGTGAGACAGCCTTGAGCCAGCGTGGGGTGAGGGTGCAATGAACGTAGTGGTTTGCGACCGAACGAAGGGGCGAGCCACCTGCGAGTGGAGCATAGGGTGCGGAGCAGAGGAAGCACGGAGTGAAGCGTAGCGGAATGAGTGCGCTGCGACCTATGTAGTCTTCTACACAAGGGGTGGCGGACTTTTTGCTTTTTTATGGGGATTGACCTTGTGAGGGTATTTGCAAAAAGTGTGACACCACGCAGCCCTTTGCGACCCGCAGGCGAGCACAAAAAATAAACAGCCGTGACCTGAAAGCTGCTGTAGAGAATGTAGGCGGAATGAAATGAAATGTCTGAGCTTGCGAAGGTTTGAATGTAATGGAGCCGTAATGAACGAAGCTGCTTGCAGGGCAAAAGAGGCTGTGGGTGAGGAAGAAGGAGGAGCTGCAATAAACATGACAGCCTTGCCGATAGGCAACCGAAGGCGTTGAAGCGCTTGTTTTCTACCTTAGAATAAATAGCACAAAAACAAGGGCTGAAACGGGCTGGCGTGATTATTTGCCGACGACTGATGACGAACACCGCTTCACCTGCTTTGGCTTTGTGGGTGGATTGCTAAAATTTTACTAATTCATCTTAATTTTATTTTTTTCTGTCTCAACATCATACCCAATTTGCCAATAATACATGTCAATAATTTTCATTATTGGATAATAATAATTTAAGTTTTTACGGATTAAATCTTGACAAGCTATGATTTGGTTTAAGTCTAAATTATTGAAAATTGATTCTAAACATTTTTTCCCGAACTTTATATCTTTTAGCTTTAATGTATCTTTAATTCCTGTGATAAAATATCTGTCAAAAGCTGGAACACACCCCAAAGTGCCAAGCATTATTTTACTAATAAGAGTATCTGTAGGAGTAATATATTTTGGATTTTTTTCTTCCTTAATGTATGTTATACTATTATAATAATTGGCTAATTCATCTTTTAATTCTAATATCAAATCAATGTCTTTGATAATTATATCGGTTTCCCAATTACACCTTAGCTTATGGAATTTTTCTTTGAATAGAATATCAACAGCTTTTTGATGAATGAAATGATTTTTTTGTAGCAAACCACATGATCCTCTATACATACCCCAACTTGCTAAATAAAATGCTAAATGTAAAGCATGGGATTCGTCAGGAACAGCTGATAAAAATGCTTTATGGCAATTATCCCACGATGAATATCTATGATAGGGATCTTTTTTTATGTTTAAAATAAATTTTTCAATTGTACTTTTCATGCAAAATTTTTAGGTTAAATATATGATTATCTTACAATAGAATTAAGAACAGATTGACAGCATTTGCTTATATTCAGTACTTTAAATTAGTTATAATTCAATTAAAAATCGTTAGTTTAGTCGATTAATACTGATTTTTGAAGTAGTAATATGCTATTGTTATAAAATGGGACATCGGTTTTCCCTAAAATTGTGGTTGGCAGAGTTGCGATTTCTGAGACATTATCCATTGGGACAAGTATTGTCTTAGCTCCATTTTCGGAAAGAAGGGTTACTTTATCTGCAAAGTTTAATGCTCTTTCTATAGCCCCACCTATTGATAAATTACCCAAAACGGCCAGTCCTCCTTTGAGGTTTTTCTTATATAAAGCGGAAATAATTGCAACATAAACAGCACTTCCAATACCCCCACTTATGGATGCTCCCATAAGATTGCTAACTTGAATGTTTAAATCGTAACCAGATAAGGAGTGTTGATCATTTAGAATGCTTTTTTCGTTAGCTCTAAGGTAGTTGTATGTATTTTTAATGTTCTCCTTTACAAGTTGAGAGTTCGTTCCTGTAATGTTGGTTTTACCACTTCCTTTGAGTGCAACAACTTCGATTTTTACTAATGAGTTGTTTTCGCCATCGCTGGTAGCCGTATAACATACGCCTGGAGCAAGTGGATTTGATTCAATCAATGATGAACCTCTCTCTTCGGGTAATCCTACAAATATTTCCTCTTGCGTTTCTTTGTCGATATATGAAAAGTTGGTGTCCCAAAACTCCATACCTCCAATTCTTTTAAGTTGTTCTTTCACTCTACGGCGCATTTCCATTGCTATTACCAGATATTCTTTAATATCCTCTTTGTTGAATTCGCCATTTGGGTGCATAAGTTTAATTAAACCAGAAACAATTTTACGTACTGATTTGGAATCTCTTTGTTTAATATGCGACCCTAACGTGAAGTATTGATCAATGGCATCGTAGTATGTTGTTTTTCGTTGTGATTTTAGCACTTCGGAAAAGAAATCGGTACTAAATCCAAAGTGGTTTGTGAAATTTTGAGGACTAAATTTGGTTATTTCCCAACCCGGAAGGAATAAATTAATACGATCTAAAAAAGCCGTATCATAATTTACTTCATCAGACAACGGACTAAATAGATGTGATGTTTGCAAAACAGTTTCAACGGGTTGATTTATGTTACCGTTTAAAATTATGGAAGCTGAACCTGTTATTTCACCACCCTTTGCCCTAGAAAACGAACCCGATTCCATGTAATCTTTCATTAAGGGTATAGCATCTCTATCTTTAAATAATTTATCGGTACTTTCATCAAAGCAAATGGTGTCCCATAATCCAACGGCACCAACTCTGCCTGTTGTGTTATTTACAAATAATTGGGCTACAGAGCCTTGACCGCCAGAGATTAATATTGCATAAGGTGTAATTTCTTTGTAGATGTATGATTTCCCTGAAGAACGAGGGCCTAATTCTACCATATTGAAATTAGCTTCAACCAATGGAATTAAACGACAGAGTAACAAGTTTAATTTTCGAGCATCAAAACCTTCACTATTAGGCTCATAACCAGCACTTCGGAGTAATAATGTTTTCCACTCCTCTTTGCTAAACTCGTTTCTTTTATTCGCTATTTTTGAATTATCAAAACTAGACAATTGTATTGGTTTTATATCACGAACCACAAATGGATACACAACTGAGCCTACTGTTATCATCGGATCGTATTCCATTTCGATTATAGCCCAAATTCCACCTAATAACAGCTTTTCGTGCGATGTTACTAGATCATCGTTTATATTCGCTTTTTTGATATTACTATTGCTGATGTTTGCCCAATATCTATCGCGCTGAGGGTCTAAATCGACTGATATTTTGTCGATAATTTTAAATCGCCCTTTTTCTCTAAGTTTAGATTGTATCAGCGTGCTTTCTTCTGGATTGACATAATGATTGCGCAGAACGGATTTAACATTCTCCATACCTTCTTTCAACTTTTCTTCGTCTTCGGTACTGCACGTATTGGCGAGTAAATATTCCAATACAAATGCAGGAACATTTGCACCACCCTTTATAATACCTACTAAGTCTTTTTTTACCACATAGCCTCTAAAATGATCTAAGGCTTTTTTATCTAATTCATCTAGTATTATCATAATTTATACGTTTATAAAAGGCCACCTAAATCTCTGGCAACATTTTGTTTTACAACACCTTTATCTAATTGTTCTTTGGTTAATGCATCGAGCACTTTAATTTCAATTTCTGAATATGAATCAAATCTGAACTCTTTTTTTATCTCGCTACCTTTAGCAATGGTAATTATATCACTTTCGTTTATTTTTTGATTGTTGGCAAAAAAGAGAATGATTATTTTACGTTCTGTGGTAAAAAGATCCGATGCATTTGAAGTTGCTTTTATTTTTATCGAGAACAAATCTCCAGTTATATCTTTCAATTCTTCTTTGTTGGCTATTTCAATTTGTAGTTGATTTTGAGTATTGGTTTTATTTGACCATTTCAAACATGGAATAATTGTTTCTTGTGGCGATAACCCCCCATGACTGTAGCCATAAACTCCTGTAGATTTGAAAGGGCCTAGTCTTTTTGCAAAATAACAGTAATTGAAATCGCCATACTTTAGCTCCTGTTCAATCAATAAATCGGAATCTATTTTTTGACTGATTTCGGTTCTGATGTATCGTTCGCTTTTGTTTGTTTTACCATTAAAATCAACCTCTATCTTATCCGAATCAACAAGAATTCCGGTTAATACAAAGCCATGGTCGGTAAGTAAAAATACATTTTCGTAGCCGTTTTTAAGCAGTTGTTCAATTTTGGAGGCATACGTTTCGGACACTTTTTCAAAATGTTTAAGTGCCTTTTGCTGATAGGTCTCTCCCAATTTATCAGGGTCTTTATAACTACAAATTAGATAGTTATACTTATCCGTCAACTCGTTTACACTTTCCAAATCAATGAATCCAATTTCTTTGTCTGGATTTTGTTTCAAAATAAAATTTTCTCGGTCTTGCTTTTTTGCCATCACTTCACCCGTTTCAACATACAACTGACTCATATTATGTTCGGTTTCGGAGGGGAGGTCTGCAAACAAATATTGATTGTCTTTATCTAAAGGGTACTCTCTGGAAACTTTTGCAATGATATCTTGAGCAAACTCAAAAGAGACCCCATCACCGACAATAATAGCCGTTTTGGTGATGTTATTATTTAAAATTTCTTGGATCTTGCCTGTTTGATTTGATTTGTAGGTATCGATATAACGGAACCATTTTTCGAAGAAAATAATGACGATGTTTTTGTAATAATCCTGTAATGGTTCAATTAAGTATTGTTTTTCTAAAAACTCGGTGTAAAGTCCTCTGATAGCCCTATCTAGTTTATAAAAGTGGTTTACATAAAACGAAGCACATTCAGATAACGAGGCTAACTGATTAATATTTTTGACATCAAATTCTAAAAGTGTTTTTACATGCGACCAAAAAGCAATGTTTAAGTGCTTTATGACCCTGTTGCTAATGCGTTGGTTTATTTTAGGAATAAAATTGCTAATATATCCTTTATTGGACATGTTTTTACCAAGTTCTTCTAACCATTGTTCATCGATACTTCGGAATGGATGTGAAGGATGAATGGCGAAAATATCCGACTTTGGTGATAATTTGTATTTCTTGAGATAGGAATCTAAAGAGTTGATATATGTTTTACTGTCTAACCAATTGTTATAGACTTCTAACAACACTTTGTTTGGGTTGTTGTTTGCTAACCCATCAAACAGGTAGTTTACCACTTCTGTTGCCAGAGTTGTGGCAGGTTTTGCCACATAAGTTTGCCCTATTAATTCATTTATTTTTTTAAAAAAGAGCACTTGTACCATTGCATCGTAGTTTTGGAGATACGATTGGGGACTATCTAAAAATGGCAACAACTCTTTTTCAAGGTTAAATATTTCAGACGAACCAGTGATACCCAAATTCATCCAATATGTTTTATCCTTACCAATACTTACTTTTGCAGCTGAAATCAATTCGTCTTTCTCTAAATGCAGATTGATGTTGCAATTGCTTAGTGCTTTATCTTTTATGTAATTCTGTAAATACTTGATTTCGAGGCATCCATTAGTTTCGCAATACTCACGAATAAATTTCAACTGTACTTTTGGGTTGGTGGTGTATATTACCACTTTAGCCCCTATGTTGTAGATTTTTTCAACTTCAAATTTTACTCGCAATTCTTCGATTTCGGTAGAAGCAGTATATAACTGGTAATCATCTTTGATTAAATCCAAAAGAAATGCAGCCTCTTTGGATTCATCGATGAATACCGCAATTTGCTTTGTTTTTAATATTGCTTCTATGTCTTTTTTAAACCAAGTATCTATCATAATTATGGGTGATTAATTGTTGGTAATGGAAATTGCGTTTCAAATGTCCACTTGAGATCGTTGATGGTATTTTTGAATTCAGTCAGTGTGTCAATAATTTCGTCAAAGGAGGGTGAATCGCCATATATCATTTGTTGTTGCATTATTTTGTAATCAGCTCTCCATGCTTCTATAAAATCAGCATTAGGAATGGGATTAATTGATTGTGGTTGATGCAAATTGTAATCAACACCACCTACTTTAGTAAAATGATATCGGTGATTTACTATGGTTTCGTATAGTACTTTATCATTAATGGCATCTAAAGCAAATTGGTTTTTCGACAATTGATAGACGTCGTATAAATGTCGGCTTAACCTATTCACTCTTGCTTTTTCAGCAGGTCGGTGAAACTCCTCGTGCAATAGGAATATTTTCTCTAAAAATGTCCTTTCTGGATTTACCACGGGTATATTTATTGATGCTTGTGCAAAAGCCGCTTGAGGATAATTTTCATCTACCAAAGATAACACGTTTTTGTTTGTAAACGGCTCTCTTAAAGAACGACAACCAATTTCTACCTGAACCTTTGGCTGGATATACCCTGGTGTTGGAATTACATTTGGATAGTATATTTCAATTACGCTTGGATCTTGATCGCTGTCGGGTGTTTCTATTAATTTTAAGATTACATCGGAGAATCCTTTTTCGGAAAATTTATGTTGAAGGTCTATTATGAAAATAGTTGAAATATAGGTATATGCTGACTTCCGTAATGCTGTGCGTTTGCTTTTTGATAGATTGCCTTCAACCCCAAGGAACTTTCTATCTAGTGCCAAGTCTATGTCTTCCGAAAAACGGTCGATTAATCCCCACGCTTTGCTTAGCGAAGTGCCACCTTTAAATACTAAGTGGTTTCCAATTTCCATTTCGAAAATCAGCGCCAAGGTTTGCACTACCCACCAGTCTTTTTCAACGGCGTAAGCTGCCATACCAGTATCTTCGGCAATTTGAGTATATGCTCTGATTTTGGTTTCTGCGGGCGTGTTATACCATCTATTCATGGATGTTGTTTTTAAGTGCTTTGCGCATAATTACTCTAATCCATTCGGGGGCCAGACGAATGTCGTGTTCTAATCTCGATTGTTCTTCTTTTTGAAGTTGTTTTAGAATTATATTAATTTCTTGTTCAGTTACATTCTCTTTGCCAATTACTTTGAGGGCTTGTATCACCAAACTACTTATTTTGCCTATGGATGATAAATTTTTAGGGGCAGATTTTTTGAAAAGAATTTTGCGTTTACCTAAATCTATTTTTCGTGCAGCACCATCGGTAAGATAAACGGCATTCATAGGTACTTGGGTTGATAAACCAAGTGCATTAAGTGCCATAACTCCTGTGGGAACTATCCGCGCTTTGTCTCTTTTGCCAATGGCTTCGGCAATGGCTTCGGTGCTAGGTTTTATTAAACCCAAAACAGGGTCGTTTTCTAAACGTGCATAAATACCACGAGCCACCCGAAAAACCTCTCCTTTTTCCACCATTCTCTCTAATGCTTTTGCTATGGCTTTAGCTGAGCCAAAAGAGAGAAAATCTTCCACAAAAAAGAGCGAACCCCTCTTGGCTTTTTTAATTTTAATAATTACTTTATCATCAATACTTTGCATCTGATATTAGATTAATTTGTGTCGCAAATATAGTATAAATTTGCGACATAAATAGGTTTTTATTCTGTCACAAATTTAGATAAGATTTGTGACAAAACTAGGTTTACCAATCGGCATTCAAATATTTCTTCAACTGTCCGGCATTTAATACTTCGTAAGCCAACATGCCTTTGTTTTGCAATGGGGCTATGTTTTTGCCTACGCCATCGTCGAGTATGGGGTTGTAGCCTTCGGTTAACAGCTCATCTATTTTTGCTTTGAAACGTTCTATCTCTTTGAGTTGCTTGTAGATTATGTCTTTTTCGTTTTGTGCTTTGGCAGAAGTGTCGTTGGCTAAATCGGATTGACGATTAACCAATGCCCGTTCGCGCTGTTCGATGTGAACGGAGCGTAGGCTGAGCAGTTTATCGCGATTCCATTTGTAGATAATGATGTAACAATCGAACCCATGCTCCGCACCACTGGTTAAATGCCATATAAACGGCGTTTTGGGTAAATACATAAACAAGTTGAGATGATCGGAAAGTGCCTTGAAAAAGTCGTGGTTGATGTATTCGTTAAGTTCTTTGCCCAATAGACTATCAAACGAAGAGTATTGCGCCATGCTAAACCCTTTTTGGATAAACTTTTCTTCTATTCGTTCTAACAATATTTTTTCGCCAGCATTGGGCACTAATGGAATGATGCCATCTTCGTCTTCCATTAATATTTCGCGAATCATATCGGCTAAAAACTCCATGGCCAAATCGTTCATGCGTTGTTTTGGTATGATGTTGCTCTCTTTAAACCAATACCAAACATTGATCGGATTTACTTTGTGGCGAATGCAAAACTCTTCCAAATCGTTGTTGCTTTGGTATAGCGCAGGAAACTCTTGCACAATGGTTTCGCGCTCTTGTGCTGTAAATTGGTGTTCGGGTAAGTTTTGGATGTAATCTTTGATATTATCTAACGGAAACTCTGCCACTTCGTTTTGCAAATAGGCTTCTTTTGCCTCTTTTGCAACGGGCAACCCACCTATGCTTTCGCCTTCTTTGGCTAATACCATGGCTTTGTCGGCAGCAGTTAACTCATATACTTCAAATATTTTTTCGTTTATGATGGCTTCGTTTAGGAGGACTTGGGTTATTAGATGATTTTCATAGTTAAAATAAAAAATCAGATTACTTTTCCAATCCAAAACAGCTTGATTGTCAAACATAGTTGAAGTAAAATCTCTCTCATAAATATGATAACTATTAATTTGTTTAGTTATAGCAACATTTCTCGAGGATAAAAGAGTAATGCATTTTTCTAATTTTTCTTTTGGAATAACAAATGGAACTCTTTGCATATCCCCAACTTGTGCATTTACTGTAGGATTGAGACAATCGATAATATACTGTGTAAACGGGGAATTGAAAAATGCTAAATTATAAAAATTGTTTTTGAATTTTTTTATTGAAAAAATAGAACTACCGCCAACATCAAAAATACAATCACTTGGTAGAAATCTATATGAAGGACCTTTAGAACCTGAGGCAGAATAAGTCACACCCTCTTTAAAATACACATCTTCATTTTGAGGTCTTGATCTCTGCTTTCCATTTTCATCATTAAAATTTCTGATTAAATCACCATTATTTTTCCAATTTACTTTTAACCATAAATTACCTTCCCACTTTTTATATGGGCCGCCCTTAGCATATGTTACCCATTCATTTTTGGCAATATTCTCATCCTTTGGTTTTAATTCCCACCAAAATCGAAGAAATCTATTATTATCCGCTGTGGCAAGTCCTTGACAATTTCTTAAAATATCTTTGACCGAATCTCCTTCAAACTTTTCCCTAAACTCATCGCTTATCCAATAAATAAATGGGTATGATTTTATGATTTTAAGTTTGGATTGCGGTAAAGAATAGTTATTAGAATGATTTACTCCCGTAATTAATTTATCATACGCTTCTACAAAGGCATCATATCTTTTACCTTCGTAAATATGATTGAGTTTAATGAAAGGGGTTTCCTTTTCTTTTTGAGTTTCCTTTTCTAACACATACATAGCTGCATCAACCCTTGCAGATGGATGGAACATGCCTAAATATCCCCACTCTACAAATAAATCAATGTGCGTTTTTTCCAAAATAAATTTTCTAACATCTTCAAATGTTTTGATGTACATAAAAGTTGGTGGATGAACCATTGCCACTTTACCTTTTTCATTAGTTAGCTCAAAGCATCGTTTTATAAATGTAGCGTATAGGTTGGTGTTAAACTTATATGGTTTTGCATAATTGGTATCGATATATTTTTTAAGTTCGGCACCAAAATCGGCGCTATCGGTATAAGGCGGGTTGGCACAGGCTATATCGTATTTTTGGGTAATTAGTTTTAAAAAAGTAATGGCATCTTTGGTTTTGTCGGTTAAAAAAGAGACGCCTTGTTTTTGTGCATATTGGGCTACCGCTGTTTCGAGGTTTATGAAGAAATCCTTTTCAAACTCTTCGTATTGGGCTATTTCTGCACTCAAAAACAGATCTAGCTCGCCACGTTTTTGCTTGGTATAAAGCTCTTCTACTTGGTGTTTGATTTTTTCTTCAATTTTCACCAAAGAGCCAAATTTGTGGGCTTGTTGCAGGTCAGTCCAAATTTCCGCTACAATTTTTCGTTGGTTATCGTCAGTTATTCCGGTTTCAAAAATTGGCAACACCTCCTGATAATCGGGCAAATAGAAATCGGAAGAGACCACATTAAAATGCAAAGCGGTTGTGTTTCTGTTTTTTTGTTTTGCTTTAATCCACAATCCCAACTGTGCCAATTGAGCGGCACGGTCGTCTAAATCAATACCATGGAGGTTGTTTTCGATAATCAGTTTCGGAATATCATCAATTTCGTAATCGGCATCGTAGTTTTCTATTTGATCGAGGTAAAGGGCATAAAAGAATGCAAAAGCGTAAAGGAGGAAATTACCCGAACCCGAAGCCGGGTCGATTAGTTTAAGCAAGTGCAAGGGCTTTGGTTCTCTTACTTTTGTTTTTGGTGCATTCCCTTCGACTGCGCTCAGGGCGGGTGCTATTTTATACAAGCTTTTTATTTCGCTATCGGGGTACATTTCCAAATAGAGTTTTCCCAATGAGTTATGCACCAGAAACTCAACCACCCAACGTGGAGTATATACTTGCGATTGAAGGCTTACTTTGTTGTATTCTGTTTTGTCGCCACTATCTTTGTGTGCCTGTTTTTTTACATTGTTGTAGCTTTCGTATAGCCAACCCAAAATATCATCGCTCTGCCATATTTTAGACTCAATTTGGTCGTCTTGTTCTATTTTGTTAAAGGCATCAATAATTTCGTTAAACTCGATAACATAGGGGATGAAGGCATAGGGGTAATTTTTATGAAACAACGGAATATCGTCGCCTAACCTATTAAACTCATGCTTAAAATATTCTCTTATCCCTTCCATTTCTTCGTTGCGCATGGCTGGGTTTTGCTCCAACCAAACTTTATGACCAAACGATCGTCCACCATGTTCGGCTTGTTTGGTAATAATGGGCGGAAACAGTTGCAGGGCTTCCATTACTTTAATGGCTGCCAAGCGGTTGAAAAGGGTGAACGTTAATTCATCCAATGCTTTTTCGCGGGCATCGGTATAATTTCCTGTTTCTCCTTCGTGGTTTTTAATCAGTAACGCAATTTTGTTCCGTTTGGCGTGAAGTTCTATGGGAATTTTATCTGCTTCAGCCATTTTGGTAGCTCCAAAGCCCAATCGAGCAAACTGATTGTTGAAAGCCTTGTATATTAAGATTCGAATATTATCTACATGTTCGGGTAATTTCATCTGCTTATTTATTAATTGTTGATAGTCAATTCAATTTCGTCGTCGTTGCTCATTCCAGCAATTCCCTGAATTTGAGCAGCTAATAACGCTCTATATTCGGAGGCTTTCATCACTTTTTTAGCAACTGTAAATTGAATTTTCTTAGCCTGTTTAGGTTCTCCTGGAGTTGCAAGTTTTGGCACCTCTTTAATGAAGTTGCTTTTCAGTATTTGCAATTCCGCATCTTTGTTAGGAGCTAAATCAATATAATTCAAAATATCGGTTAACGAGTAGTTGCAATCCTGACACGAAACCTGATACTCTAAACGCACATCGTTTATGATTCTTCCAGTACAAATCTCCATTAACGATTTAAGACTTGATGTGTTTTGGGTATTGAGTTCGGCAGGATAATTTTCAGCCAAATCGGCTTGAGCTGCAACAATATTTGTTTTAATTGTGGTGTAAAGATCAGCCATTTTTTTAGCATTGGCCTTCATTAAAAGATAATATTCATCTTTTATGGCTTGAGCTGCTTTCTGTATATCGGTATAGTTGTCAATTACATCTTTTGCCATTGCTTTATCGAAGTTTTCGGCATTAGAAGCAACTATGGCATTGGTGATATTTGCTTTACTTAATTCGCTTTTAACGGCTGTAACAAAGCGATTATAGCCTTTAATTTTATCGAGGTTCTTTTTGATAAATGCTTCCGCTTTTACAATGGATCTTATAGCCTCTGAATATTCATCTTTACCGGATAAGAAATCTTCGGCTTTTTCGATGTAATTGGCTTCGGTAGTCTTAGAAATGTATTTTTGCAATATCTCTTTCTGCATCAACACTTTGTTGAATTGTTTATCGAAATCGGGTACCGTATTTTTTAATGCAATAACGGTAGTAATAAAGTTGTCGGCAAAATAGGTAATGGCATCGGCTAGTTCGAAATCGGTACTTTCGTATTTGATTTTTAGCTTGGTGTATTTTTCAATTTCCAAATCTAAAAGTGTTTTTACAATTTCGCTTTTTTGCGATGCACTCAAGGTTTTTGTTATGGATTTGAAACGGGCAGTTTTATATTTAGCCCCCGAATTAAATACTTCTTGCACTGCTTTGTCGCTATACGAGAAGTATTCGGTATCGTTGAATTTAACCACCAATCGGCCAGCACGTAACAAAACGGCTAAAGATGTAGATAACGTGCCATAGGAATAGCCCCAAGGCGCCATCGACAATTCATCTTCGAGGCTCTTGCCATCAATATATCGATTGTTTATTTTAGCCGTAATTTCTTCAATTACCTTTAAACTATCGCCCACAAAATTACCATTGGCATCAAAAAACTTAAACTCATCTCCCGAAAAGTACTTATTGAGTTTATCGGCACTAGTTTCTTTTAACACTTTATCGCCTATAGACTCTGGCAACTGACTGGTAAGCCGTTTGGTGTAAATATTCTTTATCAGTTTTTTTTGCGTTTCATTGATTGTTGTTTTGAAATTATCTTTATTTAAAAGATTTTCATCGAACAAATAGATGAGCGAACCATTCTCGTAAGCGGTTTCAATTAGATTGACCAGATCTTTTTCTTTCTCGTTTTTAATGATCGAAAACTCTCTGATAATTGGCTTCACTTTTTCGTCGTCGGTACTGCTATACTTATCTTCCATATAGCCATAACGTTTCACCTCTTCGATAAGCTTGTCAATTTCTGCAAATCGTTTGTTATCCGGCACTAATGTTATTTTATCTTTTGCGTATTGCGTGTCTAATTTCAAACTTTCCACAAAGTCTTGTCTGTCATCGTTCAAGTTAAAAAGACTGTAAACGGTAAGCTTCAGATTTTTGTTATTTGAACTAATAATCTCGTCATCAAGGTCGGTTAACACATTGAAATTGTATGAAGCAGTGTTCTCATTGATAACTGAAACCAACCGGAATAAACTGATTTTTTTGAAATAGTTGACCAACTCTCTTTTCTTAACGAACAGTTCCACCTCAAAATCTTTCATCTCCTCCAATAATTTACCTTCGAGGTTGGATGTTATTTTGTAGTTGTTATTCGAAAACAAAAGGATCTTAGATTCCACCAATAGCGTTAATGCTTTTTCCACCAATGGTTTGGCATCATAGTAGGTAGCAATATCCGCAATATATGTTTTGGTAATGTTTTCAACCGTTGGCGATGCGATTAATTCGGCTTCGTTAATGAAATGTATGGTTTTTAAAAGCATTTCGCCATCCAATGATATATTGTTGTTGGTTAATATACTCTTAGCCGTACTGTATTTATTTGCCAAATCGGCTGGTGGCGAAGATTGGGCTTGTGTGCATAAATCGTGGGCGGTAGCAAATTTATGTAATTCATTTTCGATCAATGATTTTTTCAACACATCAAATGTTGTAATTATCATCCCACGAGCTGCAATTTGAGTTGACACTAAAGCATTGGAACTAAACAAAAACTTTTGAAGCAGATCGAATTGGTATTTGTGAAACGGATAATAGGTTGCAAATTGTTCTGCGGATACTGTTTTGGTGGGAAAGCTAGATTTTAAATTAGTGGCATCGCTTATCAACCCTTCATTTGCTTTGTAATAGGTGAGTAATTCATTTTGTGCATCTTCGGTTTTCAGCAACAGTCTGTTTTTAATAATCACATCAACCTCTGTAGATTCGATGTGCATTTTTGTTTTAAAACGGTCGGTTACTTTATTGAGTTGGCTCTTATTAATGTTTGCATTAATGATTACATCGTCTAATTTTTGTTGAGCGATGGCAATGGTCCATACTTTTTTGCTAATACTCGAAAGGCTTTCGCTAATAGCCTGCAAATCTGTAAGTTTAAACTTGCCTTGACTTATTGCCTCACTGGCTTCGTCGAAAATAAAAACTAAGGTTTCATCGGTGTTTTTTGCTAAATATTTTTCAAGTTCATCTTTAAATTTGTTAGCATCGAAGTTTTTAATTGCAAACTCATAAACCTTTTCCGTGTCTGCGTATTCAATTTCGGTGTAATCCATTGCCATGTATGCCCTTCTCATGGCTTTAGCAACATCTCTATTTCCCTTTTTTATGTCGTTCCAATCTTTGCCAAATAATTCCTGCGATTTTTCTTGTAAAAAGGAGTACTTTCCATCAAGAAAAAGATCATATTCCATAAACCCATACTTATCGTTGCGGAATCCTAATTTTTTTAGAAAGTTGGCAAAAAGGGTGAAAGCCAAGCCATTATCGGTATTTTGCTTTGCAATATCGAGGAAAATAACTTTGCTTTTTATAGCATCCAATTTATTAATGTCGTTCTTAATAAGGCTTTCGTTGTTTACACCGCTGAGACGAGGCATAAATCGGGTTCTTGCCGGAGTGCCATTGATTGTTGGATTTGCGATAAGGTATCCCAGTATTTTCCCAAAGTATGATTTTCCTGAGCCATAAAAGCCAGAAAGCCAGACCCCTGTTTCTTTGATGTTGCTAGTGTATTGATTTGCAAAATTAGAAATATGGTTTCCTAATCCATCGGTAACAATATACGTTTCTAATTCCGATTGTATTTCATTTTCAGATTGATCCTCTAGGTCAATGACATTTTTAATATCTTCGGAGAGATCAAGTTTTAATATGTCTTTTATTGTATTCATAGTGTTTTTATTCTATTACAGTACATCTATATTTAGAAGATTGTTTAGCATTGAGAAAATGGTGATGATTGCCACTAATTTCACCTGGATAAAATATCACCAATGGATGATTTAATTCCATAATTACTTTATTTTGGGTGATATTGATATTTTCAATCCCTGTGGCATAAAAAATACCGGTTCTAATTAAAACAGGGATTAAACCATTTTTCGAGGTTTCAACAATTCCATTTATCACCTTATCGAAAAGGTCAATATGAGGGTCTTCATTATCAAAAAAAGCTTTATATGAATTAGGGCTCAAGCTTTGGTAGAACTCGAGAAACTCATCAATGCCATCTTCTGAAACATATTCCACAAAAAGCTTACCCACATCAATAAAACTAAACAATGCAGGATCTAATTCACTAGAGGCTTTTTCTAAGTACAAATTTTCCTCATTTGGTGGATAAGTGAACAAAATAGTATTACCGCCATTGGCATCACGTCTTAATTGTGTTCGATTTGCAATATCTAATGCCGTCTTTAGGTTATCGAATTTTGCTTTATGCTCGTCTATATATGCCATTGATTATGTTGTTTGTGTTAAATGAAGCCTCTACCTTGAGATCTGTACCGGTATAACTCATTTTAATCCAGTCCTTTTTCCCAATACTTTTTAACCTATCCAAAATATTCTCCTTAGTAATAAATGAGAAAGCAATCAGTTCATCCTCTAACAAGTTCGGTTTCTTGTTATCCAATAAGTTTATCAGGTGAATAAATATTGCTAACAGCTCGTCCGTAATTTTAAGATGACAGAACCTCTTTTTTAAATTTCCTTCAAGCAAATGTAGCTTTTTAAGGGTTGTTAGATATTTTGAAGCAATGGTGTCAATTGTAATTTCAGACCATTTTCCCTTTAATTCTGGGTTTCTATCAATTAAATCTTTGATGTAGGCAATCACGACCTCTTTGGGTAGTTCTGCCCTGCCTTGAAAATAGTATTTTAAAAAAAGGTCACGATTGAGTTCGAAAAAAAGTTTATTATTGAAACTAAATAGCCAAAACAGAAGAATTGCTTGCGCTGATTCATCGTCACTATACTGTTTTATCACCAGAGAAGCCAGTTCGTTGACATGATTTTCCTTATTGATAAAAGCAGAATTTAATGCAGTCAGAAACCGTTTGCGGGATTTTTCTGTTCTAAAATCAAATTGATTATTCGTAACTAAAATTGATTGCAACTCAACCTGATCGGTCAATAATAATGGCAATGCCAGATAAATTAAATGATAATCAGGAATACTGCCAATTATATTTATATCGGTATTGTAATTTGTCATTTTTTATTGGTTGATTTTGTAATAGGGCAAATTTACGTAAAAAAACGAATTGTAAGTTCTAATAAAAATTATTATTATTTTGCAAAGTTTGCAAAATACAGATTAACCCATTTTTTCATAATAACCTGTTTTGGGCTGGGATAGTAAATTCCCATTCAATTTTTTCAGTAGTTCATCAACTGTGCGAGTTGGAATATTGTATTTGACTCCTAATTTAACAGCATCAGCACGTTTAAATGTTTGCGGAAGTTCATTTAATAACATTTGGTTATTGTTGCCAATTTTAAAAGAGTTGAGTTTAGTTTGGCTAGGTAGATTGTGATACATTAATAGACTGTGTTCTAAATAGGAACTAATTAATTGCAAGGCTATCTCGAAGTCTTTGTCTGTACAAGTTACGATTCTTGTATTGTTTTGGTTTTCAACTTTGCGAAGTGCCGTAAAGACCATGGCAATTCGGAAAGTAATCATCCCTAATCTTTTAATGATACTGCCCGTGTCATCGCCATTTATTGTGGTAATAATGGTTAACTGTTTCTGGAAAGTAGTGTTGAGTAATTGCCATTGGTCTAAAGTGAGTTCCACAATTGTTTCGAAATGAGCCAAATATTCAACCATGGAGAAGACACGGAAAGATAGGGAATTGAAATATTCGGTTAGATTGACACTTGATGACTTTGGTGAAACATCTTGCCATACCTGTTCTACACTGAAAACGTAAAACATGAATCGGCTAAAAAGACCATCTTCTGAAGATGATATCAGACCAGCAACTTGCGAAGGGGTTCCCGATAAAGCAACGGATATTCTAGGTAGTTCAACTTCGATAAATTCATTGTTTGTTTTTTTTGAGCTTGAAACTTTTTCGTGATGAAACCCTTTTCGAAGCATTTCGGAATAACCACCCCACTCTTGTTTGACGGCATTCACCATTGTATCCGCTTCGGTTTCACACATAATGCCAGCACCTTCATTGTGGTTGAGATGTTGAATAAGTTTTGCATAACTTGTATTTGCAGGAACAAATACTACTTTGAACGGAGGTTCGGGAGGAGCATCATCTGCTTTTTCCCCTTTTTTGAGACAACGCAAATGCATTTTGTGTTCGTTAAGTTGGTTTTCGTAAATAGCTCTTTTTTCTCTGCTCTCGCCAATGACTTTATTGTGATAGTGATTTGCAAGAGCTTTGGCGTGCTTTAACGCCCCCTTGCCACTAGCAGCAGGAGCAATGATGAAACAATAAAGATTAGGATAAACTTCCTCTTGTGAATATATACCTTTAACATTTGGCAAACAACCGCTTAAAATAGCTAAAGCACTTGTTAGGAAAACATCTCGCTGACGTTTATCTTTAAAAACGTCTGATCCTAATTTTAATATATCGGGTAAATGGTCGAAGATTTCATCGGGGAGGAATGGAGTGTTTTTAAGGTGGTCGACTGTTTCCTCCTCTGTACCTGAAGATTCATTAGTAGATTTTGCAGTTTCTGCAAACTTTGCAAACTTTGCAAATTCATCCGTATGGTTATGGTAAGCACTTTTTGCGGTTGAATTGATTTCAGAAGTGGGAAGATCGAAATTGTCATTTATTAATTGAAGTGCTTCGCTTTCGGGTATTCCAACTCGATTACAATTGGATGCTAAAAGAAAAATGAAGTTGTTGCGGTTTCCTTCGATGTAACTTTCTTTTATCTGAGTAAATTGAATAGATTCTTCGAAAAGTGCTTGGTAGTCATTATTGGTACTGGATGTGTTCAATAAATAAACTTGAGGTTTTGAATCTGTTGATTTGACAAAAGCAGATGTTGTGTCAACATTGAATGTTTGACAATCGGAATTAATGTAGGTTTCGGGATCATAAGACATGAAACAAACACGGATTACGTCTTTACATTTTGTATCGGCTAGAATTCCTAGTTTATCATCATAATGTTTTTTTACTTGCATGAGTGCAATGTCGTGTGAATCTATATCCGTGTTCACCGGAATAAATACCTTTAGACCATTGCCACTAGGACTGATAAAAAGGGCGTAGGTTGTCTTGATTTTTTTAAACAAATTGATTGCTCTAACAAGCTCAGTTGGAAAGAGTTTGTCGTAATCTAAATGAACCATGCCATTGTATTGATTGATGAGGTTTGTATTACGGCTTAACTTTTTGTTTTTACCAACATTGAAGGTGCATGAAGGTGTGAAGGTGAAAAGTTTGTTCTTTTGGATGTCGGCTTCTTCTTTGTTGCCAGAAGCAAGGAGAAAACGGATGTGTTCAATTTCTCCTCTGTATTTGCCTACTTTGATGTCTTGAAGAATTGAGGATAGTTCAATATTCTCAATGTGTTCAGTGAAATTTTTAAATATTGTAACTGTTGCCATTATGGATGGTTTAAATTTATACTTTTAAATCACTCCTGCAACCTAGCGAAGCCAGGATGCAGGAGAATTTAATCGAATGATTATCGTGTACGTGCTTTTACATAATGGCTAGTCAAATGCTCTTCAATGTCTGAGGCCTTGAAGTAGATTTTGCCACTTATTTGACTGAATGGTAATACACGATTGTCGCGATAGGCTTGCAACGTACGCTTGGATATCTTGAGTAGTAAGCAGACATCCTGAATATCTAACCAGATATCGGTTAGCGGTTGGGTACGTTTTTTAGTAACGATGATTTCTTTTAATTCGTTGTAACTGTTTTCAATTTTCTCGAATTGCTCTGATGATAAAATTATTGCGTTCATTTGGAATTTTCTCCTTTTGTTTAAGTAACTTTAATAATTGATTTAATTGTTGTTACGTCGACTTAACGGAGGTAAAATTACACTCTAATCAAATGAAAATACTCTACGATTAGAAATCGTTGAGTGAATCGTCGAGTGAAATAAAATGAGAAAATTTGATTGAATAAGAGGTGGGGTGGAATTCAGTATTTGAAAATTGTATTGAAGAAAAATGGAATCGTTGAGTGACAAATAAAGAAACAAAGAGTAACCCTATGAATAAATTATAAAGATTAACGACATATTAGAGAAAAAAGCACAAATATCAACTCTCCAATAACCAATTTTGGTATGCTGTTTTGATTTCATGCCAATATATTTTATCATTAATAGCAACATAAGAAGGATGAAAAGCGTGAATACAAAGCCTTACTTTAGATATCGAGTAATAAGTTGTAGTCTTACCTGCTTTTGAAGGATCAACATGTTTTTTAGGAACAGATGAAATATCATAACCAATGCTTTTCAAATCTAAAGCATCAAAATACTGTAAAGTATTACCAAATATCAATACATTAGGACTACAATCACTAATCTGATTTAATAGTTCATATTTATTTTGGTCATATGCAGATTTTATTGATTTGTTTTCAGAAAATGAACCACCTGGGTATTTATTTATATTTATGTACGCTATTTGCTTAATAACATCATATGCTTCTGCATTAGCATAAGGAACATCTGCCCATTCGACATCTGGATACAAAATGCCATATGTAGCGTAAATCATTTTTCTAAAAGTAGGAATTGCTAAAGCATTTGGTTTGTGCCAATCAGAGCTTAATTCAGCACATAAATCTCTATCTTTATCATAATCATCAGGAGAAACATTTCCTTCTTTTAGTATCCACATAATCTTAATTGGAGAACTATAGTATCTATTGATATCAACAATGCCATCTTTTATTTTCTTCATACTTAAATTGATAAATTATCTATTGCTAAACACTTTCAATTGCGAATAAGGCTATTTGAATAGTGGGGTTATTTATTTGAACGATTAATTCTATTTGGATACAATATTTCTTTATCTATAAAATCAATAGCATTATTGATCAATGTGG
Organism: uncultured Lentimicrobiaceae bacterium; assembly: GCA_964653595.1. GTDB lineage: Bacteria > Bacteroidota > Bacteroidia > Bacteroidales > WCHB1-69 > JBAXTE01. The sequence goes on from CAZZHH010000001.1 coordinate 102,329, forward strand.
TTGTATTTTGATTTGAAGGAACTTGTTGAGATTTAATAGTTGTGAATTTATTGCCATTTTCGTCAACAAATAATTCTAGTGAAACTTTCCATATATTTTTTGGAATTTGTTTTATTAGTTTTCTTTCTAAATGTATTTGTTTTATGAAATAACAAAGAGATTCTATACCACCAATCCATACAATAGGAGTGCTAGGCTTTTGATTGTAGAAAATAGATTCAAAATCATCGAATATTGTATCTGCATGGATTAACTTATCTAAAAGCGCTTTGTAGGTTTTATTGAGGGTTGATGGGGAGAAATCATCAGATTGTGTATATGCTATAGGTAGAACTTTGTTTTTTCTTGAAATAACTGGGTTTTTTGATTCAGGATGCTTATCGGCTGAGGTTTTTAAATTAGGAATCGGAATGATGCTAGAATGGATGGAATAGTCAAATGTACTTAAAATGCTTTTACAATTTACCAGAACTAATAAATTGAATATATCTGATTTGCGTTGGATGTAATATGGAGTATTAAATTTTGAATGATTAAGAGGGGCGTTTAAAAAGGTGTGTTCCTCTATTTTGAGATCGGGGTCAGTTGCTTCATAATGTGATTTTAAATTGCTTAAATCAAAGTCTTTGTAATCCTCAAAGTGTTCACTTATTGTTAGGTTCTGATGAAATGGGTTCAGCTCTAATTCAATCCTTTTTGAATATATGAGTTTGTTTTCCGTGCTTAATTGAATAAGATTGTCAAGGATTTCTCTTTTTAGGGCTTCTGCTGAATTTGTAATATCCTCGTTGTATTGAAAGAAGTTACCGGTATATGATTTGAATGATTTTAGAAGATTGGTCAAATTTGAAAGGGTGCTGTAGACTACGGGAGATTCTTTTTTTGATGTGCTTTCCAATCTTTGGTTAGTGTAGTCTGATAGTTTTTGAATGTAATTTAATTTGACTTTAAGGATTGGGAGTTTTATTTTTTTAATATCAGAAACATTAGGCGTAGTGACAAGCTGCTTGTTTAGCTCGTTTTGTTCAATTATGAGGTCAGATTTTAATGATTCCAACTCTTTTGCTATGTTTAATTTTGTTGACTCCTTACAGTCTAAAAACAGAGGTCTAAAGGTGTTCTTAATGTAGTCATCGATTTTAAGTTCAAGTTCGGAATCAAATTCATCAATATCATAATAAAAACGATTGTTTTTCTTGTCGAAGATAAAGAATTTATCCTCATCATCATAAAGATTTCCTTCTTCAATTTCCTCTTCAGTATTATAAATATTTCCATATTTGTAACTATGCCAAATTTCAAAAGTATTTTTATCTTCAAAATATTCTATGTTTTCAAACTCTTTGAAAAGATTATTGATGATGTTTGAAGGAGTATTATCAACAGTTGGGTCAACGGAAGTTATATTACGATTTAATAAGGATGAAATTGAGTCGAAAAGTTGTTGAGAAATTTCCAGTTTTATCTCAGCAATTGGAATCATCATATTTTCAAGACTCCTTTTTTCGGTACGAGAAATGGATGGTTTATCTAAACCGACAATAAATTTTTGTTTTTTAGATTCAATAAAATCAATGGCTAAAGATAACATTTTACTGATAGCCTCTAGCTGAGTATAATTGCCTACAAAAAGAACCTTTTGAATAATTTCTTTGTTGAACGTTTCTGCTTTATCATTGAAACTTTTGTATAAATCCCATGTGTCTTCATATAAACGATCATACTTGTAATCATTTATAAAAAAGCTAAATTCATAATCTTCTTCATCAGCAGTATGCTTTTTAAAGTAGGATACAGTGTCTGCATAGTAATCAAAATTCTTCAGATCATCTATAAAAAGTTGTGTAGACTTTAAAATTTTAGTTTGAGTATCATCTGAATTTTTATTAAATGATTCATCTTTGTTTAATTGTAAATACTCATTTAAAAATTTATCATACATCAAAATTGCTTCTGCCTCTGAAAAACAGAAATTAGAATTAATGTCATTGCATATTAACTTTGGGAAATTATTTGAAAGCAAATTTTGAATATGTGAAATAATTTCAACAGGATTGTCTAATCTTTTAAAGTTATTTTGAATTTCGTATTCTATCTCTGGTGTTAACTGATTATTTATAAGAAATTTCAGCAACTTTGAGTGTTTAATGGCAGCAACATCTTGATAATCATTTGAGTGAAAAGTATTTTTATAGCTTTGAATGAATATATTTTTAGTATGCAATTTATATAAGATTGATTGGTGGGTGAAAATATTCTCCTTCTGAAAATTGAAGATTTCAAGAAAATCAATAGAACCTAAAACATCTACATTCTTATGATCTAACCAATCCTCGAGTGAAACAGTACAATCAATCCAATTATTGAAATACTGATTTAAGGAGTCAAAATAATCATTAAAAATGTCCAAATTATCAGGGTGTAATTGATAAAGTATTGCTTCAGTATTATTGGGCTCAATAATGTCGTCTGAAATTATATATTGCGATAATGATTCCTTTAAATCACCAATTCTAAATGATTGATTAATTATAGTGTCAAAATGATTTTTTAATAATATTTCTAATGAAGTTGTATTTTTAATATTTTCTTCTACATGATCTGATTTGAAAGGACCGTAATTAAAGTCAAGTAAATGAAACGGGAAGGGTTTTAAATCAATTTGTTCTATATCGGAGAGTCTATGATATAATTTAATGAAATAAACTTCTAATTGCCTGGGGTAAACAATACCATATGTGATTTTTAAATTGAATAGAAAATCTTCATTTATTATTTTATTCTCATATAAATAATCCTCCTTTACATGTCTGTAATCAATTTGCCAAGTATCAAAAAAATCAATTAAAACTATTGACTTAAAAGAAACTTTACTGTTATTTGAAATAGATAAGCTGTCAACCCAATCGAATAATTGGTTTAACATTGAATAGGTCTTATTTGAATTTTCGTCTACCATGATAGGGCAAATTTAGGAAAAAGGAATTAAAAAAGCGTAGATAGAATAAAAAAAATGTAAATTTGTAAAAAAACAAACCCTAATACAAAAAAATTAATATGAAAAGATTATTATTTCTAATGATTGCCTTTATTTTAACATCCTGCGCACCACTTGATTATTTTCAGGTGTACAAAATAGATGCAGGAAAGAATGTAACGAATAGCAATGTTATCTTCGAAGATGAAAACTGTACTGTGAGTTACGATTTTTGGGACAAAGGAGGAGATGCTGGTTTCGAATTCCACAATAAATCAGAGAATGATATCAGCCTCGACTTAACCAAAACATTTTTTGTTTTAAATGGAGAGTCAAGGTCTTACTTTCAAAACAGAACTTATAGTAAAACATCAACTTATGGAGTTGCAGTTAATCAAAGATATAATTCATCAATTATATCAAAAGGCGGATCTTCAAGTGCTACTACAACTTATGCTGAAATACCC
>CAZZHH010000002.1:0-42000 GCA_964653595.1 uncultured Lentimicrobiaceae bacterium
AAGCTGTTGCAAGAGCGGTATTGCCTTTAATTATTTGAACTCCTGTTGAAGAATGCAGCGCTATGGTTTGCGCGTTTATGGTGATAGCTGCAAAAAGACTAACTATCCCTAAAATTTGTTTTTTCATACGATACTTTTTTTATATTTTTCAATATTGGATTTTCAAAGATAGATTAATTATAGTATTAAAATTCCTAAAAAATAAAAATTAACATACTCTTCTTTTGAAGATTAATAAGTGAAAAAATTATTGTGAAAGACGAAAAAGATTCTCAAAAGATATTTTTTAAGGTTGTGTTTTAGACCATTGTGGGCTATAGTATTATGGTTGTCACACTGAGTTTATCGAAGTGCGCCTATATTAGCCTCTTAATATTATCCTTCGATAAACTCAGGATGACATTCATAAATTGTGTTTTACTTTTAACTCGCATAAATTGAATTAAAAAGTAAATTAGACACCTACATTATTCTAAAATATAACCTTTTTTAACATGTTGATTTTAAGGTTTTCGGAAGATTTTTTCGATGGATTTTCCTTTAGCTAACTCATCCACTAGTTTGTCGAGGTAACGGATTTGTTTCGTAAGAGGATCTTCAATATCTTCAATTTTGTAGCCACAAATAACGCCTGTTATCAAATATGCGTATGGATTTATCTTTGCATTTTGAAAAAAAGCAGACAACGAAGTTTTTTCTTCTATAAGCCTGACCAACATAGACTCATCATATCCGGTTAGCCATTTTATTACCTGATGTAAATCGGCTTTCGTTCTCCCTTTTTTTTCAACTTTTGCAATATAGAGTGGGTAAATGAAAGCAAATGGGATGTTTGCTAGTCGATTGTTTTGATTGTTGGATGATTTCATTGTAAAAAAAACTACAGTTTATTTCGCAAACATACATTTACTTTTTCAAAAATTTCTTCATTGTCCGAGAGTATCAATAAAATGTCATTCGGTTCAATGATGGTTGATCCATTTGGGGTAATGTACTTATTGTTTCTTTTTATCATGGCAATAATGGCATTCTTTGGGAATGACAAATCAACAATTCTTTTATTTGCACCATAACAATCTGGCATCACTAGAATCTCTTTCATGGCTGTTCGAGGAAACTCGGTAATTAACTTGTCTGTTTCAGAAGCAGGTTTTACTTTTTCAGGGAGGGCAACATGTAGCCATTTTGCGATGATTGTTAGAGTGGTGCCTTGAATAAGAATTGAGGTAACGGAAATAAAAAAGACAATGTTGAAAATTGTATTGGAATTTTCTATACCAGCCAATAGGGGGTAGGTTGCAAAAACAATGGGAACAGCTCCTCTCAGACCGACCCACGAAATATATAATTTGCTTCGGCGCTTAATTTTGAAAAACATCAAACTCACTAATACACTAAAGGGTCGTGCTACTAATATTAGAAATACCGATATAAGTAACCCTATTCCCATGTGTGGAATTATCTCTGATGGGAAAACCAATAGGCCAAGAGTAAGAAAAAGCACAATTTGCATAAGCCAAGCCAATCCGTCAAACATTTTTAAAATCGTTTTTTTATGGATAAAATCCTGATTCCCTAAATAGATTGCACATATGTAAATGGCCAAAAAGCCATTGCCACCTATAAAATCGGTAAATGAAAAAGTGACAAACATCAATGCAATTACTAGCGGTGGATAAAGTCCTTCAAAGTCGAGTTTGATTCTGTTAATTATGAACTTGCTTAATTTTCCAAACCCAAAACCGGCTATTCCTCCGAATATCATTTGTTGAAGAAATAGTGGAATGATGGATAATAATTCTTTGTCTTGATTTGTCACGAGGGTTAAAAATGCAATTGTAAGCACATAAGCCATTGGATCGTTACTTCCACTTTCTAACTCTAACGTTGGTCGAAGGTTTGTTTTTAAGGCTAAACTTTTCGATCGAAGAATGGAAAAAACAGCAGCTGCATCTGTTGAGGAAACAATAGATCCTAATAGTAAACTTTCGTAAATGGTGAAATCTGTGATAAGCCAAACAAAGGTCCCAAGGGTGATAGCTGTAAGCAAAACTCCAAGTGTAGATAGAACTAAACCTACTTTGAGAATTGGTTTTACAGAAACCCAGTTGGTATCCAGACCTCCCGAAAACAAGATGAAGTTTAACGAAATTACCCCAATAAATTGAGCAGTTCGTGGATTATTAAAAATGATACCTCCGATCCCTTCGGATCCTGCCAACATTCCAATACCCAAAAAGAGGAGTAGGGTAGGTACCCCAAATTTATAGGATGTTTTTCCTACAATGATACTTACAATAAGCAGTAATGAGCCAACAAGTAAAATGTTCTCAATTGCTAAATTCATTCTTTCTCTTTAATTCAACTAATTAAACTCTTTCTTTTCTGAACTAAGGCAAAGATAAGAATTAATCTTCTATATCTAATTACGCTTGTTTTTACTTTTTCTTAAAAAAAATACTGTGATACCGCATTTCTTAATGTTAATACGGTAACTCACAGTACTTCTGCTTGTTTATCTTGGTTGTGTTTTACAATCATGTTGGTATTAATACCATTTATTAGAGTTAAAGGTAAAATATTTGAAATTGTCATCCAGTCCCGATAATTATCGGGACCGTGTGACAACCAAAATTTTTAAACCCACAATATTATAAAACAGAACCTATTTCTTAATTAAAAGCTTAAATAAATAAGTTCACATTTGATTCTTCAGCTCGCTCTAAATAAGCAGCTACACCACCATAAGTTACAAAATCGTGAAGTTCTTCCTTTTTTACTCCCATTACATCCATAGACATAGTACAGGCAATAAATTCAACTCCGTTTTCTTGTGCTTGCTGAATCAACGATTCTAAGGATTCAATTTTTTTACTTTTCATCACTCGGCGTATCATCTTCGACCCTAATCCCCACATGTGCATTTTTGAGAGCTTTAACTTCTTGCTATTTTTTGGCATCATCATGCTGAAAAGTCTACCCATAAAATCTTTAGAAACAGAGGGAGAGTTCTCTTTTTTGATAACATTCAGACCCCAGAAAGTGAAAAAGATCGAGACCTTGCTGCCTGTTGCTGCTGCGCCATTTGCTATGATAAACGAGGCAATAGCTTTATCTAAATCATCACTGAAGACGATGAGAGATTTATTTTTTGCTTGGATGCCACTTGTAGTCGGCTTAACATCTACGTTGCCTTTTTTCTCAATAACTGCTGTAACTACTCCAGCCGATTCTTTTACTTCTATAATTCGATTGCCTGTGATATTTGCCCATGCTTTAACATCGGCAGAAAATGCAGGATCGGTAGCTTTTATTTCCATTAATTGTCCTGGTTGGGCTTCATCTGAGCTTTTTTTCAGTTTCAGAATAGGTCCAGGACATTGCAAACCACAAGCATCGATATTCATGGTTTTAAAAGAGGATACTACTGCATTTTTTGGTTGGGCTTCTGCTTGATAAATTTGGTTGTCGATGCCAATAATGTCGTTCGCAAAAATATCTTCATTGCTCTGTTTTTGAATTGCAAATTCATAGGTTTTATATCCTCCTGTAAGATTATAAACCTCTGTAAATCCTTGTTGCATTAGTATTCTAGCAGCTACATAGCCTCTCAGACCCACACCGCAATATACTACAATTTCTTTTTCCATTGGAAACTCGCCAATACGATCTCTTATTTCATCAATGGGAATATTAATAGCTCCTGGAATAGAACCTAGTTCATATTCGTCTTTAGTACGTACGTCTACTAAAAGAGTTTTGTGAAAATCGATGGATTCAATACTTCTCCATGAATAGGGTTTCATGGTCCCATTGAGAATGTTTTCAGCTACAAAGCCAGCAATGTTGACTGGGTCTTTTGCGGATGAAAATGGAGGAGCATATGCATGTTCTATTTCCATTAAATCGTATATCGTGCCATTGAATTTTACAATTCCTGCAAGCATGTCAATTCGTTTATCTACTCCATCATATCCTACTATTTGAGCTCCGTATAGTTTACCACTTTCTGGAGCAAATACAATCTTGATACTCATAGGAATTGCTCCTGGATAGTACCCAGCATGCGAACCAGAATGAATAATAGCCGATAGATAGGGTATATTTTCTGTTTTTAAGGTTCTACCAGAAACCCCCGTGGAAGCAACAGTTAGGTCAAATACTTTGGCTATTGCTGTATTGATAGATCCTTTGTAAATGGATTTGTTCCCAAAAACAATGTTGTTGGCACAAATTCTACCTTGCTTGTTTGCCGGTCCGGCTAAATAGGTAATTTGCTTTTTATGAATGATTGGGTTTTCGAATTCAATGGCATCGCCCACCGCATAAATGTCTGGATCGGAGGTTTGTAAAAATTCGTTCACAACGATACCTCCCGTAGTTCCTATTTCCAATCCTGCTTCACGTGCTAATTTACTGTCTGCTCGCACCCCTATGGATAGAATGACGATATCGGCATTGACTTTTCGTCCACTTTTTAAGGTGGCAACAATTTGGTTATTTTCTTCACTAAAGAGAGAGACGCCATCTTTCAGAAAGAAGGCTACATTTTTTGTCTTCAGGTGCTGGTGAACAATCGAGGCCATTGAATAATCCAAAGGAGTCATCACCTGTTCGGCCATCTCTACAATGGAGACAAAAAGTCCTAATTTGTGTAAATTTTCGGCCATCTCAAGACCTATAAATCCTGCTCCAACAACGATTGCACTTTTGGGCTTTTTTTCGTCGATGTACGATTTGATACGATCGGTATCCGAAACATTACGCATGGTGAAAATTCCGGTACTGTCGATTCCAGGAAGATTGGGTCGGACTGGTTCTGCACCTGGCGACAATACTAGTTTGTCGTACGACTCGGTATAAGTATTCCCAGTTCGTAGGTCTTTTACCTTCAATTCGTTCACTTCTGGCATGATGGAAATTACTTCATTTAGCACTCGTACTTCTACGTTGAACCGCTTGCTAAATGCCTCAGGAGTTTGAACGAATAAATTGTCCCGCTCTGCAATGGTGCCTCCAATGTAATAGGGTAATCCACAGTTGGCATATGATATATATTCCCCTCGCTCAAATAGGATGATTTTTGATTTTTCGTCTTCTCTTCTTAAACGTGCAGCAGTAGTTGCTCCTCCTGCTACGCCTCCAATAATTACTATTTTCATATTGTTTTTCTTATGTTTTTCTTTTTAAATAAAGCTTAAGTCAATTTCTATCGTATTTATCAATTGTTGTTTTGAGAGCCCTTCCTTGCTCAACTCAAACATCATTTTACGCTTGTCGATACTATCAAAACTCCTGGTAACATACCCTTTTTGTTCTAAGGATACTAACACCCTGGATGTGCGACTAGTAGAAATTCCTGTATCCGTAGAAATATCTCCTGAACATTTTTTTGTATCGGATAAACTGCACAAAACCATCGCCTCATTGATGGTTACATTTATCTCTGTGTTTAATTTCTGTTCAAACTGATGAATCTTTTTAAAAACATCTTTAATTTTACACAAACATTCCATTTTAATTATTTTAATTGCTACTAGCAAATATATTGGACTGCAAATATAATTAAAAAAGGAATGTTTTGTTCAAAGATTTCTTTTATTTTTTTTAATAAGGATAATTTTATTGATTAAATAACATAAAATCAATAAGTTATGCTTTTTGTAATTCTACAATTTTTTTTGTCATTTTTTGACTATTTACTGTTTTTTGCAAAAAGATATTTTAAGTTTGAAAAAAGCAGAAAAGCTTCTCAACGTTTTTTTAGAATATTTATTTATGAAGATATGATTAAACTAGCTAGAAAAAAGGATGGTACGTTTTAATTGCTTTGAATTTACTTTTTGCATATCTTTGTAATAAAAAAATGAAGAATAGGTATTTTTACATATCAATTTTTTTTTCGATTCTTTCATATACATCTTTTGCTCAAGATACATCGGTTTTTTTGCCTGAATTCTACATTAATGCTATCCGAGAATGCAGTATTCAATCCATTCAAGGACTACATCCTCAAAATTTTTCTAACCCTCAAAGCGATATTGGCCTGATGCTTCGCAGTATGCCCAATACGTCGGGAATTCGCCGAGGTGGTTCGTCCATCGACCCAGTTTATCGAGGATTCAGAAACAATCAGCTTTTTATCACTACAAATACCGGACTTCACATTGAAGGAGGTTGTCCTAATAGGATGGATCCAACCACCTCGCATATTGATGCCGAGGAGATAAGTCTAATTTATTGGGAAACGGGCAGCAACATGCTTTTATATAGTCAAGCGATTGGTGGAGTTTTAATCATGAAAACAATAGAACCTGAACCACGCAAAAAATTTGGAATTAATGCCAAAATAAAGTCTGGATACGAAAGCAATTTCAATGGTTTTTCAAACAGTATCGCAATAAATGGAGGTAATAAGAACTTTTTCTTTACTTTAATGGGTGGGAATAAAAGTTTTGGCAATTATTCCGACGGGAGAGATTCGATGGTAAAGTCATCGTTTCAAAAAGACTTTGTCGCTGCAAAAATAGGGACTGCGATAAGGCCAAATCAACATCTGATTTTAAACTATACTCGCTCTGAGTCGAGAGATGTCCTATTTCCTGCATTGCCAATGGATGAAAATTTTGATTTTACTGATATTTTTAATCTTTCTTACATTCGGTACGATAGTGCAAAAAATGAAAAATTTAGGATAAATGCATATCACGTTAGGGTAAACCACAAGATGGATAATTTCGAACGAGCACAGGCATCGCAGGTAGTACCGCCTAGTACTAGCATTATGCGAGCCGAATCTGCAGTTGAAGCACTAACTTCAGGAGTTAATCTTCGAAAAAAATTCAGTTTTCGGAGGATAAACGGCACTATCGGTGGGGATTTCCATCAGATTGACAAAGAGGGAACACGTACCCGCAAAATGATCATGTCCATGAATGGGATAACTACCACTACCTCAAAACAAGATAATATTTGGAAAGATGCTGTAATCAGAAATCTTGGTTTTTATGGCCAGATTTCCTATCCAATCAAACACATTCACTCATTCATTACAGCCACGCTACGCTACGACAAGCATCAGCATTTTTCGAAAGATACCTTTAGTTTGGTTAAAAACGAAGTGGTATATTTTTCAAAGAATACGCATAATAACCATTTAGTAAGTTATGGATTGAAGTATGATTATAAACCAAACTCTGAATTTTTGATTTCGCTGGATGCTGTATCGGCTCAACGAAGTCCAAATATGAACGAACTCTACATTAAGCGCATGCTGGTAGGGTTTGATAATTATGACTACTTAGGAAATCCGAATCTTAAACCCGAGACAAACAATCAACTAACAATGAGTTTTCGTGTAACCAATAAATTAGGGATTGCAGGTGTGAATCTTTTTGCATCCCAAGTATTAAATTATATTGGAGGAGCTGTATTACCTCCAAATATTCTTGGTGTAGCTACACAAGGAGCATTGGGGGTAAAGCAATTTTCCAATCTTGGAACAGCAATTTTCTATGGCGGAGAATTGGTACTGAATAGTTCTCCAGTAAATAAGTTAGAAATTGGGGTAACTGCTGGTTATACTTATGCTGTTATGGAAAAAGCTACCAAATACAATGTAGCTAATAACCAAGTGATATCTACAACCATCCTCAAAAACGATCCATTGCCTGAGGTTCCTGCTTTGAACTCTTCGGTATCGATTATTTATAAATTTGGTTCTTTAAATTTTATTCCACGCTTAGCTATTGAATACACATTGCCTCAAAATCAAATATCTGAAGCCAATTATGAAAAATCAACCCCTGATTATATGTTGATAAACGGCAGTATTCAATATGTGTTTAAAAAATGGGCGACCATAAATGTGGGAGTAAACAATATCCTTAATCAAGCATATTACAACCACCTGAATCGCAGGGCAGTATCGAGTAATCCGTTGGAGAAAATTAAACTTTATGAACCAGGCAGGGTTTTCTTTGTAAATTTGAAATTGGATTTTTAAACTAAACCAATAAAACATGAGCAGGCACAAAACGATTCACCATATAGTCATTGTAATTATTTTCTCTGTTTTTGTATGGGGATGTAAAAAAGACACGGATATTGTAACCCCTGAATCTACATCAGGAAAAATAAAAATAATTTTCTCTCATGTTGTAGGAAACAATCCTTTGATTCTAAACTCCAATCAATATTTCAATGAAGCCGGCAATCAATATGAAATCTACGATTTAATGTATTTTATTTCTGATGTAAAACTACATTTGCATCAACGAGCACCTCTATTGATAGACCAATGGACAGCCATTCATTATGTTGATGCAGAAATACCTTCAACGCTTATTTGGAATGTTTATGATTCTATTCCTCAAGGTGTAGTGGATTCCGTTTCATTTGTTTTTGGGATTTCGGAACAACGCAACCAGTCATTCTTGTTTGTGAACCCTCCCGAATCCAATATGGCTTGGCCCGACATCTTGGGCGGTGGCTATCATTATATGATGATAAATGGCAAATGGACAGACCCACAACAGATGCAACAACCGTTTGATTTTCATTTGGGAATTGGTCAAATTTACACCGACACCATCACGTATAACACCAACTCCATTACAGGATTTGTACAGAATTATTTTGTGGTTACTTTGCCCACTCCTGGATTTTCAATTACTGCGAATAATACTTCTACTTTGAAATTGCAAATGGATGTCTCCTCGTGGTTCAAAACTCCACATAGTTGGGACTTCAATTATTGGGGAGGGAGTGTGATGCAACGGCAACGGGCAATGAACGTGATTAAAGAGAATGGATTTGACGTGTTTTCGGTGGTGCAATAAAAAAGTAATCCGATACAGAAACTGAGAAACTCAACTTCCATAACGGATTACAATCTATTAATATGGTTAATCTCAACCTAGTGTGAACAAACATGTCCATCTTCGGCATGATGCGCATCGTGACTGGAACAGCTTACACCACTGTCAGCAATGATACCCGCAGCATACTGTTTAACCAAAGTGGTCACGTCGCCGCTACAACCTCTGATTACTTCAATCCCAGCATTGTTAAGGACATTGATGGCGCCTGCGCCAATTCCGCCGGCCAACATCACTTTGACACCCTGATCTGCCAAGACCGAAGCAATGTTTGATTTGCATCCACAACCTTGTGTTGCTTCAATGATATTTTCCTCATTTACATCCCCGTTTTCACTTACTGAAAAGACGCTGTAAAATGCACAATGACCAAAATGATCATCGACCTGATTGTTAGCTTTTAATGGAATTGCTACTTTCATAATTCTATTTTTATGGAAATGAACGTGTTGTATAAAGAAAACGTCAACTTTATTGTTCCTAAATTGACGTTTTCCTTCAAACACTTATACTTTGTCTAAACCGTGTTTCAAATCAGCGATAATATCTTCCGCATCTTCGATACCAACAGCAAAACGGATTAAGTCATCGGTGATACCAGCTTTGTCTTTACCCTCTTTTGAAACTTTAGCATGGGTCATAGAAGCAGGATGTTGAATCAAAGTTTCAACACCACCCAATGAAACTGCAAGAAGTGCCAAATGCACATTGTTCATTAAGACTTTAGCCGCATCAAAACCACCTTTTAGTCCAAAGCTAATCATTGAACCAGAAGCTTTTAGTTGACGTTGTCCCAATTCGTATTGAGGATGAGATTTCAAGCCAGGATATTTAATCCAAGCCACTTTTGGGTGATTTTCTAAGAATTCAGCTACTTTTTGTGCATTTTCAACCGCTCTGTCGATACGAATTCCTAATGTTTTTACACCACGAAGTACCATGTATGCTTGATGTGGATCCATATTGCAACCCAGACTGACCATCATTCCACGAAGTTTTTTGTAAAGTTGTTCTTCGTTTGCGATTACAATACCAGCTACGATGTCAGCGTGACCATTGATAAATTTGGTCATTGAATGAAAAACAACATCTGCTCCTAAATCGATAGGTCTCAATAAATAAGGACTACTAAAAGTATTATCAACAACCAATAACGCACCATGACGGTGGGCTATTTCAGCACATTTTTCGATGTCGGTAATGTCCATTGTTGGATTTGCAGGTGATTCGATATACAGCACTTTGGTGTTTGGACGAAATGCTTTTTCGATATTTTCTAAATTTGTAGTATTGATGTATGTACTTTCAACGCCATATTTTACATAATGGTTTTCCATGATTGCACGGGATGGTCCATATACTGAATCGGTGCTAACCATGTGATCGCCAGAAGCTAAAAGCGTTTGATAAATAACATTAACAGCAGCCATTCCTGAACTAACGGCAATCCCACCAAATCCATTTTCCAATGCTGCGATCTGACGTTCCAATGCATCAATGGTAGGATTGTTAATACGAGTGTACATATAACCGTTACTCTCACCTGCAAAACATTTAGCTCCCTCTTCTGCAGTTTCGAATGAGAATGTAGATGTTTGATAAATTGGAACAGTAGCTGATCTGAATCGATCTTCAATTTCTCCGGCGTGGATTAGTTTGGTGTTAAAACCTGAATTTTTTGTGTCCATAAATTTGATTATATTAATTGATTTGATTTTGAATTGATATGAATAAGTTCATCTGTCCCAAATAATTTACAATCTTTACATCTAGTATGATTGTCAAGTCCTTGAATTAATTTATGGCACTTTTTACATCTAAACCACTCTTGTTCAAAGTGATAATTGCCACCTTCTATTTCAATTGCCTTGCATTCAATCATTGCCAATGCTACTGTTTTTAGCGCCTTGTTGTAGATACGTGTCAATGTTGGTCTGGAGATATTCATTTGTTCAGCCGCTTGTTCTTGCGACAGCATTTCATAATTAACCAAGCGGATGGATTCATATCCTTCGTAAGTGAGTTTGATGGTTTCAATCTCACACAGTGTATATCCATAAGGCTTAAAACCTATCATCTTCGGAGGCACACAAATTTTCCTCTTTATTTGTGGTCTAGCCATTAAAATTTGATTTTTATGAAATTCAAAATACTTTATTTTTTTTGCAAAGATAATGAACTTAGGTTCATAAACAAAAAATATTTTATACTTTTGCAAAAAAAATCAATCTAAAACAATGAATGACCGAATTTTGAATTCTGAAACGAAACAAGATAGAATTGTCTTCCCTGGTGCTTTAAATGATCATAACACATTGTTTGGGGGTGTTGCCATGCAATGGATGGACGAAGTAGCATATATTACAGCTATTCGTTTTACAAAAAAGAAAATGGTGACTGTTTCTGCCGACAAGATCCAATTCTTACTTCCAATTGAAGTTGGATCTATTGTTGAAATTGTTGGAAATGTGGTAAATGTGGGTACTGTTAAAATAATGATCAAAGTTGAAATATATGCACAAGACCATGAAACAGGGGAAAATATAAAAGCCGTATGCGCTTTGTTCACCTTTGCGGCTGTAAACGAAATAAACAAACCAGTTCCAATTGACAAGGTTGTTTATCATTAAATTGCGGAGATAGCTAATTGACGGGCTCCAAAACCCAGAAATCGCCCCTAAAAACAGTCATCAATTCAAGCCCTTTTTGTCACAATTTAGGTTCAAAAAGCAACAAAAAAGACATTGAATTTGATTATTTTTTAAAATTTAGGCTAGCATCTGTTCTACAATAGCATCAAATGCTTCTGTTGCTGCAGCATCTGGTTGATTGTAAACACTCAATCCTTTTTCGGCGGCCTCTCCAAGTTCGGCAACCAATGGGATTTGCCCCAATAATGGAGTATTTGTCTCAGAAGCTAATAGTGATCCACCACCTTTACCAAATATAAAATATCTTTCTTCAGGATGCGGAATTGGCGAAAACCACGACATGTTTTCCACCACTCCAATAATAGGCACGGTTACACCTGGTGTTGTAAACAGGGAAACAGCTTTTCGGGCATCATTTAATGCAATCTCTTGCGGGGTGGTCACAATGATCGCTCCCGTGATATCGTATTTTTGAACAATTGTCAATTGAATATCTCCTGTTCCGGGAGGAAAATCGAGGATCATATAATCCAGATCCCCCCATTGTGTGTTTTCAATCAATTGACTGATCGCATTTGAAGCCATTGGACCTCTCCAAATCAACCCTTTGTCTTTGGCAATAAAAAAGCCGATGGACATGATTTTTACTCCATATTTCTCAATTGGGAACATCGTCTCTTGTTCCCCATTTCGGGAGACTTCGGGATTCATTCCCTCTATCCCAAACATTTTCGGAATGGATGGCCCATAAATATCTGCATCAATCAACGCTACCTTCAACCCTTGGCGTGCTAATGAGATGGCAATATTTGCAGATACGGTTGATTTACCTACTCCACCTTTTCCTGAAGCAATGACAATGATGTTTTTCACATTTGGCAATGCGAATTTTTCCATACTACTCATGATTATAAATATTTGATTTCGTTTGTAATGATAACGCCGGCATTTTTAAACAGCACTCCGACAGGGCAAGTCTCCAAAGTGTGATTTAAACATTTCTCAATTTTTTGTTTGTCCTCATTTGTTTTGAGAGTCATCACAAAATGAATGTCGGTGATGGTTGGCGCATTGTTTTTTTGCTCTGCGTTAACGTCCACTTCCATCATTTCGAAAGTGAGTCTCATCTTTTGGGCAACCATGGCAAATATGGTTCCGACACATCCGCTAAATCCCATTAAACAAACTTCCAAGGCAGTAGGCCCACTGTTTACACCTCCTTTTGCCTCCGGTAGATCGATGACCATACTGTGATTTCTCCCATTGTCCACAACAGATTGAAACTGTCTCGTCCATAGTGATTTTGATTCCATAATTTTTTATTTAAGTTTTATTTGTATTAAATTTCCTTTAGTTTGTTATTTTTATACTGCTCATATGCCTCTTTAATCGTCATTTCCTGAGCGTCCACAAAAATCTTCATGTTGATTTTTTTCAAAGCGGTAGCTGCATTTTCGCCAGGACCATTGCCAGTTATCAGCACGTCGGGATTTATCTCGAAGATCTTTTGAGCTGTTGCAGTTCCAGCTCCATGCGCTTCGTTTTTTACAGCGCTGTTGTCAATGATTGACATCTCTTGGGTCTCTTCATCAAAAACCAAGAAGTACTCAGTTCTTCCAAAACGAGCGTCTATAAACGACTCCCATGTGGTGCCTGTTGATGTGAATGCAATTTTCATAATTTCTTTTATTTAATTTCTGACTATCTCTTTTATTTTATTCCAACTTTCGGCGAGCAATTCCTTCAAATTTCCCTGATCGTACTCTACAATGGTTTTTCCCTCCACCATTGCTTTGGTGAAGTTCTCATCGTAAGGCAAACTGGCGATATGTGCAATTTTTTCTTCAATTAAGAACGCCATTAGTTCCTCCTGTTTTCCCATGTTCAAATCGGCTTTATTTATGATACATCCGGCATTGATATGAAATTTTTTAACCACTTGGTGTACTCTTCTCAAATCGTGAATACCCGAAACAGAGGGCTCGACTACAAAAACAACAAAATTTGCTCCCGACAGTGAAGAGACTACAGGACAGCCAATTCCTGGCGAACCATCCACGATGACAAATTCTTTGCGGCTTTCAGTAGCCAACTCTTTTGCCTCGTTTTTTACTTTTGCCACCAATTTTCCTGAGTTGTCTGCCCCAATTTTCAGGCGTGCATGCACCATTACACTATCTGTTTTAATGTTTGAGATATACCACTCTCCCGCTAATCGTTCTTTATTCTCAATTGTTTTTGTAGGACAAACTCGGGCGCAATATCCGCAACCTTCGCACGAAAGCGGATCTACCACAAAGCGTCGGTCTATCTCTCGAATGGCATCAAATCGACAAACCTGAGCACATCTTCGACATCTGATACAATTTTCTTGGTTGATATACCCTAGTTGGCCACTGTAAAAATCTTCCCGGTAATCGAAATCGGGAGCCAAAAGCAAGTGCATATCCGCAGCATCTACATCGCAATCGGCTATTACCGCCTCTTTTCCTGCCAATATTGCCAACGATGCGGTAATGGAAGTTTTACCTGTTCCTCCCTTTCCCGAAATAACCACAATTTCTATCATCGATTTTCTCCTTTCGCAAGGGTTGTGCAATAAATGTATATTTGATTTAAGGCCTCTTTTACGTCGGGAATTTCTTTATAAACCAGTTTTCCTATTGAGTAGAGTTCGGCAATTTTTCGATCATTTGGAATCTTTGCGAGGATGGGGATATTCTCTTTCGCACAGTATATATCCACGGCATTATCGCCAATTCCAACCCTGTTTACCACTACTGCAAATGGTTTTTCAAGCAAACGAATGGTTTCAACAGCCAACCCCAAGTCATGCACACCAAAAGGAGTCGGCTCGGTGATCAAGATGATGAAATCGGCCTCTTTTGTAGCTTCAATCATTGAGCAAGAGGTTCCAGGAGGAGCATCAAAAATGGCAAATTGAGCAGATGAGTGTTTTTTCTCGACATAATGTTGCGCTTTTGCAATCAGGGGAACCGCTTGTTCTTCGCCAATATTAAGGCGACTCTCTACAAAATGCAAATTCCCAAGTTGAGCTTCACTAATAAGTCCAATAGGTTTTGAAATCATGGACAAGGCATTTGCTGGGCACAATTCGGAGCAGGCAAAACAGCTATGACACAGCTCGGGGAAAACCAGAATAGTGGGCCCCAGCTTAATAACGGCATGGAAATTACACACTTTGGCACACATCCCACACAAGTTACATGTTGCTTCGTTCCATTCAGGAACTTCTTTGCAGATCACCTCTTGATGAACCCAGTCGCTTTTCAGAAATAATCCCGAGTTTGGTTCCTCTGCATCTAAGTCGACTAAAACCACGTCGCATTTTTCAGCAATATAAGCCGATAAATTCGTGGAAAGTGTGGTTTTCCCTGTCCCTCCTTTTCCGCTGGCAATTGCAATTTTAAACATCATTTTCCTATTTATTTTCATTTTTTCAAAGCATCAAAGACCTTTGTTTTTGAGTACAATAAAACTACCTTTCGCAACATTCAACCGTTTTGCAATTACATCACACTTGGCCATCAGTAAAAAGTAAATCCGTGGATCCTGTTCGTCAATTAAGCTCTCAAGATTCCCTTGACCTTTGGAGATAATCAAATCTGCATTGTTATAACTTTCCAAAAACCTTTTGCTACACTTGCTTAGCACTGTTGATGGTGCATCATACCCATTGGAGATAACATCCGCCACTTTCTCCATGCCTACTTCCACAGCGTCTGCATTGGTGACATCATTTAAAATGGGATTTCCTCTAACAACATAGGTAACATTCGGATGCATCATTGTTTCAATAAATAATTTATCAAAAACAATTTCACCTGCATTATCTCCCAAATATAAGATATGATTAGCTTTACGAATCTCCTCTTTTAATTGAACAGAATCGTCGATAGAGAATTCAGCCTCCAACACCTGCGCGATTGTTTGGGTGATGTTAAATGTCCGATTGGCTCCATAGTCCATAATATTGCCCGCTACCGAAAGTCGAAGAGCCAAATCAAATGGATTTTGTGATCGCAATACTTTGGGTTTCCAATCTTTATACAATTCACTGGCAATGTGATTGCTCCTCTTTTTTTCATCAAAAAACGGATCACTGTTGTCCATTAATTGGCAAAAAAGAGAATTTAACTCACGTTGAATTTCAGGACTTGAATACTCTTTGTATTTTACCAAAATTTCTTTTGCCCGAGCATTGAATAACAACATTTGATTAAGGGAACAGTTAAACTTTTCCCCTAATCTGGCATATGTAGACTCAAAGCATTCTATGCATTGCTCCTTTAATTCATGTTTATGATTAATGGGCGCAGTGTTCATGAGATGATTCATCGTGATTACAGTAATTTGCGTTTAGTTCTAATTTCTCTTCCAAAAAGCGTTTCACCAATGCTGAAGGGTCATCAATTGGCGCACCCACAAACACATTGATCTTCTGTTGATTGAAAAGGGTGATCGCTTGTTGCCCCATGCCTCCCGCTATGACATCGGTAGCACCAAGTTGGGCCACCCATGCTGGATACAAGCCAGGCACATGCTCTGGTGGAATTACGTTTGAGGTTGAAATAATTTGATTATTTTCTACTTCAACTACAGCAAATTGCTGACAGTGACCGAAGTGTGCGCATAATACACCATTTTCGGTAGGAATTGCAAATGTTCTTTTCATTTCTTTTACTTTTTATTTTTAAGATTCTGATATTTATTTTGATAACTTTCTTTCTTCTGTTTAAATTCTTGGAAGGTGATCATCTTCCTGAATGGCCATTTATCCATTACATATCCGTCTCGCAAAAGCAATGTGCCAGGATTGGAGCGAATCACCGTTTTTAATGCAATTGGGTCAGTAATGTAAACGGGAAATTTCAAATCAACTTGTTTTGCAAAAACATCGATTTCATTATAATTTGAACCAGTAAGCATCACCATTGAAATGCTGTCTTTTTCACACTCTTGCGCAAATTGATTCAACTGAGAAAAAGATTCAATATTGGTGGACGACAGATCATAAGCAACTACCATGAAGATATAATTACTATTTGCAATAATCTCTTCGGTCAACACATCGCCTTCTCTGTTGGCAATGATAAAATCGTGAATTGGAGCTTCTTTAAAGGGTTGAATGATGGTTTTGCGCTGCTCTACAAAGATGAGGTTTGCCATGCGAACTGAATCCTCCCAAGGTAGATTCTCTGCTGTAAACAACTCCTCTTGATTTGTTTGAATGTTTTTATAAACCAATTTAATCTCTGCTTTTTCCATAGTTGGCACCACAAAATCAGCGATTTTATTCCCTACTTTCCATGGGCGAAAATCAAAAATCGCATCGTATCTAAGGGCATAAATCTGTAAAATCAATATTATAATAAATCCAGAAAGGGCCGTGAGTATTTGCCCGTTATTATTCTTAAAGTAAGGATTAATCTCTTTTCTATTCATAAATAAAGTGATGGAAAAAAGCAAAAATCCAATGTTCTTAAAAAATGTATCCCAATTTGACAAAACCATGAAATCACCGAAACAACCACAATCACTCACCGGATTTTTAATTGCAAGATAAAGGGTAAGCGGGGTGAAAAATGCCATAAATAGAATCGCACCCCATGAAGTAACCTGAACTCTGATTTTTAACAATATTGCAAACCCGATAAAAAATTCCGCTATGTTTAGAACAACCCCTAAAACGGTCGAAGCAGATAGGAGCCATGTCAACTTAAATGCCTCTAAATAATCGTGGATTTTGTATGCAGAGCCTAACGGATCCACTGCTTTGACAAAACCAGAAAACATAAATAATAATCCGACAATAATGACTGATATTTCAGCTGTTATCTTTCGTTTTGATGGTATAAATTGATTAATTACTCCATTTGTAAGAGCAAGTATTATAATGATGATAATGTAACTCGTATTGCTGTTCATAAAAATCAATGTTTATTTTAATAATCAAAAAAGAAACCGCCTCGTTAAATCTCGCTTTAGAAGCGGTTTCTAAATTCACCTAGCGACCGCCTCTGAAGCGATGCTGACACCCAACCCCATTTCCTCTTCCAAACCCAAATCCTTGTTGTTGATTTGGATGAAATGCAACTTCATTTGTCACATCTTCCGGGGTAATTTGAGTCCTTCTCTCGCCAACAACATTATTGACGCATTTTCCCATTCCTCTTCCAGTCTTCGAGCCTAAACCCTTAGGTCCTGTTTGATTAAATCCTGGCATTTTACACCTCCTTTTTTTATTTTAATTTCTATGCTTTTCATAGAATTCTCTTTTAGCCTGAAAATTATTCAGGTTCGTACAGCTTTTCTCCACCGCGGTAAATTTCCACCACCTCTAGTACAGCGACGGCATGACCTGGTCGTTTTGGATTGTTCCAGCTTTTCATATTATCGAAATAAACTCCTTCGGTCTCATATCTCACAACTCCTTTTATCTGATATGCTTCTGTTTCATCAACCATAAATAAAATTGAACCTTGGCATCCTGACTTCAGATTTTCCCGAGTTTTATTGAAATAATTATCTGCCACCAAATAAATATTGTCGTTATATTTGGAGATACTTTTAACATAAATTGAGTTGGGAACATTGTCCTTGTCCACAGTTGTAAAAACTGAAGCGCCAATTCTAGCATCCCACGCTACGGCGATTTTCTCTAAACTCTTTTTCATCGTTTAACGATTTAATAGATTAATAATATCCGACACCTTTTTCTCTAATTCTTTAACTACAATCATCTGGATTTTAAGACTATCCAACATCGGTTTTATTTTCATTCCAAACTCCCCTGAAATAATTTTGCTGACATTTTTCGACGCAATTAATTCAACGGCAGAAAACCCAACCTCCTCTTCTGCCTCTTTATATGGATTTGGGATAAACTCCATCGATTTGCTTTCCGTGTCAAAGACCACGAAATATGCACAACGTCCAAATCGACTGTCGACAAAGGAGTCTAATGAATTTCCTGTAGATGTAATGGCTGCTTTCATACTATATAAATTTATCTTGATTTTCTGATCATTAAACTATTGCATTTGGGACATCGCTCATTATTGCATGGAAACCCTAGCCGATGAAGTTGCTCATTTCCACACGTTGGACAGATGCAAACATCCTCTTGAGAAATATTCAAATCGCTTTCAATAGTGTTGTCATAATCACATCTCAGAACCTGCGATTCTCCACACAAAGGGCACTCCTTCACCTCTTTGTCCTTTTCGGGATTATTAAAGTGACATTTGCAATAATCGCATTGATACCAATCGCTATCAAAATATACTTTCCCTCCCTCAATTGCAATAGGCCGCCCTTCAACTAAAGCTTGGGCAATCTTTTGACGCGCTGAAGCATATATCCGTGTAAAAGTTGGACGAGAGACCATCATTAATTCAGAAGCCTGATGATGATTGATCATGTCGTAATCACACATCCGCAATGCCTCATATTCCTCATACAATAAAGTGACCGATGTTTGATCTATTGACTCTACAGTGTGACCATATGGCTTCATCCCCTTGATTAAGGGAGGATTGAGCACTTTTCTAATTCTTTTTATCCTTGGAGACATGTTGTTTTAATCATTTGTTCACTGCAAAGATAATGAACATATGCTCAAATAAGAAATCTAGTACGTTATTTAGACAACTTTTCGAAATTAACGCCCATAAAAAAAGACAGTTACGTTTGCAACTGTCTTTTTATTTATTTTTTTCGTTGTCATTTCAAGATTTTCTTCAACACCTCTTCTTTACTTAACTTTTTAGTGCAGAAGAACCAATCGTAACATTTTGTGTTTTCATCCTGACTTTCCATTCTCTCTTTTGCTACTCCACATGAGCCGGCAGTAGGGACTATCACCTCATCTCCAGGTCTCCAATCAGCAGGAGTGGCTACTTTAAATTCATCTGCTGTTTGCAAAGCGATGATAACACGGTACAATTCGTCAAAATTACGACCTAAACTCAACGGATAATAGATAATTGTTCTGATAACACCTTGAGGGTCAATTACGAATACCGCTCTAACGGCTTTGGTATTGCTTTCGCCAGGCATCATCATCCCATATTTTTTCGCAACATCCATGGTGATATCTTCGATAAGAGGGAAAGTGACTTCTACGTTTTTCATCCCTTTATATTCGATTTTCTCTTTAATGGTTCGCAACCACGCAATGTGACTGTATAAACCATCTACCGAAAGTCCAACCAACTTGCAATTTGCTTCATTAAATTGTTTCTCCATCGAAGCAAAGGTCATAAATTCTGATGTGCAAACTGGAGTAAAATCTGCAGGATGACTGAATAAAATAACCCAACTTCCTTTGTAATCTCCTGGGAAATTAATTTCACCTTGTGTTGTAACGGCTTTAAATTCTGGAGCTTTTTCGCCAATTCTTGGCATTGAATACATTTGTTCTTCCATAATATTTGTTTTTTTGATTTAATGTATAAACCTCAAAATGGACAAATTGTTTAGTTTTATGACTATTTTATTATTATGTGTGCTGTTAAACGAAGTATTTGATTAAAAATAAACCCACAAAATAATCTACAACAAAATCAGAGTTTATCATTCAAATCTGCGTTATTTGCGTCCCATTCCTTATTTCACTAAAATCTTCTCAAAATACATCGCAAACGAACGATACAGGAAGTGCGTCCACTTTCCGAAAGGGACGATAATCAGAGCCCACTGAGCCAAAATGGTCAGATGGAACAGGTATAGCCAGAGGTTGTTTTCGATTATTCCAAGGTCGATGAACAGACGGACGGCGAAGGCGGTAACTCCCATCAACAGCAACCAGATAACAAAGAACCAGTCCGACGGTTGCGAGTGTTTGTTCAAAGCCTTGTTCTTCTTGATCCGGCTCATCACGAAGTCAAAGGTGACGATAAATACGAGCGCACTCACCAGATAGCCAAACACAATTACAAACAGGTTTTCGGAGCCAAACCAATCGAGGAAAACGGTGGTGAAAAGCAAGGTGAGATAACCAATCACCAGGATAAAGTGTTCAAACCAACGCCATTTGTTGTCGTCGCAACCCAGTGCCCGTTTTTGGGTGAACATGTGGACGAAAAATTCGCCCAAACTTTTCACATACGTCATAAAGGTCACTTTATTTTTGGGTTTAAGCACTGTAAAGTACCACATCCGGGCAATGTTCGGGGTGAGAATAACTGCAAAAACACTTCCGATGGCGAACATCTCAAACAAATGTCCGAAGTGCATGATCTGTTCCAAGTCAAACGCTTTGGAATAAGCGAAAGCGATCACTCCGGCAAAGACCAAAATCATGGCGGTCCAAGTCAGCATCAGCGATTTGTAGAGCAAGCCGGAAAGACCTGTCCAGTCGTATTTTGCGGTCAGCCAGCGGCGGAGCGACATCATCAATTCGCCGGGCTCTGCCGTCCGCGGACATTGCGAGGAGCATTCGCCGCAGTAGTAGCACAGCCACGGTTTCAGCGAAGAAGCGATTTCGTCCTCCAACCCCAAGGTGCTGTAACGGATCATTTCGCGTGGGAACGAATTTTCCGTGGTCGATAATGAGCAAGTGGCCGTGCAGGTTCCGCAATTGAAACATGCCGTGTAATCTCCGGCTCCGTATTTTTTGAGCTCTGTTGTAAATTCAGGATTTATTCTTGCCATCGTCATTAATTTTTAATTTTGTAATAAAAATAGGCATCATCATCGTCCAGACCATCCGGCACCACCACGCCGTATTTGTTCATGGTCATCAGATGATAGGTGATCACTTCTTTGTCAACTCCCAGTTCAGTCGCAATCTCTGGAATCGTTTTTTTGCCTTCATTCATGAACTTGAGGATGCTTTTCCATAATTGAGGAAATGCTTTCATTCTAACGACATCGGCCTTTTGATCTTTTCCTGTTGCATTTTCAGATATTGTAAATTCAACTTTCTGCATAAATCCGTCAATCATCGACTCGATCTCCCTGTCGGTAAATTGATCAATTTCAATGGCATTCACGGGACAAATCGGGGTACAGATTCCACAGCCGGTACAGATGGCTTCGTTGACAGCCGCAATGTGTTTGCCGTTTGTATCAACCTCTCTGATGGCGGTATATTCACAAACAACTTCACATTTTCCGCACCAGGTGCAGAGATCACTGTTTACCCGGGCAATAATCGGATCAAGAGATAATGTGCCGCCTTTGAGCAAGGCATTGATTTTTGTCACTCCAGAAAGAGCCGATTGCACCGATTCACTGATGTTTTTCGGTCCTTGGCAAGCGCCACCGATGTAAACCCCTTTAATTACCGTTTCCACCGGTTTCAGTTTTGGATGGATCTCGTTGAAAAACTTATCGCTGCCAATCGGAATCTTAAACATTTCCGAGATAAGTTTGCTGTCCTCACGGGCAACCATGCCGGTGACCAACACCACCATGTCCGCTTCCAGCTCCAGCTCTTTTTTCGTCGTTAGATGGTCCTTCACTTTCACGATAAGCGACTTGCCGGAAATATCCACCACGGGTGGTTCTTTTTCGTCGTAACGGAGGTAGATGTCGCCCTGTTTTGAAGATTTCTCGAATAAGATCTCCTGTTTGCCGTAGGTGCGGATATCCCTGAAAAGGTGAAAAGCGATGATATTCTTATATTTTTCTTTGAGTTCGATTGCGGTATGAATGGTCGAGGTGCAGCACTGACGGGAGCAATATTTGTTTTCGCCTTTGGTCTGGCGGTTGCCCACGCAATAGATGAACGCGACGCTTTTGATCGGTTTTTGGTTAAAGATCAGTTTGTCTGGATTTAACTCCATCAACCGTTTGAACTCGGGTAACGTGAGCACGTTCGGAATGTTTTTGTAACCAAATTCACCCTCTTTGGGCTGATAGGAATCAAAACCGGTGGTGACCAACACCGAGCCGGCAATCAATGAAATCATTTCTTCCTCTTGATTGAAATCAAACACTGAGGCATATTTGGCAATCAGCTCCGGCTCGTTTTTCAATGCTTCCACATCCACCACGGGAACATCGGGAAGGGCTTCCGGATAGTTTTTGTAGATGGCTTTGCGTTTCGCCAATCCAAAATTGAAATCATCAAACACAAACGAATTGCACTCCTGTATGGCGTTTTGCACCATGGTATAATCCGCTTTCCCTTTGATATATCTTGGTTTGATCTTGATGTCCACATGGAAATTTCCCAAGCTTCCGCTCGATTTTTCGATTGAGGCGCCAGTGAAAAGGGTGATGTTTTTGTAGCTTTTCAACTCCTCAAACAGTTTTGTGACAACCTCTTTCCCTTTTTGTCCCGACATGAATAGTTTGTCGTTTTGGGCAATGCGTCCGCCAACAAAATAATCTTTCTCCACCAGATACACTTCGTTCCCCAGTCGGGCCAGATCGATGGCCGCTTTCATGCCCGATATGCCTGCACCAACAACCAGTGCCGATTTTTTCACTGTGATCTCGATGTTGTCGAGTGATTCGGAGTGTGACACCCTGTTGATGCCCGCTCGGATTAGTCCGGCCGCCTTTACGGTTGCTTCCCGTGGCTGGTCGGAGTGCGGCCAAGAACATTGTTCCCGAATGTTCACTTGGACATAGTTGGTAGGATTCAATCCCGCTCGTAACGCAACATTCTTAAAAGTATGCAGGTGCAATTTCGGTGAGCACGAAGCCACTACAATCGCATCCAGTTTGTATTCGTTGATATCATTGATCATGCTCTTCTGGTTGGAGTCCGCACAGGCAAACATGACATCTTTCGAAATCACCACATTGTCTTCCGCATGAAACATTTTGCCAAGTTCTTCAACATCCACGTAATCGGAAATATTTCCGCCACAATGACAAATATATACGCCTATTCTTTCTTTCATATTGCTTTCATTTTTTTATCGCCACGAAGGCACTAAGGCACCAAGTTTATTTTTTTTGCCACGAAGGCACAAAGACACTAAGTTTACGTTATAACACCATTCTTTTTATTCCATTTTTTATGAGCGGTACATTGAAATTTATTAAAAACCATAGACGTTTTTTTGTCATTTTAAGATGACTTAGCAACTGGGCGTCCCAAACTGGATTTACAAGATCTACTGCCTTCAACTCGCAAATAACCAATTCGTTTACCATAACATCTAATCTCAATCCTTCATCAAATGTGATTCCATCAAAAACAATTGGTATTTTAACTTGTCTCTGAACATCAAACCCTTTTTCCTTTAAAACATGGCAAAAACAAACTTCGTAAACTTTTTCCAACAAACCAGGTCCCAGTTCTTTAAGAACTTTGTAAGCGGCGTCAACAATTGCTTTCCCTATCAGTTCTTCTTCTTCCGATATTTCCAAGTAATTTTTGTCCATTTTTTTCTTTTTTAATTATCGCCACGAAGGCACTAAGGCACCAAGTTTATTTTTTTTTGCCACGAAGGCTCTAAGACACTAAGATTTTTTTTGCGACGAAAATACCCAGATCCTTCGCGTCTTTGTGTCTTTGTGGCATTTTTTACTTTGTGCTTAAATAACC
The DNA here is from genome assembly GCA_964653595.1 of uncultured Lentimicrobiaceae bacterium. GTDB lineage: Bacteria > Bacteroidota > Bacteroidia > Bacteroidales > WCHB1-69 > JBAXTE01. Next base: position 24,063 of record CAZZHH010000002.1, read on the forward strand.
GGCTACTTCTGTTGCAGCACATCCTGCCGACAAGATGGAATCCGGAATATCTTTAGGTCCGCAAGCCGCACCAGCCACAAAGACGCCGTCGATGCTCGTCATGGCTGGACTGACCAACTCGTCGGTCTGTTTCACAAAGTTGAACTCATCCAACTCCAGTTTTTCGTTCTTGAACATATTCGGGATCCCCTTATTCGGGACAACCCCGACCGATAAGATCACCAAATCGTGTTTTGCTTCCTTGACAACGCCCTTGGCCACATCTTCGTAACGAAGAATCAAGTCGCCACTGTTGTTTTCATTTTCACGGATCTTGGCCACTTTCCCTTTTACGAAATTCACTCCCATCGATTTTGACTGCTGGAAGAATTCTTCATAGCCCTTTCCAAACGCCCGGATATCCATGTAATAGATGGTGATATCGGCCATTGGCAGTGCCCCCATCAGCAATTGCGCCTGTTTGATAGAGTACATGCAGCAGATTTGCGAGCAGATCGGGTTGTTGGAACACTCCACGCTGCAACTTGAGTTTTCGATGGACGAGTCGCGCGAACCGGTGCATAAAACGTAAGCTATGTTATCGGGAACTTTGCCGTCTCCAGGCCTCAAAACCCCGTTGAATGGCCGGGTAGGAGCAATCAAACGATCCATTTGCATGGAGTCGATCACATTCGGATATTTGGTATAGCCGTATTCCGGTTTTCCTGCCGGAGGAAACAGTTGATAGCCAGTAGTGACCACCACCGATTTGGCAATGGCATGATCTTTTTCTTCTTTTTGCGTGAAATCAATTGCATTTGGCGCACAAACCTTAACACATCTCTGACACTTGATACAATTGTCAATATCAATAGTCGCAATTTTTGGGTTTGCCAGATTAAACGGAATATATATCGCTTTTCTCCCTACCATGTTATAGTTGTATTGATCATCAACAATTTGAGGACATACAAACTCACACAATTGGCAACCAGTACACAATTCGGGTATGACATAGCGTGGTTTTTTGGTGATGTCGATCTCGAAATCGTCGCCATTTTTGGAAATCCCTTCAATCTCGCTATTCAGCATCAGGGTGATGTTGGGATGACGGGCGGTCTCCGACATTTTCGGAGTGGTGATGCAGGCGGCGCAGTCGAGTGTCGGAAACACCTTGCTCAGCTGGATCATCTTGCCCCCGATGGAGAGCCCTTTTTCAACAAGCAGCACCTTGTGGTTCATATCGGCCAGATTCAGCGCCGCTTCCTGTCCCGCAATTCCTCCTCCGATAACCAAAGCATCGTAAGTTTTATCAGTTTTTTTCATCTTCATCCCCTCCTTGTTTGGCATTGTTGATTTCCGTGGCGATATTTCCCAACTCAAATAAAATCTTGCTGAAGTTGTCCATGTGGCTCGAAAACGGCTCCGCACAAACAGAACAGATCGCCGCCATACGAATCCGTTTTGGACTGATGTTGTTCTTTTTCATCAACTCCTGCGATTCTAAAATAATCTGGTTGGTATAATCCGAACACTTAGGGCTGTATGAGCATTCGTGTCCGTCAGCGGCGATGAACACCCCGTCGAATCCCTTCTCAAATGCATGAAGGATCCATTTGGGTTTGATGCCCGAAGAGCAGGGCAAACTGATTACATAAACCGCCGGTGAGTAATGGATCTTACGCAGACCGGCCTGATCGATTCCCGGATCGGAAATTTTGTCGGTTGAAAAGACCAGTATTTTTGGCTTAAACGTTTCGTTTGACATATATTGATGTTTTAGAAAACAAAAAGACTGAAAAATCTCGAGTCGTTGGGTTGCAAAAACTCAAAATCACATGATAAAAATTATGGCAGGTTACTGGATGGAAAAATCCAAAAAAACAGTTGAGCTTATCAAAAAACATCAGTTCCAAGCCCGTGATTTCGCAGCTTGAAACTGATGCCGATAATAACCGAGACTTAAGCTTTTTTCAAAAACAATCTGGAATAGCTGTCCTCTTCTATGATACCCAAAAACTCGTGTTCCATTTTTCCACACCATCTGGGGATATCCACTTTGGTTCCTTCGTCGGCAGATAATATTTCCAATATTTCACCGGATTCAATTTCTCCGATTGCCTTTTTTGCTGCCAATAATGGTCCTGGACAGGAGGTTCCGCGTGCATCAACGGTATTAGCAACCGCTACATTTTTTAATTCTTCTGTTGTCATGATATTTTTTTATTTTGTTATCTTTATACTTTATGAACTTTTGACTTTATAAACTTTATAAACTCATTTAAGATGTCGCGGCTCTCCCACTTGAATGCCTTTTTACTATCTTCCTTTCTATACTTTCGACTCAATTGCTGCTGGCTATCTTCCTTTATGGACTTTCGACTTTATGGACTTTCGACTTTATAGACTTTATGGACTTTCGACTTTATAGACTTTATGGACTTTCGACTAAATAAAAAGTTGTGCTGCGCTCTCTCCTGCATCCGAAGCGAATGTAGCTGCTCCAGCATAAGAGAGATGTGGGTAATCAATAAACTCCTCTTTTTTGAATCCCATCAAATCCATCGACATCTCGCAAATGATAATTTCGATGCCTAATTCTCCCGCAGTTTTGAACATTTCGTCCAACGACATGACGTTCTTTTTCTTCATCAGATGTTTAATCATCATTGGGCCCATGCCTATCATGTTCATGTTTGATAATTTTAGCTGATTTTTCCCTTTAGGTAGCATCATTCCAAACATTTTTGAAATAAAATCTTTGCCTTTTGCAGACTTGTTTTTATCACGAAGAGCTGACAGAGCCCAGAACGAGAAAAACAGTTTCACTTTTGTATCCATTGCCGTTGCAGCTAATGAAATAATTAAAGCTGCCATTACTTTATCTAAATCTCCGGAAACAATGGCCATTGATAATTGGTCTTTTCGACTATTTTCTAACTTTGAAACTTTCTTTTTAAGTGTTTCAATCTGCTGTTGCAGTTGTAGAACTTGTTCGTTTAATGATTCTTCCATGTTTAATCGTTTTTATGTTTTACAAAGAAACAGCAATAAAATAACAATTCATGCTTTTTGGAAATGATATAAAATTCAAGTATTTGTGATTTATGTCACATTTTTGATGTATATTTGTGATAGAAATAGATTTTCATTAAAAATTTGATCGTTATGGCTAATAATTGTAATTTATGTGAATATAAATCAACTGCCTCACAAAAGTTGAACGACCAAGAGCTAACGAGATTATCTAGTAGTTGTCTTTCTGTTAGATTCAAAAAGGGGGATAATATCATTAAACAAGGTATGTTCTCAACTAATGTTGCTTTTTTAAAGAAAGGGTTGGCCAAGATTCATATCACTGGTCCTTATCATGAGCAGATTGTAAAAATTGCCAACGCTTCCAATTATCTTGGGTTACCAACTACCTTTGGAGATAAAGTGAATCAATATTCGGTTACTGCGATTGAGGATTCGGAAGTTTGCTTTATTGACATTTCCGTTTTTAGAATGTTGTTACGAACGAATCCCGATTTTAGCGATCAAATCTTGATTGAGTTATGCCAAAGTGAATTACAAGCATACAACCGATGTGTAAATAGGACACAAAAGCAAATTAGAGGCAAGATTGCGGATGTAATCTTAAATTTTTCGGATAATATTTATTTTTCGGATCAATTTTCAATTCCTCTTACTCAAGAAGAAATTGGCAACATGGTAGATGCTTCACGAGAAAGTGTAAGTAGAGTTATGACAGAGTTTTCCAAGGATAATATCCTTGAGATAAAAGGGAAACAGATAACTGTCCTAAACAGAAAAATGCTCACCTTAATAAGTGAAAATGGATAATTTGGGTATACTTCTGTCATAAAAGGATGCAAAAGGGAGTTATTTATTATTGAACGTAAGCTACTTTGATAATCATTTCCATTAAAAGTTGGTCATCAGAAATTTTATCGGAGTTAACCCCTTTTGATTTTAGGTCATATTCTCGAAGGATATCAAAAATTTTGATGATTTTATCGATAGAGTAGTTTTTTGCTCCTAATAAATATTCGTCTTCTCGGTTGCCAAAAGAATTTCTATTGGGACTAACACCGGTGTTATGAACCATTAAAATTTTGTTGAAAAAGCTAAAGAGCATAGGTATAATTTTTTGAGGAGGGTTCTCTTTATTATTTTCGCCAAAGTATTGGATGATTTTGAAGGTGGATGCATGTTTTTTTTGTGCTAATGATTTATATAGCTCAAACACATTGAAATCTTTGCTAATTCCTATGTTTTTCTCAATGATTTCGGGTGTAATTTCATCTCCTTTTTTAGTAAACATATAGAGCTTTTCTAGTTCACTATTCATACGAGAAAGGTTGGTTCCAATGGATTCGTTCATCATCAATGTTGCTTTATCGCCAATTCTATACCCAGCTTCTTTGACAAAGGTTTTGATCAGTGCAGGAATTTGATTATCCCACACCTTAGCTGATTCATACAATAAACCAATACTTTGAGCAGTCTTTACAACTTTTCTTCGCCCATCCAATTTTTTATGTTTAAAGCAGAAAACTAAAAGTGTTGTTTTTTGAGGGTTCTCAAGATAATCACTCATTAACTCAAAAAGTTTTTCGGGGGGCTTTACATCTTGAGCTTCACGTATAATAACTACTTGATTGTTAGCCATCATCGGAAATCCTTTTGCTAGAGCAAAAATCTCTTCTGGTTTAACATCTCTGCCATAAACAATGGTTTGGTTAAAGTCTTTTTCGTGAGATGCGAGTACGTTTTCTGAAATAAAATCTGAAATTAAGTCAATAAAATATGGTTCTTCGCCATGTAGAAGATATATTGGATGATAGATTTTGTTTTTAATCTGCTGAATAATTTCTTTATAGTCCATTTAATTAATCAAGGAAAAAATTAATGTGTATTAATAAAACTAAATGTCGAAGCGTAAGTGTTTTACGGTAAGTCCTTCATTTATAAGTTGTTTGAGCGAATCTATGCCAATACGAAGGTGATTTTCAACAAATTTTTCGGTGACAAGGGTGTCGCTTTTTTCTGTTTTTACACCATCCGAAATCATCGGTTGATCGGACACTAACAGGAGTGCCCCAGTGGGAATATGGTTTGCAAATCCGGTGATAAACAAGGTAGCAGTTTCCATATCAATAGCCATCGCTCTAATTTTTCTCAAGTACTCTTTAAAATTATCGTCGTGTTCCCACACTCTTCTGTTGGTGGTATATACAGTTCCTGTCCAATAGTCGGAGGAGTGATCGCGGATGGTTGTGGAGATTGCTTTTTGTAGACTAAAAGCTGGAAGTGCTGGCACTTCAGGAGGAAAATAATCGTTGGATGTACCATCTCCTCTTATAGCAGCTATAGGAAGAATTAGGTCGCCTAGGTTGTTTTTAGCTTTTAATCCACCACATTTTCCAAGGAATAAAACCGATTTAGGGGAAATTGCAGATAACAGATCCATAATGGTAGCTGCATTTGCACTCCCCATCGAAAAGTCGATAATGGTAATATTGTCGGCAGTGGCTGTCGGCATAGCTCGGTTTGTTCCTTTAATGGGAACATCATTCCATTGAGCAAAGAGCTCTACATAGTGCTTAAAGTTGGTAAGAATAATGTATTGTCCAAATTCATCTAATGCGGTTCCAGTATACCTTGGGAGCCAGTTAGCGACAATTTCTTTCTTTGTTATCATAAAGCTTTTCCTTTTTAGTTCATAGATATTTGGCAAAGCTGCAATCAATCTTGCATTTTACAAAAGTAGTGTTTTTTTTATTCTTTTTGTTCATTTTTATGGCTTTCTGATAATTACATTTTTTTACTTTCCATGCTGATGTGTAAAGATGTTTAAAAAATTGAATTATATTTGTACTATGGATCAGCTAAATTTGCCAAAAATTGTGTTTAAAACACGTAAAAATTCAGATGCCAAAACTGAAATTTTTGACATTTTTCGTAAGAAATATGTGATGCTTACACCCGAAGAGTGGGTTCGTCAACATGTTGCTCATTTCTTAGTTAACCAGCTTATGGTGCCTTCAACTCTGATCGCTATTGAAAAAAAAATCATCATCCACGGATTAGACAAGCGCTTTGATATTGTGGTTTATTCTCGTAAAGCTACTCCATTGCTGATAGTTGAGTGTAAGGCTTCTTCTGTTTCCGTTTCGCAGGCTGTTTTTGATCAAGTTGCCAGGTATAATTTGGCATTAAAATCTCCCTATGTTATGGTTACCAATGGATTGGTTCACATGGCATGTAAAATTAATTTCGAAACTTCCACAATCCAATATTTAAATTCATTACCATTGTATTCTGAAATGTGTCTTTCATAAAAAATAAAAGAAATGAAAAAAAATCTATTTTTATTTGTGATGATGTTGCTCTTTACCTCATTATTTGGGCAACAAGTTGCACCAAAAGTGATTGCAAAAGTGAAAGACAGTTATCGGGTTTTTTGCCATGAGAATAAAATAGCCATCCCTGATTTTCATTATTTTGAAAGCAATCTATCGCTATCATACATCAAAAAGTTGTTTCCCATGGTTGCAAAACCAGCAACCTTGTTGAATAAACAGGGAGATACATTGGTAGATATTAGTTTAATCTACGAAATGTCCCTTCAAGCTAGCTCTTCAGCAGATGATGCTTGTAGAAAACTTTTTGCATCGGGTTGGTTTGAGTATGTTGAACCAAAAAACACACATCAGTGTTTGTATACTCCAAACGATCCGAATATTGCAAATCAGTATTATTTAAATAACATTAGAGCTTATAGTGGATGGGATATTTCGAAAGGGGATAGTGCTGTCGTTGTTGGGATTTCCGATACAGGTTTTGATTTTTTACATTCTGATCTGTCAGGTTCTGTTGCTTATAATTTAAATGATCCCATCGATAATATGGACAACGATAACGATGGATATATTGATAATTATAGTGGTTGGGATTTTGGATCGGGGGATAACAATCCTCAAGTGGCTTCTGGTTATCATGGGCCATTTGTATCGGCTATTGTAGGAGCAAGAGCAAATAATGCTTTAGGAATTGCAGGAGTAGGTTTTAACACCAAAATGTTGCCGATTAAAACATCAAATTCCAACAATGTGATAACTGCTGGGTACGAATCCATTGTTTATGCCGCTACCCATGGTTGTTCGATTGTCAACTGCTCATGGGGAGGTCAAATTTCGGATGGAAGATATGGCGAAGACGTTGTGAATTTTGCAACTTTTAATTGCAACACATTGGTAGTTGCTGCATGTGGCAATGAGAATAATCCTCTTCCATTTTGGCCAGCGACATACAAAAATGTGATGAGTGTTTGTGCTACCGATGTAAACGATGCAAAAGCAGATATTTCTACTTATGGATGGGATGTAGATATCTCTGCACCAGGTGCAAACATATATTCTATCAATGCCAACAATGGGTACACTTATTCAAGTGGCACATCTTTTTCAGCTCCAATGGTTGCAGCCTGCGCAGCAATTGTAAAATCCTTTTTTCCAAATCTATCTGCTCTGCAAATCGCAGAACGATTAAAAGTAACTGCGGACAATATAGATACGATTCCTTCGAATATTGCATTTAAAGGGAAATTAGGCAAAGGGAGATTAAATTTATTTAGAGCACTAACAGACTTAGATAGTCCTTCTATTCGCATGTCAAATACTCAGTTTAATAAGTCACACATATCCAATTACGACACGGTTCAATTTTGTGCAAATTTTACCAACTATCTCTCGGCTACTCAAAATTTACAAGTTACTCTTTCTGCTGTTTCTGGCGAAGTATATATCGTGGATTCATTGATTTCCGTTCCTGAATTAGCAACGAATCAAAGCTATCAGAATGATCAAACACCTTTTAAATTTGTAATGGGTAATAATGGGGTAAATAGCGAAATTGTACTCAAGGTTTCTTATTCTGATGTAAACTACCATGGCTTCGAATATGTGGTTTTTTATTCCAACAAAACGTATATATCCATCGATACTAATAAAATTTCCACAACACTTACTGGAAATGGAAGGTTAGGGTATGCCGACAATTATTATCATCAGGGGGAGGGTTTTAATTATTTACAATACAATCCACTTTTCTACATGGGTGGACTTATGATTGGGAAGAGCACCGATCAAGTTTCCGACAATGTGTATGGTGTTACCTACAATGATAATGATTTTTCTCCGATGATTGCCCCCTACAAAATTGTTCCATCTCTGTCGGCCGAATTTGAAGCAGAGACTGTTTTTAACGATGATGGTGCAGGTGCAAACAAAATGAATTTAAAGATTACGCATCATGTAAAGGCTTGGAATCAGCCCAATTATGATAATTTTATCGTTCATACTTTTACCCTAAAGAATTTTGGGGCAACCATTCAATCTGGTTTGTATGCCGGTCTTTATGTGGATTGGGATATCTATTTAAGTATGTATAACAAGGCGAAGTTCGATCTGTCCAAAAGAATGATGTATGCTTGGTCGCCTATGGGAGGAAAGTATGGCGGAGTGGCTGCATTATCTCCATTTTCAATCTCAAAATATGCCTTCGATAACAATGGGGCATCTTTAAGTTTAAATATTAATGATGGTTTTTCTGGAATAGACAAATTTACCGCACTTACCAGTAATCGCGATTCCGCAGGTTATTCTGGCTTGGGTAACGATATTTCTACGCTATTAACATATACACAACTTGAGTTAAATCCTGGAGACTCCATCTTTTTAGATTTTTTGTTGATGGCTGGAAATGATCCTCAAGAACTTAAAGATGCTGTTGATTTTGCTTTAGAAAAACTCTATCCTGATGTTACTGGCGTTCAAATAATTAATAATTCCCAATCTAAGGTAAAGCTATATCCAAATCCAGCACATAGATTTTTAAAAGTGGAATCTGAAAATATAATTTCCACCATTTCGATACTATCTATGACTGGCAAATTGATGATCTCAAAAATTGCAAAATCGAATAGCGTTTTACTCGACACAAAAGAGCTTCCAGCTGGCTTATATATTGTTCGGGTTCAAACGATAAATGGAGAAGAAAATATTAAACTAATCATTCAATAATATACGTATGAATATTCCTGGTTTTGAATTACCCGATATTATGACCAATTTTTTATTGGTTACTGTTTTTTCACTTATTATTGGTCTCTCTCAACGCAAATTGCAAGATAGCAACGATACCTCTCTCTCCTTTGGAACAGATCGAACGTTTACTTTTTTTGGCATGTTAGGGTATATTTTACTCCTTATTCGCCCACAAGATCAAGTATTATTTATCATCGGATTTGTTGTTGTATCTATCTTTTTGATGTTGTTTTACTTTTTTAAAATGTTTCAAACAAAATCTTATGGACTTACAACCATTGCAATTGCTTTGTTAACTTATTGTTTGGGATTAATTATCATCACACTACCGTTTTGGTTTTTTCTCTTGATTATTGCCGTTGTGTTGATATTTACCGAGTTGAAACAATCTTTTATGAATGTCTCTAAACGCTTTGACAAGGATGAATTTCTTACTTTGTCTAAGTTTATTGTAATGGCAGGGGTTATTTTGCCGATTGTTCCAACTACGCCGATTGTTTCTTATTTAAGTTTAACTCCGTATCAAGTTTGGATGGCAGTAGTTGTCATCTCGTCGATTTCGTACATCAGCTATCTGCTTAAAAAGTTTATTTTTCCGGAGTCTGGTGTTTTGCTAATAGGTGTTTTGGGTGGCTTATATAGTAGTACGGCAACTACTTTTATCTTATCCCGAAAAATGAAAGAGGCCGATGGAGATACACATCACTATGTAGCTGCGATTATTATGGCTACCGCAATGATGTATTTGAGAATTTTAATTTTAGTATTGATATTCAATCAGATGCTTTTTAAAGCGGTATGGCCCATGTTTTTAATTATGTTTGTACTTTCCCTTGCTATCAGTCTATTTATTAGATATAGATTCCGAAAAATTGAGGTTGTAAAGCAAGTATATAGTCAAGAAAAAAACCCATTAGAATTTAAAATAGCAATATTATTTACAGTTTTATTTGTTGCATTTACATTCATTACCCATTTTACGATTCAATATTTTGGGTCTGGTGGACTACAACTTCTTTCTTTTATTGTTGGAGTTTCGGATATAGATCCTTTTTTGTTGAACTTATTTCAAGGTCACTATTCTGTCTCTCTTTCATTAATAGGGATAGCAACTTTTCAAGCTATCATCAGCAATAATCTATTAAAAGCAACTTATGCATACTGGATTTCGGGTCGGAAAAATGGGGTGTTGATCATTGCTTCATTTGCTGCCATTATACTGGTAAATGCGCTTTTAATTTTGATGATGTGATTTTAAAGTTCTTTTATAAAATAAAAAATCCGCTAAAAAGCGGATTTTTTATTTGAAAGAAATAATATTCAAAGAGGAATATTAACCACAGTGGAAATATTTGTCTACTAGGGCTAACATCTCTTTTTCGTCTTTGTTTACTTTAGCGCGGATATCTTTATCGTTGAATGATTTTAGTTTTGACACGATACCATCTATCATACCTCTGCTAAAGACGCCATGTTTCATAAAAATATCTTTCTGTTTTTCGAGGCATTCTGCTGATTCCCAGCACGAAGCAGGTAATTGAGCTAATTGAGCTGTTTTCGATTTGTGCTCCTCTTTGAAGATGTTTACATCCACGTATGTCTTTGTAGCTAAGTCTAGAGCATCGGCCATTTCAAAACCATGTCGGCAGGAAACCACAAGTCCAGCTAAAAGTTGATATACATCTGCAGAGCCGTCAGCTCCTCTATGTTCTATGGTTTGTTTAAAGGAGGTAGATTTTATGCTTTCTTTTTCGAGAGGATTTGCTTGACTTAACATGTCTTTTTTTGCTGTCCAACCCAGGGGAACTCTCACGAGTACAGATCTATTTCTATCGCCCCAGCAGATGTTGGTTGGAGCCTCTTGATGAGGCACTAATCTGAAGTAAGATGTTGGATTTACATTTCCAAAAGCGGTAAGAGAAGGAGCACAAACCATCATTCCAGCAATAGCAGTTCGTGCAACCGAAGATAGCTTTCCAGCTTTTAGCATCTGGTTGGTCCCATTTTTCAAAATTCTCATGTGGACATGTAATCCAGAACCAGCTTTTCCGGTCGTGATTTTTGGTGCAAAGGTTATGTTGATTCCATTTTCGTATGCCAATGAACGTAAAATCCATTTTGCAATTACCAGCTGGTCTGCTGCATCTTCTACGTTAGTTGGTAAAAATTCAATTTCATTTTGTTCGTATATCTTATCGTCGAGAGAGAAACATCCTACCTCGGAGTGACCATATTTTATAAATCCACCTGTTTGAGCAATTAGCTTCATCGCTTCGCATCTGAATTGTTCAAACTTGGTAAATGGACCCGACTCGTGATATCCTTTTTGATCTACAGGCACAAAAGCATCCTCTTTGTCTGCAATTAAATAAAACTCTAGCTCTCCCATCGCTTCGAATTCCATGCCGGTTACATGTTTAAAAGAATCGTGAGCTTTTCGTAGAGTTTGTTCCGGAGAACTTTCTAGAGGTTCGCCATCTTTGTTGAAATATGAACAAAGGAGTGTAAGCGTTGGTTGAGAAGCAAACGGATCGATAAATGCAGTTTTAAAACGTGGAACTACATACATATCGCTAGAGCCAGCTTCGATGAACGAAAACAAACTCGATCCATCTACTCGTTCGCCATAGGTTAAGATTGTCTCTAAATGTTCCCGATTGTTGATGACAAAGTTTAGTGTTTTTAACCGTCCATCACCGGCAACATATTTGAAATTTATTAATTGAATTCCTTGTTCTTCAACAAACTTCATGATGTCGAGACGAGTAAATTCGCTGGCAGGTTTTTTTAAAATCTGCACCAATAAATTTGGACTTAATGCAATTTTGTCTTTCATATGTTTAATTTTTAATTGTTTCATTTTGGGGTAAAATTAGAAAATTATTTTAATTATTACCGAAGTAAATCGAAATATTTCTAGTTATTACGCTTTTTTTTGATTTATTAGCAATTATTTCATCCTAATCCTCAATTTTAAGCTACTTTGTTTTTTTAACTTCTATATAATCGGATTGCATCAATGAGGGACGTTTGAAGTGTAAAAAGTTTTCAATAATTTTGATGAAATAGGAACGATATAGGTCAAACTTCATGCTGTACCATTTGATTTTCTTTTTGGAAAGGACGTGAATATCTTTTCCATTGGAGTATAATGCCAAACCAAACCTGTTGGCTAGCTCTTGTAAACTTTTTTTGGTATAAATAGATATGTGTTGTCCTGTTTCTGGAGAAAAGTACCACCAATCATTCACGGAAGTATAGTTGTTTTTTCTCAGTAAAGTAGAGAAAAGAATCGTATCGGTATTTTGGAGTATTTTTTCAACTTCTTCTGTTGGATTTTCAATATGTTCAAATACTTCTAACGCTATAAATGCATTTGCTTTAAAATCCATTGGTTTTTCTAATCCAATTGCAAATAGGTTTTTACAGTAAAGGTCGTAGTAAAAAAACTGAAACCCAAAGTCGCGCATTAATCTTACAAACATTCCATAACCTGCCCCATAATCTAAGAAAGTAGAGTTTTTGTCGAAGTTTTGCTTAATGATTCTAGATACCCGTTTAGCAAATTCATAGTTTCTGTATACATATCCAGTATCGCTGCTTGCAATGGCATCGCTGTATGCTTCTTCGAGCCAATAGGGTTTTTCGGTATTTATGTATCCACAATTGGGGCACTCGTAATATTGTATGGTATGTTTTTGAAGAATTTTTCCTGTAAAAACTGGATTTTGGGGTGTATGGCAAATATTACAATTTTGCATTTTGAAGAGATGTTAAGGTTTGGCAATATGCTTCCATGGTCTTTTGGGCGGTTTGAGATAGAGAATAGGATTCTAATAGCTTTTCTCCTTTGTTAATCAACAATTCTCTTGTAGATGGATTTTCGATTATCTGATATATTCTGTCTCTCAATTCAAGAGCGTTTTGTGGATCGAAGTATAGGGCTCCATCTTTTGCAATCTCTGGGAAACAACTAGCTTTGCTTAAGATCAGGGGGCAGTTCATGCTCCATGCTTCTAATATTGGAATTCCAAACCCTTCGTATTCTGATGGATAAATTAAGCAAATCGCTTCTCTGTATGCTGATTGGAGTTCGGCTTCGGTACAGTTTTTTTGCTCCACCATGAACTGAATTTTTAAAGAGGCAAATAGATCCATTTCTGCTTGAGAAAAGGGTTTGCCACCTACGCATACTAGATAAAACGATTTTTCATTCAATACGGGTGCTATCGCCTGAACAAGGGTGGAAAAATTTTTATAACGATCTCTTTGGCCTATAAATAAAAAGTATGGTTTTTTTATATTTAAAGGAACATCTTGCAATCTCTTTTCAAAAGGGTTGCCATGATAAATTACCGTAATCTTGGATCTTTCAATTCCAAAAAAACGAATTAGGTCTCGTTTTGTATTTTCTGAAATTGCTATAATTAAATCTGCTTTTTTAAAAACTTTTCGTTTGTGTTTGGATGTAAAATCCCACTTAGGGAATAGCTCGGGATAAATTTCATGGATCATATCATGAGCAGTTACCACCAATTTTGTTTTGGCAGGAATAAATGGAAGAATATAGGAGTTGTAATAGGTAATATGCAGGATGTCTGGTTTTTTTGTTATCAATGTAAGGATATTGATCATTTTATTGAGTGAAAAAACGATGGGTTTGTTCCATCTCCATAGTGCAAATTTGTTTGCTTTCTTCCCAAAATAGGATTCGAAATAAAAACTTTTGAAAAATAGCACTGGAGTTATCACTTGATGGTTTTTAGAAAATGAGGTTGCTAAATCGTATATATACCTAGATATTCCGCCAAAACGTTGAAGGACTATCATTTGATAATCATACATTATGTTCAATTTTCTATCTTCCATTGATTTTTTTTCAAAATTACAAAATATATTTTACTCTTTTCGATTATTTAGTTTTGTCAGATCTATTTTTAGATCAAATAAAATGGATTGTTTTTTTATGCAAGTAGGAGGTAATTTAATGGGTAATTGTTCATAACTTTTGGAACAAATCCACCCAGTCCGTTAACTTAATTTTTTAATTTTGCTGAAAAGCATTAAAATCTCATTTTTAAATAGTTTTGTGATTTAAAAAGAGAACTGTTTCACTTTAAATGGAAAATAATTTTATGGGTACCCAAATTGACAAAGGCGCTTTAAAAAGCCATCAAGCACATGAACAGAATATGTTGAATATTCTCAACGAAATTGATGAGCGTTTTTTTACTTTGCGAAATAAAGATTGTGTTGAGTATTTAATGAATATACGGACTTTAGAGATCTTGAAGCCATTGTAGAAAAAGAGAAATTCTTGGCTCACCATAGGCGATTATTACGCATTTGAAGCTCAATACTTTATTGAACACAACTAATCTGTTGTTGCTTCCGATTTGTCGGATGTCTTTTTAAAAGAGGCCAAAGCAGAGGGGATTATCAATGAATATCGCAAAGAGAACGTTGAGTTTATTAACTTAGAAGAAGACAGCATCGATTATGTCTCTTGCAGGGAAGCTTTTCACCATTTTCCACGTGCATACTTAGGAGTTTATGAGATGATTCGAGTTGCAAAAAAAGCAGCAATCTTGATTGAGCCTATCGATATTTTATCTAAAATGCCAATGGTGTTGTGTCTAAAAAACTTTTGTGATATTTTCAATCCTCTCTTAATCAATAAAATATGGAAAAACAGGTTCTCCTGGGAAACCGTTGGTAATTACGTGTTTAAAATCTCAGAGAGGGAGATCGAAAAAATTGCGATGAGCATTGGATTACCTTGTATTGCTTTTAAAGGAGTTAATATTTTGCTGTCATATAAAGACAATATTAGAGAAGTGCCTACCAATAAAAAAGTATTGCGAAAAATAAATCGCAAACTAGCTTTTATGAACTTCTTGTGTAAAATAAGATTGATTCCCTATACATCCTTATGCTCAATAATTTTCAAAGAAATGCCCGATGAAGAGACCATCCACGATTTGAAAAAAGAGGGTTATTCTGTTATTAAATTGCCTTCAAATCCTTATTTGTAAAAGACTTCGAGTAATCGTGTTAAAACCATCCTAAGAGATGGTTTTTTTGTTCGTTTTTGAGTGGA
Organism: uncultured Lentimicrobiaceae bacterium; assembly: GCA_964653595.1. Lineage (GTDB taxonomy): Bacteria > Bacteroidota > Bacteroidia > Bacteroidales > WCHB1-69 > JBAXTE01. Next base: position 39,255 of record CAZZHH010000002.1, read on the forward strand.
GAAAATTATATTTTATTTTGCGACAATAATTTTTGGTGAATGGAAAAAAATGTTTGCGTTGTAGGTTACTGCATATACGTTTTTAAGAAAATTTCCATCGTTTTTTTTTATAATTTTATCTTAACATTTTGAATTATGGATAATCTAAAAAAATGGATAAAATAACAAATTATTGTGTCCAATAAAAAGATATAAGATTCCTCACTATTATCCATAACATATTGATAGTCATTTCGAACGAAGTGAGAAATCTTTAAGGATTTTGTTTTATTAAGTTTTAATCGGACAATAGTGAAAAACAAATAAATTATGGGTTTTATTATCACCCAATTTTTTACTTTCTATTAACTATAAAAACTCTGAAAACTAGTTTAGTCATTTTGTTTAGTTTTTGTTTAGTATTTGCGTATAAATTTAACTTAAAATTAAGAATAATGTTCGATTTTCTAGGCGACATCATGGAGTTAAAAATTGTCTATACGTGTAAGGTATTTAGTGTTTAGTTAAAAAAATGTGTATTTTATTTAAAACAATATAGGGATTTTTTAAATAAAATTTATTTTTGTAAACTAAGAAATGTTATAAAATAAGGGAATTTATGTGTGTTTATACGAAAGTTGTAAGTCTATTTTTTATCTTTCTAAGTATTGTTTTTGTATTTCACGCAATTTCAAAATTATTTTCATTTATTTTTTCAAAAAGTCCATCGGCAGATGAAGTGCTTGCGAAAATGTTTATTACCAACCATTTATTTTTAAACAAATTTAGGATTGATCGCATTGCGACACAGATGTTTGGAAAAATATTTGTATTTAAATATTTGATAAAGCTTTGATATAGAGATTAATATATATATTACCAGAAGAAAAGGGTTTTAAGGAAATTATAAAGATTAGTTATTATGAGGGGAATTCTGAAAACAACAAGGGCGTTGCTAGCAGTAGCAATTGTAATGGCATTAAATTGTACTAAAAATGCTGTCGCTCAAGTTTCAGCTTACAGTTTTGGTCAAGCAGCAGGTGGTATTACTGCTTTAACAGCAACTTACACTGAACATACTACCGGTACTACCGATTATGGAGAGTATCAAGCAATACCTATTGGTTTTACTTTTTCATATAATTGTATTAATTATACAACCGTAAGTATTTCAAATGATGGTTGGATTGCTTTAGGTAGTACATTAAGTAATTCATATTATCCCTTAAGCACTGGAACTACTAATAATGTTATTTCTGCTTTAGGTGCTGATTTACAAGGTTTGTCAGCAGGTTCCCTACGTTCAAAAACACAGGGTACAGCTCCTAATCGTACTTTTACAGTTGAGTGGCAACATTATGAAAAATATAATGGGACAGATGATTATTCATTTCAGATAGTATTAACAGAAACTTCAAATACCATTCAAATCAAATATGCTGCATCCACTACTATCGCTGATAATGGGTTTCAGGTAGGATTGCGTGGCGCAACAAATGCGGATTTTAATAATCGGACAAAAGCTTCAGGTACCGGTTGGGTTTCTTCTACTGCAGGTGCTACAAATACTGATTTGATGACAACAGGAGGAAATGCAGCAAGAAATCCTACAGGAATTTTTACTTGGACACCAACTGCACCTTTATGTTCGGGTACACCTAATGCTGGAACTGCATCTGCCTCTCCAGCTTCAGTTTGTAGTGGTTCTCCTTCAACACTCACATTATCAGGTGCTTCTACTAGTTGTGGTATTTCTTATCAGTGGCAATCTGCTGCTGCAATTGGAGGTCCTTATACAGATATTGCGGGTGCAACTGCAACAACGTATACAGCCAATCCAACAGCAGTAACATATTACAGATGCGTATCGACTTGCTCAAATGGTGGTGGCACTAATATCTCAAGTATTGCTACCGTTTCTATGAATGCTCCTACTACTTGTTATTGCACTAATACCAATACTGTAAACATTTCTTATTATATCAGCAGCTTTTCCACGACTGGTGGTACTACGAATATCACCAATAATGCTTCAGGCTTTTCCGCCAATGGGTATGGGAATTTTACCGGAATGGTAGTAACTCAAATGCAGAATCAGACAATAAATTTTTCTATCACCGAGACTGGTGGAACCATGCATTTTGGCATTTGGGTGGATTGGAATGATGATGGTGATTTTGCAGATGTAGGTGAAAATGTTTATATCAATAACACAACTTATAATGCTACCGTAACTGGAAGTTTTACTGTGCCTCTTACTGCAACTCCGGGAAACCATCGGATGCGCGTTGTCGGAAACGAATCAGGAACAGTGGCAGCCTGCACAGGAAGTAGTTTCACTGAATGCGAAGACTACACACTCGTGGTTACCGCTTTACCCGCATGCTCGGGTACTCCGGCTCCAGGTAACACCGTTTCGTCGTCAAATCCTGTATGTTCTGGCGTTGCCTTTACGTTATCAACTTCCAATACGTTAAGTCTTTCAGGAATATCCTATCAATGGCAATCTTCTCCAGATAACGTAACTTGGACAAATATTGCGGGAGCCACTTCGGCAACTTGTTCCGTTACACAAACGGTAGGAACCTATTATCGTTGTGTGGTAACTTGTGCAAATAGCGGTTTATCCGCTAATTCAACTGTTTTGAATGTAACAATGAACAGTATTACCAACTGCTATTGTACAAATACGAATACTACCAATACTAGTTTTTATATCAGCAGCTTTTCCACGACTGGTGGTACTACGAATATCACCAATAATGCT
>CAZZHH010000002.1:42100-46261 GCA_964653595.1 uncultured Lentimicrobiaceae bacterium
CCTGCACAGGAAGTAGTTTCACTGAATGCGAAGACTACACACTCGTGGTTACCGCCTTGCTTCCATGCTCTGGCACACCCATAGGGGGGACTTCAACGGCGACCACCACTTCCGTGAGTGGATGCACAGGCTATGTGGGTGCAATTAGTGTCACTGGATCTACGGTTGCAACAGGACTTACATTCCAATGGTATTCTTCACCTGCTGCTGGCGGGCCATGGACGCTTATAGCTGGAGCTACTGGAGATACTTACACCCCAACAACACCCGGTCTGTATTATCGCAGGCTTGTTACTTGTACAGCTAGTGGCGGCTCTGCATATTCTTCATCACTGCTTTATTCAAGTTCCGCCCCAGCAAATGATGAATGTGCAAATGCAACTTTAATTAATCCAGATGCAACTTGTACAGGTGCTGCTATTGTTAACGGCACCATTGCTTGTGCTTCAAACTCTAATGTTGGCGTTTCCCCGTGTTCAGGAACAGCCGATGATGATGTCTGGTTTAAATTTGTAGCAGAAGCTGGTTCACAATATGTGACCTTGGGTACATCAAGTACTGCCGATTTTTACACTCAATTTTTTACAGGATCTTGCGGAAGTTTGGTAAGTGCTGGATGTTATGATGCAAATCCAACAGGTCAGATATTTTCAGGATTGACCATTGGTCAAACTTATTATATCCGAGTATATTCTTGGGGTTCAACAGCGATAACAGGAACAGACGCTCTGTTTACACTGTGTGTAACTAATCCGCCTACTTGTCCAGCGGGCCTTGGAACAGGAGTAGTAGATGTTGCATCTTTACCATATTCTATTACTGGCCAAACAACTTGCGGAATGGTGAATGACATCACAAGTTCAAACGTTCCTGTGATTGGTAGCACAGATTATTATACTGGGGAAGACAAAGTTTATATCTTTACTCCAGCTACATCTGGATCAATAACAATAACTCTGACATCAACAGGAACGTATACAGGGTTAATGCTGTATGATGGATGTCCTTTTACTGGAACTGCCGTAAGTTTTATGCAAAGTTCTACTGGGAATAAATCATATTGTACATCTGTTATTGCAGGGCATACCTATTATTTAGTTATAGATTCTTATGCTTCTCCAGCTTGTAATCCATTTGATTTGTCAATATCCTCAGTAAGTCCGGGACTTGTAAACGATGATCCATGTGGAGCTATTAATGTTGCGGTAGGAGCAACTTGTACTTATACAACCTATAATAACAATTGTGCTACTGCATCTGCTGGTGTGCCCGCACCTGGATGTGGTTCATATTCTGGCGGGGATGTCTGGTTTAAAGTAACTGTACCTGCTTCAGGGCACCTTGTTTTCAATACTCAAGCCGGTACAATTACCGATGCGGATATTGCTATTTATAGTGGAACTTGTGGTGCACTAACTTTAATTGAGTGTGATGCAGCCCATAGTACAAATGCAAACATGGGAATGATAAACAGAACTGGACTAACACCTGGATCTACCATTTGGATCAGAGTTTGGGTAAACGGTGGAGATGTTAACGGAACCTTTGGCTTATGTGTTTATGAAATATTACCTCCTCCAGATATTCCTATTACTACTTCCACTATTAGTACCTGCTCAGGAACGTTTACTGATGAAGGTGGTTCTTCTGGTAATTACACCAACAATCAGCATCGAGTAATGACAATCTGTTCCAATTCAGCTGGTCAGGAAATTAGATTTAATTTCACCCAGTTTATGTTGGAAAACAACATGGATATTCTTGCAGTGTATGATGGAAATTCAACTGCCGCTTTCTTAATGGGACAATATACTGGAACTAGTAGTCCTCAAATCTTAACATCCACAAATGGATGCTTAACCTTTGAGTTCACTTCAAACTCATCTGTTACAAATGCTGGGTGGTCTGCATCTATATCTTGTGTTGATCCTCCGACTACAAATTGTGTGTCAGCTGCACCATTTTGTACCGATCAACCTGCTTATAATTTCCCTGCTGGAGTAGGTTCTGGAGTTGCTTCTGATGTAACACCTGGTGGAACTAGTGTCGGTTGTTTAAGTTCAACTCCAAATCCATCATGGTATTATATGCAAGTAAGTACTCCCGGGGATATCAATATTTTCATTTCAAGCGCCGATGCTGGTGGAACAGGTCACGATGTCGATTTTGCGCTATGGGGTCCATTCTCAACCATTGCAGATGTGTGTGGAACATTATATACTTCCACGGGATTTACCCATGCGCCAGGTACAGCTACCCCCGATGATCTTGGGGGTTATCCAATTGATAATTTATATGACTGTAGTTATGCTTCTGATGCAACGGAATGGGCTCATATCAGAGGAGCTACTACTGGTCAATGGTATCTGTTGATGCTTACCAATTATGCAAACGTGGCAAGTAACATTTCATTTGAGTCACAAAGCAGTACGGGTGCCACCAACTGTAATGTAGTTAATCCAGTAGTGAACAACAATGGACCAATCTGTCAAGGTGATACCTTAATGTTATATTGCAATACAGTTGCAGGTGCTACTTATGCATGGACCGGACCTAATGGGTTTATATCAAATTTGCAAAATCCAATAATACCTAATGCTACTATTTCTAATGCAGGAGATTATACCTGCATCATTACAGTAGGTGGTGTGCCTCAAGCTCCTGCCATTACAACCGTTGCGGTTAATGCATTGCCAAATGTAACGGTTAATAACCCTACTATTTGTGCAGGACAAAGCACGAACCTCACTGCTAATGGAGCTTCTACCTATTTATGGAATACGGGCTCTACGAATAACCCATTAACTGTTTCACCTGCCGTTACTACCACCTATATCGTAACTGGTACTGACGTAAATGGTTGTAAAGACACCGCTGTTGCTCTTGTTACTGTGGGCTCAGCTGCAGCAGTTACCGCAAGCAATAACAGTCCAATTTGTGTTGGAGCAACTTTAAATTTGACATCTCTACCTGCAGGAGGAACTATTTACAGTTGGAGTGGTCCAAATTCATTCACCAGTTCTGTTCAAGATCCTACCATAGCAAATGCTACTGCTGCCGCTTCTGGTACATATACAGTTACTGTTACATTTGCAGGAGGATGTACTGGAACAGCTCAAACTGTGGTAACCGTCAATGCACTTCCGACAATCACTTGTCCACCAGCGCTTATTGTTGCTGGTTGCAATGGTGCTGTTCCTGCCGGAGCTGCAACTCCAGCCGCATTTATCGCCCTAGGTGGGGCAACCAACGGTACCTCAATTTCTTATGTTGATGGCGCTCCTTCGTTAGTAGGTTGCACCGAAACCACTGTAAGAACATATACTGCAACTTTGAATGGTTGTACCAATACTTGTACTCAGAACATTACAAGAACGCTTGATGCAACTCCACCAGTCATCGCTGGCACTCCAGCAGCGATTACATATTCATGTGCAGGAGATGTTCCAGTTGCAAGTGCTGCTTCTGTAACTGCTACCGATAATTGCGCAGGTGCAGTAACAATCACAGTCGCCGACGTTGTAACTCCAGGCGCATGTGCCAATAAATATACCATTGCTAGAACATGGACAGCTACCGATGTTTGTGGCAATGCATCTACATCAACACAAACCATCACGGTAAATGATGTTACAGCGCCAGTCATTGCAGGCACACCGGCAAACATTACTTATTCCTGTGCAGGAGATGTTCCCGTGGCAAATACAGGTTCAGTAACCGCCACGGACAACTGCGCAGGTGCAGTTACCATCACGGTTGCGGATGTAGTAACTCCAGGCGCTTGTGCTAACAAATATTCCATCGCTAGAACCTGGACAGCTACGGATGTTTGTGGTAATTCATCCACATCATCTCAAACCATCACGGTAAATGATCTTACAGCACCAGTCATCGCTGGTACACCAGCAAATATCACTTATTCCTGTGCAGGAGATGTTCCCGTGGCAAATACAGGTTCAGTAACCGCCACGGACAACTGCGCAGGTGCAGTTACCATCACGGTTGCGGATGTAGTAACTCCAGGCGCTTGTGCTAACAAATATTCCATCGCTAGAACCTGGACAGCTACGGATGTTTGTGGCAATTCATCTACATCATCTCAAACCATCACAGTAGGAGACAACATCCCTCCAACTGCAACTGCACCAGCGGCAGTAACGG
>CAZZHH010000002.1:46361-104628 GCA_964653595.1 uncultured Lentimicrobiaceae bacterium
CCTGTCCAGAGGTCATCACCCGTACTTACCGAGTAACCGATGCATGTAACAACTCAATTGATCTAACACAAACGATAACTGTGGGCGACAACATCCCACCAACAGCGAGCAATCCAGCAGCGATTAACGTAACCTGTGCCACCTTGGTACCAGCATCCGACATCAGTGTGGTTACCGATGCGGCGGACAACTGCTCCGTCCCAGTGGTCGCTTTCGTGAGCGATGTATCGAATGGTGCAACTTGTCCAGAAGTCATCACCCGAACATACAGTGTAACCGACGCCTGTGGCAACAGCATCAACGTAACGCAAACCATCACGGTAGGTGACAACATACCACCAACGGCGAGCAATCCAGCACCGATTGTGGTAGCATGTGCCGGCGCAGTACCAGCCAGCGACATCAGTGTAGTTACCGATGAAGCCGACAACTGCAGTGTACCAGTAGTAGCATTTGTGAGCGATGTATCCAATGGCGCAACGTGTCCAGAAGTTATCACCAGAACCTACAGTGTAACCGACGCCTGTGGCAACAGTATCAATGTAACGCAAACCATTACGGTAGGCGATAACATACCACCAACAGCGAGCAATCCAGCAGCGATTAATGTAACCTGTGCCACCTTGGTACCAGCATCCGACATCAGTGTGGTTACCGATGCGGCGGACAACTGCTCCGTCCCAGTGGTCGCTTTCGTGAGCGATGTATCGAATGGTGCAACGTGTCCAGAAGTCATCACTCGTACATACAGTGTAACCGACGCCTGTGGTAATAGCATCAACGTAACCCAAACCATCACGGTAGGGGACAACATACCACCCACGGCGAGCAACTTACCAGCGGTTTCTGTACAATGTTTAAGCGACCTTCCAGCGGCTAACATCGCGGACGTAACCGATGCAGCAGACAACTGTGGAGTACCTGTAGTAGCGTTTGTAGGCGACATCGACAATGGTGGCACCTGTCCAAAAGTGTTTACCAGAACTTACAGTGTTACCGACGCCTGTGGCAACAGCATCAACGTAACGCAAGCAATCACAGTAGGAGACAACATCCCTCCAACTGCAACTGCACCAGCGGCAGTAACGGTTCAATGTGCAGCATTAGTACCCGCATCCGATGTGAACGCAATCACCGACGAAGCAGACAACTGCAGTGTACCAGTGGTAACTTTTGTAGGCGATGTCTCCAATGGCGCCACCTGTCCAGAGGTCATCACCCGTACTTACCGAGTAACCGATGCATGTAACAACTCGATCGATCTAACGCAAACGATAACTGTGGGCGACAACATCCCACCAACCATTACAACATGTCCTGCAAATCAAGTATTTTGTAGTATACCATCTGGTACTTATACCATACCTCAAATTTCCGCAACAGAAAATTGTGGGGGAGCAGTTACCTATACTTACACTATAACTGGTGCAACAAACAGAACGGGAGTAGGTGTTGATGCTAGTGGAACATTCAATGTTGGAGTGTCAACAATCACATGGAGTGCAACAGATGGATGTGGTAACTCTTCTACATGTATAACAACAGTTACAATAAACCAAACTCCTACATTATCATTAGTAAATACCACCTGTGCTCCAAGTTTACTGACTTACGATGTGTCATTTACATCAACTGCTGGGGTGATTTCTTCAACAGCTGGTACAGTCTCAGGTAATACCATTACCGGAATTCCTGCTGGAACCAACATCACGATTACTGCAGATAATAATGGATGTACTGCATCGTTGAATGTTATGGCACCAGTTTGTGCTTGTCCTCCAATTGCATCGGCTACTAATTCTAATAATCCTACAATTTGTTTTGGAGCACCTATACCTTCATTAACTGTTGACATGGTTGCAGCTGGATATCAAATTAATTGGTATAACACAGCTGTAGGAGGAGTGACTATTGCAACGAACACAAATATGTATACACCAACCAATCCTGCTGTAGGTACATACACTTATTATGTGGAAGTTGTTCAAACTGTTTCTGGGTGTGTAAGTACTAGAACACCTGTAATATTGACCATTAATCCTGCAAGTACAGGTTCGGCAACTGCTACAGTATGTGCTCCTGAGTTACCTTACACATGGAATGGAAATCAATATTCTGCAGCTGGAAATTACACGTTTATAACACCAAATTACTTAGGATGTGACTCTGTAGTTACATTGTCATTGACAGTTACACCTGGAATAGATCCAACCTTTACAATTTTAGATTCCATTTGCTCAGGTGCTACACCTCCAATCTTGCCTGTCACATCAAACAATGGCATTACTGGAACATGGTCCCCTGCAGTGGTGAGTAATACTACAACGGGTACTTATACATTTACTCCCGCAGCAGGACAGTGTGCAAACAACACATCTGTTACTATTACAGTTCGTGTTCATGCAGTACCTACTATTGCACAAATGAATGTAGGTAGTAACAGCCCAATATGTGCTGGTTCTACTTTAAATTTATATGCTAATGGAGGTGCATTTTACGAATGGTCTGGACCAGCATCTTATGCTGTAACATTCCAAAATCCAACTCGTACGAATGCAACTGTAATTATGTCTGGTAATTATTATGTTACAGTAACAACTGCTGCTGGTTGTAGTTCTACAGCTACGGTACCTGTGACTATTAATCCATTACCAACGGCCACAGCTTCCAACAACGGTCCTTTGTGTGTAGGTTCATCCTTGAATTTGACATCTGGTGGTGGAACAGGATATCAGTGGAGTGGTCCTAGTGGTTATTCTAACCCGACTCAGAATCCAACCATTAATCCTGTGACTACTGCCAACGCAGGGACTTATAGAGTCACAGTAACGAATGCTGCTGGTTGTACTTCAACAGCTCAAACTACCTTAGTAGTTAATGCATTACCAAATGCAACTGCTTCTAATAATGGGCCTCTTTGTGCTGGTGAAACTTTGAATTTAAACTCAGGAACTGGCACTGGATATAGCTGGTCAGGACCAAATTACACTAATAACACTCAAAATCCATCCATTACTAACACTACAATTAATCAAAGTGGGACCTATATTGTCACAGTAACCAATGGAAACGGATGTACTGCAACAGCACAAACTATTGTATCTGTCAACGATAACCCAATCCCAACAATTACTGGAGATACAATTATTTGCCGGGGAGAGAGCACTACTTTAACAGCAAACGGCGCATCTACTTATGTTTGGGGATCCCAAACGGGTGCTTCCATCAATGTTTCGCCAAACACTACTACCATTTATCAAGTAATTGCTACAAGTGCACAAGGGTGTACAGGCACTACATCCACGACAGTAAATGTAAGCGATATGATTATGAATTCAATTACTTCGGTAAGTGATACTTGTTCTCGAAGTGAAGGAAGTATTACTTTAAATGTGGGTAATGGAATTGGGTCATATACTTACCAGTGGAGCAATGCTGGCAATAATAGTAACACTATTGGTGGATTAACGAATGGAGATTATTTTGTTACTATTACAGATGCAGCAGGATGTCAGTTGATTGATACGATTAACGTGGGTAATTTCCCATTGCCAATTCTTTCACTTGCAAGCTCATCCGATGATCACTGTTCGTTAGGTATTGGTGCCGCCACTGTGGTAGCTACAGGAGGAACAGGAAATTATAACTATCAATGGAATACTATTCCAGTTCAAAATACCGATGCCGCTACTAATTTAACCGCTGGCAGTTATACAGTTCAAGTTAATGATGAGTATTGTTCAAACACTCTAGTCGTGAACGTAGGTAATATTCCTGGACCAGTTGCAAATGCAAATTATACTACTATTCCAAATGGCGATATTCAGTTCATAGATCAGTCTAATGGAGCAGTTAATTGGATTTGGCAGTTAGATCAAAATGTTAGGTCAAACTTACAAAACCCAACTTGGAGATACAACGAAGAGGGCTCCTATGATGTAGTATTGGTTGTGGCAGATGCATATGGATGTCAAGATTCTACAACTATTCAAATAGTGATTGACGGGGAGATGGAAATTTGGATTCCAGATGCATTTTCTCCTAATGGTGACGGAATAAACGACGTATTTAAACCATCCGGAAATGGCTATGGATTAGAAGGATATGAAATGGTTATTTACGACCGTTGGGGACAAATTGTATTCACATCTTCTCTATTTAATGTTGGATGGGATGGAAAAATGAAGGGAGTTGTACTAGATATAAATGGCGTTTTTGTATATAGAATCGTAATTTACGATTACAAAGGAAAAATGTTTATTTACAAAGGACATGTAACTATCCTTGGTTCTGATCCAACGAAATAAAATGAACAACATAATTAGAACAAAAAAACCTCTTTTAAGAGGGTTTTTTGTTCTAATTATTCCTTAAATTTTGTATTATTATTCTATTTTAAACCAAGGTTTAATTAGATGATGGCACAGATTATAACAAATCTTTGGAATAAAAAATTATCATATTTTTTTAAGGAATGGGGTAAATTATTTCTGGTTATTCTGCGTTTCTAAGAATTTATTGAATACATAAATCGCCCATATACGTTGGTATAAAAATGTTTCATTATTACAAAATCTTTTGTAAAGCAATTTTACATAGTTAGTATTGATAAACTCGTTTTCGAGAAAAATATATGCTTCAATTTCCTCTTTTAATTCATTCATCATCCATTTGTCTAGGGGTATACTAAATCCCCATTTTGGTCGATCGAAGAATTCTTTTGGAATATAATCAAAGAGCACTTCCTTGAGTAAAAACTTCGAACAAGATCCCTTTTTTTTATAATTTTGAGGTAGATTCAATGCAAATTCAACAATCCGATAATCCAAAAGAGGAACTCTTGCCTCTATAGAGTTTTGCATAGATGCTCTATCTACTTTTACCAGGAGATCATCTGGTAAGTAATAATGTAGGTCGAAAAGTGCTTGTTTTTCAACTGAAGATAATTTGCGATTTGTGGGTTGAAGAAATTGAGAAAAATTTAAATTGGACACTTCGCTTTTCAGCAACAAATTCAATTCTTGAACAGAAAAGAAGTATTGTTCCTGAGAGAATAGATGAGATTGAATAAATGTATTGGACGGGTAAGATAGTAGATTGGATACTCGTTTATACTTATTGGAGCCCATTTTTAAAAAACTAGAAGCGAAATTGTGACCATATTTAAGCAATGGATTATTCATTCTAGAAGCCCAATTATACGCTCCATATCCCAAAAAGAGTTCATCCCCACCATCTCCCGAAAGGGTCATCGTAACCTTTTTTTTCGCCATTTTAGAAACAAGAAAAGTAGGTATTGCAGATGAATCAGCAAAAGGCTCATCATACATCGACTGCATTTTGGGAATTATATCCAGGGCATCTTTATATTTTAAAATAAATTCCTGGTGATTAGTTCCCAAAAAATTGGCAATTTTTTTTGCAAATGGAGCTTCGTTATGTTTAGAGTCTTCAAACCCAATGGAAAATGTGTTAATTGGATTAGTTGAAATGCTTTGTGCAATGGCTGTAACTATACTTGAATCTATACCTCCACTTAAAAAGGTGCCGAATGGAACATCACTTATCAATCGATATTTAACAGAGCTTATTAATAACGATTTTAACTCTTCTTTTGCTTCAAATATTGAAAAATTTGAAATATCACGTATTTTTTCATTTAAACTCCACCACAAATGAGTGGTAAGTTTTTCCCCATCAAAAACGGCATAAGAAGCTTTCGGAAATTTTGTTACTTCGTTGTATATAGTGTATGGTGAAGGAATATAGCCCAAGTGCATAAAATTTGTCACTGCTGTGGGATTAACCGACAATTGCCCCTCTTTTTTAAGCAAAGCTACGATTGATTTCAGTTCAGATGCAAAAATTAATGAATTTTCTCTATGATGAATATATAAAGGTTTAACGCCCATGCGGTCTCTAAAAAGATATAATTTTCTTTCTTCAATACTGTAAATAGCAATTGCAAACATCCCATTTAATCTTTCCACAAATAGTGGCCCCCATATTTCAAAGGCTTCTAATATTACTTCGGTGTCGGAATGTGATCTGTATTTCACAGAAGGATTAGCTGCTAATACATCTTTGGCAATCTCTTTATAATTGTAAATTTCGCCATTAAACACCATGATGTGTTTTGCTGAATGAGAAATCATCGGTTGATGGGCTACTTCGGAAAGATCAATAATGCTGAGTCGTCTGTGTCCCAAACCGCAAATATCTTTTAAAACATATCCTCCCACGTCTGGCCCCCTATGGGTCAACAAATCTGTTATAAACTGAAGATTTTCGGTTGTATATTTTGAGCTAAAAAATCCTGCAATACCACACATGCAATATCTATTTTAAACGCTAAATTACAATTAATATTTATGGATTACAATATTTTTCAAAATATGCTGTTATTCAAATGAATGTTTTTTTTACTTTTGTATGGAGTATCATATCATTTTTTAATCTAACAATATTTCTGAAATTAAATAATCATGATGGATTTTTTTAGAAAACTTTTTTCCTTTTTTTTATTATATATCGCTTTATTAACGAGTTCTGTTGCTCAACTGCCAATAGGAACATGGCGTGAGCATCTGCCATATCATAAAACAATCATGGTTGCTGAAACTCCTAATAGGTTATATGCTGCCACTCCTTTTGCTTTGTACTATGTTGATTATGCTGATTTTTCTATTACAAGACTCTCTAAAATCAATGGCTTGTCTGATATTGAAATATCTGCACTTGAGTATAATTCAGCACAAAACACACTTATAGTTTGTTATAAAAATGCCAATATAGATTTAATTCAAGACGATGTTATCTTTAATTTGTCTGATATTCGAAGAAACTCAATTCCTGCGAATAAAAGAATAAATAGAATTAAAACGAATGGAAATTATGCATACTTAGCTTGTGGTTTTGGTGTTGTAGTAATTGACGTTAAAAGAAAAGAGGTGAAAGATACTTGGTTGGTTGGAAGCCAAAGCACATATGTGAATATTACAGATATTGAAATGTATAAAGATAGTATTTTTTTAGCTTCTGATGTTGGAATTTATAAAGCACCTTTTATTTCCTCAAATTTAGCAAATTATCAAGTATGGTCTTTGGATAACTCTTTCTGTATGAGCAACACCATGGTGTATGATGTTGAAAAAGTTGGAAGTAATTTATTAGTTCATCAAGTGGTAGCTGATAGCTCCTATCTTTTTGTTTATAATGGAAATAGTTGGTTGCCACTAACTCTAAATAATAAGCTCAAGAAACACAGTATACAGTGTAATTATAACAAGTTGATAACTACAAGCGATGATGGAAATGTGTCGTTATTCGACACCAACTTTGTCCAAACTGGATCCATATTTACCTATAATCCTGGATTTATTTTTGCTACTTTTGCTCGTTTCGATCGTAAGGGTGATTTTTGGGTGTGCGATGATAATTATGGGTTAATATGGGTTAACGGAAAAAATAATTGGGATTGTCGTAAATTGACGTTGATGGGTCCAAATATTTCTGACATATGGAGTGTTTTCGGATTCCATGACAAAGTCATCCTTTTAAGCGGTGCTGTAGATGATACTTATACCAATAAATGGGTTCAGCCTCAGTTTAGCCGATTTTCTGACGAAACGTGGGTGGGTGTTGACCGTAATAACAGTCCTGCTATAGACACTCTTTACGATTTGTTGAGTGCAGTAGTGGATCCTACAAATACAAATTCCTCATGGATAGCCTCCTGGGGAAAAGGATTGATCCATTTGGAAGGAAATTTGGTCGACAAAGTGTATGATGCTTCAAATTCTGACTTAGAATTAAGTCCAAATAGGTCAACAAATATTGGTGGAGTTGCATTTGACAAAAACAATAACCTTTGGATGACAAATCCAGGCGGATCGAAAGGGTTAAAAGTAAAAACTCCAGACAACCAATGGTATTCATTCTCTTTAAGTCCATACAATAATTATACAGTATCTCAAATTTTGGTGGATTCTAGTGGATATAAATGGATGCTTCTTCCTACAAATAACGGCATTTTGGTATACAAAGACAATGGTACTATCTCTAATGCATCAGACGATCAAGTGAAGTTTTTAAATATTAATTTGGGGACTAATATTTCTAGTAATGTCATAAACTGTTTCACTCAAGATTTAAATGGAGATATGTGGGTAGGTACTGATAAGGGAATTAAGGTGTTTTATAACGCAGCAAATGTTTTCTCATCTCCCAATTATGCTCCTCAAAACATTCTAATTGAACAAGATGGTTATGTTCAAAACTTATTTGAGTTTGAGAATGTTACCTCTATTCTTGTCGATGGAGCTAATCGAAAATGGGTTGGGACTTCCAAGGCTGGTCTTTTTTTGATTTCTTCTGATGGCACAACCGAGTTGGCTCATTTTACAACATCCAACAGTCCTTTATTTTCAAATGAGATTACTTCCTTAGCAATAAATCAATTAAACGGAGAGGTCTTTATTGGCTCTACTGTTGGGTTAATATCTTACAGATCTAATGCAACCATGGGTCGTGATAAGATAATAAAAAGTGATGTAGTAGTATTTCCAAATCCAGTGCAACCCGATTTTAATGGGGAAATTGCGATCAAAGGTCTTACCACCAATGCAAACATTAAAATTACCAATGCTAATGGCGTTTTGGTTTATCAAACTATTGCCAATGGCGGTCAAGCGGTATGGAATGGGAAAAATTTTGATGGTGAGAAAGTCGCTACCGGAGTCTATTTGATATTCTCTTCCAATGATGACGGATCCCAAAAAGTGGTTGCAAAACTTTTATTTATAAATTAATCCTAAATGCTGGTTAAAACACATGGCATCCTTTTGTATAAGGTAAAATTCTCCGAAACAAGTTTGATTTTTCATCTTTTAACTCCCGAAATGGGCGTTAAAGCTTTTATGGTAAAAGGAGTTAGATCTAAAAAATCTAAGTTTTCTGTAGCCATGTTTGAATATATGAATTTACTCGATGTTGTTGCATCCCAAGGTGTTAAATCCGATTTTTTAACAGTTCGTGAAGTGGGTTTTTGTAACAACGCTCCATTTCAGTCTTTAGACCCTATTCGCAACTCCATTCTCATCTTTCTAGCTGAGTTTCTTCATAAATCACTGGTAAAATCTGTCCCCGATCAATCTCTTTATTATTTCGTAGATCAATCTATACGCATTTTTTCTCAAATGAAAAGTCCTATCCCAGATTTTCACCTTTGGTTTATTACCAAAATATCGCAATATCTGGGTATTATTCCGAAAAATAACTTTAGCGCCAGTTACTCTCATTTTAGTATTGCTAATTCGCAGTTTGTCATACCAACTAAAAATGAGGAGGGGCTTTTCTCTTTGTCTTCGTCTCAACTTCTTCATTATTATCTTTCCTCTTCTATTGATGACCTTTCAAAAAAATCGGTCCCATTAAGTTTTCGAAATCAATTTTTAGACGAAATGTTGTTTTTTTATCGGTATCATCATGAGCATTTTCACGGACTTAAATCACACGAAATATTAAAGTCAATTTTCCATGGATGATACCAGGAAGATTGAATTTTAAAATAAAATTACTGTAAATGTATTTTATTGTGTCAAATTAATATTAAACAACGATGAGTGAACAATATAGTAACCAACAAAACAATCCATTACATGGTGTTACGTTAGAAATGATTGTAAATAAACTGTATGAACATTATGGATGGGAGGTGCTTGGATATTTGGTTAATGTTAATTGTTTTAATAATAACCCAAGTTTGAAATCTAGTTTAAAATTTCTACGTAAAACTCCATGGGCTAGAGCAAAGGTGGAAGATCTATACATAGCATTGATGGAAAAAGAACAAAAAACTAAATAGATTATTATTCAACTACATTATAATACTTTTTTGTTCGTGTTTTTGACGATATTCTATGTTGTAAACCACAAATAGATAGCAGAATATATGATATTTAATCAAAAATCTTTTAGTTATAACAACAACCAAGTCGGATTAAACTTGGTTGTTGTTAATTGAAAACTTAAATCTTGAGAGATTGGATGTGAATTTTTATAAAGTTTTCTCCCCTTTTTTCCAATTGCAAGGGGTTAATCCACCGTTTTGAAAAGCTTCCACTAAGCGAACTACCTCTTCAATGTTTCTGCCCACAGAGAGGTCGTTTACGCTTACATGGCGGATGATTCCTTGCGGATCAACGATGTATGTTGTGCGGTAGGCCACCTTCGTATTTACTTCCAAAATGCCAAGTTCCTCTGCTAGTGATTTGGATGTGTCTGCCAACATTGGAAACGATAGCTCTTTTAAATCTGGATGGCTGTTTCTCCATGCTAAGTGCACGAAGTGACTATCGGTAGAAGCGCCTATTAATACAGTGTTGCTGGCTGCAAGCTTGGATGAGATTTCGTTGAACCCTGCTATTTCGGTCGGACAGACAAAGGTGAAATCCATTGGCCACCAAAACATCACCATCCATTTTCCTTCAAGGATGTGATCTTGGTTGGTTATTTGTTCAAACTCTTTGCCCATCTCTCTCGATACGCATGCTGTCTTTGAAAATTCGGGAAATTTTGATCCTACTGATAACATTCTATTTTCCATAATATAATTTTGTTTATTTATTTTTTCTGTAAAGGTAAGAACATTCAATTTTATCAAACAAATAGAAAATTTCTATCGATTTATTGCTTTTTTCTATTATAGAAACGCTGTTTTCGTAAATCAAATTATCTAGAAGTCTGTAAATGTCATATAGAATATATTTCTTTCATATAAACATTTTTTTTAACTTACTTTTATCATTCATAATTATAATTAAAACGAAGTACTTTCAATGAAAAATTAATCTATCACTAGTGTTAGTTCAAAAAAAATGGTTAATTTTGCAAAAAAACAACAAACATGGACGACATTCCTTCCGAACCTGACTCTGTACCGAAACGGGCTCCGTTAATCAGTATTATCACTGTGGTTTACAATAGCCAACAGTTTTTAGAAGCAACTATTCAAAGTATAGCCTGCCAGCAATCAACCAATTACGAATTCATTATTATTGACGGTGGTTCAACCGATGGGACTTTAGAAATCATTAAAAAATATCCCGACATTGTTACTCATTGGATAAGCGAGCCTGATAAAGGATTGTACGATGCCATGAATAAAGGGCTAAAGATTTCTACAGGGGATTACGTCTGGTTTATCAATTCTGGAGATAAAATTTACGAAGAAAATACCATTTCATTAATCGAAGCTATCGCCAATCATAACTTATATCCGGATGTTATTTATGGTGAGACTGTGATAATCGACAACGAAGATAAGGAGATTGGAATGCGTCGATTGTCGACACCAGAAGTGCTCACATGGCGAAAATTGATAGACGGATTAGTAGTATGTCATCAAGCAATATTGGTTAAAAGAACCAATGCTCCCAATTATAATCTTAAGTATAAAATATCTGCTGATTATGACTGGATATTAACTTCTTTGAAAATGGCAAAATCGATTGAAAATTCGAGACTGATATTGGCTAAATATCTAGATAATGGTTTGTCAAAGAACAATATTCCAAAGGCATTAAAGGAGCGATTTATAGTGATGAACAGGAATTTTGGTTTCGCCAAAACCGCAGCAAATCATCTCATGATTGCGATTCGCTTTTTCAAATATGTTATTCGAAATCATCGTTATTAATGAGTTATATTCAATTTCTTCGCAATGTTGCTCACACCAGTCCTCAAGATATTGCAATTATAGATTGCGACCATATTTCTTATACTTATCAGCAACTTATTGATAAAACGGATTTTTGGATTTCTGAAATTTCAAATATCGTCTCTCCATCGATGGTTGTTGGAGTTTATGGTGATTTTAATATTCAGACCGTCTCTTTATTCCTTTCCTTGATAGAGTTAAAAGCGGTTATTGTTCCTTTATCTATTCAAAATAAAGATATTGATAGCAAAAAGGAGATTGCCGAAATAGAGTTGTTTATTGATACTACTCAAGAGGATGATAATTTTACATTTACTGGTAAACGATCTGATCATCCCCTTTTTGATACACTTAAGACTTTGTCTCATCCTGGTATTATTATTTTCTCTTCAGGGTCCACTGGTGAGCCAAAAGCAGCACTGCATGATTTCACATACTTATTGTCGAAATTTCAAAAACCAAGAGCCCCCTATCGAAGCATCGTTTTTTTACTTTTCGATCATTGGGGTGGCATAAATACGTTGTTACATATTTTATCTTGTGGCGGTACTGCTTGTTTTCCAAAGCAACGAAGTGCAGAATATATTTGTAGGTTAATTGAACAATATAGCATTAATCTTTTGCCGTCTACTCCTACTTTTTTGAATCTTATGTTGATTAATCAAGCTTATAAAAACTATGATTTAACCTCTTTGTCATTAATCACGTATGGCACTGAATCGATGCCAGAAGCTACGTTGTTACGTTTAAATCAGGAGTTTCCATGGGTTGCTTTTAAACAAACCTATGGTCTCACCGAGTTAGGGGTAATGAGAACTGTTTCAAAATCGAACCAATCTCTTTGGCTTAAAGTAGGAGGGGAGGATTATCAAACAAAAGTGGTGGATGGACGATTCTATATTCGCACTAAATCATCCATCATCGGCTATTTAAATGCACCATCTCCTTTTGATGCTGAGGGCTGGTACAATACTGGAGACCAAGTGGAAGTTGACGGAGAGTGGATTAAGTTTTTGGGAAGAGAAAGCGATATTATTAATGTTGGTGGTCAAAAAGTGTTCCCAGCCGAAGTGGAATCTACTATTTTGTCGCTCCCATGGGTAGCAGATTGTGTTGCATTTGGAGAAAAAAATCCAATTACCGGGATGAATGTGAGTTGTAAAATTGTTCTTTCCAAAAAACACGATGTGCCAGAAAAACCGCAACTAGAGGTAAAAAAATGGTGCAAACAAAAAATGGAATCCTTTAAAATTCCAGTAAGAATTTTAATCATAGAAGCTACCGAGTTTAACCAAAGGTTTAAAAAAAATAGAGATATTAAAGGATAATACGGATTTATCCATCCTCATAAGTAATATTCATCTTAGAAGTTCTTGGTTACTTTTTACTCCAATTTAGGGTAGAAAAAATGGCGATCAGGTGTTCCATGTCTTCCTTGTTATTAGCATTGCCAAAGAGGTGCAAAAACTCGTCGCCACCACTTGAATATTTGTTTTGTAACACCATTTCTATAAAATACGTTTCATTACAATGATAAACATTCCATTCATTTTCATCACCAAAGATAGTAGTTTTTCGTTTAGATTCTTTGCAACTTGACTTTGATTTGCCAAAATTACTTGGATGATTACCTAAATATATACCGGCGGTAAGTAGCTCTTTTTTGTTTGTATCCATAGGTAAAATATAGAAAATATCATAATCGGGTCCCATGTTTTTCTGAATTATATACTTATCAGGAATGGAAATCTCTAACTGGGTGTCAGGTAAAAGTGTTGATTTTAAGGATTTTATGTATGCTTTATCAAGATTCGGAGTACATGCAATACCGAACAGCCCAATAAAAACCAGTATGCTATACATTGTTTTCATATCGTTTGAATGTTATGATTTGAATTGTAAAGATAGTTTTTTTTTGCTCTTGAAAGTCGCTGGTTTTTGATTGAATTAAAAAAGGAAGCCTTTCGGACTTCCTTTTTTATATTGAAAAATATGATTGCTATCAACTAACGACTTTTGAATTATTAGTCATTAGGTTGCTGACAGAATTTGTTATTCTTCTTTTGCTAAGCGAGCATATTGTTTGTATCTCCACTCTGCATTATCTTGAGTGATTTTAAACAGCTCTTTAGCTTCTTGAGGGAATGTTTTTAGCAATGAGCTATAACGTACTTCACTCAAAATAAATTCTTGGAATTTGCTCCAATCTGGTTCTTTGCTATCTAAAACAAAGCCATTTTGTCCTTTTTCTTCCAACTCTGGATTAAATCTCCATAAGTGCCAGTAACCGCATTCTACTGCCAATTTTTCTTCGTGTTGAGTACGGCTCATTCCAGTTTTTAAACCATGATTAATACAAGGAGCATATGCAATAACGATAGATGGACCGTTAAATGCTTCTGCTTCTTTTATGGCTTTGAAATATTGCGATTGGCTTGCACCCATAGCTACTTGAGCTACATACACATATCCATAAGATTTAGCAATTAATCCTAAATCTTTTTTGCGGATTTTCTTACCAGAAGTTGCAAATTTAGCTACTGCACCAGCAGGGGTTGCTTTCGACGATTGACCACCTGTGTTGCTATATACTTCGGTATCCATTACCAAAATATTGATATCTTCGCCGCTAGCCAACACATGGTCTAAGCCACCAAATCCGATATCATAAGCCCAACCGTCACCACCGAATACCCAGTGAGATTTTTTTGCAAGATATTGTTTTAGTTCAAGAATCTCTTTGCAGTAACTACAATCACATTTTGAAGCCAATACTACTATTTGATCTCCAATTTTTTTGCTTTCTAGAGCATTATCGCGGTTGTCTATCCATTGTTGGAATAAGCCTTTAAGTTCTGCTGAACAGCAGTTGCAACCAGCAATGGCTTCTTCCATAATACGTTGGATGCGTTCACGCATTTGACGAGTAGCTACTGCCATTCCAAATCCAAATTCTGCGTTGTCTTCAAACAAAGAGTTAGCCCATGCTGGACCAAAACCACTTTTGTTGTTTTTGCAATATGGAGTTGCAGGAGCAGATCCACCATAAATAGAAGAACATCCAGTAGCATTAGCAACCGTCATTTGTTCTCCAAATAATTGTGTGATGGTCTTGATGTAAGGAGTTTCTCCACAACCAGCGCAAGCACCCGAAAATTCGAATAAAGGTTGAGCAAATTGACTATTTTTAATATTCAATGACTTGTCAATTAAATGGTCTTTATAGGTAACTTTTTCTTGTGAATAGTTCCAATTTTCTGTTTGTCCCAGTTGGCTTTCCAATGATTTCATAACCAAAGCTTTTGTTTTTGCTGGACATACATCCGCGCAATTACCACAACCGGTACAATCTAAAACAGAGACTTGAACTCTAAAGTGCATTCCAGCCATTTCTTTAGGAGCTTTGATGTCGATGGTATTCATGCTAGAAGGAGCATTTTTTAACTCATCATCAGTCATTACCACTGGACGAATAGCAGCGTGAGGACAAACTAGAGAACATTGGTTACATTGAATACAGTTTTCAGACAACCATTCAGGAACATCTACCGCTACTCCACGTTTTTCGTATGCAGTAGTTCCTGCAGGGAATGTGCCATCTTCGTAGCCAAGAAAAGCACTTACAGGAAGATCGTTACCTCTTTGTCCAACCATTGGCTCAACTACATTTTTAATGAAGTCTGGAATGTTTCGAGTGTCTTTTTCCGATTTTAATTCAATATTAGCCCATTCAGTGGGAATATCAACTTTAACTACATTGCTACCTTTATCTACAGCAGCATTGTTCATGTTTACTATTTTTTCACCTTTACTTCCATAAGATTTAACGATGAATTTCTTCATTTGCTCTACGGCAAGATCGTAAGGAATTACTCCAGAAATTTTGAAAAATGCGGATTGTAAAATAGTGTTGGTGCGATTTCCTAAACCAATTTCAACAGCTATCGAGGTTGCATCAATAATGTACATGCTGATATTGTTGCTAGCAAGATATTTTTTTACATTATCAGGTAAATGTTTTTTGGTCTCTTCTACACTCCAAGGAGAATTATAAAGGAAAGTGCCACCTTTTTTTAAACCTCTTAAACAGTCGTATTTGTTAAGATATGCAGGAACGTGAACTGCTACGAAATCTGGAGTTCCAACTAAGTATGGTGCTTTAATTGGGTGATCGCCAAAACGTAAATGAGAACAGGTGTACCCACCCGATTTCTTACTGTCGTAATCGAAATAAGCTTGGCTGTATTTGTCGGTATTGTCGCCAATGATTTTGATTGAGTTTTTATTTGCTCCTACTGTTCCGTCAGCACCTAAACCATAGAATTTTGCTTCAAAGGTGCCTTTTGGTAAAATAGAAAATTCTGGCAATACAGGTAATGATTTAAAGGTAACATCATCTACAATACCAATAGTAAATTGATTTTTTGGTTCTGATGCTTCTAAATTGTTGAAAACCGACACAATTTGAGCTGGTGTAGTATCTTTTGAGGATAATCCATAACGTCCGCCAATAATTACTGGTTTTTGTCCGCATGGAATCTCTTTGCTAGTTGCAAATGCTTCTACGATATCTAAGTATAATGGATCTCCATTAGCGCCAGTTTCTTTGGTTCGGTCTAAAACGCAAATGCGTTTTGCTGATTTAGGCATTACTGCCATTAAGTATTTTACTGAAAATGGACGATAGAGATGAACAACTATCAATCCTGTTTTTTTGCCTTCAGCGTTCAATTTGTCTACTACGGTCTTGATGGTTTCTGTAACAGATCCCATAGCTACAAGAACATCAGTTGCATCTTGCGCACCATAATAAGTAAATGGAGCATATTGACGACCAGTGATTTTGCTGATCTCTTTCATGTAATTTGCAACGATATCTGGAATTGCATCATGAAATTTATTTTGAAGCTCACGAGTTTGGAAGTAGATATCTGGATTTTGTGCAGTACCTCTTGTTACAGAATTTTCAGGGTTTAATGCACGATCCCTAAATGCTTTAAGCTGATCCATGTCAATTAGCTTTGCTACCGCTTCTTGATTGGTGCTTTCTACTTTTTGTATTTCGTGTGAAGTACGGAATCCATCAAAGAAGTGCAAGAATGGAACTCGTCCTTTGATTGCTGCTAAGTGAGCAATAGGAGCTATGTCCATAATCTCTTGAACCGAACCAGTTGCCAACATAGCAAAACCGGTTTGGCGTGTGCTCATTACATCTGAATGATCTCCAAAAATGGATAATGCTTGTGCTGCTAAAGCACGTGCTGAAACGTGAAAAACACCAGGAAGTAATTCGCCAGAAATTTTATACATGTTAGGAATCATCAACAGTAGCCCTTGAGAAGCAGTATAGGTTGATGTAAGGGCGCCAGCTTGCAACGATCCATGTACTGCACCTGCTGCACCTGCTTCTGATTGCATTTCTACTACCTTAATAATGTCGCCAAATATGTTTTTTCTTTTGTATGATGCCCACTCATCAATGTATTCTGCCATGGTTGAAGATGGAGTAATGGGATAAATTGCGGAAACTTCGCTAAACATGTACGCTACATGTGCTGCTGCGTAATTTCCGTCACATGTGAGAAATTTGCTTTTTTCTTCCATAATAACTATTCTTTATATGATTTAGTAATTTATATGTTTACTCGTTTGAAAATTATTGCGAAGTTAATGATTTTGTTGGAATAATTTTCTGCTTTTTTATCTTTTTAACGAAAGAATAACAACCAAAATTAGCTGATTATCAAATATAAAAAGCGATGCTAGGGAAAGTAGGGGTCTTTAAAATGGAATTAAAAAAAAATGGAATATTTTTCTAAAATTTTGCAACCAGCTCTATTACAAATTTATCAAAATGGTATGAATAGTTACTCATTAAATAATCTTCATAATTCAAACGTAATTCTGCGATAAATTGTTTTGCGTCGAAACCAAATGTAATACCTCCAGTTATCCTCTCGGAATCTTTTTTTGATGAAAACACCTCTTTGCCCATAATATCCCATCGGAGTAAGGGGGTAATTCGTTTAATTAACTTATAATGTGTGTTGAAATTGTAAAAGGCATGAACATAAAAACCTTCTTGACTTTTTTGGCCGAGTAATGTGTCTTTAAATTGCCTTTTTATATATTCTGTTTCTATCAAAAAATTTTCGGTTTGATACCTTAATTCACCACCAAACATGGTTAAATCTATTTCACTCTTTGTGTTGCCTTGGTAAAAATTGCTTGCTATACGAAAATTCTTAAAGGGCGAAATAGTAATTCTGCCTGAATAATTTGGAACTTCAATCCACTGAGGGTTATTGTTCCCTGTGCCATTCATTGCGGAAGCCCATAACTCAATGGGAACCTTACATTTTAGATTGTAATTTGCAACAAAACCAATATCGCGTAGACCATCATTTACATATTTTGCTACAAACGATCGATTTGCAAAGAGGTTATCTGCAGGACTCCTTAAGTAATCACTACCAAAAGGTATTTTACGTTGACCGAGAGATAAATTCAAATTTGTAATTGGTGTTACTTGTGCATATGCATCCAACATTTTTATCTTGCCTTCATCCGACAAATCTACCTCTGTTCTATAACTTACATATTTGTTTACTTTTCCTTTTGCTCCAAATCTCGCATTTCGCACCTCAAAACGCATTTTCCCCTTTTCAGAGTTAAATTCAACTTTTGTTTTTATAACTCCATCGATGTCTGGAAGGTATAAACTTTTATCGGTTAATGTATCTGCGTTTTGACTGAAAGCGGGGATGGCAAGGATGAAAAATGATATTAAAAAAAGTAGAAACCTGTTTCCCATTGTTTTTTATGCAAATTTACAAAAAACTAAGGTTAGTGTAGTTTAGTTAACATAAACTTAATATACGATTTTTTGTAAAGGAGAAAATCGGATAGACCTAATTGGTGGATATTATGTCAAGATAGAATGAGATTAGATATTTGAAAGTTTCAAAAATTCCATTACTGTTTTTTGAGATTAAGTTGCCACTGCCATGCACTTAAAACCATTTCATCTAGCTCTTTTTCTGCTTTCCAATTCAATTCTTTGTTGGCAAAAGTAGTGTCGGCCCATACTTTTTCTACATCGCCAGGGCGACGATCTACCAATTGATAGTTTAATTTTAATCCCGTTACTCTTTCAAATGCTTCTATTACTTGCAATACAGTATACCCATTTCCAGTGCCGATGTTAAATACTTCAAAAGGTTTTTTTGATTGCTTTTCCACCATTCTTTTTATCGCAACTACGTGTGCTTTGGCTAAGTCAACCACATGAATATAATCCCTTATGCAGGTTCCATCTATCGTGTTGTAGTCACTACCATAAACACTTAGCTGTTCTCGAATCCCGACAGCTGTTTGTGTAACAAATGGAATCAGGTTTTGAGGTACTCCTACTGGCAATTCCCCTATAAGTGCAGATTCATGGGCTCCTATTGGATTGAAATATCGAAGAGCAATCACATTGGTTGGGTGTGATGAAGTAAAATCAAATAAAATTTCTTCAGAAATCTGTTTGGTGTTGCCATATGGTGACATTGCAGGCAATATGGGGGCATCTTCTTTTACTGGCAATACTTTTGGTTGCCCATATACGGTGCAAGAGGAAGAAAAAACAATGTTTTTTAGGTGGTTCTTTTTCATCCCTTGAAGAATGTTCATGAGTGAAATTAAATTGTTTTGATAATATTTTAATGGATTTTGAACAGATTCTCCCACATATTTGGATGCTGCAAAATGAATTATTCCATCCAAATCGGGGTGTCTGCTAAAAAAATCAGCAGTTTTTTCTACATTGGTTAAATCAAACTTTTCAAAGCTAGGTTCAATGTTGGTTATTTTAGTGATAGCGTCTAAAACATCTATGGTTGAGTTGGATAGATTGTCGACGATCACCACTTGATGCCCCGCTTGAATGAGTTCAACTGCTGTATGAGAGCCAATGTATCCGGTACCACCTGTAATAAGTATCTTCATTAGATAATTTGTGTTTTTATTTTGAACCAAAGGTACAAATCAATTTTGAGTAGACAATGCCTTAAATAAAAAAGCCCAGACTAAATCAGGGCCTTTAATGTAAGGTAAAAAGTTTAAAGACTTAGATATATCATCTCTTTTATCTTGTTTCGGTATAGTCCTTTGATGTCAAAGAGGATAGCTCCTGGTTTAGTAATCGATTTGAAATATGTTTCGTTGAGCTCAATATACGGTTGGTGGCTAACTGCAACAATTACTGCGTCGTAATCGTTTTGCAATTTTTCAGTTAATTCAAATCCATACTCATGTTTGAGCTCATTCGAATTTGCAAACGGATCAACTACATCTACGTTTACGCCATAACTTTTCAATTCATTGATTGTGTCAGAAACCCTTGAGTTGCGAATATCGCTAACATCTTCCTTGAAGGTTGCACCCATTACCAACACTTTGGTATCTAAGATGTTTTTGTTTTGAGCAATCAGTTTTTTAACCGTTTGTTTGGCTACATAAAACCCCATCGAGTCATTTACAAAACGACCGGCTTTGATGATTTGAGTGTGATATCTGTATTCTTGTGCTTTAAAAGCGAGGTAATATGGGTCAACTCCAATGCAGTGACCACCAACCAATCCTGGGTAGAATTTTAAGAAATTCCATTTTGTTCCCGCAGCTTCTAAAACATCGTAAGTATTGATTCCCATTCTGTTAAAGATGATGGAAAGCTCGTTCATCAATGCGATGTTGACATCACGTTGGGTGTTTTCGATAATTTTTGCCGATTCAGCTACTTTAATTGAAGGGGCTCTGTGTACTCCTGCATCAATTACTAACTCATATGTTTTTGCAATATTTTCGAGAGATTCAGAGCAACAACCTGATACTATTTTGGTGATAGAGCGAAGCGTATGGTGCTTGTCGCCGGGATTAATACGCTCTGGTGAAAAACCAACCATGAAATCCTTTTTGAAGGTCAGTCCCGATTCACGTTCCAAAACAGGAATGCAATCTTCTTCTGTGCAACCAGGATATACCGTTGATTCATACACTACATAATCCCCTTTTTTTAAAATTTTTCCTACCGTTTTCGAAGCAGCAATAACAGGGGTTAAATCGGGCAGATTATGGTTATCGATAGGCGTTGGAACCGCTATAATGTGAAAAGATGCTGTTTTTAAGTCTCCCGGATTGTAGGTAAACTCAATATCACAACCATCAAATGCCGACGATGGCAACTCTTCACTAGGATCAACATTGTTCTTCATCATCTCGATGCGGTCGGGTTTGATGTCGAATCCTATTACTTTAATATCTCTAGCAAATTCTAATGCAATAGGTAGCCCTACATATCCTAACCCGATTACAGATAGTTTTGTCTCTTTGTTCCTAAGTTTTTCGTATATGCTCATGTTTTTGAAAATTTTTAAATTAATGCTATCTAACTTTTAATAACGGATGGTAATCACCAACTAATCCAATTGGACTGCTGTTTCTGATGTTGTGAACTATTTCTATTGAATTTCTAGCATCGTTCAACCCAAAGCCTTTTCCAGCAAGTATTTGCTCATAACTCTGAGTATGTAAATCTGTGAAACCACCACTAAATTCAATTTCTTTGTGGTCGACAGTAATAGAGCGATAGGTGGTTTGCCCTTTTGCTTTTATATCGGCAGGTAAGAAATCGGAATTTATGCTTAAAAACCATCTTACTCTTGCTTTTTCAAGCATTAAAAAACCACCCGCTGCATCTTCTGTGGAATAATGCACAATGTTCTCTTTTACAGCGCCAAAAATATGAGTAAGCATATCGTAAAAATGGACGCCAATATTGGTTGCTATCCCACCTGATTTTGCTTTATCGCCTTTCCAAGAAATAAAATACCACGATCCTCTGCTTGTAATGTAAGTTAAATCTATATCATACATGGTGTTTTGGGGAGCAGCCTCAATCTCCTTTTTTAGCTGTATAATAGATGGGTGCAGTCGAAGTTGAAGAATATTATATATTTTTTTCCCTGTTTCTTTTTCTAAGTCGCCTAATGCCTCAATATTCCAAGGGTTTAACACCAATGGTTTTTCACAAATGGCATCCGCCTGATTTCGCAAAGTCATTCGGATATGAGCATCGTGAAGGTAGTTTGGAGAACAAATTCCAACATATTTTACTTTCGTCTCTTCAGATTGATGTGACAGTTTATACAAATGTCTGTCAAAGCGCTCCGACTCCAAGAAAAAGTCCGCTTTAGGAAAGTAATTGTCGATTATTCCAACACTATCATTCTTATCAAGAGCAGCTACTAATACGTTATTCGTCTCTTTGATTGCTTTCATGTGACGTGGTGCAATATATCCTGCTGCTCCAATTAATGCAAAATTTTTTGGGTTCATTGTAGTCTATTTATCATTCATTTTTGATACCATTTCATTTTCCAATTTATATTTTTCTCCGGACTCGCGACAAACTGCGATATTATTTGCGTCAAATTCCAAACGATGTCCATATTCGCTCATCCATCCAATTTGTTTTGCTGGATTTCCAACCATTAGCGCATATGGCTTAACTGTTTTGGTAATTACTGCGCCAGCTCCTACAAATGCATATTCCCCAATATCATGACCACATACAATGGTGGAATTGGCTCCAATCGTTGCTCCCCTGCCTACATGTGTTTTTGCGTATTCACTCTTTCTGTTTATAGCACTCCGAGGATTTATAACATTGGTAAAAACCATCGAGGGACCCAAAAACACATCATCATCACACGTTACTCCAGTATAAATGGAGACATTGTTTTGAACTTTTACATTTTTCCCTAGTACTACTCCAGGGGAGATGACTACGTTTTGTCCAATGTTGCAGTTTTCGCCGATGATGCAATTAGACATCACATGAGAAAAATGCCATATTTTAGTCCCATTTGCGATTTCACAGGGTTCATCGATGACTGCCGTTTCGTGTGCAAAGTAAATTTTTTCAGCCATACGATTATTTGTTAATAAATGACAACAGGGAATCGGTAATATATTTCAATTGTTCATCCTCAAGCTCGGTATGCATAGGCAAAGAGATTACATGTTCCGAAAGATATTCTGCAACAGGGAAATCACCCGATTTATATCTTGGGTCGAGATATGCCTTTTGCTTATGCATCGGAACCGGATAGTATATCATCACAGGAATTTCTCTTTGATTCATAAATTCAATTAGTTTCGCTCTATCTATATCTTTAACCACCAATGTGTATTGATGAAAAACATGCGTAGTATAAGATGCAGTTACTGGAGTGATTATTTTTGAGTTGTTTGCAAATGCTTTATTGTAATAGGTTGCAGCATAATTTCTAGCTTTAGCATATTCGTCTAAATGACCAAGCTTAATGTCGAGAATGGCAGCTTGTATCGAGTCTAAACGTGAGTTTACACCAACCATGTCGTGATAGTAGCGGACGAACATACCGTGATTTACAATTCCTCTCATTTTGTGTGCTAACTCATCGTTATTGGTGAATATTGCTCCACCATCTCCATAACAACCAAGGTTTTTGGATGGAAAAAAAGAGGTACAACCTAAATCGCCAATGGTCCCGGCCTTTTTGGTGATTCCGTTTTTGAATTTATAATCTGCGCCTATTGCCTGACAGGCATCTTCGATTACGTAAAGATTGTATTTTCCAGCAATCTCCATAATCGCCTCCATATTGGCACATTGGCCAAAAAGATGAACGGGAACAATTGCCTTTGTTCTAGAAGTAATAGCCTTCTCAATTGCTTCGATGGAAATATTCATCGTGTTGGCCTCTACATCTACACACACAGGCGTTAATCGGAGCAAAGCAATCACCTCAGCTGTTGCAATAAAAGTAAATGTGGTAGTGATAATTTCATCACCAGGTTGAAGATCAAGTGCCATCATAGCTACTTGTAACGCATCGGTGCCATTTCCGCATGGAATAACATGTTTTACGTTAAGATACTGTTCTAGATGATTCTGAAATTTTTTTACGGCAGGTCCATTGATATAAGAAGTGCTTTCAATAACCTCTTCTATTGCAATATCTATCTCTTGTTTTATTTTTTGGTATTGACTTTTTAAGTCAACCATTTGGATTTTTTTCATCTTGCTTTCTATCCTAATAATAAGTTTGTTATCAACTTAAATAGCTGATTAATAATATATTAAAAAAACATTGTTAATTCCGCATTTGACCTTTGAAAAAATAACTAAAAATAATAATCTATTTCTTTTCAATAAAACCATACGATTCGTATTAACTTAGGTCAAATTTAAATGCAAATATAAAAAAAATAATTCGTTCTGAATCTCAATTTTTTCAAATAAACGCCTATCTATTTGTAATTTCTAATTATTCCTTAGGGAAATAGTAATTGTGTTAATTTTAAAAAATAAAAAAAAAGTTAATCTTACAATTTTGAAAGTGATCCTATTATGATAATTAAAAAAAGTGTAAGTTTGTGTCTTAAAAACAAATAAAATAAAAATATGAGAAAACAGTTATTTTCACTTTTTGTAGTCACTTTACTTGCATCGTGGCATCCTAATGCAAGCGCATGTACTAACTTTTTGGTTAGCAAGGGAGCTTCCTCAACGGGAGCAACTTATGTTACATATTCTGCCGACTCTCACTCTCTATTCGGCGAACTCTATTATCGCCCAGCTGCAAATTATCCAGCAGGCACCATGATGGATATTAGAGAATGGGATACTGGTAAACCTTTGGGAAAAATCAAACAAGCTCTTCATACGTATTCTGTTATCGGCAACATGAACGAAAATCAAGTGACCATCGCAGAAACAACCTATACTGGAAGAGAAGAGTTGGCCGATTCTACTGGGATCATGGATTATGGTAGTTTGATTTATGTTGCTCTGCAACGATCAAAGACAGCTAGAGAAGCTATTTTAGTAATGACTCAATTGGTGGCTGAATATGGCTATTATAGTACCGGTGAATCTTTTTCAATTGGCGATCCAAATGAAGTGTGGATTTTAGAGATGATTGGAAAAGGTGCTCCTCAAAAAGTAAAAGATAAAAAAGGGGTTGAAAAAACAGTGTACAGCAAAGGCGCTGTTTGGGTTGCTATTCGTATCCCCGATGGTTTTGTCTCTGGACACGCTAATCAAGCTCGTATCACCAACTTCCCATTGGAAAATGGCAAAACTAGTATCTCTTCTAAAAATATGAATAAGCTCTTTAATCCAGCCATAACCTGTGTATATGCTTCCGATGTGATATCTTTTGCTAAGGAACGAAAAATATATAAAGAGCATAACAAAGCTTTTAGTTTTGCGGACTCTTATGCTCCTCTCGATTTTGGAGGATTAAGAGCTTGCGATGGTAGGGTATGGGCAGGTTTCCGTAAAGTGTCTAAAGCTGCGGATAATTATTTCCCATACATCAACGGGGAAGACATGGTAAACCGTTTGCCTCTTTACATCAAACCAGATAATAAAGTAACCTTAGATGATGTTAAAAGCATGATGAGAGATCACTTTACAGGGACTCCTTATGATATGACGAAAGACGTAGGTGCTGGTCCATACCAATGCCCATATCGTTGGAGACCAATGGGTTTTAAAGTCGACGATCAATCTTATGTTCATGAAAGAGCTATCTCTACGCAACAAACAGGATTTTCGTTTGTTGCTGAAATGCGTAATTGGTTGCCAAATCATATTGGTGGTATCAACTGGTTTGGTGTGGATGATACCTATCTTACCGTTTATATGCCTATGTATTGCGGTATTAACGATATACCAGCATCTCTCGAAGAAGGAAATGGATCGATGTTGAAATTTTCGTGGAACTCCGCATTTTGGGTTTTCAATTGGGTATCTAACTGGGCATATAGCCGATGGAGTGACATTGCACCAGAGGTGGTTAAATACCAAACAGAACTAGAACAAGAGTATCAAAAACAAACTAAAGAGATCGATGCGAAAGCAGAAGCTCTATATAAAACCAATCCAAAAGGGGCAACCGATTTATTGACTAGCTTTTCAAGAAATATTGGCGACCAAACTACCGACAAATGGAGAGAATTTGGCCAGTTTCTATTTGTAAAATACATGGATGGTAACGTAAAACCTCACGATACCGACAGACAGTTTAAAGATAATGGATATGGACAACCCGAGCAACCTGGTCATCCAGCTTATCCTGCAGATTGGTATAAACGTATTGTGAAAGAACATGGTAAGGTGATTCAAGTTAGACCACTACCAACACCAAAAGACAGTTTAGGAAACTACTAAACTAATAAAATAAAGGAGAGAATATTTGTTCTCTCCTTTTTTAATAAGGTCTGATGAGCCATGGAGTACTTTGCTCTACAAAGTAAACGACATTGTAACCACTTATTGTGCGAAGAAGTTAAAAGTTAATTACTAAAGCACCCTGATTTTGAATTACATAAGAGTTTAAATTCAAGCTATCACATTCTTTTACCCATTTTTCTACCTTATAGGCAGAGTTTGATCCATCAAAAGCCCACGTTTCAGCTTGTATTGATTTACATGCTTTTGCCATCTTTAGATATGGATTGCCAAAAACTAAAGCATAGTCAACGTGGATGGCCTCATTTGAATCTTCTGCAAGTTGTCGATTTATAAGGGCAATTTTTTTATTCCCTGCACATATAAATTGGTGTGATAATAGTACCCCATTTCTATTCCATTTGCTCTCTTTGGATAACAAAATAGTAGTAGTAGGTTGAACTCCATCTGAAATCCGAGCTGATTTTACTTGAAATGGAACATCTCCCTTAAAACTCGCAGAGTCGCACAATGTAATCAATTCATTGGATGATTTGATGTCTATGACGGATTGCTTGTTTAGTGCATAAATGGTAATTTTATTTCCTTTGTATTCATTATAGTTGTCTATTGTAAGCTGGATTAAAAAAAGAAACGAAAAAACCATCGATCCCCAAAGCCATTTTTTGTTTTTATCAAAGATTGCAAATATCAAGAAAAATATCAAGTTATACAATGTCATCATCGAGACAAAATTCAAATCAATGTTACTTGTTTTAGATCCTGGTAAATCGCTGATAAAAATGGTTACAAAATTCATCGCTTTGATTAACCATGTCATTACGTAGGAAAGAATATTAGAAAGCCAATACCAAAAAGATGTCGCAATTACCGCTACTCCCGAATAAATGACTAACGACGAAATGAATACCACAATGATATTGGATAACAAAAAGTAGTTTGGAAACTGATGAAAATAATAAATGGAAATTGGAGTAGTTACTATTTGTGCTGCAATAGATACTGAAGCTAACTGCCATACCCAATCCACTGCTTTTATTTTCGGAATCCACAAGGTGTACAACGGACGCTGAAGCCATACAATTCCAAATACAGCTAAATAGGAGAGTTGAAGTCCTATGTTGAAAATAACAAAAGGGTCGATGATTAAAAGAAAGAATAGAGATGCAAGTAAACTGTGATAGGTGTTTACTTTTTGTTTCAACAAATTACCAATCGCGATAAAAGAAAACATGGTTGCGGATCTCATCACCGACGGTGATAATCCTGTGATGGAAGAATATAACCAAATTAGCAAAAGCAGAATCGCCATTTTGAGAATTTTTGTCTTTTTCTTTTTGTCTAAAAATCCTAAAAAGAAATTCAAAATCATGTAAATTACCCCCACATGCATACCCGAAACACAAAGTACGTGGGTAACTCCTGCCCCAGAGTAATGAGCAGATAACTCTGGATCTAATTTCTCATCATACCCTAATAAAATTGCTGCAACTACTCCATATTCTTGGGCATCCAACTGGTATTTTGAAAGAATAGATAAAAATTTTGCTCTAAGTTGATAAGCAGTTTGCATTACCCAGTTGCCATTTTTATCCCCAAATTTTTCCCAACTCGATTGATCTATAAAAGATTGGTATCTAACTCCTTTCCTAAGTAACGATTGACGATAATCAAATTCCGACGGATTTAATGCTTTTGGAACCTCTTTTAATTGAGTGTTAAAAAGAATCTTGTCACCATAATTCAAAGCGTTAGAAAGGCTGTCCTTAGCCAAATATAGAATGCATTTTTCATGGGTAGATATCATTTTATCTCCCTTCTTATAATGATCTATTTTGCACGCAATTTTTATGGACCTTTGTTTTTCGGTTGGAGGCTCTATGATGGTTGCTACATAACTTATCTTTTCTGTTGCTATTTTGGATGGTAATTTAAACGATTGATCCCGATAAATCCCTGAATATGCAATGGATAGAATTAATATTGAAGTTAGCAAAAATCCGCCTCTGATGGATTGATACCGATGTGAAAATCGAAACCATAATATGGACGTAATTGTAGTAAAAAACAGACCTAAAGAAACAAAATATAATGGATTGATAGATGCAAATGCATAATCTAATAGCAACACCCCAACAATAAAGGGAAATAATATTCTAATTAAGGGGTATTTTTGCCACATAATAATGATATTTCATCCGCAAATATACTAATATTTAATAAAATAAAAAGGGATAGATGTTTTTCCCTTTTAAGTAGTATGATTTTGTTGAGGTCTGGGTAAAAAAAGACTACAGGAATCTTATTTTTGACTTCTATTCGAAAATAATTAGAAATCAACCCCTCTTTTTTTGTATTTTTGCTTCAAATTCACAGCATATTACATTGATAAAAAAAGATACAATACAGCGAATTATTGATACTGCTAGAATAGAAGAGGTGGTGTCTGAATACGTTTCCCTAAAAAAACGGGGTACTAGTATGATTGGCTTGTGCCCATTTCATAACGAAAAAACACCCTCTTTTCATGTTTCTCCAGCAAAAGGGATTTATAAATGTTTTGGTTGTGGCAAAGGGGGCGATTCTCTTGGTTTTATCATGGAGTACGAAAAGTTTAATTACGTGGAAGCTCTTCGTCATCTTGCTCATAAATATAACATCGAAATTGAGGAGACTACTCCAACTCCAGAATATATTGCACAACAATCGGAAAAAGAATCCCTATACAGCGTTACTCAGTTTGCTCAAAAGTTTTTTACGAACAACCTGTTAAACAGTCCCGAGGGAATAGCCATAGGTGTCAGCTATTTTAAAGAGAGAGGCTTCTCCACTCAAACTATCGAAAAATTCCAACTGGGTTGGGCTCCAAATCAATATCACTCTCTTACCAATGAAGCTATTGCTAACGGGTATAGCAATGAAATGCTCCTTAAAGCCGGTCTGTCGGCAGAGAAAGATGGTCAAGTGTATGATAGATTTCGGGAACGTGTTATTTTCCCAATTCATAATCTAACCGGCAGAGTAATTGGTTTTGGTGGTAGAATATTATCTTCGGAGAAGAGTAAAGCCAAATATATAAATAGTCCCGAGACTGAAATTTACCATAAAAGCAGTGTGCTCTATGGTATTTGGTTAGCCAAAAACAAAATTGTATCCGAAGATAACTGCTTTCTTGTGGAGGGATATACCGATGTAATATCTATGCATCAAGCTGGTATCACCAATGTTGTATCTTCTTCGGGGACCTCTTTAACCACCGATCAGATTAAACTAATAAAACGCTTTACTAACAACATAACGATCATCTACGACGGAGATCCTGCCGGAATTAAGGCTTCATTTAGAGGCATCAGTATGATTCTTGAAGAGGGCTTAAACGTTCAAGTTCTCCTTCTGCCCGAACCCGAAGACCCCGACTCTTTTGTGAAAAAAAATGGGCTCTCTTTCGTGTTAGACTTTATAAAAAAGAATACTACTAACTTTATTCTTTTTAAAACCAATCTACTTTTGTCGGAAGTAGCCCACGACCCAGTTAAGAAAGCAAATTTAGTAACCGATATCATTCAAGATATTTCTTTAATCCCCAATACGGTTACTCGTTCGTTTTTCATAAAAGAGTGTAGCTCTTTGTTTAATATTGAAGAGATTGCACTAAATAGTCAACTCAACAAAATTATTGCTCAAAAGGTCAAGAAAAAATCTACTTCATCTACCTATTCACCCGACCCTGAGTTGGAGTTAATTCCTGCAGAACTTGACATAGATCCAAGTATTGTTTTGCCAGAAGTTAATACTTCGCAAAATTATGTCCATTACTACGATTGCGAACACCAAGAAAAAAACATCATTTCGCTCCTCCTCAACCATGGAAATCAACAGATCTCTATTCCATATTACGACGAGTTTAATAAAAAACAGTTGTCTACTCATCAAGTTTCTCAATTCGTAATTACAGAAATCACAAACGATGAATTAGAATTTGTTCACCCTCTCTATAAATCAATTTTCGAAGAGTGTATGAAGTTACTATCTCAAGATACAAATACAGACTTGCAACGTCATTTCTTAAACTCCGAAAATGAATCCGTTAAACAGTTTACCATTGAGCTAATCAGTTCTCCCTATGAAATAAGTAACAACTGGGAAGAAAAGTTGAAAATATCTACTCCTAGTATCTTCGAACAGGAAAATAGCAAACTCAACGATCATGTGATCGAATCTATATACTCCCTTAAACTTCGCAAAGTGGAGGTGATGATACATACACTCGAAAATGAATTAAAAACAAAGCCTTTTTCCGAAGACGGATTAATGAAAATTTTGAACGAGTTAAAAGAACTGATAGATATTAAAAATGATTTAGGCAAACAGCTTAACATTATCGTTACCCACTGATTTCTAAATGAAAAATATTATTCAAAACTGGCTTAAAAACAAAGTAATATTCTCGTCCGACAAAGAGTGGTATGTGTTCAAAATCCACTTGATATACTCCCTCATCGATGGAATTGTTTTAGGAGTATTAGCATTAAACGAGTTTGTATTTATCAAAAGCATGAGGGGAAGCGATATTCAAGTTGGATTTCTTTTTCAATTCAGCGTATTGGTTCTTTCCTTCTCTTTTTTGCTAAATGAATGGGTGTCGATATCCAACAATAAGTCAAAATTGCTTTTATTAGTTGGTGTTTTCACCAGATTACCCCTTATGATTATTGCCTTTTTTCCATACCATAACCCAGAATTATTTCACTCTTCTTTTTATCACATTCTATTTTTGGCAATTTTCTTTATCTATTATTCCGCAAATCCAATCATATTCCCATTAATCAACGAGTCGTTGCGTAGTAACTATTCCCAAAACAATTTTGGACGACTTTATAGCTATGCTGCAATGATTAATAAAATTGTGATGATGTTGGTAACTCTATTTTATGGTATATTATTGGATTTCGATGATAGTGCGTATGTTTTTATTTTCCCAATTATTAGCATGTTTAGCATCTATTCTATCTATTTGTTGTCAAAAATTACAACTCGTTCTAATACTAAAAATCCAACTCCGATCTACCTCTTTTCTATCCTAAATAGTGCTATGGTGAAAATTAAACACATCATGAAGACCAATAAACCCTTTAAGGACTTTGAGGCAGGATTTATGCTTTATGGCTTCGCATTTATGGGAACCGTAGGGGTGATTACCATTTTTTTTGATAAAGAATTATCTCTCAACTATTCCAGTGTTGCCTTCTATAAAAACGCATATAACCTTCTTGCCATTGTTTTGCTCCCCTTTTTTGGTAGACTGATAGGGAAAATAGATCCTAGAAAATTTGCTGCTTTTACTTTTGCAACCTTGGCTGGCTACTTATTGTTTATTCAACTCACTCAATTTTTTCCTTATCACATCATGGTTTTGGGAATCAAAATTTATCCTACCATGATCATTGCTATTATTTCCAATGGCTTTTTTGCAGCTACAATGGCTTTACTGTGGTATATTGGCTCGGCGTATTATTGTAAACCCAGCGAAGCTGCCGATTATCAAGCCGTTCATCTTACATTTACTGGCGTGAGGTCTTTCTTTGCACCTATCATTGGTGTGATATTCTATCAGAGGTGGGGGTTTGCAGTCACTTTCTCAATAGGTGTGGCTCTTTTACTTGCTGCTGTTGCACTCATGATATGGTCGCAAAAAAGTGGGAGATAAGCCATAATATGTTGTTTTATCCCTTTCAACCCCGTCTTCGCTGATTCTGTGTTTAAAAAACCTCACCTTACTCTTTTTACAATAATTTTCGTATTTTTGTTCTTGCATGAAAGATTATTATCAGATATTAGGAATTAATAGTTCTTCCTCTGTTGAAGACATAAAACGTGCTTATCGTCAAAAGGTAAGTAAAGCTCACCCCGATGTTAACTCTAGTCCAAATGCACACGAAGAATTTATCGAGATTAATGAAGCGTATGAGTATTTGCTCAAACAAAAAACAGGTTTTGTCTTCGATAATGAAAAAAAACAATACACAAAACAGAAAGCAAACTATTCCACGAATGACTTTATTAACGAGGCCAGACAGCGCGCTAGAGAAAATGCAAATAGAAAATATCAAGAATTTTTAAATAGTACTTATTATAAAACCCAAATTGCGATATTTTCTATATTCGACTATCTCCTTTTAAGTATTATCACTCTTATTTTTGGGTCCTTAATTTTTTATTTTATCTATTTCATGGGACTTTCGGGTGCTATCGTAGGCGGATTACTTGGATTTTTGCTCTTTTCAATTTTATATCGAGTGTATAGTAACATGTACCATCCACCAAAAGCCGATTTCAAAAAAGCTGCTCATATCATTTTTTACCATCCAACATTTTATTTAGTGCTAATTTCTGGATATAATATGTTTGCTTTTTTTAATTATGCATTTGCCGTTTTTATTCCATTTAAAGTCGTTATGACCTTTTATGTATATATTCCTGCTCTGCTTTTAAGCTTATCTTGGTTGATACGAAAAAAAATCATCAAAGTCCCATCTCCCCTTATGTTCATTGAGAAATGGAAAAATATTGCGATTTGGGGCATTATGCCATTGTTATTTTCTTTATTTATGACCGTAAATTTTGAGTTTAGCAGCAACGCGCACTCCGAAACCTACTTCTATCAACCCGATTACGAAAGTGACGGCTCTTTTTGTGTACTCCAAAATGGTAAATATGACGAATATAGTGGAATTAGATATATTTTTTTAGACTCTAACTTTCATAACTCATCCTTTATTACCCTTCATATTGAAAAAGGATTTTTAGGGGTTGATGTGCTAAAAAACTACTCCTTATCATCTTCTAAATAGGAAAATTTTACGGTCTTTTTTTCTATGAATTTTTACTTGTTAAAAAACGCATCAACCTATTAAGTTGTTATTTATTTCAATATCTTTGCCGAACAAAAAAAAACATAAAAAAATAGGAATTTAGAGTTATGGGAGAGAGATTAATTGACCTAGGAGTCTATGGCATTAGCGATGTTGTAGAGGTATATCACAACCTATCGTACGATGAACTTTACAAACATGAAACAAACGAAAAACTAGAAGGTTACGAAAAGGGGTTTGTAACAAATCTTGGAGCTGTTAACGTGGACACTGGCGTATTTACCGGACGTTCACCTAAAGACAAGTACATTGTCCGCGACGAGTCTACCGAAGAAAATGTTTGGTGGGCTGGCCCAAATAGAAAAGGATCAGACAATAAACCGATTTCTAAAGAAGTATGGAACCATCTGTATGCTTTGGGACAAAAACAATTATCGGGAAAAAAGCTATACGTAACCGATGCTTTTTGTGGTGCCGATCCGGAAACTCGTATTCGTATTAGAGTGATTAGCGAAGTGGCTTGGCAATCTCATTTTGTAAAAAATATGTTTATCAGACCTACAGAGGAGGAGTTAAAAAACTTTGTTCCTGACTTTGTGATGCTAAATGCTTGTAAAACTACAAATCCTCAGTGGAAAGAACTAAACTTAAATAGCGAAGTTTTTGTAGCTTTTAATATCTCAGAAAAGAAAGCTGTTGTAGGTGGTACATGGTATGGCGGTGAAATAAAAAAAGGGTTCTTCTCTATCATGAATTACCTTTTGCCTCTTAAAGGAATAGCTGCTATGCATTGCTCTGCTAATGTTGGCAAAGATGGCGATACCGCTCTGTTTTTTGGCCTTTCTGGTACTGGAAAAACTACCCTAAGCGCCGATCCAAATCGAATGCTAATTGGTGATGATGAACATGGTTGGGACGATCATGGTATTTTCAACTTTGAAGGCGGATGCTATGCCAAATGTATCGATTTGAGCAAAGAAAACGAACCCGATATCTACAATGCCATACGTAAAGATGCATTGTTGGAAAATCTTACTTATGATAACAATACTGGCGAAATAGATTTTAAATCTACAGCAAAGACAGAAAATACCCGTGTTAGCTATCCAATTTATCACATCGACAACATTGTTAAGCCAATTTCAGAAGCTGGACATGCCAAAAATGTCATCTTCCTAAGTGCAGATGCTTTTGGAGTGTTGCCTCCTGTTTCTAAACTTACCAAAGAGCAAGCAATGTATTATTTCTTAAGTGGTTATACCGCAAAAGTTGCAGGAACCGAACGTGGCATTAAAGAACCTGTGCCTACATTTTCATCTTGCTTTGGAGCTCCATTTTTGTTGCTTCATCCTACTAAATACGCACAAATTCTCTCCGAAAAACTTGAGAAACATCAAGCAAATGTATATCTTGTAAATACCGGTTGGACTGGTGGTGCATACGGAGTGGGAAAAAGAATTGATATAAAATCAACGCGTTCGATTATTAGTGCAATCCTAAACAATGAGCTAGTGGATGGAGATTTTGAAGTATTAAATCCATTTGGATTACAAATTCCAAAAACGGTAAGCGGAGTGAATCCGAATATTCTTAACCCTCGCAACACCTGGGAAGATAAATCTGCATACGATTTACAAGCCAATAAACTTGCAGGTCTGTTTATCCAAAACTTTAATAATTTTACCGACAACGAAGAGGGTCAGCAACTTATAAAAGCTGGACCGCAACTCTAGTATCGTTTTAATGTATAAAAAGAGCTTCCAATTGGAGGCTCTTTTTATGTTAAATCAAAAAATTGTAATTTTGTAGAGTTTAAAATTTGAATTTAATGGGGTTTCAAAAAATTACTTCTATTCTTTTGCTTTTGATTATGATGAGTTCAAGTTCCGCTCAAGTGGTCAATATTGAAAATCGCAGACTAGGAGAATCGGATAAAAAGTTGATTGGAAAGTCGGAACTCGCCGTGGATTTCATAAAAAGCGCCAACACCATTTTTACCGCTCGAAACTCTACACAACTCCAATATTTCCAAGAGAAAAACATCTACTTGCTTCTTGCTGACCTTAACATGATGCAAATAGATACCATCCGATATCTAAATAACGGTTTTTTACACTTTAGATACAATCATAATTTTCCCAATAAATGGCTCGTTGCCGAAGCTTTTTCTCAAGTACAATTTAATAGAGTGCAGAAAATTCAACGACGTTTTTTATGGGGTGGTGGCACTCGGTTTAATATCTTCGATAAAGAAAAAATAAAGTTATATGCTGGCACAGCTTTGATGTACGAGTTTGAACTCTATCTGAACAATACCTATAGAGACAAGGTGCGTATGAGTAATTATCTCTCGTTTTTATATAAACCGTCGGCTACTTTTTCTATTCGCCAAACAACTTATTATCAGCCTCAACTAGATGGTTTTAAGTATTTTAGATTGACAAATGAATCGTCTCTGGAAGCACTAATTTTCAAAAATTTAAGCTTCAACTCAAAATTCAACTACTTTTACGATTCAAAACCTGCTCCTTCTGTCCAAAAAGTCTTCTTTAGCCTCACCAATGGCATTATTTATCGGTTTTGATTCTGAAAAAAAATTCTTTTGGTTCAAATATCTCTTTTGTCGAACAAATTAAAGTATAATTGCACCAAACTTCTAAAACACTCCGCACCATAATAATATATATTAACTTAAATTTTTGTCATGTACTTAGTTGTTAAACATAAAATGATTTCCATCATTATTTAGAAGTAATACTTCAACCCAAAATTAACGCCAAAATTATAAAACCGGGTCCAGGCTTTGTTGTTGTCGCTGGGACTGTCCTTGAAGATGGAGTAGAGTTTGGATTCATAATACAATTCCGACTTCAGGTAAAAATTCTCGGAGAGTTGAACCATTCCTCCCGTTGCAATTCGTGCGGAGAAATTAAGTGGACGCATATTTTTTAAATTATCATTGACATAATTTGTATCAATATCTGGAATTGTTGAATTAAAATCCATTTCAACACGCTTAACATCTCTAAAAACATGATTAATCCCGAATTGTAACGAAGAATACAAATTGACTTTTTCGCAATTCATCCAAAAAAAACTTAAATTTTGAGATAATTGAATGCTAGAATAACTATTAGACAAATCAATTGAACCACTTAAATCATTTCCATTTTCATCAACCAAAATCCCAAGTCCAGAATGGTGTCTATCTTTAAAGACATTTGCAACCAACATTAATCCAATTTCTAATCGATCATACCGTCTTGAATAATCTAGCCCAACAGAATAGCATATTGTTGATTTTGTTGACATTAAGGAATCAACTTTATTTTCAACATTGCTGATTTTTGAATTTGCAAGACCAACACTTGAATTGAAGGTAATTGAATTCTTTTTTAAATTTTGCCCATAAGTTGAAAAGATTATCAATACAAACACAATAGAAAACCATTTTTTACACATTAGCATAATATTAATATTACTTAATAAAATATTCTAACCCAAACTTCAAACCCACATATGGCTTTTCATCTAAAAACTCCTGATAGCCTAATTGTCCTGATGTGTGATCTTGCAACAAGTTAAATTGAGCAAAAGGAGTCAAATGCAACTTAAAGCGAGTGTTAAGCAACAAAGACACATTAAAATCTGTATATAATGAGACTCCGATTCTTTTATCAACACTTAAATTTTTCGTTATGAATTGACTACCATTAATATAATTTACAGACTTATCACATTGCAACAGCGAATTAAGTACTGGCCCGAATGAAGCATAACTAGAAACTTTCTTATCAATAATCTGATAGCTTAAAATTAATGGATAATAAATGCGAATAGCATCATAATCGGTTGATTCAATTACACTTCCGATATCTGAATTTTTAAGCACAAATGAATGAGCTGTATAACCAACTCCAAAGGAAACCTTAAAATTATTGATATAATCTGAGAAACGAATGGAATACCCGAATTTAAAATTATTCGATTTTAATGTTGATGATTGAAAAGAGTGAAAATAATCCAAATCACCCTCTACTGAAAACCGATTCAACTGTTGGGGATATACAAAATCTATAATTAGAATAAATACAAAA
Source organism: uncultured Lentimicrobiaceae bacterium (assembly GCA_964653595.1). Taxonomy (GTDB): domain Bacteria; phylum Bacteroidota; class Bacteroidia; order Bacteroidales; family WCHB1-69; genus JBAXTE01. The sequence goes on from CAZZHH010000002.1 coordinate 83,337, forward strand.
AATAAGAGAATTTTATTTTTCATGTGAATTTAATTAATTAAAACCTTCTTAGTATAAACACAGTTCCCATTATCATTTACCAAGAATAATAAATAAAGACCTCTAGCCAAATTTGATGACTCAATAACAACTGTTTTTGAATTTGAAAGATTATTACAAAAGACCATCTGACCATATGAATTCAGCAAAAGTAACAAATAAAATCTAAATATGTGATTTATTGTCGATTGTGTTAAAATATAGTGTTAATCATTTGCACTAGTGGCGCCAAAGATGCCGAATAGTCCCATAGAAGTTGAAAAACTCCTGAACAGAAGGAGCAGAATAGTCTGGATTAAGTTGCAAAATTAAGACGCAAAAGTTGCAAAAATGAGCGGTCAAATCTGTGAGTCATACGGCGCTGAAGGTTGCAAATTTGGTTGTTAAAATTGTGAATTTCAAGCGCTGAAAGCGATAGATTGATTCGGTTCAGCTTGCGAAGCTACGGCCCCGAAGGCGTCGAATAATCCAATTGAAGCTTGCGAAGCCACGGCCCCGAAGGTGCCGAATAGATAGGTTAAACTTGCAAGACCTAGGGCATCGAAGGTGCCGAATAGATGGTTTGAACATGCGAAGCCACGGCCCCGAAGGTGCCGAAGCCTATTAACCTCACGCGGAGCGTGGGGTTAATAGGCCGACAACCAACCTGATTTTGGCAAAAAAATTGCTGCGAAGCAAAGCGGTTTTTATGCCAAAATCGCCCCCTAAAGCACTAATTGTCAAAAATTTAAGCTTCAACTCAAAATTCAACTACTTTTACGATTCAAAACCTGCTCCTTCTGTCCAAAAAGTCTTCTTTAGCCTCACCAATGGCATTATTTATCGGTTTTGAGGAAACTCATCCTATGTTAAATTTTTATCGATTTTGTCTCGATAATTGGCTCTAAATCCGTTTTTTTACAACTTCTAACGATGACATTTCCCTTCTTGTTTGGATCTTTCTCTATCGGAACAAGCCCCTTTTCATAAAAATAATCTAAAAATACCCAAAAGGAGGGTACTAGATTCATCCAAACATTGTTTTTTAATGTAAACACATGAAACTTTTGCCAGTCACCATGCCAAATTTTCACGTATCCAAATTCCTCTGATCCATCGTTGTTTAAATCTCCCAAATTGTACAAATCTGCTCCCATGCTCTCTGATATCCTAATGGATGGTAGGTTGTTGGAAAACGAAAATATGCATATACATGTTTCAGATTGCTCTTCATCTATACAACCATTGGTTCTAACATATAGCTTTTCCTTAATACCATCACCATTAAAATCTCCTAGCAACGAGTCGGTATAAGTTGGGTTGGTTTCTGTAGTGTCATTTCTGGTATTTCCAGTTAAATCAAATGAAAAAAACAATACGATTACTAGAAATATCAGTGTTCTTGTCGATTTCACCCTTTTTTTACTCATTGTTGTTTTATTTAGTTTGTATTAAAACTATCTATTTTTCGGAATAGTATACAAATTTCAACTTTTATACAATATAGAGGAGTCTCCATAACTCAAAAATCGATAATTTGATTTTTTTGCATGGGTGTATATTCTTTTCCATTCCTCTCCAACAAACGCGGAAACCAATAAAAGTAAAGTGCTTTTTGGCTGATGAAAGTTGGTGATGATAGCATCAAAAAAACGGAAAGTATATCCCGGTACTATCATTAGCGATGTCTGAGCTTCAATATGATCGAGTTCTTTTTTATTTAAATAATCTAACACTATACTTAACACCTCTGCCTTACTTATATTTTGATTCTCTCCTTTATAAGTATCCCATTGGGTGATATTAAAAATAGATTCTTCTTGTTTGGATTTTATCTTTCGAGCAATTTGAACCAAACTCTCGATGGATCTTACAGTGGTAGTACCAACTGCAATGATTGGTTTATCTCCATGATTTATCAATTGCTCAATAAGCGTTTTACTAATTATAATATGTTCTGCATGCATTACATGATCTTCTATTAAGTCAACCGATACAGGTTTAAATGTTCCTGCGCCCACATGTAATGTAACCTCTCCAATGCCAACGTTGCTCTTTTGTAAATCTTCTAATACTTCTCTGGTAAAATGCAACCCAGCTGTGGGTGCTGCTACGGAACCTTTATAGTTGGCATATACCGTTTGATATCTCCATTTGTCTAATTCTTCTGTCTCCCTTTTTATATATGGAGGTAAAGGCACTTTGCCAACAAGCTCTACAATGGAAGCAAAATCTAAATCGAGATCCCAATTAAATCGAACAACTACAACCTCCTCAATTCTGCTCTCAATTTCTGCAAACAGAGAGTGGATAGTCTCTTGATATGGAAATTTTGCTTCAATTATTCCCTTCCACTTTTTTAAATTACCAGCAATACATTTCCACCTACACTCTTTTTGAAGTGCTAAAGCTACACTATAATCACCATTGCCATCTATTGGCTCTAGGCAAAATACTTCAATTCTTGCTCCTGTGTTTTTAAAAAAAAGTATTCGTGCTGGGATAACTTTCGTATTGTTTACGAGTAATAAGGAATTAGAAGGAACAAAATTGGGTAAATATGAAAATTGGGAATCCTCTATCTGATCACCATGGTAAACTAATAACTTCGATTCGTCTCTTTTACTTAAAGGGTACTTCGCTATCAACTCCTCTGGTAAATTGTAGTCATACTCTCCTATACGAATATCGGTAAAATTGGAAATCATGATTTTAAGGAATATATACTTCTAATAAAGTGGTTAATCGATTTGGAATTAAAACTACTTCCGTAAAAATTGCTGGTATTAATACCGTTTCGCCTTTGTTTACCTCTATCATATCGGTGCCATATTTTATCGAATACGATCCTTCAAGGCACATATATACAATAAAAGAATCAATGGCTGCATACACTTTTTCTACTTTTTTGTCAAAAACAATTTTATTAGACACAAAATATGGACATGAAGCAATTTTGGTAGTAACATTTAAATTAGTGTCTGTTTTAATTTTGTTCGATGTGTCCATGGTAAAATCGATAGCATCTACAGCATAATCTGTGTGTAATTGACGAGCCTTCCCTTCAGAATCCACTCTGTCCCAATCGTATATGCGATAGGTAATATCGCTAGTTTGCTGAATTTCTGCTAATAATACCCCGGGACCAATGGCATGAACTCTGCCAGCCGGAATAAAGAATGCATCGCCTTTTTCAACCTTTTCAACCCTTAAAATATCTTTAAGTGAACCATTGGAAACGGATTCAATGTAACTCTCTTTCGTAACAGGTTTGTTAAACCCACTAATAAGACATGCTTCTCCTTCTGTATCTACAATGTACCACATCTCTGTTTTCCCATAACTTTGATGACGGCTAGCAGCTAAAGCATCGTCTGGATGGACTTGAACGGATAAATAATCTTGCGCATCGATATATTTAAACAACAAAGGAAATTGATTGCCAAATTGCTCAAATACATGCTCTCCAACAAAATCACCCATGTAAGTTTCTACTAATTCGTTTATCTCATTATCGGCCAAAAAACCATTCATTACTACAGATTGCTCTTCTTCTAATCCCGAAAGCTCCCATGTCTCACCACAGTTGTCGAGTAGTGAAATCTCTTTGTTTAAGGTGGCTAATCTTTTTCCACCCCAAATTTTTGGTTTTAAAATGGGATAAAATTTTAATGGGTATAACGTTTCCATTACAAAATATTTAAAAGTTGTTCTTTAATTTTCTCTAACTCATCTTTCATCTGCACTACGATTTGTTGTATCTCAAAACAGTTTGCCTTCGATCCAATGGTGTTTATCTCTCGCCCAATCTCTTGTACTACAAACCCCAATTTTTTACCAGAGTTTTCTTCATGATCAGCTACCCATTCAAAATAATCTAGATGTTTTTTTAATCTCACCTTCTCTTCTGTGATGTCAAGCTTTTCAATGTAAAAAATCATCTCTTGTTCAAGCCGATTCTGATCTATAGTAATAGAACCAGCTAATTCTTGTAACCCTTTTTCTAACCGCTCTCGTAATTGAGATAATCGAATGGATTCGTATTGACTAACTTCCAAAAGCAAAGTTCCTATTGTTTTTAAACGACTCAAGATGTCCTCTTTTAAAATCTCTCCTTCGTGTTGTCGAAATGTTTTTAACATTTGAAGTGCTACATTTACTTGATCCATCAATAATGCCCCCTCTTCATCTACAAGCTCCTCTTTGGCTGTGGTTACCACTTCTGGCATTCTAGAAATTACCGAAAAAAAATCTGGATTAACTAAAGGATTCAACTCTTTTGATAATGCTTCAAGCTGTTGGTAATACTCTTTAAATACTGCTTGATTTAAAGATACATTCGAAAGTCCATTGTTCTCAATGGTGATGTAACAATCTACTTTTCCTCTTCCAACGTGTTGTGTGATGGCACTTCTAATGGCTTGTTCCTTGTCGCGATATGCAATTGGTAAGCGAAGATTTATTTCTAGTTGCTTGCTGTTTAGTGATTTTATCTCAACTGTTGCTTGATGTTGCCCAAACACAAACTGAGATTTTCCAAAACCGGTCATTGATAATATCATATCCAAATTTTTTATGCAAAGATAGGGGTTCTTGACTGTGAGAGCAAAAATTTATTTTATTATCTGACATTAAAATGATACTACGTTGCTTTTAATGATTTTTAAAGCCCAATTTTTTAAAATAAAATTTAGTGTTTTTTAATAGTTCTAGAAAAGAAAAAAGAACAACTTATAATAATCAAAAAATAAGAGCAATCAGAATGATAATTTATACTGTTTCTAAAGTATATTTGCTATTCCATTGTAATTATTTATTTATCTTTGCACAGTTATTAACCATTAAAACATATTAACATGGCTTACAAAATTAACGCTGACGATTGCACCGCTTGCGGAACTTGTATCGATGAGTGTCCTGTAGAAGCGATTTCTGAAGGATCAGTTTATAAAATTGATGCAGACATTTGCACTGACTGTGGTGCTTGTGCTGACGTTTGTCCAGTAGAAGCTATTCATCCTGAATAATTTTCTATAAGATAAACAACATTAAAATGGGGAGAAAATGATATCATTTTCTCCCCATTTTTTTTGTGTAGTTCCATTCAAAAAAAAAGCTTGTATTTTGTTACAAGCTTTTTAAAATTATTCAATTTGTATTAATTCAGAATGAATTTGATTGGCAATACAAATTGTGTTCTAACTGGTTTGTTTCTCTGTTTCCCAGGTTTCCATTTTGGCATGTTTTTTACAACACGTAAAGCCTCGTCTCCACATCCACCACCAATATCACGTTTAATGGTTGCTTTGGTAATGTTGCCATTCGTTTCAACAACAAACTCAATGTATACAGTTCCGTCAATACCACTTTCACGAGCCAATTGAGGGTACTTCAAGTTATCTCTTAAATATTTCATACGTGCTTCATCTCCTCCTGGATATTCAGGAGACTCTTCAACAACGGTAAAAATTTCTGCCTCTTCTGCCTCTACAGGAGCAGTTTCAACAATCTCTTGATACTCCTTGTTTTGTGAACCATCATCTTCTTGACTAACCTCAAGATCTGTGTTTACTTGAACGCTGTTGTCTACAATTTGTATCAGCGTAGTTTGAAGTTGAGCTGGAGGAGGTGTTTCAGGTTTGGCTTCCTGTTTTGTTTGAATTACAATTTCGTCAATTACCTCTTGATGTGTTGCTGTAGTATCTTCCTCAACTACTTTGTCGTATGATTTGTATTCAAATCCTAAAAGGGCAAGTGATAGTGCCAATACCAACCCTACTTGTAAGAAAACTGGTTTTTTTCTCTCTAGATCTGCTTTTACAGATTTTTTAATTTCCATCTTTGTTGTTTTTTTGTCCAAATAATATCTTTTCCAATAATTGCAACGATAATTTCTGTGAATTATTGTAGTATAAAGACAATTTATTATTATAAACCAATATGAGCTTTGTATGCATTAGAATCTAAAAGATCGTTTAGCTCTTCTGGATTAGAAACTGAAATTTTTACAATCCAACCTTCTCCGTATGGATCTTTGTTAATCAATTCAGGATTTGTCTCTAATGAATCGTTGAATTCCAAAACCTCACCAGAAATTGGCATAAATGTATCGGATACTGTTTTTACAGCTTCAATTACACCAAAAGCTTCTTCTTTAGAAAGTGTGTCGCCTACTGTATTACACTCTACAAAAACAACATCCCCGAGTTCGTGTTGTGCAAAATCAGAAACGCCAACAAAAGCAACGTCTCCCTCAACTCTTACCCACTCATGATCTTTCGTGTACTTCAAATTTTCTTTGATAATCATTATTTTAAAATTTAAATTGTTTATTTTGATTCCAAAATTACATTTTATTTTCGATATAAAAAAATATTTTTTATCACTTTTTTTTAATCAAATTTTCTTTTATAATATCTCTAACCCTTTAATTCAAGTTACACTATTTCCCTTTTTTTACATATACGATTCCAAAAACATATTTTTAAACATAGTTTGTTTTTAAAGCAAACCTATACAAATTGACCTAAGAAGTTGTCTTTATGATGAATACATAATTCATTTTTTTGAATATTGAACTATGAAATATTATTCAGAAGCTCTCAAATTTGTATTTCCTTTCACGGGATTCAAATATCATTTTTCCTAAAAATTATTTGTATATTTGCGAAATATGGAATGGATATATATTGTTATTGGTTTAATTTTAATTTTGATTGGCCTTATCGGTTGCTTTGCTCCGGTTATTCCTGGACCTCCAATTGCCTATGCCGCTCTGCTGATTCAACTTTTTAGAGATCAAGTTGATTTCTCTACTTTTGCATTAGTTACGATTGGAGTGTTAGTCCTAATTGTCACCATTTTAGATTATTGGTTCCCAATATATGGCACAAAAATTTTTGGAGGAACAAAGGGAGGGTCTTGGGGCTCGACTATTGGGTTAATTGTTGGGCTCTTTTTTGGTCCAATCGGAATAATTCTAGGACCTTTTATCGGAGCATATATTGGAGAGTTAATGAATAAACAACCTTCAGAAAAAGCTTTTAAGTCAGCAATCGGTAGCTTCTTGGGATTTTTAGCTGGTACGCTTACTAAAATGGCAACCGTGGTAGTGATTTTAATATATTTCATTTATAAATTATTTTAATTTTACACTACATTTTATGTATAAATTGAAGACTGTATTTTTAATTTTATTTGCAATTTTGGTATCTTGTGGCACAAAAAACACCTCTACAAAACCCAGCTACAAAATTGATGTAAATAACTATCTCCAAGAGTTTTGTCATCCTAAAAACAATGAAAATTACCTGTTGTTGAAGAAATTAAAATTTTCAGCAGTGAATGAATTGGTGAGTTTTTACCAAAATCGAAATTTTAAAAGTGTTTGGGTCGACAATTATAAACAAACTCCTGTTTTTAGTAAAGCAATTTCTTTATTGAAAAACTCCATGAGCTATGGATTAGACACTGTAATGTACTTAACTGGAGTTATTTCTGAGACTTCTACTGGTTTTTCTGACAAAGAATTGACATTTAAAGCCAACGTTAATGCCATTGCAACGGAGTTGCTCACAACCCACTCGATGTTGCTTTTATTACAACATCTTCAATGTGGGGTTTTCTCTCCCGATTCTGCCATATACGATAAAATGGTAACGCCTAAATTTGACTCCATTCCAATATTTTTAGAAAAATCAATCACAGCAAACGACCTCTCTATTTGTGTAAATTGGGCTTCTCCAAAAAATCCACACTATCGAGAAATTCAACTTGCATTGGCATCCTATTTAACCACTGCAAAAATTAATCATTTAAAATATCCTATTCCCTATTTTGCTAAAGATAGTACGGGCTGTAAAAAAGGGGTGGAAAAAATGCTTCAAGTGCATGGATATATAGAAAAATCGGAAGTTGGAAACCCCCAACAAGTTTCAAAGGCACTTGTGAAGTTCCAAACTGAATTTGGGTTGAGAAACCGAGGACGTTACGACACTCTTACGGTAGAAACCCTTTCAAAAAGTACTTTTGATTTTTATCGTTCCGCTTGCATAACCCTTCAACGCTTAAGATGGAGCAATATTTCTGATAAATATTATCTTCTGGTGAATATTCCGTCTTTTACTCTCCATTTTGTGGAAGAGGGAGAAATTGCTATTTCTCATAAAATCGTAGGAGGGAAGCCCGATCATCAAACACCGGAGCTGAACAGTCGACTCTCTCACTTTATCCTTTTTCCAGAGTGGAATGTGCCACATAAAATCTCTACTAAAGAGTTGTTGCCAAGCATCCAAGCTAACCCCTCTTACCTTCAAAAAAATAATTACGAAATCATCAATGGAAAAAATGAAGTAGTGGATGCCTCTAAAATTAATTGGAAGAAATTTAATGAAAAAAACTTTCCATATCGAATTCGACAAAGTAGTGGCGACGGAAACTCATTGGGTATTATTAAGTTCTATTTCAATAATAAACATGGAGTGTACCTTCATGATACTCCCAGTAAAAGCTTGTTTAATCTTAACTATCGTGCATTTAGCCACGGTTGTATGAGGGTGCACAATCCATTCGATTTTGCAAAGTCTCTCCTAGAATTTAATAAAGGGATGCTTCATTTGCCAAAAGAAAAATTACTTAAATTAAAAAAATTTGAGCAACAGGAAAAGTTTCAAAAATATCGCAAAAATATTGAAAAGATGGATGAAGTTAAAGAAATGGAACGAGATGTCGTTGAGGTAAAAAATACAATTTTTACGATTAAACGTCCACTGCCTATCTATATTAGATATCTAACTGCTTTTGTTGACGAAAAATCAAATCTTAAATTCTACCCCGATTTGTATCATAAAGATTCGTTATTCATTGAGAAATTTAACAAAGCCGTAAAATCTAATACACTGTTTTAAGTCAACAATCAATGCAATATAATTCTCTGATTTTTTTAAATCTGTAAGCTAAATATACTTGACTTTCAAAAATAATTTTCTTTTATGATAAAAATCATCTATTCATGTCTCTAAAAACTGAAAAATGGATAATACAAAGGATTGATGGAGAAATTTGCAGATTATTATTTAAAAATTTTAATGAAAAGTTGATTTTAGGATAAAAAATGTTTCACAAACAAGATACAACTTGCAACTTTTTGTATTATCTTTGTGTCATATAGGGGAAAATTAAAACACACAAAACAATGAATTACGTTAGAAAAATTTATTTAGTTCTATTTACCGCACTTATGTTAAGTGGCTTAGGCGTTTTTGCGCAAGGCCAGCCTGGAATTCCTGGTATCGATTGCAATAGCGCAGGCGCTTTTTGTTCAGAAATACCTACTATTAGTTTTGAAGCAGGAGTTGGTTCCGGATCTTTCGGATCTAGTATTGGATGTTTATCAACCACTCCAAATCCAGCGTGGTACGTTATGCAAGTTGGGCAATCTGGACGAATTAATATCCATATGATAACCTCTCCATTAAGAGATTTAGATTTTGCATGCTGGGGCCCATTTACCTCACCTACAGCAGGTTGTGGAAATTTAAATTTTTCTTATAATTCAAGCCACGGTCCAACTAGTGGCGCAAATCCTGCCGACTTGGGTGGTTACCCATTAGGTAATTTGGTAGATTGCAGTTTTTCTGCGGCTACCGAAGAGTATGTTCATATACCTAATGCTGTTCAAGGACAATGGTATTTATTACTTATTACAAATTACTCCAATGCAGCATGTAATATTAGCTTTGGTTCAGATCCAACAAGTACTGGAAATACAAACTGTGCTATCATGACTCCTCCTCCAATTGGGGATACCGTATGTATTGGAGACACTGCAATTCTTAGAGTTTCAAATCCAGTTACAGGTGCTACATATACATGGGAAGGTCCAAACGATTTTTATACTACTACAGGCAATTCTACTATTGTGTTTCCAAATGCTACGCCTGCAATAGCTGGTCAGTATAGTTTAACCATCACGCATAATGGCAGAACCGGAGATCCTGTATTTTGCAATTTGATAGTTAACTCTAAACCAACTCTTGTTGCTACAACCGATACCATTTGCGTGGGAGAAGTAGCCACTATCTCTGTTACTGGTGCAAGTACATATCGATGGAGCACAACCCAGACTACGCAATCTATATCAGTTACTCCTCTACAAACTACTACGTATAGCGTTTCTGGCACCTCTGTTTTTGGGTGTAAAGATTCTACTTCTACTCAGGTTGTTGTCTATAACAATCCTGCTCCAATTATTACTCCAAATACCATCTGCTCCAACGAACTTGCAACTTTGGTTGCAACAGATGCTACTTCGTTTGTATGGAGTGATCCTACTTTTGTCACAGATACAGTGAGACCAGTGGTTACATCTCCTCAAACATATACTGTTACAGCTACAAACATCGGGGGATGTATTGGTACTGCTTCTCTTTTAGTAAATCCTAACCCGATTGTTACTGCAACGGCTAACGATATTTGTCAAGGAGAATCATCCACCGTTAGCGCTACTGGTGCTGTTAATTACGATTGGAGCAATTATCAATCTGGTGCTGTTATTTCGGTTTCTCCATCTTCGGACCTAACTCTAAGCGTGGTAGGTTATTCGGAATTTGGTTGTAAAGGCTATGATACTACCATGGTTGTCGTTCATCCCACTCCTGATGCTGGCTTTGCGCTTAGCTCCGATTTGATTACCATTGATGAAGGGGAAGTATTTATCACCGACCAATCTACCGATGCTACCATCTGGAACTATAATTTCGGTGAATACACCAACTCTGATAATACATCTGCAGAACAAAATCCATCACACAAATATCTGTCAACTGGTTATTTCCAAGTTTGGCAAGTAGTTTCTACTGAATTTGGTTGTATGGATTCTACTTACAAACGCGTTCAAATTATGGCTCCTTATTTCTTCTGGGTACCTAATGCCTTTAGTCCAGATAATAATGGGTTGAACGAAACATTCTGTCCTAAAGGAAAAGGGGTAGACCCAAATAATTATTCCATGGAAATTTTTGATAGATGGGGAAATTTGATATTTAAAACGAATGTGCCGTTTGAATGTTGGAATGGATTTATCAACGGAACTAAAGCTCCAAGCGATGTTTATATCTACAAAATTAATTTAAAAGATTTAGAATCGCATTATCACGATTATATGGGTCAGTTTGTGATCGTTAGATAAAAAAATATTGTTTTTAAAAAAAGGGGCTTATGCCCCTTTTTTATTGCCTTTTCGTTATCTTTGCAAGAACTAAATAGTATGAATATGCGATTTTTTATATTTTTTATCTTTGTGTCTGTGTTTCTAACCTCTTGTAAATCAACTCAAAAACTAAATCAAACGACTTTTCAAAACAATAATGCAACTCCATCTAATCAGACAGCTAAGAGTGCAATTGATTCTAGTTTTACCCTATTCATTCAAAACAATAGTTGGTTTTCAGCTAGAGCTACTCTTTTGTTGGCAAATACCAACGACGAATTATCCTTATTTATGGTCAATAAACGGGATAGTGCTCTATACCTAAATATTAATAAATTTGGAATAGAGATAGCTAGAGCTGTTTTTACTCCTGACTCCATATCTATGGTCAATAGATTTGAAAAAACATACTATCAGGGGGATTATTCTATCCTGATGAAACTTTACGGTTTTTCACTCACTTTTAACATGATTCAAGCTATCATACTAGGGGAGTCTTTTAAAGATTTAGTTCCAACATCCCAACAAATTTTACAGACTGACTCTGTAATTACAATATTTTCACCAAGAAGTGTGGATGTAAATGCTAAAATTGCTATCCATCAAATCGTTGTATTTGATAAGCTAAACCAATGTATGCTATCAAATAAAGTAAAAGATATTAATTCTCAACAATCCTTTTCGGTAACATATTCAAATCATCAGATTATCGATAATTATAAATTTCCGCAAAATTATTCGATAGAACTACCCAATTTGGCTATTCAGATTTCTTCTAAAAATTTAAAAGTTAATGTCCCTGGACCAACAATCCTATCGATACCTACAAAATATACGTTAATGTTTCCATAAAATGGATAAAATTGAGCTTACTGAATGGATTAAAAAAAGAGCTTTTGATTTGAACTGCTCTGCATGTGGGATTACCATTGTAAAAGATAACTCCCAAGAGATGGCTCAATTGAATAATTGGATATTACAAGGGTATCATGCTGAAATGCAATGGATTAATAACAACAAAAATCTTCGTGAAAATCCTGAACTGCTTTACCCAGAAGTAAAGTCGATCGTTGTGATTACTGTAAATTATTTTTCTAACGATTCAGTAGATCCTTATAATTACTCTGTTTCAAAGTATGCACAAAACATAGATTATCATTTTGTTTTAAAAAGCAAATTATCCAATATTTTGATTAGTCTTCAGGATATAGATGGCACAATTGAGGGTAGATTTTTTGTCGATTCAGGTCCCTTTTTCGAAAAATCATACGCAGTGCATGCTGGAATCGGTTGGATTGGGAAAAACAGTCTGCTCATAATACCTAATAAAGGATCCTTCCATTTTATAGGCGTACTTCTATTAAACAAAGAGTTGATTTATGATTTCCCATACAGCCAAGATCACTGTGGAGATTGTGTTAACTGTTTGGTTGCCTGTCCCACTAAAGCCCTTGTAAAACCAAGAATATTAGACGCAAGAAAGTGTATATCATATTTAACAGTTGAACACAAAGGAGAAATACCATACGATTGCAATTTTGGAGAAAGCAACTCTATTTTTGGGTGTGATATTTGTCAACTAGCATGTCCTCAAAACCGATTTATGACTCAAAGCACGGAAGATGGATTAATCCCTAGTAGTTATATGAAAGCCATGAACAAAACGGAATGGGAAGGAATCACTAAATCAGAATTTAAAAAAATATTTAAACATTCGTCACTGCAAAGAGCTGGATATGAAAAAATTAAAGCAAATATTGAACACATTAAAAAGAGTAATCATTAGTCTTGTGATGATTGTTTTTTGTTTTTCTCCTTTTGGAAAATCTCAAACTTTTAAAAATCAACAATTAAAACATTCAAGAGTTAAAAAGGCTTACCAGGATAAAGAAAAGACTTTGTTATTGCGATATAAACAATCTGGTTTTCATTCTTTGGCACAGCAAATTTTTTTGAGAGCCTTTAAAGAGACAAGTGAACTTGAATTATGGGCTTATATGCCCTCCAAAAAGGAATATGTCCTTATTCATACCTATTCAATATGTCAGAAATCTGGTGTTTTAGGCCCAAAAAGAAAAGAGGGAGATATGCAGGTACCTGAAGGCTTTTACACCATTCATCAATTTAATCCATATAGCAATTTTTATTTGTCAATGAAGGTGAGTTATCCAAATATGAGCGATCGAATTTTAGGATCTAAAAGCCGATTGGGTGGAGATATTTTTATTCATGGAAGTTGCGTTACCATTGGCTGTATGCCTCTAACTGATACTTTTATTAAAGAGGTTTATATAGCTTGCGTAGAAGCTCGTAATTTTTCGAAAAGAGATATTCCTATCCATATTTTTCCATATCGAATGAATTCTACTTCTCATGCTCTTCAAACGTATGAATCTCAACCGTCGTTAAAAGCGTTTTGGAATAACTTGAAAGAAGGATATACCTATTTTGAAAAAAAGAAAACCCTGCCTATCATAACCGTTGATAAACAGGGTAAATATATCTTCAAGTAAATTGTACTTTGAACTTCTGAAAATTGGTTAATGTACTAAGTGGGTCTCTTCCACTTGAATAACTTGCTTGGAGTCGACATTATAAGCTACAGCAATGATATAACATCTACTTGCAACGAAAGGTTTGCCAGCCAATGAGTATGAATAGCCTTTTACCACAAAAGAGTTCGCTGGAGAGATGCTTGCGTTGGTTGCGATCTCTGCACCCCATGCCGAATTCACTGCACCTCGTAACATGTGTCTATGAGTGTAGCTTTCGATGTCTGGAATGGTGCCTAGAGAAGCGTTGTTGTTTGTTTGTGGTGATACTATGCTGTCTTCGATGATAAATATCGCCAATTTGATGTTTTGTTGGATTGGCTCTAAAAAGGTGCTTTTTACAAAAATGTTATGAGAATTTGATTCACTACCAGGAGCGGTTTTTATTTGAATAGCCATTTTTGGAGAAGTTCTATTAATCGCATTAGCTGCTGCCGACCATGCAGATGTTCCTAACAACGTCATCCCTAAATATGGTGTTCTGTTAATTAGCCCAGAAGGGTAGCCTTGAACTCCATAAGAATCATTAATTTCTGTTCCAGCTTCTGTTCTGTAATCTGCGGTGTAAATGGTGTTGGGCTCAGGTTTAGCGAATATTCCAGCATGTATTGCCATCAAAACAATGGTATCTCCGTATCTTGCTTTTAAATCTGCTGCAATTTTATGTCCTTTAGGACAGTTGACACAGGTGTGACCAGTAAATTCTTCTAAAAAAATCTTTTGATAAGGTGCTGCAATTGCTGGAAAAGCAACTGTGTCTCCGTTTAACTCGTTTGTTTTAATTTGTGCCTCAGGCCTTTCAATTTTATCGCAAGCATAAAGCCCTAAAAAAATAAAAAAGGCAATTATTTGAATGTGAACTTTTCTCATCTTTACTGTTTTTTAAATGAATTTGTAATCAATTAAAACGAACTTACTATTGTTAATGAAACACCATTAGAAGCAGGTACTTGTCGACAAACGCCCCCAACACAAACGATTCCTTGACGTTGTTTGCCATATCCTAGTGCTACTCTAGTAGTTCCTTTTACATAGGTAATTGCTCCACTATAGTAATGAATTTTCTTTTCGGTATCCGGATTTTCATAATTATACATATCCGAAAGGGTGAAGAACCATTTTGGAGCAATCGAGTATTCTACCAAAAGCAGACCCCAGTTTTTCATATCTTGCTGAGTCGACATATGTTGCATTTCTAATCTTACACTATGATTGTCGTTAATTTTATAGCTAACATCTGCAATTCCAATATGAGCATATATCATCGGAATACCTGGGTGACCCTCTATAACCGCTTTGTTGTATTCTAAATATACATAATTGAAAAGCAATTTTATCTTTGAAGATATTTTTTTAGTTACTTCAAGGTTCACATCGGTAAAATATTTTTCATCGCCCCAAGAAATAAAATCAGAAGTATAACCTTCGGTATACGAAGATTGGTCTGTTACAATTAAATCATTGAGTTCTGTTTTGTCAATTGCATGGATGTTCGAGTAATTAAGAGCAATCGTAGTACCGTATTTACCTCCGAGGAATGTGTTCTTTTTAAATTTATAATCTATTTGTGCTTGATATCCAATTTGTCCGAGGGATTGTGTGCCATAGGGATAAAATGCAGATAATGTGTATGCATGTTGACGTGTTAATGCAGGTAGATAATTGATAATTAATGGGTTGCCAGAAACAGTTCGGTCAGATCTGAAATCCATGTTATCCACTTTCAACCCGTTGAGTAATATACCAAAACCTTTTTGAGAGTATGATGCAGAGACATAAAGTGCATCTCCAGGCTTGTAAATCATTTCATTAACAGCCGAAGGATCATTGATTTTATATGCATATTCGGCATTGAAATTTATTTTTTTGTAACCCATCGAAATTCTACCTGCCATGGAGGCTACATTTTCTGGGAGTTCATATTGAGGGTCCTGATCCGCTTGGAATTTAGAAACAATGCTTCCACCAAATGTAAACCTAAAATTCGATTCTTCGAGTTTTTTACAAAATTCATTTAAGTTCATCTCTCCGTCAAGACCCCTAACAATGCCGGCTCCTTTGTCAAAGAAAAAGCGTTGGTTTCCCCAAATTCCTTTAATGGTAACACCCTTGATGGGTTTCACAGTTACTTTAATTCCATCCATTGCATTGTCGTATCCTAGGTTTCTCTCCTCATACGAGCGAAATACTAAGCCATTCCCAAATTGTTCGTAAAAATTACCAATTGTAACACTCCAATCGTCTTTGGTGTAAGATGCAAATCGGTATGGGATTCCACTGCCCTTGTAACGAGAATCAAATCCTAGCATCGGATTTTGATATATCTCATATCTCACTCCTGCTGTAAAATTGTTATTACTGTATAGGATGTTTGCAAATGCATTCATAAGAGCTTGCTCTTTTACCTCGGGAGCTCCTATCAACGAGTCTGCTTGGTAATATTGGGCATCCAATTGAAAATTGCCAGATATTTTACCAGAGTTTAATAGTTGCGCATTGGCGGGTAGCATAAAACCAAGGGCTAAAACTGCGAAAGAAATGCCAATCGAGAAATTTTTAAATTGAATCATACGTACTTAATTAGATGTTTTACCTTCAGAATATTTTGAAATAGTCTGAATTCTTTAAAAATTTTAAAGTAGAATTTATTTGCTAATTGTCTCACCGGCAATGATTTTTTTAACAATAGAAATGATTTCTAATTCACCACCATCGGCAAAAGAGGTGTGTTGCCAGACTATTTCTCCACTTCCATTAACGATAAACATATGAGGGACTTCATTCACATTCATCGCTCTCTTTAAATCCCCATTTATGTCTAACAATATTTCATAATCCCATCCTTTTCCATCTGCTACTGTACCTACTTTTGAAGAAGAGCGCGTATCGTCAACCGATACAGCTACTAGTTTTACTCCAGTCTCTTGTTGCCATTGCTCGTATACTTCTGCTATTGCTGTGAGCTCTTTTACGCATGGTTTGCACCAAGTAGCCCAAAAACTGATGATGATTGGTTTCCCATTGTTGGACAAATCTTTGATGTTCATTTTCTTGCCATCGAGTGTTTTTACTTCTACCGATGGTAATACATCTTTTTTGGTTGTTTTCGCTTCTTGACAGAAACCAATATTTACCATAAATAGAATTCCTAGTATTAATAATTGCTTTTTCATACGTTTATTTTTTATGATTTAAAAGTTGTATGGATTTCGATAGCTAATAAAACTCCAATAATCGTTTTCAAGTGTGAAAAGCTTTTTATCGGCTCGTTTCATATGCTTATTTTTTATGAATTTTTATGTTATATTTACTCGATTATTCAATTTCATTGTATCAACAGTATTTGACTACTGCAAATATACTAAATCGAATTAATTGCTCCTTTTATATTTGATATGATATTTGTCACTAACTTCTTTTTATCGTTGTAATTTATAAAGTAAGACCTTGTAAACTTTTTGTTTTTTAGGGATCACCCTATTAATTTGAGGACTATTATTTTGCTATTTTTTATCTGAAGTTTGTTGTTAGCCTGGTTGAGTTAAAAACCAACGTTGAAATTTAGAATCTGACCAGTGTTTTGTAATTTTGACTATGATATACGATATTATAAGAGCAAAAATTATCCTAGCAAATAGTATGCCTGATATATCGCCTCCGATGGCAAACATCATCATGGTGTCTTCAATCATACTATGGCACAGACCCATTAAAACTAAGGCATAAAAAACATCTCTTTTGGACGCTTTGCCTTCATTGGCTTCTTTTATAATGATAGCTCCGCCATACGATATGCCAAGAGTTAAGCCTATGACCGTAATTGGGAGTACCTCTTTCCCTATACCAAGAATTTTTAGCAAGGGGTATAACATTTTATTTATGATAGTGATAATTCCAGTGACCTTTAGTACTTCTAAAATAAAAATTAAACCAAAAACAAATAAAAAAATAGTTGCATAGTTTAATAGTTCATGGATTAGCCAGTCGATTAATGTAGTGTTTTGCGGACTTAAAAATAGGGAGGTTTGCGCTGGCTCTTGTAAAATGTCCAATTTTTGGTAGGTTTGAAAAAGGATAAACCCAAGAATAATTGAAAAGACGAAACGTATTAAAAACATAACTATAATTTTAATTCCCGCTTTTCTAGCAATTTGCAATTCAATTGGAAAGGTGTGTGCCACCAATATCATAGTTAGCAAAACCGTTAGCTGTGCTGAGGTTAAAACAATCGATCCGGATAAACTAAAATAGGCTAGCAACCCTCCATAAATATTAACGATCAAAGCTGACGCCCATATCAATCCAGTTTCTCCAGGTAAACCTACTAGGTTCATAATTGGAGCTAACGCTTCGCCTATATATGGTAACAATCCGAATTCTTGGATGATTTTTACTATGATAGAAATTGGAATCATAATTTTAAATAAAATCCAAGAAGTTTTGCCAGTTTCAATAAATATCCGTTTGAAAAAACTTAAAACCCACTGAAAAGTAAACATTTGTTCTTTATTGTTGTTAAGTTTGCGAATTTACTGATTATTTCGGTAACAAATAACTATAATTTTATAATTTTTAACATGATAACAACGGATAATTCAAATATTAACTACCCTGTTCACCCTTTGTTTAAACAAAGATGGAGCTCGAGGAGTTTTGAGGCAAATAAACCTATTTCTAAAGAAGATATAGATGGTTTGATAGAGGCTGCGCGTTGGGCTCCCTCTTCTTTTAACGATCAACCTTGGAGGTTTTTGTTAACCCATAAAGGAGAAGAAAGATATGATTTAGTTACCAACTCTTTAGCAGAGTTTAATCAACTATGGGCTCCAAATGCTCCCACATACATCGTAGTGGCAGGAGAAACAAACAGAGCAAATGGCGCCCCAAATACTGCTTATCATTACGATACTGGTCAAGCAGTAGCTTATCTGACGATTGAGGCTACTCATCGAAATCTGATGGTACATCAAATGGGAGGATTCGATAAATTAAAATTACGTAGCGATTTAAAACTTCCAGAAGGGATAGATATATTAGTAGTTATCGCCATTGGCTATTATCAGTATAATGAAAATCTGAATGAACCGATTAAATCTCTTGAATTGACCGAACGTACTAGAAAAAGCCAGCAGGAAATAATTCTCTAAAAGTGCAAAAATATACTATATTGCTTACTTGCACGAAATATTCGTTCATGAAATTTTGAAATATCAAGTAAAAAGCCCAAAGAAAAATTATTCTCTTTGGGCTTTTTTTCTTTATATTATTACCTTTTTTCGTATTGATCCTTATAATACTGTTGGTAAGCGCCTGAGGTTACATTGGTTAACCAATTTTCGTTTGCTAAATACCAATCTATTGTTTGAGAAAATCCTTCATCAAACTGGATGGTAGGGTGCCAATCTAGCTCATTCTCAAGTTTTGAAGCATCTATAGCATATCTTAAATCATGTCCTGCTCTATCTTGAACATAGGTGATTAATTGAGCGGATTCGCCTGGAGTACGGTTGAGTTTTTTGTCCAT
Source organism: uncultured Lentimicrobiaceae bacterium (assembly GCA_964653595.1). Classification (GTDB taxonomy): domain Bacteria; phylum Bacteroidota; class Bacteroidia; order Bacteroidales; family WCHB1-69; genus JBAXTE01. Next base: position 102,640 of record CAZZHH010000002.1, read on the forward strand.
CAATTTACATAACGTATGGATGATGTCAATATTTTTCCATTCGTTATTACCTCCAATATTATAAGTTTCACCCAATCTGCCATTATGAAAAATTGAATCTATTGCCTTTGCATGATCTTCAACATAAAGCCAATCACGTACATTTAAACCTTTTCCGTAAACAGGCAAAGGTTTATTATTTTTGATGTTGTGAATCATTAATGGCAATAATTTTTCTGGAAATTGATTTGGGCCATAATTGTTTGAGCAATTTGAAATTACGATAGGCAGAATAAACGTATGATAATATGCTCTAACAATGTGATCTGAACTTGCTTTTGAGGCAGAATAAGGACTATGAGGATCGTATGCAGTCTCTTCTGTAAACTTCCCATCTTCGCCAAGCGAACCATATACTTCGTCGGTAGAAACATGGTAAAAAAGTTTATTATTCATGTCTTTCCAAATACTACGAGCAGCATTCAACAAATTTGCAGTTCCTACAATGTTGGTAAATATAAAATCCATAGGTGCCGATATGGATCGATCTACATGCGACTCTGCTGCAAGGTGAATAACACCATCAAATTGATACTTCTCAAAAAGATTATTAACAAACGCTGAATCTACAATGTCTCCTTTTTCAAAAATGTAATTTGCATTGGTTTCTACATCTCTTAAATTTTCTAAATTTCCTGCATAAGTTAATTTGTCTAGATTAACTATTTGATAATCAGGATATTTGTTTGAAAACAATCGGACAACATGGGATCCAATAAAACCTGCACCTCCAGTAATTAAAATTTTTCTTTTCATACATTTATTTTATTTAAAAAAAACTTTTTAGCATGAAAACAGTTCATTCAAAAAGTGTTATTTTCCAAATATTATTTGTTAATGGCAAATTTACTCTTTTTTTTTTGAATTCTTGCTTTTCTGTTTACAAAGCTTTTGTATCGCTCTTCATAACCAATTTTGGGCATATGTCGAACAAAAATTCATCAATAGTGTTATTAAACCAATTAATGATAACTTATAGTGAATTAAAAAATGATATGTAAAATGAGTAAAAGAAACAAGAAAATTTCGATTGTAACCATTGCATTTTTGGCAATAGCTTTTATTGGTTACGCTACTTCAACTGCATTTAAAACAACGGATCAAGTTGAAAAAAAGGGAGTTATCCAAATGAACAAATCCATGTATATAGAGAAAATACATGACTTTGCAAAATCTCCAAACACATTTAAATTCAAAGGAAATCGTCCTGCTGTTGTCGATTTTTATGCAGATTGGTGCCGACCCTGCAAACGTATAGCTCCAATTATGGAGGAACTTTCTGTTACATATAAAGATAAAATAGATTTTTATAAAGTAAACGTGGATAAAGAGGGTGAATTGGCAATGATTCACTCGGTACAAAGCATACCTGTAGTTATGTTTTTCTCCAAAAAGGGTCAGCCAAAATCAGTTTTAGGAGCATTGAACAAAGAAGATTATGTAGCGTTAATAGAAGAAACATTAAAAAAATAATACACAAAAAAAGTACAAAATGGAACATCTAACAGCATCAACGTTTAAAGAAAAGATATTTAATTACGAAGAAAGTCAAGATTGGAAATACAATGGAACCATACCTGCAGTGATCGACTTTTATGCAGATTGGTGTCAACCTTGTAAAATGGTTTCTCCTATCCTCGAGGAACTAGCTTCAGAGTATAATGGGAAAATTAATATTTATAAAGTGAATACCGAAGAACAACAAGAACTTGCTCAAGTATTTGGCATTCAAAGTATCCCATCATTCCTGTTTATTCCAAAAGAGGGGATTCCTACCATGGCTTCAGGAGCTCTGCCCAAAGCGTCTTTTATAGATGCTTTCAAAGACATTTTTGGAGTTTAATATTACGCAATATTTTTCCTTAAAGCTGTGCCTAGTGGCATAGCTTTTTTTTTTTTAACCCAGAATCAGCGATACAATCGCTGAAACGATTAAATGTTTCTAAATCA
>CAZZHH010000003.1:0-103198 GCA_964653595.1 uncultured Lentimicrobiaceae bacterium
ATTTCCAAAAACAACCGATTCGATAAATGGTTCTACATGACAGTGACATGTAACTTCTTTAATATTAAAGCACCTATAGAAAGGGTTATGACCGATAGATATAATGTTCTTTGGCAAGATGATATGTGTTAGATTTTTACAATTATTAAAAGCATAGCTTCCGACCTCGTCAACATCGTGAATATCTACTGATCTCAAACTATCGCAGTTTCTAAAAGCACACGGACCGATTACTTTCATTTTTTTTGGAAACACCACAGACTTTAATAATTTACAGTGTTGAAAAGCATATCCACCTAAAAACTTGACGGAATCTGGAATAATGATAGATGTTAAACTTTCGCAACTACAAAATGCCTGATCATTAATTTTGAACAACTCGCTTTTTTCCAAAAATAAAACCGACGTTAATGATTTACAATCGTAAAACGCATATTCACCAATGGTACAAACGTGTGTCGGGATAGTTATTGATTTTAATTCGCGGCATGATCCGAAAGCACACCTTCCAATATCGACTAACCAAGAGTTTGGAGTTGCTGTTACGTTTTGAAGGCCTCTGCAATAGTGAAATGCGCCCTCACATATTGCCGACAACGAATCGGGGAGTGTAACAGATTTCAACATATTACATCCGTAAAAACAGTTTTTGTTTATTATTTTCAACGTATTTGGCAAAGCGATGCTTTTCAAATTTATACAACTTGTAAAACACTCTTCTTTCAGTTCCTCAAGCGCATCGGGGAGTTTTACGTATGTCAATCTGGTACAGTAATAAAACACACGCTTGTGAATATTTTTAATTGTGTTTGGAATACAAACGGATCGCAAAGAACCACACCATTGAAACGCCCCTTGACACATCGTTTTCAGAGACGTCGGTATGTTTATACATTCCAAATTATGGCATCCTTGAAAGGCGCGTGATTTGATTTGCGTAATTGTATTCGGCAGAATGATCGACTTTGCATTTACGTGAGAAAATGCTTCTGTACCGATATGCGTTACATCATAACGCTTACCGTTATACATTACAGTTTCTGGCACAATGACGTAAGTATCTTCTTTTGTCAAATAATGATAAACACTCACCTGTGATTCATTTATTGTTTTGTACTCTATGTTTTCAATTGTAAAATTCACAATGTGACATATCTCTCATTGTCAAAATAAAGCTTGACGCTCAGTTTTTTCTTACTGTCTCGCCTAATGCCCTCTATTAAACTGTAAGCATTTTTCATTTCTTCCTTGACGGTCATATATTGTAAGCGCACACACATTGAAAAAGTGTTTTGATCAATATTTATACCCCAATCTTTATCCAAACATTTAGGTGGGAACATTGGAAATACGACAGACTCAAGGTTGTTACAGTGGAAAAAAGCACGCTGTTTGATTGTTATATTGTTGACTACAGAAAGGTTCAAATTTTTTAAATTCTTGCAGTTGGAAAAAGCGTAACACTCAACAGCATTTAACCCTCGATGGAGTTTCAGTTCAATAATATTATCACAATCCGTAAAAGCTGATTCGCCTATTGTCTTCAGTGTTTCTGGAAATGCCGACAGTTTTAACGACCTACATCTGGCAAACGCAAAATCACCAATGCTTTTTAAACGGTTTGAGAATTTAATGTTTTGTAAATTCCAGCAACCGTCAAACATACGCTTATTTATGTCACGCATCATTGATGGCAGGTCTATTGCGGTAAGGCGATAGCAATCTATAAATAATCCATTACCGACATCATACAACATGTCTGGAAGGGTGATAGAAACAAGGTTACCACAAAAAGCGAACGCACAGTCACCAATTTGATAAACCGTATCTGGAACTTCCATGCGTTCAATTTTGCATTGTTGAAAAGCACAGTTCCCTATAATTTCGAGAGCGCTTGGCAACTTGATATCTGTTAAGTTTCTACAACCGCTGAACGTTCCGTTTTCTATAACTTTGATACCTTCTGGAATGTCAATGGATGTCAAGTTATAGCAGTCTTCAAATGCATGGTGCTGAATACTTACTAAACAAGGCGGCAATGTAATTTCTTTAATTTTTTTGCGAGCAAAAGCATTTGGCAAAATTTGTGTCACAGAAAGTGTTAATCCAAATCCCTCGATTTTTTCTGGAATGCAGATTTTTCTTGGACGTGCAAATTCGTCCGTGCTGTATACACCTACGGAGAATTTGTTTAACAATTTATAAAACATACCGTCTTGGTAGATTACAGGGGCGTCATCGTGCATTAAGATACCTTCTTTAACAGTGGTTCCATGTGATCTAACATTACTTCGCCCCAGTCTTCGTCAACACAATATTCTTTGATTTGTTCAATTTTCTGACTGGCGTCAACACCTTGTTCCATGTCTAAAACGACAAGGTTATACAGGTACTTGGCAATGGTGTTTTTGCCTCCAGAAATCAATCTTTCAAACGTTGTAGGAAGCTCGATAATATTGCCCTGCCAATCAAGTATTGTGTGGTGCTCTTCATGTTCTGGCTTTAACTCTATGTTCTTATCAAGTTCCGCTTTTTCTTCGCAAAGAAGTTCTTCCAATTTAAAAATTAATTGTTGAACATTTAATTTTATATTTTGGTTATAAGCGTAAATCATCCCGTTCAAAGAGTTCGGGTCTGGCTTGATCACACATTTCGATACGTCGGGAGGAACATCTGTTTTGATGTATATAAGATCCCCAAATTTTCTGTTCATTATGTTTATTTTCCTTTCAGTTATTGTGTTAACTACAATGAACGACGATTTTTATTCATCTGCAACGGTTTTAAATATTGTTGGCTCTTTTATGGTTATTAATTTTCGAATTCGATTAGCATGAAATCTTGTTTGATTTCTTTAATACAATAGGTCAATTCAATCGCACCTTTACGTAAGGTAAGATATTTCTTTTCGTAGTCTTCTGGCCAATCTTTGGGTATATATTTTGAAGAACATTTGACACAATCATTTTCAATGTAAATATTTTGTGTTGTATTGTCTCGTCTTATAAAGACTTCATTTTTTGAAATTGTTAAAGCGTAGTTCTCCCCGCCGTATTTATACGCACTGTGCATATCACCTGTAATGATGCCATCACTTAAAGCTTTTTCAATAGCCTTATCAAGTTTACTGTTACCAAATTTATTCTTTTCGATCTTTTCGAAAATATACTTAGCGGCATGTTCACTTATTATATTGGAATCGATGCCATCCTGTATAGGTACTGTAATAACTTTGCCGCAGGCGTTTTCGTCGTAAACAAGGTTTACATAGTCCATCATCCAGGTGCGTTTGGTCCTTGCGAGCGTCCAGAGATATTCCAAAGTCATATCTGAGTTATACCATATGCGATTTTCATCAAACGTGAGTTCATAACCACTAATCTTGGTTATGTTTTCTTTTAAACAAATAGCAAGAGGTACGCTTTTATCATTTACATTTTCAAAAACACGGAACATAAATCTTCTGTCCCAACGAAGCGATCCGAGAGCACTAATATTTGTTTTACCATCTTCGAGTGGAATTAATATGTTTAATTTTTCATTTGTGCCAGATAAGTATTCACGAAGTTCTTCCCAGTCGTTAAAAACATAGACACCTAACTCGTTTAATCAGTATTCTCCCTTGGTTGCATCGATATCTTTATTCATGTTGAAACCGTGTTGAATAAAACAAGCTAAACCCGACAATATTTGATGTGTGAGTCTAGAGGTACCCTCTACGACGAAATTTTTGTTATCTTCGTAAATGTATTCGTCACATTCGACATGTATTCCAGAACAATAAAGGCCATACCTTTGAAGCTCGACAAGGTTATTTGATATAACATCAATTGCGTTCATTATTAACTTTCAAATTCAATTTTAATTTTTGTCGAATCGGCATTCTGAATATTGTACAAAATATCAATGGCATTTTTTCTTATGCAAAGGAGTTTTTCTTTCCTTTCAGCGAAATCATCTATCAACGCATCTTTCTCAAACTCGATGACATAAAGTTGTTTACCTTCAATAACAAAAATGTTGCTTTCGGAAACAATCATGACGTTATCAACGCCCAAGTCCTTCATTTCACAATCTCTAATGAATATGTCGTCTTTTTTTATAGCGGACTTGATTTTTTTATCAAGAGGTGTATCACCAAGTTTGTCTTCTGTAATTTTTTCGAACAGAAGATGCGCGGCCAACCTATTGATTTCGTTTGATCTGATAGTGTCTTTTTTTCTATGGTTTACACGAGTTCCTTTCAGACCTTTCTTATAAATCAGGTTGACGTATTCCATTGTTTTGTTGTCATTTGTATACTCGATCATCTTAAGCTTTTCGAACGTATCTCTTATGGCTATACCGATTTTATCATTATCGAAGATCATGTCATAATTCATGAGGTGACCGATCGGCTCTTCAAAACAAATAATGTGAACCATTACCTGCTGACCTTCGTGTTCCATGTTAACTAACCTGAAAGTAAACTTTTCGTTCCAGCGTAATTTCCCGATAGCGTTTGTCACTTCTTCGTTTTTGTCCATGGGAATCAATATATTAAGCTTCTTGTTTGTATTTGACAATAAGTCAAGCAGGTCACCAAGGTTAAAAATGCTATAAATGTAAATGCCAATATTTTCCGCCCAATATGGTTTCGGGTTTTGAACAAGCAGTGCTTGGCTCATCCAAACGAGATGATCGCTTGTTAATTTGAAAATCATACTTTTAAGGAGGTGGTTTTCCAAGATTGGTACATATTCTTTTACAAGTGCATCATTGTCTTCATAAAAATCTCCATCATTTTCAATTTTCATTTTGACACAATGAATCCCGTATGATTCAAGTTTTTTTAACTTGTCGTTAATTACTTCAATGGCGTTCATGTTTTTTAGCCTTTCTATTTTAAGATGCGGAGGTATTTACAATTTCACTTACATTTTATTCATTTATTTGTTATCTTTACTGAATAAAGTTTCCGTAAACATCTTTGCTGGTTTCGCGTTTCGTCATGTCTTCCCAAAACGCATGGTAAATTGTATTCTTGACAAAAAGATGCAGTATACAGTCAATTTCTTTAACGATAAACTGCATAAGCGTTCTGTTTAAATCTTTATAGGTCGAAGCTTTTTCGTCACAGACGTTGGAAATATCAACGATAACGCCCAATTCGTTTTCAAACCATAACTTCTTATCGTATCCGTTAAACTTATAGAACTCCACAAGAATTCTGTTTAAATTATATTAAAGTGCGTGGTGAGGTGATCCAACTAACGGAACTTCCTTAAACGGATGGTGGAGCGCTTGTTTGTACTGGATTAATGTTTGCTTCAACGATAATCTCCATCTTATTCCCGCTTATTGAAACAATCTTATAGAATATTGTTAAACCTCTTACGTCAAGTTCTACAACCTTATCGGTTACAGCGTGTCCCATTTCAACGTGAATAATATTCTTACAGTTCATAAATGAGTCTGTTATGTAGATACAATCGTTATTGTTCAGCTCTGGCAGTTTTTCGATCAGTGTATCAAAAACCCTAACCCTTCGACAGAGCGGACCTTTATCTGGAAGGATGGCGCTTATAAAGATTTCCTTGACGACATATTGGTGCAACTGATCTTCCATGGGCAGTATGGTGTTTTTGTTGCTCCCTCTGTCAAATGTGTACATGTTTAGGTTAAACATATACCTTCCGATACGCATGCGCTTTTTTGTTCCACACCATTCGTCATACTTTATAAGGTTTAAAATACAATTTTGAACACTGCGGTATGTCTCTGGCGATTTATTGACATACTCTTGATAGTAATCTTCCAGTTTAAATTTGTAGTAGGTAGTACAATCGTCTATAGCATATTCAACCAATGGTTTCTCCTGCTTTTTTACCATATGAAAATGCTTTGCGATAGGGTCAACCAGTATGCCGAACACATCTTCTACCCATCTTCTACGACGTTCATCGCAGGTGCAGTAATACTTAATCACCATTTCGTTTAAAAGGCGAACTATGAATGTTTCAATGTTTACGTCTTCATAAAATCCATTTACATAACCGTCTGGATTTTGTATCTTTTCTACTTTTTTAATCACCTTTCAAGCTCCAAGTTAATGGTAATTTCGTTTGGTTTCACTTCGAGGATTTCATAGTTGTATTTCCAGCCTCTTGTATCAAGTCGAATCAGTTGATCTTCTGGCAGGATATCCGTTGCGATATAAACAATATTATCACCAATCGTATTTCTATTGGTCATCCAGATAATATCATTTTCTTTCTCCTCGACATTGACGTTATCCCAATTGCATGTTTGCATACATTTAAGATTTGGGAACATGTTGGTGTCCCAAACGAGTTCGGGCCAGATACGATTACAAAACAATCGCTCCATAATTCCGTATCCAATCGGATTAGTATACATATGAACAGGATCTTCAATCGTTGCATAAATCGGACTATGAAGCGTGACGGCGTGTGTTGTTCCACACACTCCTTTTTTGGATTTGATAAGTCCACAATACGGCGACAGTTCGGTAGCCGAATCTGTTCTTTCTTCCCAAAACATTTTATACAATTGCTGACTTGTACATTCTTTTTTGGTGCGGCGCACCATTGAATAGATACGATCTGCGTTGACGTGTATCCAACTTTGTTGTCTTGGATCACCGAATTCGCTGAATACAGTAACATTTCTAATTGTTTCTACCAGATAGTTTTCTTTATTATATTTTTGCATAATCACTCGTCTTTATATTGTACGGTACATATCTAACGAAAAACATAACTTTCCATCATCATCTATGGATGGTATCAGATCGTAAAAGAAAAGGGGTTTTGAAAATTTCTTTCCGCAAATAATGTGTATGTTCAAATCTCTTTTTGGATAATAAAATGATATTGTACATTTTACGGCATCCTCATCGCATGATTTATTTAACTTAATGTCGCCACTCGGAAGCAATAGATATGTATCTTTGTCGGCAAAAACACGTTCGGCTGTATACGACATGAGTTCGATATTTGCCTGTCTGTAAAACGTTTCGACGATACAGTCCGTGCTTTCTTTGTTTGTATCGGCGCCATAGTCGAGATAAATTTTTTCAATAAATTCCGCATCGCGACGCGAGTTGGCATTGTATTCAGAAATATCTTCAAATTTAATCTGCTTTACATATTGCGAGTTGAATTTGGAAACGATTTCTTTGCATAGCCAATTCAGCGAATCATTGTATTCGTTTGTTTCACATGTGCGATTAGTAACGATGTGTGTTATATCAAAAGACATTAGTCTTCTATCCTTTCTTTAAAACTGGCGCACATTTGCCCGAAAACAGTTCCAATATTTCTTGTGCGACTTCATGCGAGTCGATCATTGTTTCGATTAGAGTCAAAGTTTGTTCCAATAGCGTTTTTCTATTACTGTCGTGAATAGACTTCAATTCTTTTTTAACGGCCTTGCCAGTGCCAACAATCGCTTGTTTTGTACTGTCAAGTTGTTCACTTATCATTTTAACGGATTGCGTTTTCTCTTCAAGTGCGATTTTAACTCTCTCAAGGTCTTTTTGTGCATCTTTCAATTTTTCTTTCGCATTTCTCAATTCAGCAAATCCGTCATTAAAAGATTTCATTAATGAAGCCATGATGTCTTCATATTCTGTGAGTTTTTTATCTTCGTTCATGTTATTTCCTTCTGTAATTTTTTCTGTCGTAAAAAGCATAAAACAGTTTTGTCCATTATATTCGTGAAGGCACTGACCCAAATATCCTGTTTTAAAATTATATTCTAAGATATACAACTTGCCGCCAGTTGGGCAAATACATCTAATGGCTTTTATATTTGGGTCATAAGCATAAACCATAGATCCATTAACAAGCATACTTCGTAAATCTTTATCATTAACAAGTTTCGCAATTTTTAAATTATATATTTTAAGTTCTTTGTTGATTTCGTTTTCGCTGTAGGCTTTGTTATAAATTGGTATTTTGATGCTGTATTTTGCCTTAAAGAACCAATAACAATCTTGGTTTTCTTTGTCGTAATCTTTGAGGTTTTTATAAGAATCAGAGTTTTCTTTTTTTTCAATAGGCGCGAGTTGGAAGTCGGTAAAATGATAAAGTCTTTTTACAACGCCCGTACGTCGATCATAAACGTATGTGTGATCGTACCAATCAAGTCTTTCACGAGCCATTTCTTTTGCTTTTTCAATGGGGATATATTCACTGAATTCAAGAGAATGTTTTTTCAGCACGTCATTGATTTTGCGTTTATAAAATTCTTCATATTTTTCCAATATATAATCGTCGTTTTCCAGATCATAAATGACTCTACCCATAAATGTAAAATGTTCATCATTTGTAAAGGGTTGTCTTTCTTCCCCATATAGCAAAACGGCTTCATTTAACATATAATCAGCATTAACCTTTTTATATATAAAGTAAACATCGCCGATTTCTTTCTTGTAATGAAAACGAATTTGTTCATGTTGTGTATGATCAAAACTTCTGATATCGAAATCAATGAATTTAATAACATCGTTTATGTGAATGCTTTCTACATATTTTTTGTTAAAATTATAAACAATGTTTTTGCCTAATTTGCTGAGCGACTTATTGTATTCCCGACTTCCAGGCTTGCAACTTAAAATTATATTTGTAATATTAAAACATGTCATCTTGAATTACCTCGTTGCAAACTGAAACTGAAATTTCTAAATCAGAAAATTCATACTTATTATAACGTACCGTTCCTATCTCAATGGTAACGTCATCAAGCACATATCGTGTTCCAAGAACACAAAGATAATCTTTGTGTTCGCTGGGCCATGAATATTGCGTCATATAATTCAAGCAAATATCGCCAATATCTTTCAGGTGATGAATGCGAGTGTTTAAATTATAGGTGCGCATACCCCATTCAGTTTCAGACGGCTCTTTGAGTTGGTCTTGGAACTCTTTGATGTCGGCATGTACAAACTTGATAATATCTTTTTTACAAATCTTTTTCTTATATTTTGAGTTTGTCGCATCGACAATTTTGTCACACAAATCGTTTAACAACTTGTGGTATTGATTATTCTGTCTGCAATGAAGAATATCGTGTAAATTAATAAACATTTTTTAACCTTTCAGGGTGTGTAATACAGTTAATCTAAAAATTTATTCAGTTCTTTTAAACGATCTTTTTACAGTCTCGCCAGTATCCCTGTTTGTCATAGTTATAACTATATCATCACCAAACTCAGAATGCTTAAGTAGACAAAACATATCTGTTGCCGTGCATAAATCATCATTATCTGTCGCGCTTCGTTTTCCCATTGCACCAACTTTAATGTGATAATCATAAGCAGGTCTTTTGTCGAATTTTCCAGTAATATAATTACCTTTTTTATTGATGCGGACATAACAATCCATAGCTTTGGCGAATATGTTAAACAAGTTATGGATATTGCTGTCTTTGTCACATGTTACAGAAAATAAAAGTGACGACTCATCGTCTGGTTCGTTTATTTGTTGGCTTTTCTTCAAGGTGTCCATCTTAGTACACAGCACACGAAGTTCATCTTCTAGTTTATCAAGCTCTGTTTTCATTTTTATTGTCCAAAGATGGATTTTTTGTCATATCAACCAATGTATTATAATTGCATTTAATGATCTTAACCATAATTCCGCCACATCCAGCATGAAGCTCGATCGTGCTTGCAAGAATCTCAGCTAAACCTTTATGTTCTGCTGGAATGAGTACAATCAGAGCTTCTGAACTTTCATCTGTGCTTTTTCTCGGAACTAGAGCTTCCTGTTCCTTAGCGGAGTTAAGTTGCTTTTCAAGGGCATTAATTATTTCAACGATACCCTTAATATCTTCTTCGGCCATTTCGAGCTTGTCACGAATTTGTTGGAATTCGTTTGTTATAGCATCTCTTTCCGTAAGTTTTTCGGAAAGAAGGTTTTGCAGCTTATCAATGTATGCTTCGCTCATATTATATTCTCCTTAATATAATTATTTTCGTCCAATAACGTTAATTACGTCATTACATTGGATAATTTCAACTTCAACGCCGCTAAACGGCACCCGTTTAGATGTCTCCAATTATGCCATCTACCACTTGTTGATTATCCGTAGCAATACGGACGATCAATGTTTTTATTCCAGGCTTGGAACAGGAAATTTCCTGTTCTTGCAATTTTGTTAATTTCTGTTTTGTTTTAGCTATTTCTTTTGTCAGCGCTGTTACTTCGGTTTCGGCATTGAGTGCATTGTCACGCGCTTTATCGTATTCGTCTTGCATACGATCCCGAAACGCAATCTTATCACAAATATTTTTCTCCATTTCTTCAAGGAGTTTTTCTAATTCGTTCATTTGTTTTCTTCCGTAACGTTTTTAAGCAACATTATCCCATCACTGTCTACTTTATGGCGAGGAATAATGTTCTTATCATAAGTACGTGGTTTGATTTCTCTATTTCCTTCGGCGGTCTTGCTTTCTAGGAAGAGCTCTACGGAAATATTATATTCGTCTGATTTATCAGATGGAACAACGGCGAGCAAGTATTTCATCATAGGCACGCCAGTCTGAACAAGATCGTAATTACATTTCCATGAGGTTTCAACAAATTGAATGTTCTGATACTGTTCTTTCGGTATGCCGTGTGTTATGACAACTCTTTTCCTGTTGTCATATGGCGGAATTTTACAAAGTAAATTAGACAATGAATTAAATTTTGTATATCTGCCGTCAAGTGCATCTGCGAACAAGCAATTAATAATCGTGTCAATTTCTCTTGTCACTGCGTCAATGTCGTTCTTATATGTGATGCAGTTGTCACAACGAATTTTAAAGTTTTTGATATCCATATGAAATGTTTCTATCGGACAGCAAAACGAGATGCTTGGTTTAATAAATCCAAGCGTTACGAGTGGTGTCGAAATACTTTTGGTGATGTCGTCAAGGATCTTTGATTCCATTTTTATATTATGCATTTTTATTTTTCCTTTTCCTTTGTCATTTTGCAAGACTTTTATTACACAATGTCTTCATTTTTTTACTATCTTAACTTCTTTTCTGAACCTGTCAATAAGTTCTCTTTTTGCCAGAGTGGCAGTTTTTCTATTTGGATCTTCTCTGAAAATTTTCTCAATATCATCTTCGAATTTATCAACATCTCTATTTGTATTTAAAAAATATATTTTTTTTAACCAAATATCGTTGTCGATATTAATATCACCCAACATTGTACAAACTCTATCTTCGTATTCTTCTTCAGAATCTTGTGGTTGTTTTTCAAGAGCTTTTCTTATCAGCTTTTCCCATTCTGGCATATCGGAATTTGCGCGTAATTCCTGAATTCTATTTTTTAATTTTTCAAGGAATGTACCGATAACAGGGTTGACATATTTATAGAGTGCGAAATGACCACATTGGATTTTGTTGATATGGCCATACAAAAAATCAGAAATACTCCACAGAAAAACGTTAATGTCTTTATCTTTCAAACTTCTGATCTTACGTACAACCAACATGTGTGTAAGTGTGCGATCGAGATCATATGTCAGATTGCTTAAGGCATTAAAAAGTCCGTTTAGAACAATCGTATGGCCGTTATATTCAATATTACGAACATCTTTTTTGAAGTTATCGACCACATTTGAAAACACAATTGTATATGGCATGAATTCGGATGGTTGAATATAAATAAATTCAGGTTTTATTGCATAATCTGTAATTTTACACAATTCTAAACAGGCGGTGTTATCATCGTTTATATTAATGTCGTATGTAGCTAACGGGAGTGTACTGTCATTATAGATAATTAAATCCTTTACAAAGTCCAATATTTTATTTTCTATTTTGGAAGCGATAAGCTTGGCATTGAATTCTATGTGCCACTTGAGGATCATCTCCTCACGGTTACATACATTAAACCTATCGCTTTTTGGAACAACCAGTCCCGTTTTAATAAGTAGTGGGTTGATATTGTTAATAATATCTTGAATCATTTCTTCTTTTGTTATTTTATATTTTCTTCCTTGATTTCATACATTGATAAGTAAATAACTTCACCATCGTTCATGGTGAAAACATCATACATTACTTCTGATGGGTCTTTTTTTAACGCTAAGAGACTAAAAAGCCCTATGAATATTTTTGCCTGTCTTGCAAATCCGTCAACTCCATTAGTTTTATCCAAATGGGAGAATACGAGTTTACCGAGTTCTCTTATGTCTACCTTTCCAGTTTCAAATTTGTCATTTTTTTGTATAGCTGGACACATGTCCGCTACCTTATCTTTGATCACTTGAACAGCCGCTCTAATGGCATCTTTCTCAGAGTGGTGTTTTCCATTCATAAAATCGTAATAAGGTTTCTTGATATAGTAATTTTTTTGCTGGATAGTACCAATTTCTATTCTTAATTTTTTGATAAAGCTGTTTAAAATCGAACTAAAATCTTCGTTGTATAACCAAGCGGCAGTTTTTGCATTTTTTACGAACGATTCACGGATTCTTTGAAGGAAGAATTCAATATCTTTTTCTTTTAAATTCTTAATCTCTTTAATTACTATTTGATGATCTATAAAATCATCGAGGTCATTTTTGATACCCTTTAATCCTTTTTCAATTAATTCGTTACCGTTAAAATCAAAGTCGCGTGTAGTCTTTTTAAAATTATCAATAATATTAACGATTAATTTCTCCCAAGGTTCTTCATTGTTTTTTGTGCCAAAAGAGGCGCTACATAGCTCTAATCCAATACTATAGTCATTGGTTTCTTTATTTTTATACACACGAACTTCATACATTGCCAACGGAAGTGACAGCTTTGATTGCGTGAGGTAATATACGCCACAATCGGTATAATCATATTTTATTACACTGACATTTGGCAGATTACAATAATCATCCATATTACACGCTTTTTTGTGTATAAGAATAACGGCTTCTTTGGCGCCATTCCGCTCTATCGTTTCTAAAATCTCTTTGTAATTCGTTTGCTCATAATTGAGATATAATAATTCAGCCATAGAGCTTTCAATTTGTAAATTGACTTTTCCGATAATTTCGTTCATTTGCCTTTTGTAAATTACACTGTTTGTAAAGACAATGGGGAATGTACCAATTCCGTAACTTATACTTGTTCCAGTTTTCCATTTACTGTTTTTTGGAACGACAAGTCCCGTTTTGATAAGCGGCGAGTTGACATTGTTGATAATATCTTGAATCATTTGTTCTTCGGTCATTTTAATTTCCTTTGTTTTCATATGATTAATAAACCCTTTATTTTCCATGCTACCACTTTTTTCTAATTCATAAAATGATTCCAGCAACGTTTTAAATAAGACATCTTCAAGGTCTTCGCTTGCCTCAATCTTTAACCCGTTTCCTTGTAATATAGAAATAAATGGGTCAGTCATGAAATTGATAATTCGTTGCGTTTGGCCATTGGTAGCAAAACGATGGTCACCATACATGGTGCACAAAATGCCTGGAATTTCGTACAAAAATTCCTTTACGTCCTTTGCAAATTGTTCTTTTTCTTTCTGTGTTGCAAAACTGTCCGTTTTATCTTTCCAGATTTTGTTGCATGTAAGAAGACTACATAAATTTTTCGGATAATTTCCAAGAGAGTGTTTTTCTTCCATACAGGTTATTTTTTCTGGAAAAAGAATTCCGTCAGCTGTAAGTTTTGTGTATAAATAAAGTGGTCTCGTGGCTTCGATAAGTAATCGTTGCCAGTTTTCACATTCTGGCAAGTCCTGTTAGCCAGACATGTATTTCAAATAGTTGTTACTAAGGTAATTTTTCATATTTTTTCCTTTACATGTTGTTTAATACAATCATGTTTTATTTCGTTTTTTGAATCCTTAAATAAAACGTTTCAGCCATAGGTACAAATATTAGCGTGCACTTATATGTCGGAACGCTGGCCTTTAGTAGACGAAGCGCAACTGCGCTTAAAGTTTTTTTTGACGCGTAGCATTGCATTTTGATGTTGTCGTATATCTTATTTGACAAACAGGCTTTTTTTACTTTTGATACTTGAGTAAAATGAAACAAGATGATATGATCGTCAAGTTCAAATGGTAAACAATATTCAATTAATGATTCAACGTCACTGCTGTCGCCTATTGTTTTTACGATGTATTCAAAAATCATGTTTTGTGTATTTTCCATTACCGATTCCATTACGGACCGATAGCTTCTGCCGTAAATTTCCCCTTCCTCAAATTTGAAAACATCAATGAGTTCGGAATCACCATGAAGGTTATGGGTGAATTCTACAAAGTTATATTTGCAAAGCCAATGGTCTTTAAAATTGTTTTGGACATCTTGAACGATTTTTTCAATGTCACTTGTGTTCATTTCTTTTCTTCTTTCTTGCTTTTTTATCATTTCCACCAACCTGTTATCAAATAAATAAGGAGTTAATATGATAACACAGGGATAACAGGCTGGCGGAGATTGTTTTACCCACACGACAGTACGCTATTCGTAGAGTAAGGAGGTTGTTTTTTGACGAAGCGTGTGTTTGCCGTGCGGATAAATCATTAATACAATCGAGTTTATATCTTATTCATGGTTTTTTCATCAACGAGTTCTTTTTTTGATGCGCAGTATTCATCATCATCGATGCTGTCGTTCATAACGTAAACTGTCCTGTTTTCTGGATATATATTAAATGCACCTTTGCCAATGAACGGATTTTTTTCGTACATACAGTAGATACTTGTTAAATGATTGCACACCCTAAATGCGTTGTCGCCAATATGTGTAACTCCAGCGGGAAGAGTTACCGACGTAAGTTTTACACAACAGCAAAATGCGCCGTTCCCGATACTTGTCAAGGATGCAGGCAATGTCACCGAAGTTAAATTAATGCAATTGTCAAACGCTTTTTCTTTAATATGTGTTACACCTTCTGGTACATTGAAGCTGGCTTTGCCACACGGGCACATAATAAGCTGTTTCATATCTTTACTGAACAACACTCCGTCAACAGTACAAAAGAACGGGTTGTCTGGATGAACAATAAATTCCGTCATGGATTTGCAATCGAAAAATGCTCCCACTTCAATATTTTCAAGTTCGGCGGGTATTGTTACCGATTCTAAACTGGAACCAGAAAATGCCATGTACTTCATTATCTTTAATGACTTCGGAAGTGTAATTAAAGTTAGTTTTCTACAATCGAAAAATGATAATTCTCCGATACTGGTTAGCGACTCGGGGAATGTTACAGAAGTTATACCTTTGCAACAGGAGAATACAGAATCTTCTATCATCTCAACAGAATCTGGTATCGAAACAGACGTAATGGCTTCACACAAATAAAATGCCCGTTTCCCCATACTGATCAATGACTTCGGTAACGATTTAATTTCTGCTTTTCGGCACCAACCAAACGCATATTCGCCTATACTTGTTACAGAATCGGGAATTGTAATATAAACCAGTTTTCCACACTGGGCAAACGCGCCCTCACAAATACTGACGAGCGTCGATGAAAGCATGATGGAAACAAGGTCCCAACAACGGGCAAATGCAGCAGCATTAATGCTCTTTATTGTATCTGGCAATGCAACAGCCATCAGGCCTTTGCAGTTACTAAATGCATATTTTTCAAGACCTGTGACGGTGTATTCTTTTCCGTCAATAATTGTTTTACTTGGAATGATAATCTCACCAGTGTAAGACATATCGCATGCGACTTCAACTTCACTGTCGTTTAAGACGTTGTATTTTAACATGACTTGTTCCTTATAGTTTATTTTTCCCAAACAGACATAATCTTTTGGTAAATTATTGCAATGATAAAAACGATGCCGCACGCAACGGCAACGAATGGAATAACAAACAATACACAAAAGGTATCTTCAATCATCCGCTTTGTTTTGAATTTCATTAGAACTCTTGTGCCATCCGATTTTCGTGATTTCAGGTTCGCCCACATCAAACTTATCGCTTTTTTGTACAACAAGTCCAGATTTGATAAATGGTGAGTTGATGTTGTCGATGACACTTTGAACCATTTCTTCGTTTGTTATCTTTAAGCCTTGTCGCCTTTATCTGCATACTTAATATATTCAGGAATGATTTATAAATTTTTAGTATTCTTTTTCAGGTTTTCTAATACTCTATCCAATTTGTTAATTATGTCATTAAGATCATTAATTGTTTTGTCAATTGTATCAATTGAATTACAAAAATGCTTATAGGCATCCTCGATATGTTCTGATGCATTTTCCATATGTACTACTGCGCTATTGGTATATTCTACAGCTTTTTCTATATGCACTTCTGCATTTCTTATATACCCAAAGAGATTGCCGAACGGTACAAACATAAATTTTTTACCTTTTTGATTTCCAAATTTGTAAATAAAATTTCTTTTCCAGTTCAGAAAAGAAGACATTGCAGGTATATGTGGATATGCTGGATTTTAACAATGGTATCGCAATGGCGTTACACGTTTTTTCAGAATAGTAACATTGCATTTTAATGTTTTTATGCGCTTCACTTGGTAATCCAGTTCTTTTAACATCGAGCGTGTGGGCAGCATGGAATAAAAGAACATATTCGTCTTGGGTAAATTTTAAATAATCTATCAGTGATTTAAGATCTTCGATATCTTGACGTTTGGAATTTAAAATAATGTGTTCAAAAATTTTTTGAGCCGTACATTCTACAACTTCTTCGAGTAGCGCTCTATAATCACTTTTGAAATTGTCGGTTTCGATAATTTCGATAATTTCTGAATCTTCTGGATGATTATAATCTAATGCGTCTTCAAATTTTACAATTCCGCATTCGCCAAGCCAGTTTTTCCTAAAATGATTCACGACGTCTTCTTTTAAAGCTACTCTAATTCTATTTTTCTCAAACAATTCTTCAACGTTAATATCGTCTTTGTTCATTTTTCTTCCTTATAATTTTAATGTCTCCACCAGTCCGTTACCAAATAAATAAGGAGTCAATATGATAACACGAAAATAACGGACTGGTGAAGAGTGTTTTATCCACACGGCAAATACTGTTCATATGGCATGTAGGTTTATGCATTTGCCGTGTGGATAAATTGTTAATACAATTGAAGATATACTTTATTCATGACTATTTTTAATTGCCTTCCGAGATGATGCGTTAATCTACAATGACGTTTTCTGGAATTTCCAACGGCTCTAACTTATAACACATATCGAATGCCATAAGGCCAATTTTTTCCAGTGACGCTGGGAGTGTAACATGTCGCAAATTAACACAACGTAAAAATGAATATTTTTTAATTTCTTTTAACGTTTCTGGTAATACCACAGATGTAATATCTTGATTGTTACTAAAAGCCCCTTGTATTTGCGTAACTTTGTATTCTACACCATCGTGTACAACCTTTTCTGGGATGGTTATGTCTCCTTTAAGGTTTTCATTACAACGTATAGCGTATGCTTCTCCGCTTTTGTCAAGTTCATAATAAACGCCGTTAAGTTCGAGAATAATAGCGGAAACATCATCAAACACTTTTGCCTCAGTGGCAATATCCAACACGTTTTGTGGACCAGTTATTAATTTCGGATTTAAGTTAAAACACCCATGGAAAACAAGATATTGGATCGTTTTTAATGATGCTGGCAAGGCGAATTCCGTGAGTCCTGAACACCCTTCAAATACGAATGATTCAATGACTTCAACAGAGTCTGGCAGTTTTATCGAGGTTAAATTACAACACCCCCAGAACGCCGAAAAACCAATGAACCTTAATGTGTTTGGAAGTTGAATAGACGTCAAATTTACGCAATATTCAAACGCACCCCAACCGATGCCTACCACCGTGTAAGCTTTGCCTTCATGTATTATTGTTTCTGGAACGATGATATCTCCAGAATAAGGCGTGTCGCCCTCTTCAACTACAACTTCACCATCATTATAATGATACCTACAGTTACCATTGGCTAAGATTGTATATTTTAAACCGAGATATTCAAACTCTAATTCAGACATTGTTAATTCCTTTCTATGTTTGAAATAATACTACAAACGTGTATGGGGTTTATTCATGATTTTTTATTTCCTCTAAATTTATTTTTCCAAACAGACATGATTTTTTGGTATACCTCGGCAATGACAAAGAATGTCATACATATAATAGCTACCAACGGGATAATGACGACGATGCAAAAAGCATCTTTAAATGTAATTTTCATGAAAACTCCTGTGCCAACACAACAACAGCTGTCAGCACGACAATAATAGGTACGATTATAGTAGCATAAAGTGCAATGGCGGCAGTGATGATTATTGCCAACCAAGCGTTGTTTTTGATTTTAGTTAAATATTTTTTCAAAATTCCACCCTTAAAACCATTTAGGGAATGAAGCGGTAAACGCGTTAAATGATTTAATTGGACAAAGTATAACAATGACGCAAATCATACAAACAAGAGCTGGGAACATCAGCACATTAAATGTACATTCTCCAAGTTTCGACAGAACGTCTTTAAACTTTTCTTTCGGTGTTTTTTCCTTTTTGCCGCGCAGTTGGTCAACAATTTTCTGTATCGGGTCGCACGGAAAAAACCCATCGTATATACAGTAAATTATAAAAAACGGAATAAGTAAATGTACCCTTTGATATTCTTCGTCAGATTCTAATGCTTTGGTAATATCTATCTTTTTTGTCTTTGCCAATTCGGACACACGAACATATTCTGATGTGCTCTCCGTACATCTTGCGGTAACGAATGCATCACACGCCTCTCGGATGGCAAGACGAAATTCCAAAGTAGGGTCTTCTTCTCTATTGTCGGTCATATGTATATTTTTCTTATATATTATTATCTTCGTAAATAAAAATTTCTTCTGTCGTTTTAATCATGTCAAAACTGTTTTGTATATTACGAAGATTTTCGAAAACATCATATACCGTTACGGCTCCACGCCAGCAATCCTTAATCCCTTCTATATCTTGCCAATCTGCAGTCTCCAATGTGCAATTCCAATCGGGTTCTTTCTGCTTTTCGATGGCTTCATAGATAATTATCGCAACTGCCAACTTGGCTTTTGTTTTATTGTCAACAGTTAAGCGGATGCATGAACAATCGCGGAATGTATCATTAATGGCGTTTAAAAGCAAAAGAAGTTCAGAAGCGGCCTTGTACTGCTTCGAAGCAAAAGTATCTTTGAATGCTTTTGTGTCGAACTTCTGGATTTTCATTTCGACTTTTTTCATTTTGATGTTTTCCTATTTATTCGCATTAATGAAACTACACATCAACTTTATTTTCAGGTCATGCAACATCTCAAGCTCATGCACGGTGATAGAGTTAAAATAATCAAGATCATTGACATTAATCGAGTTGGAACTAGATTCTTTTTCAATGCTTTCCGTCAAATCATTAAACCTGTTATACGCCTTTTGAAGTTTGCTTTTATAAGATTCAAATTTGCGAATTTCAGATTGGCATTTTTGAAAATTTTCCAACCGTTTATTAAACCCCTCGATAGATTCAAGGATTCGCTCTTTATGCTTATAAAGGAGATTACCGTTTGCGGTTTCCACCTCTGATTTTTCGCCGAAATGTTTAACCAGTAGAGTTTCAAAATACTCTTTGGTACTGACATTTTCATCGTTAACAATGTCCATAATTGGCTTCCTTATACCTTATAATACAATTAAATAGAATGTTTATTCATTGTTTTCAATTTTTTTCTGCCCCAAGCACGATATCACACAATTCTTTGATATGGCGTTCGGTTTTTGTGTTGTCAATCATTCCGCACAGAGTTCTTTCTCTGTATACCAAATAGATATCGCCGATACCCCTTACGTAATGCGCACGTGTATCAATCTTCCCGCCGCTGGCGAAATCTATGATATCCAAATGCACAAACTCGAGAATGTCTCTTTCTTCAATTTTTTCTATATACATATCATTAAATTCATCAACAATTTCTTCACATAAACTCTCAAGGGCATCTTGGTAACGACCAGAGTCCTGTTTGCATTCCGAAATAACATCGCTGATGTCAATTGTCAGGTTCATTGATTTCATATAATCCTCATTACCTTTCATGTAATGTGTTTTCTTCATCGAAAAGTACGTAGCGAAATGCAGAAATAGCAAGGCCGCGTTCACCAATTTTTATTCTTAAAAGTGTTCTGTGATCCTTATCGAGTTTACAGCTTGTCGAAGCCATTTCTTTTAACACACAAACAAAGTGTTCTTCAAACGCATTATAACTTTTTTCAGCAAGTTGAAATTCTTCTTTGAGTGATTCGTTATCTGGGTCGAGCTTCAAATTTTTTTTGGCTTTGTATAACGCATAAAATTCGCCAATGTAGATTTCCATAAGTTCTTCAATGGTCTTTTGGTATTTTTCAAACTCTTTTTGACTTTCAGTCTTTTCTGGAGCGGTTTCGCCGATCGTTTCAAAATACTTTTTCTTAAAATGCTCCGCCATATTTTCGTTTGTTTCGTTCATAATTTTGACCTCGTTCGTATTGTTTTTGAATCGCCGCAAAGGCCTCTTGGAATTTTCTTGTATAACATCTTTTCAAGTCGCTCATATCGCTCATATTAAATGCTTCCTGACATCTTCGTATAGTTTCTTTGTTGATACTATCGTGCATGATCAATTTTTTCCTGCACAAAGAACTACTTCGCTCAATTCTGTATCAATGGCTTTCTTCAGTTTACTATATGTAAAGTAAATATCTCCGATAGTTTTAACATAATGTGAACGAGTCTCGATATCTTTCCCGTTATTGAAATATCCACTACTAATATCTTCGATATCTTTCCCAACGAATTCGATGATGTCTCTAACTTCAATTTTTTTCTCATAAAGACTGTTAAACTCGTTAACAATTTTCTTACACAGATCTTCAAGAAGTTCTTTGTATTCATCTGTGTATCGATCTGTATCTGTTTCGTACCCGCACTCACAGATAGTTTCGTACAGGTTTGCGTTTAGGTGAATCGTTTTATTCATTTTAGTTTTTATATTTTCGTATTGTTCGTTCTCTTTCTGTAAACTTGTATTAATTTCATCAATACGGGTCATAGTTTCTTCTATTTCGCGTTTAAATTCTTCTAACCTCAATATGTCTGGCATATGACAAGTGCGACAGAATTCCAGCATTTCTTTGAGTGTATCATAGTATGATTCATAATGATTGCAACAACCCTTTCTGGCAAGTTCAAGTGATGCTTTCATGGATTCACTTAACGGATCGAGTTGTAGTTGAGACTTAATGCGGTAGTATTCACCGACACATTTCCCGTAATTGAACATGAGGTTCATGATCTCACTCTTGCGTATTTTGATTGCTTCTTCAAATACCGCCATCTCTGAGGCATAAAGCGCTTCGAGCCTATCAGTAGGCTTGATTTCTATTTCTGGGTTACTGCTCATTATTTTTTATTACCTTTCATGTAATGTATTTTCTAATACAATTAATCTAAAACTTTATTCACGTAATTTTTGTGCAATTTCTTTCAAGAGATCAAGAAGACCTTGGTTTGACATAATGCCACATTGTAAATCGAGCAAGGGTCGATATACCTTTTCATTATCTTCTACTTGTAACTTCTCGGCAAGCTCAAATAAGTTTTCAATACGAACCTTTGCACTTTTTAAAGCTTCGCTAAAATTCATATGGTAATTTTTAAACGTTTCTTCTGTCAGCGCCAGTTCTTTTCTGAGCGATTCGTCATCTGGATTGATTTTCGATTTCTGTATGGCGACTGTAAGTTTAGAAAACTTTTCTTTATACATCTTTGCAGAACCTTCGATCGCGGCCAGACAACCTTCAAGTCTCGTTTCCACTTCCATATCGAACCACTCTCTTTGTGTTTCCATATTAAATTTCTTTCCTTTCGGCGATTAGAACAATACGTTTCCATCTTTATCAAATGTCGTAACGTGCAGTGGAAATTTTTCACACCGAGGCCAACTGCAAGTCACCGTATCTTTAAAATTCTTATGAATTTTATCAATGCGAGTCGAATATTCTTCTACCATATTTTTAAAATCAGTCCTGGCATCAATCGCAAATACGTCGTTTGGTACATTATACAAATCGCAAAACTCCATCATATCTCGCAATTCATTGGAGAACATTTTATAATGATTCTCCCAATTACTATTGGCTAGTGCAAGTTTTATATAAAGGCTATTGTTGTCTGGATCAAGGGCCAGTAAGGTTGCAATACCTTCCGCTTTGCCAAGTTTTCGTCCGTAATTAAAAATAAGGTTTTCAATTTTTTCATTACAGGCTTTGATTCCTTCTTCTGGTTTCTCTTCCTTAAAGAGTTCCCACCAATCTTTTTTGGGGTCTTCTTCGGTGATGTTTTCACGTTCTTCTTTATTCATTGTTATTGTTTCCTTCTGCGTCAAGCGCAATATAGTTTAACTTTAGATCCATTTTAATCTCCAAGTAGTCGTGTTTTCAAATTTCTTGCTCTTGCCTTTATAAACCTTGCTCCAAGTTTTATGGCAACAACAATACACTTACAAAAACCTCTGTATACCAATGCGTCCTTCGCTTCAACAAGAAAAGCGTATTCTTTCAATTTCAGTTGTGAGTAATACAGTATTTTACGGAACGGTTTGTTCTTTTTAATTTTTGACATCAGGATCAAAGATCCTTTGGTTTCGCCCAGCGTTCTCAAAAAAGCATCGCGACTTTCATCATAGCTTTTCTTAGCAAGATTGAGTTTGATTTTTAATGTTTCATTATCTGGTGCATGCGCCAAATCATTTTCAGCCGTTATCACCTTTTTAAATCTATTAATATAAACACGCAAATCTTTACTAATGATTGTTTCATCTTCATTGAGTTTTTGCATTAGTTCATTAACATTGTTCATAACTTTTATCTTTTTTGCATTTTTCAGCTTTGAGATTGTTCGTTATTTTTCTTTCATCATATGAAACAAGTGCAGTGTGATTTTGACGGTATTTTCAGAAAATCCCCGTCGCACTTCGATGTTGAACCATAATCTTCCGTGAGCTGTAGGCTGAGTATTCAAAAAGAAAAGCGTGTTCATATCTTTATTCAAAGATTTTTCCAGCGGAAAAGGTTGGATGTAAATATTCGGCAATTTCTTTTCCATCAAAGTGCTGAGCATCTTTTCGTCTTGTTTTTCGAGACGTTGTTTTTTGGAATCCAGTATGACGGGATACAATACAACATAATTATGCAATGTCGGTTTGTTCAGCGTTAAGGTTTGTAACCATCTGTCGTTTTTTGGCAATCTTTTCCAAAGGTACTTTTGTTTGAGGTTTGGTTCAAAGTTAAAAATGGTTTCATATTCGAGACTTGTATCTTGCGTCAGTCGCACTACAGCCCAAGCCATATCGTAAGCGATTGCTTCTGAAATCAGCTCTACGGTACGGGCATACTGCAATCGACCGTTTTTCCGCCAGCCTCCTGTTCCAGAAATACCGAAACTGATTTTAAAATATTCTTTTGAAATGACTTTCAGTTCTTCGAATTTGGTATATTCTGTTTGTCCAGTGGAATCTTGAACGAATCCGCTTGCCACAAGTCCAGTTGGTTTTAAGTGGTTCATAATGTCTTTTTGAATTTCTTCAAATATGTCATTATCTGTTTTCATATATTTCTATCCTTTCTGTTACAATCCGTTTATACAATTTAAACGGAACTTTATTCACGAATATGACAAAAATAAATTCATGGTCAATTTTACGGTTTGTTTTTCCAAATCGGTTTTTTCCGTAATGCAATATCCCATTCGTCCATAACATGTGGAATTTGTTATGAGGTGGACAAAGTTGTCGCCTGTCGTTTCTCCATTAAGGTTATAAAAGGGTTGCGTGTGGACATTAGGTAAATCCATTGCAGTTAATGTTTCCATTGCGTGTTGTACTTGTTTCTTATAATGAAAATTTTCATCTACGGGATATAGAACCACATGTTCCGAATGTCGGTTATAGTTCAAATAGTCCAGGATTCTTTTATTATTTTTATAATTGAAAATATCATTATTTCCATAAGCATAAACCGCCATTTGCGCAACCATTTGCGCCATCGGGCAAGCGAGCTATTCTTTTACCGTGCTGATTTGTTTAATGTATTGAAATATGTTTACTATTTTCTTATCATCGTCAAACCCCGAAATCTTTTTAGCGGTACTTTTTTAAAATTGAGCTAACTTTTCGAGAAAATACCATATCCCTATACTGAACAAATTTATAACGAACCAGCGAGGTGTTTTTGAGATTGTCGTTGATGATATTATACAAAGAGTGGTTATCAACCTGGTGTATTTTCATAACCCTGGCCACCTTTTGGTAATTTTATCTGTAGACTGCAACGGAATATACGGACAGTAAAAGTAATTACTGTTAAATAAATCCAGTAGTCCAGGTCGTGTCGAATTGACATTGCTCTTGAATTTGACCAGATCTTGTTCCAAAGGTGTTGTGTCGAATAATTTGTGGTTACACATTTCTTTCGGCGATTCGTTTACTTTTTCTTTCTGGTAGAAAAAATGCATGGTCAGTGTCACGTTAAGGGTTTTCCAATTGACGTCAAAGAAAATATCGTATCCAAGATGTCCGTAGCGCATTTCGTCTGTTGTCAGGTGAATGAGGCGATTAGCTTTTAAGTTACGGTGATTGGGATCTTCCATATAAGGTTGCAGACAGACGTTCGGAAATTTCCTTAATTTGTTTACAATGGCTTCTGTACCTTTTGTATGGTAAAAATCCTTATTGACTGGATATAAGATGAGGTTGGTTTCGTTGATGTTCAGATTATGTAATATCTCTCTATGAACCATGTTTGTTGAAATATTGCAGTCAAGCCTGTCTTTACTGAAATGGAAAGACAGGCTAGCCATTTCGCCAGCCATAATATAAGCAAAATCTTTTTTGGCTGATTCGACTGCTTTATGATATTTAAACGGACTGTTGACCATATCTTCCCTTTCGCTATACGTAAACCCGAAATCCCTCAGGTCGTATTCTTTCGAAATGGGCAATTCCACTCTGTTATATCTGAAATCATGTTGAGGGTTTCCTTCCCCGAAGAATCCCAAGCGAACCAAAGGGGTACTTTTGAGACCGTTCATGATATCTTTCACGAGATTGTCAACGATATATTCGTTTTTATATGTATCTTCTTTATCTAATTTCATAAGTGGTCTGCTTCATATAATTTCTTTCGGTGTCCTCTTTCTATACATAGAGTTTATTGTCTTTTATATAAAACAACCGCATGGTGAGTTCTATGTTCTGATCTTCCCAATCAAAAGTGCTTTGAATATCATATCCTATATTTCCGTAACGGGTGGGTGGTGTCACAAGATGGCAAATTTTTTCAGGTTCGTGTTTACCAATTATAAACGGTTGCAGGTGCACGTTGGGTAATTTCATTTCCATGAGTTTGTGAATGGTTTGATTACAGTTCATACTCCAAAACTCCACTGGGTAAAGAATAATGTGTTCGGATTTCTCATTGAGATTGATGTTGTGCAATAATTGGTTGCCAATCAATGGTTCTTTATCGGCCTCAAAAACCAGCTCCGCTATGTTCCGTGCCATGGTATAAGCAAAATGTTCTGTAATACGGTCAAGTTTACAGGCGTATTGTATCGGAGATTGTACTTTATAATACAACAAATCCAACACGAAATCCTTTTTCAGGTTATATTGGTTCGTATTGGGTTTAACCAAGAGTTCTTCATTTTTTTTTATCTTGGCAATGTTGTACGAACCCGTAATGAACCAACGGTGTTGTTTTGAGGTTGTTCGCGATGTCTTCAATGAGATTATTCGTGAATTCTACGTACGGTATTTCTTTTAACATAGACTTTCTTCTTTCTGTAATAAGTTAATGGGTTTATACACCCAATAAGAAACTTTATTCATTCTTTTTTGTAAACATAATCACAATCGGCGCATACAATTTATATGGTATGCGCCGATTGTTTTATGTAGATTAGTAAATTATTTGACATGTCCGTTTTCTGGTCAAACGAATCAGCTTCTCATACCAGATCTTTTTCCCGTTCTGTTGGAAGACCACAACACCAATAACCATAATAAGGGTTGATACAAGGCGGTGCGTCGAGAACAAGCGCCATATCAAGTCTTGTTTTTTCATCTATGATAAGAGGTGGTTCTTTCATGTTAATCAGTTAATTCTCCGTACAGTTCTCTTGCGGCGGATATTCTGAGTACAGAGGGCACCGTTTCGTGTCTGGTTTTGTTGTGTCGTTCTTGCCGATAGCGTTATCATATAACCGATATACAGATTCAAAATCTTTATTGTCATCACTTTTAGGTGTGTTTTTGAACCTACCCAACTTGTCACAATACTTTTTTCTGAACTTCTGATAGGATTCATCGTCGCCAAAATTGGCTTTGACCCAGTTTCGACTGGCCGCAAACCCCCAGAGATAATCGGGATGGATGTTCATTGAGATTTTAAATTTAACAAGAGCCATTTGAAATTCTTCTTTGGCTTCTTCGATTTCGGCTTTGAGTTTTTCGTTATCCCAAATTTCACCGTTGATCAATGACTGTCTATATATATCAAGCATCATTGTATAATGTTCATGGGTCATCTCTAACCACATTTTCAACAAGGCGCCTTTTGACATCTTGTAACTTGCGTAACTGTCTTCCATATATTTTCTCCTATGGATATGTTTTTTATCAGCCTATAATTGGCTTATTAATGAAAATCTTTATTCGCCATATCAAACAACCGCATTGTTAATTCAACAGTCTGGTTATCCAAATCGTATTTATATTGGATATCATATCCTAAAGAACCATACCGTGTGGAAGGTGTCACAAGATGGAAAAGTCTATCTATTTCACTTGACGTAATAAAAAGTTGAAGGTGGAGATTTATTTTCCCTGTGATGGATTCGATTGCTTGACGAGTGTGATCTCGGTTACAGAGTTGCCGATTCGCTGGGTGCAAAACAATATGTGCTGCCCGTTCGTTGAAGTTTAAACCATGGAAGAGTTTGTTCTCCATGACAAAATTTGAATCATTATTACCAATATCGGTTTTACTTGTCAACGTGGCAACCATCCCCGCCATTATACAAGCGAACTGTTCCGTTATATAATCGAGTTTGCGTGCGTATTGAAATGAATCTTTCATTTTACAATATGTGTGAACTACGGAAGGTTCCAACCCGAAATGTTTCAAATTGTATTTTTTCGTAACGGGATCAACCAGTAATTCCCCTCCGCCATCTTTTTGATATTGAACGAATCCGTAATGAACCAGAGGTGTTGTTTTGAGGTTGTTCGCGATATCTTCAATGAGGTCAATTGCGAACTGACTGTATGTTGTTTCTTTTAACATAGACTTTCTTCTTTCTGTAATAAGTTAATGGGTTTATACACCCAATAAGACACTTTATTCATGATCTTTGTAAAATAATCGCATAGTTACCGTTAATGTATTACTTTTATCAAAAACAGGTTGAATACGATAATCAAGAGAACCGAAACACGGATCTTTTGCCGTAAGAAGGAAAAGTCGGTCCAGTGATTTCATTTGTTCTTCATCGTCCTCCATAAACGGCTGTAAGTGAACATTGGGAAGTTTTCTCTCCATTAATTCTTTTACTATATGTTCTGTACTTGGAGTGTTATTAAAATCCCAAGTCACGGGGTATAAAACTACATGGTCTGATTGTTCATCACAATTTAAACGATGTAATAATCTTCTATGATAACAATTTGTCACGTTTGTGTTTTCACATGCCAATTGAGCAATTCTATTAGCCATAATATAAGCGAACTCTTCTCCGACAGATTCCACTTTTCGATTATACACAAACGTGTCTTCCATGCCACATTGGATTTGTCCCGTATCTATAAATCCGAAGTTTTTGAGACAGTATTCTTTGGAGACTGGTTCATTAAACAAATCTTCACAATTGTTATTGCTATAACTGTTTTCCTGAACGAATCCGTAATGCACCAGTGGCGAGTTTTTTAGAACGGATGTTATGTTATTATGAATACCGTTGACAATCGCATGTCGAAAATAGATGTTATTGTTTCTTATATAAACTTCTTTCTTTCTGTATGTTATAATGGGTTATTATACACCCAGCGGGAAACTTTATTCATTCTTTATTGGCGGAAAAGCTATCCACTCTTGTGGATAAGTATGGGGATAAAGATGAAATTGTCGTTTTTGAAGATAATAGGGGTTGTGGCAGGGTTATATGGATTAATTGTGTGTATACTGAAGAAGAATGGAAGAAGAATGGAAGAAAAAGGAATATTCTGGGGATTTTTGGAAGGCGTTGGGGATTCATGGGGAATGTGTTCGTTTTCGAACGGTGTTGCACATAAAATGGCGGATTCTGGGGTTTAGATGTGAAAAATCATGGCAAATCGTGACAAAATGTCGCAAATCATGCGAATAAGTGTGACAAATTGTCACAGGAGAACGGAAAGGGTGCGAAGGGATGTCGGGGAGGAGAGACTTAGTGGATGACAAAAAGTAACAGTTAACAAGACGAAGTGCGACAAAAAGTCACATGTGGGAGGAAAATAAATGGACAAAAAATGGAAAAACGTGGAAAATGGCAGGGGCAGGAGGGTGCGCTTCCCTCTCCTTTGTTAAATAAAAAAATATTTTTTGTAAACACAATAACCAACGTATACCCTTTTATATGATATCCGTTTGCCGTGTTTGCTGTGTTTGCTGTGTATGAATCCGCAATTTACTTTGAATAACTCTCTTAGGAGTCTATCAATAACTTGCGTGTTTGTTCATGGAATTTTCCTCTATACATTTCTTTTGCCGTCTCATAATACACGCTAAAAATTTGGTATTCTTTATTGGCCGTCAATCTTTTTCGGACTTCTTTATCTATAATCAGGTTTCAGTATTCATCTTGTTTGCATTCCTGTTCACGGATACGGTTGGACTTGCATGCTGTTTCTTCCATGATACTGCCGAGTGTTTGTTTCACGGATTCGTTATTGTTTACAGAACCTTTTTCAAAACATTCCAGCAGTCGTGTTTTGAAATCGTCTTTGGTGTTTGTGTTATTCATAATTCTTTTCCTTTACACGATATAATACCATTACCCGAAAGGTTTATTCACAAGATTTTTAATAAAAACAATTACGACCAACACATACCGTTCAGTATATGTCAGCCGTAATTGCGAACATAATAATATTATAAAATAAGGAAAAGGAGAACTACATTTTGCTACTATAAAGAAGAAACTTTGTTACAAATAACTTCTTTAATTTTTAGTGAACCGTGAGGAAGAAAGGAGGTAAAGACCTCACGGTTCTGTTTGGCCTGGTATTGACCAAGTTTTCAAATCTTGTGGGTCACAAGGGAGAAAGGAGGTAAAACCTTGTGACCCGTTGGCCTGGTATATGACCAAGTTTGGTGCCTACGGGGAGAATCGAACTGCCGCCACGTGGAATTTCACTCCACTGCTCTACCAACTGAGCTACATAGGCAAAACTTTAATAGTGCCCTGCACACCAACATCATGCATAATCCTGACATGCAGGGCATTTCGTAATGAACTACTGAACCTGTCAACCATTCCACCGCTTCTGGGTGGGTGGCCGATGTGCGCCCTGTTGATCGTTACGTGTGCTATCCATTATCCGAGGAAAGCGTTATTCGAAATACTCCGCCGTGACGACTGCGAGAGTGCGCCGACCTTGCATTTACACCCAAAAGTATTCGAATCGGTTTTCTGTTTAGGTCAGATCACTACTCCGACTTTCAACAAAAACTTTAAGGTACCTCGCACAAAATGTTGTGCACCAATCATATGCGCGAGGTAAGTTTGTTTTGATTAATTCCGTTAGCTTTACGAAATACTCTCACAAACATTCTTCATTGACCGAGAAGAATATATTCGAATGGCAGAATTGAACTGCGAACCACGTTGCCGTGTAGCGAACGTGTAACGGATTGCCTAACCCGTAAAACACCCGAATCGGTTTCTTGTTTCCGCCAGGACACTACCCTGGGTTCAACAAAACTTTTCAAAAGACGCCCACACAGTTTGTTCTGTTCACACAGGATGGCTGTGTGGGTCGTGCAGAGGAATCAAAAACTTCATATCAGGTTGGCTAATTCATCTGTTAGGTTTTAACACCTTGTCGATATCAATGACGGTTAGATATGCTGTTTATGTTTACCCTCAATTCTTACTACCTATTACATCTAAGAAGAATCTTTATTCATGAAAAAGTGAACTTTTTCATTTTTTTGTTCTGGTTAAGATTACTGGCTAGGTGCTTTCATCTCGACCAGAACAGTTATTTGCTTTATCTGATTCCTTAAGTTTTCACTTAGTGTGTCGGCAAGCTTTTGTTCATATTGTTATATGATACTCATTGCCAGTTATACTTAAAGCAAATAAATCTTAAATCTACTACCTATTACATCTAAGAAGAATCTTTATTCAAAAGAATCTTACTTTTTATTTTGTTACTGTCGTATTGGCGGTTTTTGTCGACAACGGCAATGTTGTTGGTTTATATACCCTTGTCGGCGTTCTTGTCGGCATTGGTGTGTATGCCAATGACGGTCTAAGATTCAACACTGGCGTAGCTCTAATAACTGGAGCCTGATGTACGATTCTT
Source organism: uncultured Lentimicrobiaceae bacterium (assembly GCA_964653595.1). GTDB lineage: Bacteria > Bacteroidota > Bacteroidia > Bacteroidales > WCHB1-69 > JBAXTE01. Next base: position 30,606 of record CAZZHH010000003.1, read on the forward strand.
TCCGTATAAATTGGTGTCACGTCTTTAACTTCTATCTTTATGACCATATCAACATCACTATCAGAATGAGACAAAGCAACACAAGCTTGTCCGACAATTAATGCCATTACTACAGATGTTACAATTGATTTTTTCATCATTGTTCTTTCTTTCTTCAAACTTTCAATATCTGGCGGCGAGTTAAAAATAAAAATAAAAATAAAAATAAAAATAGGAACGTTTTGAATACTCGCCGCCAGATTCTTTTTATTTGTTTTAACATGCAGTGGCAATGTGGACCGTAACTTACACAATGCACACGAACACCAATCAGGTGACAGCGTTCGATTTAAGCAAAGCGTTGAAACAAATAAATCTAATACCCTACTACAATTAACTATAAACTTTATTCATAAAAAAGTTCATTTTTTCTGTTCTGGTCGAGGCTGGGACGTACGATCCTTTATTGCCTCGACCATCACAGGTTTTCGTTGTTTACACACTTCGCCTGAACCAAGTATAGGTTGCCAGACAGCGACATCAACAACCACTTGTTTCGTCCAACATTTATCGGATGAGGCTGTCTGTTAATAGTCATCCGATGCCTGTTGAGGTACTCCAACAAAAATCTAATACAATTAAGAAGAATCTTTATTCATGAAAAAGTGAACTTTTTCATTTCTTTCTTCAAACTTTTAATATCTGGCGGGGTCAAAATATAAAGGAGTAAAAAACCCCCGCCAGACTTTTTTCTTTGTTTTTACTACAAGTTTGCGATGTTGTTGCCTGCAGGTGACTAATCTGCGTCGAACAAAAGCATCCAAACTTGTATAAGATTTCTTCGGCAGTCAACCTACTCCATCTCAAAAACAAAGAAACTTTTAAATATCTGGTGATGGTTAGAGCATAAAGGAGGAGCCAACATGACACCACCAGATATTTTTTTTTGTTTCAACGTGCAGCGGCAGCGTACGTTTTACGATGCTCACGAACCTCTGTATGTCTGGGTTGCCCAGATGGCAGCGTTCGATTTAAGCAAAGCGTTGAAACAAACTTTAAATCTAATACCTTACTACAACTAACTATAAACTTTATTCGCAAGAAAGTTTATTTTTTCGTTACCGAATTATATCGGTTTCGATAAAACTTGTATATCTGGCGGCGGCTTATAAACGGAGCATTTTTTATGAAAATGCAACCGCCACCAGATATTTCACATCCCGAGAGTCGTTTAACGGGGACCAAAATGATCAGTAATGATCTTGTCCGTCAACATTACTCTCAGGTTTATGTCTATTTGTTTTACTTACATCCTTCAATGGCGATATTTATCCCACCGTATAGAAGTGACCAACCTCTGGTCTATAACGTCTCTCATTGAGTTGTCGGCACTCATCTTGTGTTATGGGGTCAATCGTAACACTCATTGCCTGTCCTAACATAAAACAAATAAATCTAATACCTTATTACATCTCACCATAAACTTTATTCACAAGAAAGTTTATTTTTTTTCGTTACCGAATTATATCGGTTTCGATAAAACTTATGCCTGACGACGGGTTCTACTCGTGGAGGAGCGTGGAAATTCGCACCGTCGTCAGACTTTTCCATACCCTGGTAATCGTTTAACGGAGGCCAAAATGATCAGTAATGACCTTACCGTCAACCTTATTATCAGGTTCTATTTGTTTCGCTTATTTCCCTTAAACGCCCAGCAACATCGCCGAAGAGTGACTAAGTTCTCCGACAGTATGCGTCGCTTTCTTTTTAGTTCATCCACACCCTATTGCGCTATACAGTCCATATAACGCTCAGTGTCCTCAATCGTTGGCAAAACAAATAAACTTAAAAATCTAATACCCTACTACAACTAACCATAAACTTTATTCACAACAAAGTTTATTTTTTTCTGGTTTGGTCGAGGTCGGGATATTTAATATCCGCCGTTTCTCACCCCCTCGACCATTCCAGGCTTTGTTTGTTATCTACACGTTCCAAATCTCACCGTGGAACAAATCGCCTGAATTAAGATGTCTTTGATTATCAAGGCAGTTTAACTATTCGATAACATCTTCATTCGTTCTGACCGTTAGGTTGACTGCCTGTCAATAGCTCCATATCGGTCAAGGTATCTTTAACAAACAAAACTTATTACACCTGGCGACACTTCGAACAAATTAACTTTATCCATCTGTCGCCAGGTCTTTTCTTTGTTTTTTCCTCAATCCAAGTTGCGCAATGCAACCCAGTTGGTTTGTGATATAAGAACTCTGTAGGCACCGTTACATCTTATTGTGCATATCAAAACAAAGAAACTCTTAAATCCATTACACTATTACCACTAGGAAGCACCTTTATTCACGTGATAATGACTTTTTTTTGTTCCGCCGAATTTTTTCTCATCGAAATTATTCGATACGAAGTATACGGTTCTTTCTTCTGGACCATCTTCGAACACATCTTCCCTCATAAACGGTTCGTGTTCAAACAAGCAGTGAATCTCGCTGAGGTTTTTACAACCATTAAATACGCCAATTCCCAAACTTTCCAAATCCTTCGGTATCATCAGGATAAAAATAACCCTGAGTAACACACGCTTCGTTTTTGTTCATAACCTCGTAACGCAGGTTGGCAGCTTTTTCCATGGCATTTTCCTTTCTGTTACCATATAATATTATTAACGATTATGGTGACGGTAGCAGGGCTCGAACCTGCAACATTCAGCTTAGAAGGCTGACGCTCTGTCCAGTTGAGCTATACCGCCATGTTTCGCGGTGATAATACCGTCATAGAGGAGTTTTATTCAAAAGAAAATGCATTAAGCGGTAATAATAACCTTGCTGGTTGCATAATACGGATTGATATTGAACTTCGGTAAGACAACTTTCATCACCCTAACACTCGGACCATTCTTGAAAGCACCTTCCCATACGAACGGCTCTACTGTACAAAGACATGTAATATCATCCAAATTCTTACAACTGTAAAACGCAAAGGTTCGAATATCCATAACGGTAGCTGGGATAGTAATACTTGCCAGGTTATAACATCCGTTAAATGCATTACTCCCTATAGTTTTTAGACCGCTTGGGAACGTTACGCTTGTCAAACCTTTGCATCCGTAGAAAGCATAATTCTTAATAGTCGTCAACAAAGATCCACCGAATGTAATACTGTTTAATAAATCGCACCCGCAAAACGCATAGTTACCTATCGACATTAACGAAGACGGAAGCTTGATGGACTTCACCGTTTTACAATTATAGAACGCGTAATCACCGATACTTACAAGATTTGTTGGAAGCGTAACTGCAAAAGCATTAGCTGGTTCCCAGTTGGTTGCCATGTCCCCACCGCACCCGCAGAAAACATAATCACCAATAGTCGTTAAAACCGAGCCAGTTGTAAAGGTAATAGCCGACACCTTGTCGCAATTATAGAATGCATGGTCACCAATAACCGTCACAGCCGCTGGGACAGTTATACCGCTCAATACTTTACACCCGCAGAATGCCGCACTACCGATAGTTGTTAACGTTGACGGGAAGCTGACAGATGTTAATGCTTCACACTTGTAGAAAGATCTTTCTTTGATTTCAACTAACCCTGTTGGTAAAGTTACAGACGCCAAAGCAATACAACCACTAAATACGGATTTGTTTATGGTCGTTAATGTTGTCGCTGTAGGGAAAGCAAACCCAGTTAACTTTGTGCAGTTATAAAAGGCATGTTCTCCAAGCGTTTCCAATACAGCCGCAGATGCAACGGTTACGGTCGTCAGGTTGGCACAATCACAGAAAGCCGCTTTGTTGATCTGTGTTAACGTTGCTGGTAATGCTATGGAGGTTAAAGTGGAACATCCAAAGAACGCATGTTCACCGATTTGCGCAAGCGCCGACCCTTCTCCGATTGTAAAAGTTTCCATACTTACACACTTGCAGAACGCCGCATTTCCGATACTCGTTACAGAATTTGGCAAAGAAAACGCCGACATGTCCCCACAGTTATAAAACGCATAGTTACCAACAGTTGTTAATGCGGAAGTTCCAGCGAACGTAAAATCAACCAATCCCCCACAAGCACTGAAAGTAAAGTTTCCCATAGTGGTTACACTGGCGGGAATCGTTATTGAACCCAAACTGTTACACCCATAGAAAGCGTAATCGCCGATAGTTGTTAAAGAAGACGGAAACGTTACAGACGATAAGTTACAACCGTAAAATGCATACTGGCCGATACTGGTAATACTGTTCGGTAAAGTTACCGATGTGGTTAACCCTGTACACCCGTAAAATGCAAAGTTTCCAACACTTGTTATCAGTTCATTGGCATCAAACGTAATAGACGTTATCCCTATACATGCATAGAAAGCATAATCTTCAACACCTATAACATTATACGTACCACTGTTGTAAGAAATCGTTGCGGGAATAGTAATGGCTCCCGTAAGCGTACTGTTGTTTCTTGCTACCGTAACATTGGTCGTATCAGCTATAATGTTGTAATTCAACCCACCAATTTTAATCATTTGTCATCACCTTTAGTTATTAGTCATGTTTGTTCATTTGATGAATCTCAAAACATAAGAAAACTAACCAAATCAAAAATACGATCACCAGTATTCCCATTACGATTAAAACGTTCATCAAAAATAACATAGTTCACTCCAACAGTACGTTTTGGAAAAATTCTTTATATGAAGATGAATAAGCCTCATTCTATACTGTATGATTATATATATCGTTTTCGTTGAAAGGAAACCACGACAGGAAAAGAAAAGTTTCAGTTCGCTAAGGCAGTTAAAGCATATATATTTATAGTATTAAACTTTTTAAGGTGGTATATTACATGAAGAAGACGGATGTCCTTAACAGACTTAAAAAATTAAGTGACGAAGATTTGAAAACGGTCCTTGAAGGGCTTGATGATTCAGAAAGACGGTATTTGAAAGAATACACCGAAGAAGATAATGATCAATCTGGTGATCAAGATAACAACTCTTTTGACGATGACGATAGCGACGGTGGTGAGCTAAGCAACATCGCCGTTACAAAAGGGTTTGATGAAGGTGAGTTTATTGTGTCTTATCATGCCAATAGGAACACAAAAGGGACTTTGGGCAAAAGGGAGCTTACGTTCTTCAATGTCTCAAATGGTTCTAATCTTATTAGCGATTATGATTTAGAAGAATATGTCGACATGAACGAAAAGTGGACATTTGTCGACGAAGATAATGATAAAGAAGTTGTGGTGTCGCCAGAAGTTGTTGTCGGTATTATTATTGATTATAACGCAGAATCAGACGAGGAACCAGAATTGGCTTATGTGTTACAACAAGCGGAAGGCCTGGTTAAAGTGGTATTTACATTGGCAAATAACCTGGACGGATTACTTAAGAATTTTGTTGAAGAACAGGGATGGGAAATTGATGATGAAGAATCAGATGTCACTGATAATGTCGGATCTGATGAAGATGACGATGCCGCAGGTGAAGCACTCGGTAAAAGCATCAATCTTGATGGCGTTCAGGACGCTCCTGAAGACGAAGAAGAAAAAACCGAAGCTGTCAAACAACACGCCAACGGCTCAGCTCCTTATTACGTTAACGAACTCGGTTACAACCTGATTTTCTATATCGGAAGTTTGACGCCAGATCAGGAAGAAGAACTGGACGAAGCTTTCGAATCATTTAATGCAACGAAAAAGTTTGAATCCTATAAAAAAGAATTTTCCGATATGGAAGAACTCGAAGCCTCCACAGCGGCCTGTCAGAAAATGATCGATGAGTTCTGTGAAGCGAATCAAGATTTCAAACCCGACCGCTTCACCATTCAGACCAACTGGGTAGCACTGGAAAAAGCTGGTCTGGCCGAAAAGGTCGCCGTTAAAACCGTCAATGAAGAAACAGAAGAAATCGACGAGGCTGCAGAAGACAGTGATGATACCGCAGTGGAAGATGAAGGCGACGGTGTTGAATTTGTTTTCCAAACAGACAGGTATGACATTGTTTACACTGGCACAATCGACAGCCAGGAACAAGAAGATCTAATGGTTCAGGCATTTGAGTCAGATGACGCTATAAAGAAGTATGACGAGCTTTTGGAAATTACAGAAGACGAAATAGAAGCTGCCCAAAAACTGATTGATGGATTCTGTGAAGAGAACGAAGATTATACTGCCGATCAATTCTATGTCGACCAAATTCTCCCCAATGTTGCACCGAACGTTTTTAAAGTTGGTGATGACGTTGTTATCACTTATACGCCAAACGATCTGACAGATGAACAAATCGAAACTTTCAGGGATTTTTTTGAATCAGAAGAGACCTATGCCGATTACGAAAGAATGGAAGAATCAGACGGGCCAGAAGAAGCTGCCAAAACATTGGTTGACGACTTCTGCAATGAGAATATTGGCTTTGAAGCAAAAGATTTCGATATCGAAATTACAGAAGAAGAAAAAGCCGAGCAAGAACTCAAAGAAGAAGACGAAAGCGAAGAAATCACAGAAGATGTCAAGGGTGTTTCTTTCCCAGAATTCAAACTTGATGACTACTGCACGATTTATTACACTGGCGGGAACTTATCAGATACCCAATCAAAAGATATGAATGCATTCTTTGGATCAGTAGAAACCTATATGTCATTCAAACAACTCGGCCAAAACGAAGACGCCGCAAGAAAAATGATTGACGATTTCTGTGAAAAACGCCCAAAGTTCGATGTTCAAGATTTTGACGTAAAGATCGAGAACGACGATGAAGACCTTGATGAAGCGAAAAAAGATGAAGAAATCACCGAAGATAATGAAACCGAGAAACGTTCTGGTTATGTTGATTATCCCGAATTCGAACTTGGTGACTATTGCACAATTCATTACACTGCTGGACAATTGACAAAAAACCAATACAGTAAAATGAGCGAATTCTTTGAATCAGGAGAAGCGTTTACATCGTTCAAACAACTTGGACAAAACGAAGATGCCGCACGACAAATCATTAAAGATTTCTGTGAAAAGAATTCATGGTTTGACGAACAGGACTTTAATGTCAAAATGGAAGAACGCGACCCGACCGAATTCAGCATCTTAGGTCACGTTTATATCTATTACACTGGTGGAGAATTGACTGACGAACAATCTGAAACCATCGGCGAATACTTTGGTTCCGACGAAGCTGGTAAAACATACCTGCGTTACGGGAAAAATGAATATGCCGCAAAACGTATCATCCAAGAGTTCTGCGAAAAGAATACTGCATTCAAACCAGAAGACTTTAAGATTGAAATGTCATAGCCGCACCCGATGCGAAAAAGAAAAGGGCTGGAATAATTTCCAGCCCTTTTTAATAGGATAAATCAGGAATTTCAATGGCAAACGTTTTGACCTGGTAATTGTGGGCTTTACCAACCGCATCCATCACGTTCTTCAAGTCCACACGAGCAACGTATTGTTCACCATCTTTCAACTCAAATAATAAAACGCGTCTGTCGTTCTCGTCAATTTCCCCCTTGAAGATCATTCTTTTGACATCTGGAATATCCAGAACAAACAACCCCTCAGTGACGGTGTGTTTTGAAACTTCCACATAAGCTGTTTTAATGTGATTCTTCAATGCGAATAAACACCACTTCACAAACTCGTTCATTTCATCCATAATCGTAATCGGTAAAACGTACATGATTTTATTCCTTTCTCATCATCTGTTTTGATTTATACAACAAACCGCTATTTATATTCATTAATTTTTCGCTGTTCATTAAGATACGCACCAGGTGCGAATCATTTTTGTTAACCGCAATACTTAACGCTTCATTATTTCTGGCCGACGGGTCAACGCGTGGATCGTCCAGTAACAGTTTTACAACACCGTACCTACCCAATGCGCATGCCCTGCGAATCGAATAATTATCTCCGTCAGTCGGATCCATATGTTTGAGTAAAAGTTTGACAACATGGTAATGACCATATTCGCTCGCCATTCCGATACAACAATTGTCAAACTTGCAATCTGCGTTTGTCAAGAGGAAATTCACTACATCGAAACTCCCATGTCTGGCAGCTTCTCTCATCCCCCACTTCAAATCACAAAAAGGCAATGTTGCTTTATTATGAAACATAATTTCTACAATCTGAATCTTATTGTGTTTACAAGCTTCAATGAAAACCTGACCAACATATTGTTCTGCCCTGAAAAATTGCGTCATCCAAATATACATGTCAACACTGGCATACTTCCCAATCAGCGGGAATATGACACCGATGTAAATATCATTCTTGTGCGTGTTTAAGATTTCCACGACACTTTTGATTTCGTTCTGTTTGATCAGCCATTCCAAAACGTTTTTCAGGGAATTGTAACTGTGTCGGAAAAGGCAGATCTCTTCTACATAATGCCTGGTAGTAATACTTTCCATAACAGTAAATTCTTTAGCAAGTTTAGTTCCCCCACTAAAATCAGATTTGTTTACGCGGACTTTATAGACACCGTAACACACACCGAATTTGTCAAGGATTTCTTCGAGAAAGTTATAGTAAGGTACGATTAACTCATACATCTTGCCGATCTCATAATCTTCGCTAAAGGATTTAATGTACGCCAGCATCTTTCTTTATCTTTCTATATGTATCTTGAAGTTCACAAAAATCTTTTAACATCGTCGTGCAACAGAAAGGAAGGTGTTTTTGACTTTCGTCTAATATTTTCTTAACTGTTGTTTTGTCAATTAAACCCTTTTCTGCATATAAATCCACTATAGAAATCATTCTGGTAAGCTCACCGATAGGTTCAATATCAACTGGTTTCACTTTATAGTTTCCATATATATCAATTAATGATTTATAGAAACACAGATTAATGTCATCACTTCCATAAAAGAAAAGCAGAAAATACACGACAGTGACATTCAATCGCTCAGCCATACGCCGAAGCGATTCTACTTCATTATTATCCACCAGGACCTGTCGCAGAGTTTCCAGCTGCACTCGCATAGCTTCCCATGTCGTATCTGGTGCGAATTCACTCATGACCAATTTCCCCCACGATCCTCTTCGCAAGAATCAGGTTCAACATATTGCATAAGATATTTTGTTAAGTCGACAGTTTCCCCACCTGGTGTTTTCAGGAGAAATTCAAAATCATCACCGCAATCTACAAACGAACCATACCAAAAAGATACTGTTGTTGAATTTAAGATCACCGTTTCAAGTTCTTCACAATGATCAAATGCACCTTGTTCAACACTGTCTAAGGATTCAGGCAATTCAATTTCACGAATACCGCAATAATAAAAATCCATCACTTTAATGGTTTCAAGAGATTCCGATAACCTGATTTTTCGAATATCGGAATACCAAAACGCGTTGTCGTCAATTTTTTCCACAGTGTCGGGCATTTCAATTTCTTTGGTTTCACATCCCATGAACGCGCTATACCCGATAACCTCAACTCCGTATGGAATAACATATTTATCCCTCTGGACCCTGGCTGGATAATTTACCAATGTTTTCATATCCTTTGAAAACAAGACTCCATCCACAGAGCAGAAATTCGGATTGTCTTTGTCAACAACTATGGCATTCAAATCACAAAACAGATTGTCTCGCATAAAGGAAAATGACAAGCGTTCTACGGAGGCAGGAATATACAGCGTTGCGCCAACAGGATCAAAACTTCCCCCAATAGAAGAACAACCGATATGGGTCACAGGATAAACTTCCCCATTATCCAGAACAATCTCGCTCAGAACATGAATGTCTTCCATAACGGGAAGTTTATCATGTGTTTCTTTCCCATGGCACCTAACCTCAGCAAGCGTGGCCGAATTTTCATTAAGCCAATAAGTGGCACAACCGATCTTTACGGTTTTCATCCCATGTTCATTAATAACGATGTCCATGTTTTTTCCTTTCGTATTTTATGCGAATTTTTAATAATCAACCAGGAAATTATATAAATCTGTCGCTTCAATAACAACATTCCCATGATTGTCTTTTTTGGTTTGCTCTGGTGACAAAACCAATTCGAACTTGGCCTTATTACAGCTGTCAAATGCTGCATCGCCAAAAGCAACATTAGCAGAACGAACGATAACGCGTTCCAATTTTTCACAACGGGCAAAAGAACGCTCACCAACATGTTCAAGAGCTTTCGACAGATCAACAAATTTCAGTTTACCGCAATCCTCAAACGAATCATCACAGATAACTCTCAATTTCTCTGGCATAATGATTTCTCTGATCTTGCTGTCTCTAAATGCCTGCTGCTTAATCGTATGCAAAGAATCTGGCAAATGAATATGCTTCAAACGGCTTTTCATGAACGCGCTTTCGCTAATAATCTCAACACCGTCAGGAACAGTATATTCTTGTTCCATTCTGCCAATAGGATAAGATAACAAAACTGTTCCATCTTTGGTAAACAAAACGCCGTCAACAGATTTGAAATGTTTATTATCTGGAGATACATGGATGTTTTCCAGATCGACAAATTTGATAAACGCGTTCCCATTACCTCTGCTTGCGAAGATCTTCTTAACGGAATCTGGAATCATGATGGATTCAATATCGCAAATCGTATTGTATGATTCAGCACAAAGCCCAGTAACATGAAGATCCGTTCCGCAATCCAATGTAATCTTGTTTGGGATTTTCAAATCGTCATTCTGTGATGTCAAAATCTCCGCAGTGGCCTCGGCAGACTTCCCAGAGAAATTATAAGTGATATTGTCTATGCATACAGTTTGTTCCATGATATTAATCCTTATTAGCCCTTAAACCGAAAATAAAGCAGAGTAACCCCATCGGGATTGTAATAACAAGTTTCCCAAGGACCCAACCAATACTGGCTACGGCACCCCAGGCCATAATATTACAAAAAGGATGTTCAAACCAGATAAAGGATCTAGCCATATCGACGTCCTTCTGGTCCAGCATGACAAGCGTGGTTGTCGTTTCCTGAGCACTGCAAACTGCTGCGGCAGCCAAGATGAATACTAACATAATATATTTCATTTTATTCTTTTTCCTTCATAATTTTTGCAACCGTCATGGCGATGAGTAGTTTACTTTCAGGGTTTTTAACGCGTTCTTCGTCGATCAGTTGCGTTAACAGATCCAGCGAATAATTTCCGTACGCACTCCAAGCCATCATGCAAATGTCTATAGAATTATCTTTAGACTTTTTAAGAATGGCCTTGACAGCGTTTATTTTACTTGTATCAAAATCTTCCATGATTATTTCTGTGTCTGTGATTGTGGCGGAGGTGCTGGGACCTGCTGTTTGTTTTCTGGTGTAAGTAAGACTACCAATAAAACAATAGCTAAAAAGACAGTCCATGCTGCGAATTTTGCCATATCTCTATCATCCATTATCATATTCCTTTCTATAGCTTAACGTTGTTGATTGTTGTAATAATAACGCAGATTAATGTGAAAAACGCAAGAAACATCAAACATACCGCCGCGGCCGACTTATCCATATTGTTGCCTTTAGTTTATTTGTGTATACATTAAGCTATAAAGTTTATTCATAACTCTTTATTTTTTTACATAAACCGTTTTTGAATAAAATGTATCCATTTTGCGCAACCTGTCGCCACTTGTCATTTTCAAGTAACTCTGCAATAGTTTGGCAAAATATGCCAGGGGTTGATTCTACAATGGCTCTCGAGAAGTAATTGACCTGTGACGTTTCGCTCACTACGCATTTCTTATTGCCAAGCAAAAAACCTATTCGTTCTTGCTCTTGTCTTGCGTATGGCGTAAAGGCGTGGATATTAAGAATAATCTTACTGTTTTCTATAAACCTATGTGCTTGTTTAATAGATGTACCCATCACAGCGACAATATTAAACATATTATACATTTGCATTTGTATGTTTGATATAAGGACTGCTCTTCTTTCATTGAGATACCCATAGAATAAAACATCAATTTCTGGATTATCAACATTGTTTAAAGTTTCAATGTGTGAAAAATATTCAAAAGGATACACCTCAACATTTTCTATACCATAATAGAGTTTCAAATAGGCGGCATTCATATGATCGTGGCACCAAACTCTATCAGCCATCTTAATACCCTTACACATATAATCAACATTCATCCACTTATTAGAGTCGGACAATTGTTCCCAAGTATACGCAATAATTTCTTTTTCAGGATATTTTTCACGCAGTTCCGTAATGGACTTTTGGAAATTACCAGACACCAAAATAATAGAGTTTGAATATTCTTTTTTATCAAACTTGTATTTTATAAAGTTAATGACGTTATGAAAATACGGATTTGAAACCACTGCGAGGATAATATGTTTACATTGCTCAATATTTAAATTTGTCAAAGACATATTCCGTTATTTTTCTCCCCAAAAGAAACCACACCAACATCCCCTGTGACAATATCTTTGTTCACATAACAATTCCAATGCAGTGTCCTGTTGATCTTCGATCGGTGTATCAACGCAGTATATTTTTACCTTTGCAGTGCATTCAAAGCATGGTTCGTCCAGTTCAAGCATAAACATAATCCGTATCAACCTTATAAACATAGATTGTGGATTGTTTAGCAACGTCTTTGTATTCCATCAATTCGGAAATAGGAGATGCATATAGGATAAAAGTTTCTACATTTTTATTTTTGTTCATTTTTCCACTTTTTAAATTCATCTTCAAGTTCGTCAGTGTTACCGTTTGTAAAGTTTTCAGTAAACACATCAAACCCGTGTGTGTCTGGTTTCTTTTCTTCGAAAAGGCTTTGCATGGGATGGATAGGCATCTTGACGGGTTTCGTTTTGGGTTTTTCCACAACGGAGGCAGGTGTTTCCTCAACATCCTCTGGAATACTCCATTTAATAACGAGGTAAAGTACACATACGATATTCGCTGTAACTAACGGATACATGGCTTTTTCCTGTCCAAGTGAAGCGCAAATCATGTTGATGAATGATCCCAACAGTATGCCGAACGAAACGACTGTAAAACGGCGAGGAATAATATTGATGTTAAACACAGGGATGGCAATGAACGCAACAATCACAAGGAAATCCATCCAAAACATTACATCACAATCTTCTTCACCGACAAAGAGATAACAAACAGCAGCATTGATAAGAAAACACAACACAATGCCGAGCATAAACGCTGGTCGATTTCTCATTACTATAACCTTTCTTTAATAAGTGTGTTTGAGTAAAAGCATAATTCCAGATACGGGTGCCCAAAGCAAGATAACAAATAATACATATATCAAGACCCTGAAGAACCAACTTACCTGTCTTTCTCCATTATACAACTCATCGTCGTTTTTATTCATAATTTTTTACCTTTCTGTTGAAACTAAAAACAAATCAGGAAGATCAGTAGGCACCATATGCACCATAACACCGCAGTTAGTGCGAAAAATTCCCACTTGGTAATATATTCAAACTTGCGTTGAAACAATGTAATAAAAATATGCATACCGACTATTATAATGATTGGCGGCATCGCTTCAAAGAGTCATTCCATAACCTTTCCTTTCTATGTTGTTTACTACAATCGGGAAAAGAATTTATTCACACAAAAAAAGCAAACGGATAAACCGTTTGCTGAAAAAATTCCCATGTATAAACGGATTACTCGAATTCGACTTTCTTTTCTACCTTTTCCCATCTGCATCCGTAATCGAATTTATTGTTCGCCCCGTATCGACAGTAGAAAAAGACACACTTCTCGCCAAAGTGACAATAGCTCCCAATTTCACAATCTTTATTGAATACACATTGTTGGCCAACAACTGCACCATTTCCAATCGTGCACCCTATGCCAAATGTACATTTGGCACCGCAGTTGAGCGTTAAACCAATTTCACACTCTTCTTTGAAAGCACATTCGTCACCGACATGGCATCCTTTCCCGAGTTTACATTTGTCTCCAAACACGCATTGATAAGCAAAAATGCAACCAGGTTCAAACACACATTTCTTGTCGAACAATCCATACGGGCCAAAAACGCAACCTTTTCCAAAGTAACAACCTTCACCGAAAAAACATTTTGATCCGAATTTTGTCTCCTCTGGAAAAACACCGAGCGAACCGAAAGAACATCTCGGTCCGAATCTCGTGTTTGTTCCAAAGTGTGTACCCGCTTGAAATATTGACCCGCTGGCAAAACTCAGATCGGACGGCATATTTAAAATACTTTTATAATCACCTTGTGGACATTGTTTCAACCCGTCAGAACCGACAGGAAATTCTTCTAAGTCATCTAAACTGTAAGTGTTCATTATTCATCTCCTACATTTATATACATCTTATTCGCCGTTCTTTCAGCACATAAATCTGCCATCCCGAACACCTTGATGAATTTTATATACTCTTCTTTCGGCGACCCGCACAGTGTGACATACAGATCTTCCTTGTTCAGAATTGTCATCCCGCTACGGACATGTTTCTTGTATTCTTTCTTTTCGGAGGGAGTACATCTCTTGTAGAGTTTAATCATTTCAAACGGTAGCATCTGTTCTTCGGAAAGATCCAACTCTTTAAGCGTCTTCAAATAATCCCACCCAATGAATCTTAACAGCGCGGATTTACGAATGCGGCTTTTGCCGTAAGCGTTGACGAACTTCTTGAACTCGCACTGCGTGCGAAGAGTTTCGGAGAACCATAAACAATCGGATTCGTCATAAGAAACATACTTCTGCATCAGCTGAAAATTTTCTGTTGTCCCGAGCATTTCATAAAAACCAAATGTATGGTTTCTCATATAAGATAAAACATCTGTGCGGATCGGTTCCATTTCTTTTTCCCTAAGAAACCTCGTCATGAATGCATGATCCATTACACCGACATCCCTAAGAATATCTTCATCGCTCTTGAACTTGAGTTTACCGTATCTGCGAATAAGGGATTTTTTAAACAACTCGTAGGTACTGTGCGGTTCAAGAAACTTATATGCAAACAAGTCATTTTGAAAGTAAACCATCAACTCGTCAATGCTTGTGTTGCGATCATCGTGATATCCGATACCGCTAATTTTTTCAAATCCGTATTGACCATAGACAAACTTAATCAACCTGTAAAGGTCATGGTAGTATGTACTTTCTACCTTGCTGTTCATAACACCCTTGAACTGCGAGATTACTTTTTCCTGTCTGTCAAGCGAAGCTGTTACGTAACACTTCCAATAATCGACACCATTAATATTAATAATATCTCTCAGCGACAACAGATCATATCCCAACTGCTCACCACAATGGTTGAGCGACTTGGCATCCACGGCGGATCGCTGGACCTTTTGGCCGTGGCAATAATACCACTTTCTTCCATCGTATCCGTCACAGATAAATTCATCTTTTTCATCGTTTGCCCCCACAGCAACCAGTCTGTCTTTTTCGATGTGCCTCTGTGTAACATGACCATATTGATTAGACGCGTCAAGTAATGGGTTTTTCTTATTTTTAAATTCGTGCCATTGAAGTTTCGGCCCGTAATAAGACTTTACAAAGTTCTCTGTTTTGTCCAGCAGCATTAGCAGCTCGTGCGAATCTTTGCAAGGATACTGTTCCACACTTTTGTGGATACAAGACAAAACATCGTTGCGGCATTCCCAGTCTTTGACATGCTGGTTTAATCTGTTAAGGGTTTTATCGACCATAAAAAATTTCCTTATCTGTGTAACGCACCTGGTGCGAATTATTTCTTATACTCAGCGTAGTTAGCTTCGAGCAACCGTTTGGCATTGTCGTAGTTTTCGATCTTCAACGGCACCATGAAATCTTCCACCTTCCACTTAGAACCAGCAAGTTCTTTCTTCGGCGATACAGCTACTTTATTGTGAGTACGGATGTGTGGGATAGACTTACCCAGTAGCCACAGGTTGACTGCGCCAGATGTCAGACCAAAATGATCGGCAAGCCCTTTGGTTGAGATACCTTTTACGACCATGTAAATTTTCATTGCGGTTAGTTTTTCCATCTCCGCAAGTTTAATACACATGTCGATGACATTTGTTTCATGAGTGTTTACTTCTAAGTTTTCCATTTTCATTTTCCTTTCTAATGACTTAGTTTGTAATCGGCATTACTGTTTGTGTCGTCGTATATGACGGCGATGTTTTGGTGTGACAAAATACATACGCAACAAATGCGATTAGTAGAATTGTACCCACTGTTGTTGCGATGGTTTGAATTACGTTCATTGTTTGTTTGTCCTTGCATTTTGTGCGACTTGTTCTTGATTATGCAATCTTGTACACTCTTCCCTTTGTTCTTATCTATAAGCTTCAATTTTTGATTGTCTTAACGGATCGTTGTTGTGATAGATTTGGAGAAATAACCCACATATTGTCAGGATAATTGCTATTCCAACCTGGTACGTCAATGCAATGAAAAACCATTTTTCATTCGAACTATCTGTTTGAACATCATCTGCACACATTATAACTGGGACAGCAATAATTAGTGTAAGAATATTTAATGTGCATGACGTATACACATATTGAAAAATCGCAAAAACTATAGAAAAACAAGCAACAATATTAATAACCGCACCTATCGACATGCCGAGCATAAATCCCTTACTGTTAATGTCCATTGACGCAAAGAACAACGATATCAATATAACAATATTTATTACTCCTATGATAAATTCATTACAAACTACTGACGACGTTGTGATATATAACACCATATCAACTATAAAAATTAATAACCATCCAAATGCCAAAGCGAAAATATTCATTGTTTTCCTATACCTTTCCTAACATCTATTGCATATAAATGAAACACCAGCGGCCACAAATAAAACACAAGCCGTAATGGATCCGACAGGCGAACCTTTCATTATTCCAGCGACAACAATTCCCAGAATAACCAAGATAAGCGGGTGTGTGAAAAAACTTAATAGTCCACAGATGATTTCCTGACCGAAGTAACAGAACAATTTAAGTGTACACGCGGCGACGGCCAAAGAGGCCAGTGTGATAACAATAATAGATGAAGTTTGCATATTTATTTTCCTTTCGTGTGATATGCGAATTATTTATTTTTGAATTAAGGTGGGCGGCAATACAATTTGTATCTGCATTGTGTTCGTTGTGATTTTATCTTTGACAGCAGGATCAACTGATACATAAATCGGTTTTTCCGCAGACGGCAATTCTGATTTCACGAAGAATGGATGAAGCATAGATGTTACGCCCAATACGAAAATAGAAAATCCCAACACCTCGGCAATCAAGTTACCCCCACATACAGATAACACTGCAATAGAAAGCATAATTAAGAGAATTCCAGCTAATATTCCAACTAATATTTCCATTTTCATTATCCCTTTCTTTAATTTGAAAACAGTTCCATAAGTTTTTGTGTTACCCAAGATGACATTTCCGATGAGTTGTTACTGATTATACAGTAAATTAAGTACACAAACATGATTGTAATTATAGCGTATAAAACGTAGAACATCAAATGCCATAAGGTATTTTTAGACATAATATCCATTTTATTATTCCTTATACTTGATTGTTTGCGTATTTGTTGTTTGATTGTCTTGCACAGTTTCAACATATGACGGCGCTTTTTCTATGAATCCAAGTTCTTGAGCACCACCTAAGATTATACATACTGCACCGCCAATAATGACAAATATATTTAGTGCGGTAAAGAAACGACCGTTATTTATTCCGTAGCGCAATATGATTACTGAATTTGCAATAACGAATAGACCATTTATAATAATAAGCATTTTATTCTTTCCTTTCTCATGCGAATCCGATTTGCCCCACGGTGTTCTGTGGGGCTATCGGTTACGGAGTTCCTACTTGTTAATCTTGCACGAAGCGGACGGCGTTACGCCACGAAGACAGTTCTCGTTGTCGATCTCGGCACGAATCACATCTTCATTGACGTTTGCCTTGGCGGCGATATTACGAATAAGAATGTTGAAAGCCTCTGTGTTCGATTGTTCTTTCATTACTACGAGGTCATCGTAATCCATATTGAATTTCTTTCCGATATGAGCAAGGAACGCTTCGGTATTGAAACTCAATTTCGGATTCGTAAAGACAAGGGACAAGAGTTTACCACAGAATGTCAGGTTCTTTGTGATGACAAGCATTTGACTTTTCAGCTCATCCATCTTTTTCTTGAAAGCAGAATATTCTTTATAAACAACGTCATATTCTTTTTTCGTAGCAACATACTGTGTTTCCAAATCTTCAAACTGTTTCTGTTCATCCTCGGAAAGTTCAGCCATGACGTTCTTACGGTCAGACTTGTAAAATTCAGCGTCCGTCTGTGTGAATTCAGGAGCGACACCTTTGGCAACAGCGTCACGGAATTCGTTTACACGGTTGCGATACTGTGCCTGTTCTTTTTCGTCAAAGTGGAAAACCCAAGCGTGTTCGGGGGGTTTATTACCCACAGCGACAACAACAATAGCGGATTTAAAGCGTTTGATGGACTGGAAATACATCAAGATTTTTGCTTTGACTTCCAACCACTTTGGGCATTCGCCATCCTTGACATAATAATCAAAAACGTTTTCTCCCATTGTTGCGACTTCGATTACCAAACCAAGTTCATCATTCTGATAATTGGGTTTAACGTCTGTTCCAAGTTCCTGATTGAAATACTCACGACCACGCACAAGCCCGTCTTTCAGGTTTGGGTACATTGTGGCAAGAAGAGGAATTTCATGAAGTGTAACCTTCATATCATCCTCAAGTTTGCGTCCATAAGCACGGCGGCGAATGGTGAGGTAATCCATTTTTTCGTCAAGGTCTCTACCGTTTACAATTTTATCAAAAATCATATACGGTGTAACATTGTACCCAAAGCCCATGATGGCAAGGATATCGGAAGTTTTTAAAACGTAATCGTTATTTGTACTCATTGTGAGTAACCTTTCTTTGTTTGTTTTGTAATGTATAACTACAATCGGCGTTACTTTTTATTCAGAATTTTTCAGTTTTTATTCACAATGTCTTGCATGATAATGTAAACAGCGTATTCCATAGGTGGCTCGGCATCTGCGACACCATCACGAATAATTTCATTTGTAATCTTATTGCGCATTTCTTCCCGAGCATCGTCATCATCAAAAAACCAACCATCATCACAATAATCTCCATGACAGCAAGCTGTTGCATACAAAGCATTTAAACGCTGAACGTTTTCTTCGTTTTTTTCGAGACTTTCGCATCTTTCAATTTCAGTTCTGATTTCTTTATTCGAATAATCATTGAATTCAATCATCATTCCGACAATTTCTAAAATTTCTTTGGCGGAAGAACTCTCAAAAGCCTTTGCTACTTTTTCACGTGTAACTTCTTTCATTATGTTAACCTTTCTTTGTTTTGTTATTTGATTATACAATCTGGATTATTTTTTATTCATCAATTTTCAGTTAAAAATTTCAGTTGATTCTTTTTTATCTTTGCGAATATCGACAATAATATCTTGCATAAGTTCGTCTTTGATATCCTTAACAAGCTTATCAAATTTTTCATTGTTCTTGAATAACACAAAATCACAATTTTCCACTGCGGCTTTCATAATGCCCATGTATTGTTTTTTGCAGAATATCTGACCGATGTATGCATTCCATAAATCAATGGAAAGTTTTTCTGCAATATCCGTTTCGTTCATTTGTTCTTTGCACAACACGGTAAGTTCGTCAATATTTGTTTCTACAAGAACAGTTTGGTTTTCATTATCAAATGATTCATACTTATGATTTGTGATTTTAACAAGTTCCATCAAAGCTCTTGTATATTCCTTCAAGATGTTATGACGGCATTCATCGGTAATCATTGCTTCAAACCGACTGACAAACTCGCCGATCTGACGGTCATCAAAATAAGAAGTTAAATCATATTTCTTGATAAAAACTTCTGTCGGATGGAGTGGGTATTCCCGTCTGAACCAAACCACTGGAAAGTGTACTGTTTTATTCATTCTTGTATCCCTCGCACGTTTTTTGTTATTAAACATAATCCTGTAATTTCATGACCATTACCAAACTCAATGTGTTCGAAATGCCCAATATAACTTTCATTGTAATTTTTATCCATTCCCATTCTGCAACACTTAAAGTTTGTGTTTTTCCCGAACAATTTATATGCGATAATATTGGTTATGTGTTCATCCGACTTGTCAATTGTTCTCTGCTGTAACTTGACAATATGTTCTTTGCCACTTTCGCGGTGTAACACTGTGTATACCTGCAACTTAGCCATTATTCATTCCCTTTCATGATAATTTCAAAATCTGTTTCTTTGTATTCAAAATTGTTTTTGTTGATTTCACAAAACTCGGTAATCAGTTTACTTGCGGCATCTCTGTTTGCGCCTAAGCGTTCATATTCGTCAAAAGTATCGTCATGGCAGAAAAACCCATCCGTCAAAAGTATTTCACTAAGTAATACGTTATCCCTTGGCGGGTTATAATATACAGTGCAATTACGACCGAAAAAATATTCAGCTTTGTAGTTTTTCCCAATTTCATCTTTATGATTGTTTTGTTTACCACACGCCACGACAACATACCCAGTTGATGAAGCAGCGTTGTCGAAAGCTGTTTGTGCAATTTTTGATAATAGTTCGTCACTTGGGTAATCAGGCTTTT
This sequence comes from uncultured Lentimicrobiaceae bacterium, assembly GCA_964653595.1. Taxonomy (GTDB): domain Bacteria; phylum Bacteroidota; class Bacteroidia; order Bacteroidales; family WCHB1-69; genus JBAXTE01. Next base: position 51,193 of record CAZZHH010000003.1, read on the forward strand.
CTGATATGGCATTTTCCACAGCCAGCCCAGCCGCCACAAGCCCTTCAAATATCTTATTGTCGTTTGTTGATTGGTTGCAATCAACTGCAATAATTGCATGTTCTGTTTTGTAATGCTTCATTTTACCATTCCTTTCTGTTTGTAATTAGTAATACAAACGGGAATGTGATTTATTCATCATTTATCAATTTTTTCTCACATTCCCGTTTTAGTTAAACGTACAAATCGCAAGGGGCAACTTTAAGATACGACCTAAGGAAATCTCTCAGATTGTAGTTTATCCTGCCGTGTTCCTTATAAACTTTTTCAAGAGTATCTTTATCCATTGCGCCAAAGATTCTACTCCACCAAGCTACATACATCCTGTCTGTAAGCGAATCGGCATCATGCAGGAATGCCCCTTCACCAAAAACAACATGTTTAAAATGGCACACACTGATTGTGTAACCACCGCTGTAAGCTTCACCGACAATGTCATCAAAAGCTTTTTGCGCAATCTCCGAAAGCTCACTATCTTCAATTTCTGGGTCTCCCTTTAACTGATCTTGAATTTCTTTCATGGCGACTTCAACACCCTCTTGTTCTTTATCTCGGTCAATGTTATCCATGTATCCCGATGTCGGTTTATCAAAATCCACTGTCATTGTGAATTCTTCGTATGTTTCCATTATGTTTCTACCTTTCTTTCTTGTTTGTAATTAGTAATACAAACGGAAATGTGATTTATTCATTAATAATGAATTTTTTTATCAAATTCCCGTTTGGAATTTAATCTTCTTCGATAACCAAATCTTCTGGGGCAAGTTTGAGATACCACTCGAGAAACAATCTTTTATTTGAATCTGAACCCAACTTTGTTTGAACAATTCCTCTTGTGTAACTGTCCATTTGATTTAAAATTCGATACCAAAACATTTCGAGTTTAATATCATTAACATCTTGCGCTTCTATTGGGTCAAGTTCAAAATTTTCGATAGCTTCTTTTATGTTCTCTTGACCATCGTTGAATACGATATACTTATTACGACAAACATCCAACTTATAAATACCGCCACCTACAACTTCATCAAATGCACTTTGGGCAAGGCATGTAAATTCAAAATCATCATCAAAAGGACACTCGTTCATGTTCCTTTCAGTTACAGTTATTGCCGCTCCAATACCTTCCAACATTTTATTTAAGTCGACTTTAACCTTAACTTTTTGTTGTGGGTTATTGTCTAAGCTTATAGTTATCTTAAATTTTTCGTAAACGATTTCTGATTCAATATGAACTACTTCTGTTATGTTACTCATTGTATTTCTACCTTTCTTTCTGTTTGTAATTAGTAATACAAACGGGAATGTGATTTATTCATCAGTTATGAATTTTTTCTCACATTCCCGTTTGATTTTTTATGGACGGAACGTATAAGGACTGTCTTCGATGATGTCACAAAGTTTGTTATTGTACTCATCAACCGAACAACTAAAGAACATCTTAAAATCTACACATTCAGTTTCCTCAGCTAATACTTTATTACAATCGTCCATGTGCGGTTTGATGTGTTTATCTAAAAATTCTTTCATATCTTTACATTCGAATTTTTTCAACATGTCTTCAATTTGCTTATGTGTTTTTGAATCAACTTCGTAATAAAAACACATATCGTTACAGAATGGTTCATAATAATAAAATCCACATCCGATAAAGTCGATCGGTTTCGTATTCAAATGTGTCATAATAACATAGTTAATCATTTTTATATGAACGGCGGCAAACCAAAGATAAAAATCTTCGTAAGTATTACTACAATCACCTAAAAGTTCGTTTACCTTTTTCCACTTCTTTTTCATCGCCTTATCTTTTGTATCTTCCTTCAATCCGACAAAGCTAAGTTCCCTGTCCATTAAACTGTCGTGGACTTCATACCTTTTATCATCATCAACCAAACTCGGCATTTCAATGGAGTTACCATGATTGGCTACACCGATTCCCTTGATGATTCTGTCAACCAATCCGTCTTGTTTGCCGTCTGTCTTGAGGAAAGCCTTGATATTCATTTTATAGAATTCACCCCAAAAGGCTTCATCGCAATCCACATCAAAGTCTGTGTCTTCCAAAATTTTCGTGCCAGCACTTATTAAATTGCCTCCATAAATTTCTGGAAGAATTTCTTTATCGTCATGGTAACGATCAGCAAGTAATTTGATAGCTCTTTCATATTCTTGCGGCGTTACAAAATAACAGAACGTTGCGCCAGCATCACTTTTTTCGTACTTGAAAACATTTTTAATATCGCCGTGATATAGGTATGTTTGTTTAACAGCTTCAATCGGCTTTAAATTTTCTTCAAGAACCATTCGATTGAAAATATCAAAATTGACAATTGCAAGCCAATTGAAGAATTTATCATAATCAAAATTCTCCCAAAGGGATTGTGCGGTTTTATACTTCACTAAACCATCGACAATTTTTTCCCGTCCTACTTCAATGTCGATTAATTTCTGGATAGCTTCTTCTGGATAATTGAAGAGGCAGGGCAAATGCAAACACTTAACTACACTTTTCATATTTTTATACCTTTCTTTCTTGCTTGTAATTTAATACTACAATTGAGATTATTTTTCATTCAGAAATTGTGATTATTTCCTTCGCATTAAACTCTTTGTCCAAAAATATAACGAGGAATTACCTTTAATGCCGCTTCAATATTTACGGGAATCAAGCGTTTATGCTTCAAGAATGCATTTTTACTTATTCCTTTTACAGTATAAGAAACGCCTTCGTAAACAACCGTTTCAGGAATGTGGGCATATTTCTTTCTTTTCGAAATAGCAGGTTCAATACCGTTGCCAACATATACGGATTTCTTTCCAGTAATCATATATGTAATGTTTTTACTCTTGAATGTTTTCTTCATCGGATTCATCTCTTTTCTTTGTATGATGTAATACAATCAAGAATGTTTTTATTCATCATTTTTGATTTTCTTGCATATATAAGAATGAGTACTTTTATTAACAAGCCAAAAACCAAAGCTTAATAATATTGTACTAAAATAAGTTTTTTCACTGTAGGAATTACAGGTAGTGCTGACTTCGGTCGGAATAGAGTTATCACTTAGTTCAATCACAAATTTCTAACAAAAAAACTGGGTACCTTTTTTAAAGATACCCAGTTCATGTGCGTCATTAATTCTTCGGGTCGTGGAAATCAAACTGGTCGGAAATATCGTTGGCTTTTCTGAACAGCTCTTCCATATACTGATCGCCGTTTTTCCATCGCAAGCTTTTATCACCCATCTTCATGGCTTTTAGTGTTTCATGATCCAATTCGACAATACTAAGCCCGTAACCGAGATTATCCATTGCCTTAAGCGCTTCTTCTACTTCATTGCGTTCAACCTCAATCTCTTCGTTTTCCTCATCGTCCGTTGCAACAGTGTCGTCATTCATGCCACACATTTCATCAATAACATGTTGGTCATTGTTTGCAATCCATACAATCATATCATGAAGCATTCCAGTATTTGTTATATAAAATGATAAATCATGATTGACATCCGAACTTGTATAAATGAAAAGATGTTTTCTTTCTTTAACGTTCCATTCCCTGTTGTTGCTATCAATTTCTTTGGGAATATACACATGAATTTTATCATCAAGGCTTTCGTTGACAATAAACTCAATATTGTTGTCCTTCAAACCCGCCGCATCTGCAAAAATAACAAAGTCCATTACTTCACCATCATCACCGATAAACTTATTGCTTGTTTGTTTGAGAACGGCGTTTGCAATTGAATCACAAAACGACCGACTTTCTTGTTCGGGTAAGATATCTGCATCAATAAAAATGCGAGTATCTTCATTTTTGAAATCGTACCTTGCTACTGTGTTTAAGTTGTTGAATTTTATAATCATTGTGTATCTACCTTTCTTTCTGTTTGTAATTAGTGATACAAACGAGAATGCTTTTTATTCACAAATTTTTAGTTTTTTCGTTAACATTCCATTTTTGTTCGCAACGCATCTGTTCTTCATCTGGATAATTTATTTTTATAGGAATATATACCGAAATCGTATTGTCTCCGTCTTTGTTGACGACAAATTCAATATTATTATCTTTCAAATCCTTATCGGCGAAAAATTCAAAATTCATCACATAGCCATCGTCACGAATGAACCTTTTATCTCGTTTCTTGAGAACGGCTTCCGTAATTGAGTCAAACATACTGTGAACATCTTCTAAGCGTAACCAGTTTGGACAATAAACGAATTTTGATTCTTTTTTTTGAATCATATTCTGCAACCATGTCTAAGTTTTCAAATTCTATAATTTTTTCGAATTCTACAATCATTATTGTTCACCTTTCTCTTTCACATGCTCTGTGTATTCTTTCCACGCATAGTAAATCAAATCTTTAACTGACTCTTTTTGTGTACCCTGTAAAGTCCATGAGGTTCCATATTGAAATTCTTCTGTCGTGTTAGGTTCTTTTTTGAAATACACGCATATTGCCATCTCCATGAAAATTGAATTCGAAGCGGAACAACCTAAAAGAATGCTTTCCAAATCTTTTCCAATTTCGAAGTCAAACGGAAGAGGATATTCAAAAAATTCACAATCCTCAGTATTCTCTTCGCCTAATGCATTAACAATATTATCGCCTTCGGCTTGCATGGCAACAAACGTGGCCTGTAACATTGGAGCAAGAAGTTTGTTGTTTCCATATTGTTTATGCATGTCGCTAATCTTAAGCATGTTGGCACAAAGTCTGCCAATATCATAGCATTTATTGACCATTGACTGTTCCCAATTTGTTAACATGTTATGGAATTCTTTGAACGAATCGTCATCCAAATCGTATCCGAACATTCCAATAAGGAATCCTGTTGTTTGTATTGCAAGGTCATAATTCTCTTTAATGGATTTAATCCCTTTGTCTGTTAAAAATAACATTGTGTATCTACCTTTCTTTCTGTTTGTAATTTGATCATACAATTGAGATTACTTTTTATTCACAAATTTTTAATAAAATATGGCGATTATTTCTAACCGCCATATTTCCTATCCCCGACTGCTTTCATATTGTTTCCATAATGCACTAAACAAATTAATCACATTATCTTTTGATTCGTCTGTGAAGATTTCTTTGATTCCACCATAGTTATCGCATAAGCAATCAAACTTTTGGACATGATGTACGTTTGGGTGGAGATACCACCGCATACATGCCTGCATACAAACTGCAGTGGGGTCGTAACACATATTCTCGAATGCACTCTTGAGATCGTAGTAAATAGTGAAACACCAAGGAATATGCATCCCGTTAAAGAATTCAGAATCAACAGCTATTTCACTATAGGTTGTATCTTCATCTAATGTTTTCTTAATCTTGGCATTGATTTTATTCTGTAAGACTTGATACGCCGCTTCAAGGGATAATCTAATTTCTGGTTCATCGTTTTCTCGTCTGTAATGCCTGAAAACTTTTTCAATTCTAAACGTGTCGGCAGTAAGCCTTCCAATTTCATAACTGATATCGTTCAACCCTTGGTTTGGGTCAAGCATATCATTAAACGGTTTCAAACGTTCATCATCTTTATCACACTCAAAAAGTCCAAGTATGAATGATGTAAAGTGTGTTTCCGATTCAAATCTTTCATTGATGGCATTAATGCCTTTTTCTGTTAAAATGTTCATGTTTCTACCTTTCTTTCTTTTGATACTTGATTATACAATCAGACTTACTTTTTATTCTTCAATTTTCAATTTTTTGGGGAAATATTTTTCCATGTACTTCTTTGCCTTACGGTTATACATGATTGTTTGTGCGCACAGGAGTTTCTTGACTAACCCGCCTTTAATATTCGGGCAAATGATAATCCTGTCTGACGCACCGTCAATAAAGGATTTGTTTACAAATTCAGGAAGTTCCGAACCTAAGAAAACAATTCGCCTTAAGCTATAACAATGCGCAAATGCCGAACCGCCGATACGTTTTACGGATTCTGGAATAATAATGGATTCCAGTTTGTTACATCCATAAAACGCAAAATGTCCAATTCCGACAATATTTCCAGTCAATTCGACAGATGTTAACGATTGACAACCCATAAACGCACAAGAACCGATATTTGTGACACGGTAGGGTACTTCTTCGTATTCTATTGATATTGGCGTATCAAATGTTTCCCTGTTAGTTCTGACGGCTTTCTTTTCGCCGTCACCAACCTGAAGATTTGCGTTGTCGATAAATTTGTAAATCGTATTGTCAACCTTCAGGATTGACTTAATTTCAAGTTCCGTAACTTCCATTCTCGCACCTTCCTCAACAGGGATTACATTTTCATTCCGCTTTTATTTATTACAAAGTAATCCGATTAATCGTCATTGCCCAAAAATTTCTTTCAGTTCCTGAAATGCCTTATCATCAATGAAAAGGAAATGGCTGGCGGTGTATCCGTCTAAAACATTCATAAGGTACCTAATAATATTCTTGATAATATTATTACCGTTTTCATCACGTATAACCGTTGCGAGAAAAACAAACGGGTCATCTTTAGTCTTACCGTCATTCCCGTAATTAAACGAAATAGCTTCCCATTTTTCTGCCTGTTCTTTGGGAACACTGATTTGGAAATCTTCATTACCGAAATACATTCCTACATATTCAAAGTCAAGATTTTCATCGCTCCCAGTTGCTTCATTAAAAAGTCTTACAAATTTCCGAATCATCATATTTGCAAGAAAGTTATGAAACTTACCACTGGAAAAGTTGTCTTCAACAAAGTTTGAATATCTTAACCATTGTTGTTCTGTGAAGTTGCTATGCTCTTTACGAAAATTGTTTACTTCGCGAATCCTCGAGGCATACATTTCTGAATATTCGTACGGCTGATAGAAATTCCTGAATTTGATTTTTACCATGTCGTTCATTGTATTTGTAACCTTTCTTTGTTATGCTTGGTACTACAACTGGAATGGATTTTTATTCACAAATTCTCAATTTTCGTATTCGTGAATTGCTTGAAGTTCTGAACGCCATGTTACAGCATCAACCCTCATGAAGTCACATGCCGTATGTTTACCCATTAATTGAGAAATACGATTGACAATGTTTTTCCCGATATATCCGTCATAAGCTTTTTTGAGCATGAATGTAAACACGTCGTTTTCTTCGTTCTCACCATTGTTCCCGAGGTCGTAGGCAATACTTTTCCACTTATTAAATTCAGCATCGGTCATTTTGACAACAAAGTATTGTTTGCCGTTTTCGTTTTCCATTTCAATGTATTTGAGGTTCAGCTCTTCGTCATACCCAGAGACACATTTGTAAAGTTCAACAAACGCTTTTGCCGTATCCTGCACAAGATATCTGTGGAACATGTTATATGAAAAATGACCCCCAACCATGCAATAATACATTTGCGCTTTACCTTCGGTCGGATTATAAACCTTGCAAAACCTGTCAACTGCACGTTTTGTAGAATCGTCAATTTCTTTTGATTCGTGTTCCTGAAAAAGATTTTCAAACCGAATTTCCACTGTATCGTACATTGTAATCATAACCTTTCTTTGTTTTGATACTTACACTTACAATCAGGATGGTTTTTTATTCACAAATTCTCAATTTTCGTATTCGTGAACGTCTTTAAGCCCAGCATACCAAGTACTGGCATCGACGTCAAGCAACTTGTTTGCGGATTGGTCTGACAAATCATCTAAAATATCTTCAATGACGTTTTTTGCAATGTATCCTTCATACGTATTTCTGGCAATGAAAGCAAACGTGTTATCGTCATTGTTCCCGTTGTCAGCCGCATAGTTATAAAACTCATCAAACTGTTCTCTTGAAACTTTAATGACGAAATACTGTTTACCGTTTTCCGTTTCAGTTCTCACATATTCAAAATCCAATTTACTATGCGATTCTGAAATAAAGTTATGAAAAACAACAAATTTCGATACCATCATTTCAGCAAGAAGTTTGTTGAATTTTTCATACGAAAAATGTTTACTGATAAGGGCACGGTATTTCGACTCTGGTTCGTTCGTGGGATAGTTGTATGCCTTGCGAAAATTGTACACCGAATTATCCTTCAGTGTTTCGATCGTGTCAGATTCGTGTCCTTGAAAAAAATTCTCGAATCGAATTTCTATTGTATTGCCCATTGTAATCATAACCTTTCTTTGTTTTGATACTTACACTTACAATCAGGATGGTTTTTTATTCATCATTTGTGAATTTTTTCTACACAGCTTGTTTGTCGTATCTCATGCGACTTGCGCCGAAAAGTTTTTCACTTGCGTTTACGAAATACTCATCACCGCTTTCAAAGCATTCTCTAAACACATTCACGTTTTCTTGCGATTCGATATTGTCACAAAGTGTCATAACTTTTACAAACAAACCGCCAAACACAATGTTCAACCTGCGTTCCACTTCTGCGTTCTCAATGAAATGCCCAGTGAAAACACCTTTCAGGAATTCATTGTAAGAATCTTCTTCAATGGCTTTGAATGCACTTCTGATTGCTTCTATTCGCTTAACGTGCGAAAGATGTTTGATAAGTTCGCCGCATGAGTTTTGTGGCTTTATAAAATACCCACAAACGGTCAGCATACATTTTTCCAACATCTCGATGTCGTCTTGCGAGCTTTTTCGATAATACCAACTAAGGTTTTTGCACTTCTTTTTATAAAGTTCCCACTGCAAAACATTTTCGTTTTCATATTTTCTTGAAAATTCTCTGTAGCAAACGTAAACCTTAACCACTTTGCGTAAGGCTTCATCGAGAGTTTTTTTATCTATAACTTCGCTCATGTTCCAACCGCTCACATATTTTTCGTGAACGACCGACAGTTTGTCCATAATATTCATGTGTTGTATCCTTTCCACACAATGTAGAATGCCGCTATAACAAGTATTGCATAAACCACATACAATACGTTAAAAGCATTTTGCAAAAATCCGTTTTCTCTGTTCATTGTTCCTCCACTGGCTTAATGACAACATACTCTGACGCAACCTTGCCGTAATTGTCAATCATTTTCCCAACAGCCCTATCGCTGGTACATTCGTTTCGTTCTGGCTCAAAACTTTTAAATCCATATTTTTCAGTGGCGATATAGTTGGCAATGGCGATTAATTCGCCAGTTGTGTTCTTGACAACGGGATTATGTTTGGCGCACCACGGCATGAACAAAGCGTTAATCACTACCATACGTGCGCCGTTTACGTCAAACACAACCATTTCAAAATCGTTCATATTATAAAGCAACATCTTATTTCTGTTCCACCACTGGTTTAAGGACGGCTTTTTCTACTTTAACGATCGTTCCAAACCCAGCTGTGATTTTCCCAACAGCTTCATTTTTTGTACACCTATCCCAGTTTGGTTCGAAGTTACAAAACCCAAATCGAGTCATGGCAATATAATCAGCAATGGCGATTAATTCAATGGATTCATCTTCAATTCCTGTGGCGTCAAACTCCCTTACCCATTCCATGAAATCGGAACGTTGTACTCTTACCTTTGTGCCATTCAAGTCAAAATCGGCGTATTCAACATCACTTCTATTGTAAATTAACATTTCTTTATCCTTTCTTTCAATATCTAACTACAATCTTGTTTCCGTTTTGTTCATCAATAATGAAATTTCGCTATGTCGGACTGCATGGTTTCCAATTTGTCCAAACTTTGTTCAGCATGTAGTATGTTGTAAAATGTGTCATGGTTAAATTCTCCTACGCCAGTTCTTTTTTATAAGTTTCAGACAAAAATGCATCATAATCGCCGCCGATAAACCTGCTGTACTGAACGAATTGTGCATTAAAATCAATAGATTCACAAGCTTCAAGTAATCCTTCTACATGGTTGATAATAAACTCAAAAGGATTTTCTACTGTTCGTCCCAGCTTTGTGGCGATATCAAACCATTTCTTGTATTCCGATTCGCCCATTTCGATAGTAAAGGATTCGCTGTCACCCTCATGATTCATTTCAACAAAATTAAATACAAGAGATTCATTACTTCCAGTGATCTCATTATATCGTTCGGCGAAGTGATTAAGGCAAGTTTTTGCAAGCCATTTATAATAATCGGGATACTTAAAGTTCTTCTTTAAATACCGCTCATGCTCTTCATTGCGTGTTGTGTTGTTATAACACTCGGCAAAAGACGCCAGTTCGTCCTGCATAACGTTTTCTGCTTCAAAACGTGCTTCGCAAAACACGTTCGGGAAATTCATTGTCCTACTCATTGTTTCTACCTTTCTTTCTGTTTGTAATTGTATTCTACAATCGGCGTTGCTTTTTATTCACAATTTTTGATTTTTTTCAAAATGAACAACCGTTCGAATTCGGGAAGTGGGCATTCAAGAATCCACTCCATCGGCTTAATCCGATTCCATACTTCAAGCGAATATCCATTTACCTGATTCATAATGCGTGTATCAATGTGCAAACGCAAATACGGTTTGTTTTCCAACGAATCTAAACTTTCTGTCAGCTGTTGTAACGCTTCATAATCTTTCTGCGTGGCTTCGTAGTGAAGTGTAAAAGTAAATCCATCAAGCAAGCTGAGAATTTCCATATACTGCGGTACAGGAATGTACAGCGCACTGTAAAGGATAATTTTGCTTTCTACGTTTTTCTCCCGCAAGTACTTAATGGTATCAAGCGTGTTTTGAATTTGGTGCGCTGTTAACGGTTCGCCGCCTGTTAACAAGATTTCCGTAGGTTCCAGTGCGATAATTTCATCCATACTTTCAATCATGGTATGATCGTTAAACACGTTTTGTTTGTTACAACATCCATCACAGTTTCTCGGGCAATCTGTGGTTAGTAAGACCCTCGCTTTAATTTGATTCATATTTTACCTTTCTTTCTGTTTGTAATACAATTGAGATTACTTTTTATTCATCAATTTTCATTTTTTGTACGCCCGAGAATAATCCACATGTTCGTCGACGAATTTCCCCAAAGCAACCTTGCGCACTGCAAACTTATCAGCACTACTCCAGTCACCACACCACTTGCGAAGAACATTATCCAAGTGTTCTTGACACGTAACCATAATGTTTGCAAGGTGTCCAGCTTGAAGTTTTTCGTCCTTGCAGTACGTTCTCTTGCTGTGACACAAAATGTTATACAGTTTGTTAATCGCCGTTTGAACAAGCGATGAATATTGTTTATTTTCAAGCTGTGCGTGAATGTTCATAACATTCCCGTAGTTCCAAGAAACTATCGCCTGTTCCTCCGTTTGTTCCATTCGTGTTGTAGCATGGCAAGTTCCGCATTCGCAATGATAAAATGTCTTACCGTCTTGTTTTATGCGTATTACATGTCCACGTCCTTCACAGGTTACACATGGCTCCATAATTATTACCTTTCTTTGTCTGGTAGGGTATTTTACATTTGTGTTGGCGCTTTATTCACAAATGGTTAATTTTATTTTTTGTGCAAGAGAAAATGAATAAATTCCCTGCTCGTATGTAATGCGAACAAAACATTACAAAGGAAAAATGTTATGAACGAAGAACAAGTGCAATGGGCACTTAAAGCTCTGCAAGGCAACATCCGTATGGAGATGATGACAATCTTGGCTGAATGTGTCAAGAATGTACCACAAGAAGAATTGATTGAAAATCCAGCCAAAATGATTTATACGGTGGATTCCAACGGCGAAGTAAATTATATCTTTGATAACGACTTTGACGAAACATTAAGCGAAGAGCAGGTTGCCGAAATGGAAATTGCGCTTCAGGGAAACGCCAAAGAAGAAGCTATGACGATTATTAATCATTTCGACGAAAACGTAGACGCAAATTTGCGCACAGGGAATCCTATTCATCTTGTTTACTTGGCAAGTACTAACGGATTCTGTACTGGATATTGCACTGACGAAATTGAAAACATGTCGGATAACCAAAAAGAACAATTGAAGAAAATGCTTTTTAGACTCGGCGCAATTGACAGATTGGCCTAATTCCAACGTTGAATAAGTAAACGAAATCCCCTCTGTATGGAGAATGATACAGAGGGGATTTCGTTTTGAAGGGAAACTTTTATTTGTGTTTCTCATATTTCTTGTATTTCACGTATTCGTCCCAAAGTCTGGTAAGTATAAAAACGATATACGCTTCTGTCGTTTGACTAAATTCTCTATGTGGAACATTATTGCCATACATTTTTCGTAATTCGTCACGGGCATATCCACCCTCTTCACCATTACAACAACTATCACCCCCAACGATAATCGTATCAAAAACTACCGAACGATAACCTTGCTTTTGCATTGTCTTTGCCCAATCGTAAGCATCATAAACTTCAGGGTATAAGATGTCAGTGCCTGCAATGGCTTCAATAAGCGGTTTATATTTTTCGTATCCATATTGGCGTTGGATATCATATTGGAACATTCTTTCGGCAACACCTAATGCTTCGACTGTACCTAAAAAATAAAGACGCTTTTTCGCATTCTTGATTGCCAAAAATTCTCTCATAGCCACACCGAAATAATCATGACCGTCATAACTTTCGTAACCGACGGGAGGGAGCCTGTATTTATATCCCATAAGCCCCATAGCGAACCGTGTGGTTCTCATTTCGCTTTCTTCGTTCTCTTTAATAAATTGAACGACTTCTGGACTAAGTGTGTTACTCATTGTCTCTACCTTTCTTTGTGTTTGTAATGTTGTAATACAATCGGGAATACTTTTTATTCATTTCTTTTTACTAAACAGAATATCCAATCGTCAGCGGATTCACAGTCTACACAAATGTGTTTACCTGTATAGACTATGCTTTTACTAAAACTATACTGTCCACAAAATTCACCTTCGCGGATTTTCAATTTCTTTTTACCATAATCGTTCAATCCGTTACAAACCTTATGGAACGCACCTGTTTCTTTTTTATAAGCTAAAACAAAACACATGCCTTTATCAATTTGACCATTGTAGAATATATCTTCACGTTTAACTTTGGTCTTATTCGGCAATTCAGCAAGTCCGTAGAATGAATAATAAACTTGTAAAGACGTTAAAGTTTGTAATACTTCAATTACATTGGATTTTCTTTTTACATCAATTTCGTTCATTGTTCTTTCCTTTCTTGTTATTTACTACAATCGGGGTTACTTTTTATTCATCAATTTTCACTAAAAATAATGGCGTCTGGTGCGAAAACCAAACGCCACATTTACTAATTCAACCGTGCCACAATGAATTCATGACGTTCTGTTCCGTCTTCCACATATCCCTTTGTACCTCCGTAAAGCTGATTGACTTCACGGTAAATTACTCTTTCGTTGAAATACTTTTCAGCCATAAACTGACCAATCTCTTTCGGGCTGACAATCTTGTTATAGCCCTTGGCTTTCAACCACTGACAGATTTCTTTGATATTGGTTGTAATTTTCGTTCCGTTCCATCTTCTTCACGTAAAAACAAACCGACTTGACGTTCGTCGAAATTACTCATCAAGTCATACTTTTTAATAAAGACCTCGGTGGGATGAAGTGGGTATTCCTGCTGAAACACCTTGACTTTGAATGTAACAATCTGACTCATTTGTTTTTCCCTTTCATTTTGTACTATACAATCAACACTGGATTTTATTCACAATTTGTTATTTTTAATGTTACACATTTCAAGGATTTCTTCCAGTTCTAATTTCCGTTCCGTTCCATCTTCTTCACGTAAAAACAAACCGCCTTGACATTTTGGTGCTTCAGTGACTTCTGCACCATGCTTTTTTATTACTTCATAGGTTCTTTCATAATTAATTACTTTTTTCGAATCCATTATTACAACCTCTTCATTGTCAAACTCATATTAGGCACGTCCAATATTGTTTATTACGTCAAAAAACTTTTTCAACGCGCACTTTTCATCTGCATCCTGATTAACAATATAGAACAAGCCAAAACACGCACCGTGTTCAAATACCCATTCGTCTTGCACGTTTTTTGTTTTATTCACGCCTTTTTTATTAAATTTCTTCCTCGATACACACAATTGATTCTTTTCATTCAAATAAGTGTTGTATAATTCATTGGCAAAACCCAATTGATAAAACACACAAACATTTAAGTTGTTTTTTAATAATTCAATTGCTTGTTTAGTGGAACACTGCATCAGCGGTTTGACACCAAAACTTCCGCACACTGCTTCAAATATTGAGTCGTGGTCACTCATCTGATTGTCCTTTCAGTTCTTTAATAGATAATTCTTTGATGAACTTGCCGTCTTTCACAATAACGATCTTTTCAGTTCGCTCCATCAGGTCTTTATGCCAGCAGATTCCTGAATTCTTTTGAAAATATGCTTTGAATTGTTTTTCTACTGTTTCAAGTTTCGCATAGCTGTAATCGACCCAATCTTGTACTTTGTTGCTTCCGATATACTGCACGGAAAACGTTACCTTTTTAGGCTTCGCACGGAATGGCATTGTTCTGTTTCCTTTCTGTTTCCTTTCTGTATCTAATACAATTGAACCGAATCTTTATTCACAATTTGTTATTATCCTGCGGAAACAAGTCCGATTTCGTAGCAAAATCCCAAGAATTCCCTGTCGAGGTCAAATTCGTCAACATCATAACACGTATGCTCTGCACGCCATTCAATCAATTTTGCACGCTTGCCGTCTGTAATGTTTTTATCCCAACAATAACGGTCACGAATGGTAATACTCCCGCCATCATCAGTAAAGAATTGCTCCAACTGTCCTACCGTTTTAATTTCGTTGTTAAAAACACATGAGGCAGGTAAGCTTTTATTGGCATAACTGTCAAAGTATTTACACATCCATTCGTGTGCTGTTAATTTTCTGTTCATTTTTATTTCCATTTTATTTTGTAATACCTAATACCATTGACGATAAATTTTATTCACAAATTTTGAATAACTACACAACTTTTCTTTCGTCACGGGCAAAACGGAAGTATGGATGGACAAAATAATCCTTGACGCTCTCTGGTAACCTGTCTGCATTTTTAATGACAAATTCTTCAAAAACATCGACATTGCTTTGCGATTCCATAAAGTCACAATAATTATTGACTTTCAGAAACAGACTTCCAATCATCATATTGACTTTGCGTTCAGCACTTGGGCATTCAAGCAAACAACGTTCAAGGGCTTTTTTTATGAATTTCTTATCTTTAGCAAACACGATATTCTTAAACGCCTGTGTAATTGCTTCAGTTCGCTTTGTGTGCGAATAGATTTTCCCAATTGCACTGTTGAGGTATTGCGGTTTCAAAACGTACCCATGAATATTGAACATCACGTTTTCAAAAGAGTTTGTGTTATTTGGCGAATTGGTTTTGTAATAGTAAGCCAAGTTCTTATATTTATATCTCAAGAAGTTCTTTGATTCATTTTCATATCTGTTTGACAGGTGTCTGTAATACACATACGCCAACACCAAACATCTAAGTTTTTCATCAAGTTCTTCTTTGCTGATTGACTGAACGACATTCCATTTCTCTACATATCCCTCATGAATATGGAATAGCGGTTCCACAGTAGAATTCATTTTTCATTATCCTTTCCTAATAGCCCACAAGGCAGTTAATACCAAAGCCCAGTAGATGATATATAAAACATTATAAACGCCGTCAAAAGCGCCTTTATTCTTCATTTACAGCTGTCCTTTATCTTTATTCGTTTGTTATGATAAATACCGTTGAGCGTGAGATTTATTCACGGTTTATAAAAAAAATCGCAACGAATATACCGTTGCGATTATGAGCTTAATAAGAATAATATAACATTGCGCTAAGTTGGTGTTTCCGCTTGACCTTCAATCATTTTCATAGTGTGCGTTTTAGTAGTCATTTTGAATCTCCTTCGTTCTTGGGCGGTGCGCCTTGCCACCACATTAATTTTCCGCCGCTATATCGTTTTTCAAAGTTAGCTTTGGTTCCAGTGTAACAGATAACTTCAATATCGCATTTGCTACATTTTAGTGAATGGAATGTGCAGTAGTGAATTCCGTTTTTTCTTTCGTGAATCAAACCAACTGTTTTGTGTTCATATACCATTTCACCGTTACATTTCTTACATGTACACATTATTCTTCCTCCTCAATTTCTTGTCCATAGCAACTGTCAAGGAATTCTTGATAGTTGCCAACATCAAGAAAATCTTCCATGCCGTTTGAGTCATGTTCAATGTTATATTGAGTATCGCAATCTTCACAGGTTGTTTCCAAGTATTCCACACCGCCAACAATACGCTCAAAGGGGTTTTGGTTGGTGCTTCCGTATTGACTTGCGATTTCATACCACCGCCGATATTGCTCAACGGGAATTGTAATGCAAAAGGCTTCTTTGCCATTGTCTTTGACCATCTGCACGAACCTTGGTGTTAAAACTTCGTGCGACCCTGTAATATCATTAAAACTCCGAACAAAGTGTCCGATACAAACTCCTGCAAGACAGCGGTAAAACTCGTTATATTTGAAATGACTTGTAAGATATCGTAAGTGTTTTTCTTCCTTATCTTTGTCACTGTTTCTCATTTCTACAATTGCTTCCACTTCATTCTGCATGAAGATTTCTGCTTCCTGACGGCTTTCGCAGTTAAATATATTGGGAAAACCGATTGTTACTTCTGTATTCATGATTCTTTATCTACCTTTCATTTTAGATACTGTATATTACATTTGAGCTTGTGCTTTATTCACAATTTCTGAATCTTTTACATGATTAGCGAAGAATTTATCATTAGCCTTACGTGAGATGATAAGAAAATCATCTAACGACCAACCCGTACACCACTTTGAAAAGACGTGATTGAATTGATGTTCACAAAGTGCGCTAATGAAAAGCATATCAACGGTTTTCACGTAATTACCGAATCCAGACGCATTCTTTTGTTTAACTATTACGTCATATAGTTTATCAATAGTTTTCTGTACGTGCCATGAGTAAATCCCGTTTTTGATCTGTTCATGGACTTTCATAAGCGATACTCCGAAGTTCCAAACGTTTTCGGCTTGTTGTTCTGTGTATTCACGACTTGTGATGGCATGACAATGCATACATTCTCCATGGTACATTTTCGTTTTATCACCATGAGTATTTGTTTCGATAGTCATCACAATGATACCTTCATGATTACATAAGTTACAGCTGTTTAGCATATTGTTTATTACCTTCCATTTAATACAGTACCGTACATTTGAGTTGATATTTTATTCACAAATTGTTAATTATTCGTTTGGTAATGTTTGTTTTTCATATTGAATATTTTCTTCAGACGGTTCGCTCAATGAAAATTTACACGTTCCGTCATTGAAGTATTTGACGAAAATTTCTTTATAAGAATCAGTGTTTAATGTAATAACGTCTGAAATGTCGTTAAGATTGATTTTATCATAACTGTTTTCATCTGCCATGTAAATACTTCCACATTTTGATAATACGAATGTTGCGATTTTTGCTTTTGTTTTACTGACCACAACATCTAAAACAGAAATAATATCTTTTTGGGATTTCTTTTCCCTATTGTCAAGAAGTTTAATCTCATGAACTCCATCATCTTCATCCTCATCTTCATCATCTTTTGGAATCACAAGAATGTTTTTGTAAAAACTACCAGTATCAGTGATAATATCGTCAATTGATTTCCCGTACGTTTCAGTATCTGTCAAGATATAGTAATCACAAACATAATTTTTATTTTCTGTGTCTAAGATTGGTACCATGGTCGGCATTTCAACTGCGTTTTCCGTGAGCCATTTTTCAAGGTCAAACGTGTCACTCATATTCATTTCATGATTTTCAACTTCTTCAACCATTCTTGCTGTCAGTTCGAAATAACGGTCTTCAGACAAAAAGCAAGGATACTCCACAATTCCAACTTGGTCATTAAGTTCCAGTCTGCATGTTCCGTCACGTAAACGTTCTACAAAAATATTGTGTTTGTCCTTTGAGATAAACGCAAACCCTACAACATAGTTTTCGTTCGGATTACAGCGGTCATTGCACAATTCATAATAATAATTGGCAAATAAATTATCCTGTCTGTAACCGTCAATGTCACGTGAATAAACATAACAATCGTTATAAAAGTAATTCTCGTTAGGATATTTTTTTTCGTCAATAAATCCAAAATTATCGACGCTGTAATATTTATTTTGTGAATTCGTGTTGATAGGTACGTTATATTCCACCTCTTTGAAATGGTTTTTCATCCAATTCGTAACATTAAATGGCGTGTCTCCGCATCTGCGTTTTTTTACATCGTTTATTTCTTTTTCTGTCGCAATGTAAATATATTGATTGTGTTTTTGCCAAAAACACGGTTTGAGTTGAACGTTATTGCTATCCCCTTTACAAACTGTGCCGTCTTTCAAAAGTACTACAAACTGCATATCTTTACTGTCGCATCTTCCGAAAACATAATCTTGGCTGGGTGTAACTAATTCCATTTTTCTATCTACCTTTCATTTTAGATATTTGATACTACAATTGAAGATGTACTTTATTCACAAATTATAAAAAATTCAGGCTGGGTATTTCACCAACCTGAATTGTTTTAACTCTCATCGTCAATAAATTCTTTTGCTTCAAGAATTGAACGCTCAATAATGTCTTTATCATCGTCTTTAAATCCCCAATCCACAATACGTATTTCTGTATCAAGATATGCGACGGTTGCGTAAAGTTCATTGTTTTCGTTTCTGTCAATCGATTCAATGGTTTCTTCAAGGAATTGTAAAGACTGTTCTTCTGTCCATCCGTTTTTCGTTGCGTCTTCACGTGTAATATAAATAAATCCAGCCAATCCCGAATCGAATGTATCATTAAACGGGTGTACGGAGAATCGTTTACAACTATGAATTAACATATAAACAGGCAAGAAAATGCAATCACGCTCTTTCAATTCCTGTTCCAATTCTTTTACGGAAGTAATGTGACTCATACATTCTTCTGTTTTATGGCATAATCCCATGTTATGATTGCGCAATATTGTATGGATACGAATATTGTTTTCGCCTACAACTTCTGCGATTTCCATTGTCCATGGTTTAACAACAATATATCCGCCTTTATAGGGCTCCGTATAAATGGCACCTTCCACCATTTCTCTCAATTCGGAAAGACGGCTTTCAAGTAACCGAATTTCTTTTTCAATTTCATTCATTTTTTTATCTACCTTTCATTTTAGATATTACTTACTACAATTGAAGATGTACTTTATTCACAAAATATAAAAAATTCGGATTGTTCACTTCACCAATCCGAATAGTTCTTTACAACGAAATGCATATTTTGTAAATATCATTAAGTCTTTTGTAATATTGTTCTTTATCCATAATCATAAAGTCTCTGATCGAAAATGAAGTTTGTAGCATATCATCGACTATCTTTTCTTTCATTTCGAACATATTTTCCACGATTGCAGCGAATGGTGTCGCGTTTTGGGTTGCGTGATTAAAAAATTCTTCCGCAAGGATTTCCCATTTATCCGCATCATCTTGTGAAATACTAATCAGAAACGATTGACCTTCGTTTTCCGATTTTACGTATTCATAATCCAAGGATTCGTTTGTCTCTTTTACAAAGTTAAACCAATCGACAAA
The DNA here is from genome assembly GCA_964653595.1 of uncultured Lentimicrobiaceae bacterium. Classification (GTDB taxonomy): domain Bacteria; phylum Bacteroidota; class Bacteroidia; order Bacteroidales; family WCHB1-69; genus JBAXTE01. Next base: position 70,780 of record CAZZHH010000003.1, read on the forward strand.
CCCCTTAATGGTAACCTTGGCAACAGCTTCACGATATTTTTCAACAGAAAGCAACGTTTCAGCAAAATCGGCATGTGCTTGCGACAATTCAATAGGCGGGTTGTACAATCTCTGAAAGTGCGTTATTTCCTCTTGTACCATGCCAAAAATATTCGCTTCCTCATAGTCACGATAAACGTTTGGGAAACTTACCTGAATTTTGTTCATTTTTTATCTACCTTTCATTTTAGATACTGTATATTACAATTAAGGTTGTACTTTATTCACAAAATATCAATTCCTAATTCTTCAACGGCATCCTTATGGATAACTTCACACATGACGGCTTCAAGGATATCGGCAATATTAACTTCTCTTTTGTAATCTTCACGTATGCGCTTCAATCCTTCCTTACTCAAGAAAACAGAATCCTCGTTATTGCAAAAGATATCATTGGCGATATGCAGTAAAACACTGTTTTTGAGAAACAACATTCCTTTTACAACTTTATCCAATGAATTTTTCAAGACCGCATGATACATAAGAGTATAAAGCAACTTACTGCCTTGACAATTTTCGATTTTACATCCGATTTCCGTGAGCAACTTTTTATTTTCTCGAATATAGTCTTCCATTTCGCTATCACTTTGCGCCTTTTCAGACTTTTCTATATGATTGAAACACCTTTGCCCAGCCTCATAAAAATTCGGGCTCGTTTCGTTAACGCCATCACTGTCACAGAATCCCATAACGAAAGCAAGAACGTCATTCTCAACTTCCTGATTGTTCTGCATTACTTTGAATCCTAAATCCGACAAATACTGAAATTCATTCATTTTTCATCTACCTTTCATTTTAGATATTACGTATTACAATTGAGATTGCACTTTATTCACAAAATATAAAAAACTCAGGTTGGGTATTTCACCAACCTGAATTATCTTAATATTCCGAATCAATAAACCTTCTTGCCTCTTTGATTTGACGGTCAATCTCTTCGGTATTGTTTACGTCAAAGCCCCAATCAATAATGTCTTTGCCTTCACTTCCGTAAACAACAGTTGTGTAAAGTTCATCATTTTGGTTTTTGTCGATAATGTCAATGACTTTTCTCATGTAGTTTAGACACTGTTCTTCGTTTTCATAACCGACCTCTTCAAAGCCCTCACGTGTCATGTAGATGTAACCCGTCAATCCTGAATCCCACTGGCAACCAAACGGTTTGGTTGATAATCTTGTACATCCATGGCGATAACCATATACGGGAAGGAAAATACACTGACGCTCTTTCAGTACGTTTGATAAATTACTTTCACGAACAGAACAATCGTCCTCCTCGTTGTAATCAAACAGTTTTGTTGTAATGTGCAAGGCGCTATCACTAATCAATTCTTCAATATCCATTTGTTCTGGTTTTATAGTGATATAACAACCTTTATTCTTTTCAATATAAACCGAACCGTCTGAAACCTGTTCTAAAAAATTGAGACGCCTACGAAGTGACTTAATCTCGTTCTTGATTTCTTCGTAAATCTCTTCGCTGATTTCGTTCATTTTTCTATCTACCTTTCATTTTAGATATTACTTACTACAATTGAAGATGTACTTTATTCACAAATTGTAAGCGAATTAAATCCGATAATGTCTTTATGTGTTTTTTCTTCATTATCTTCATCGAATAGAATTTCCATATCGTTTTCAGAATAGAATTTCCCCTTGTAAGAAATCATTGCGTCAATATGTTGTACAATATCATTGCCATCTTCTGAATAACAACCATAATCGTCAAGGTTTAAAGGCACATTATATTCTACTTCGGTAGCATTGTTCTCCAACCATTCTGAAGCGTCAATTTCTTCGCCGTTTTTCTCTGCTTGCTCTTTGCATTTTTGGAATTCATCACATTGTTCTTGTGTCAATTTATAAACAAGACCCTCGTCTTCCCACACGCACAGCACTTCCCAATCCACATCCACTTTTCCGAGTTCCAATCTATGCGAACCGTCACGAAGGTGTTCAACAAAAACTTCGGTACCTACTGGAACCATTGCAATACCAACAGGACAATTGTCGTTTTCATTGTCATAATCGTTGTTGAGTTCGTAGTAAGTGTTTTCCTGTAAATCGGTATCATCTCCCATGTGAATATAACGATCCTGATAAAAATCCCTATTGTCAAAAATGGCTTCGCTAATATCATTTTCATCTCTATTGAGTTCATAATAGAGTTTGCCATTGTTTGTATCAACAGATACTTCACAAGGTGCTTCTTCGCAGAGGTCTTCCAACCAATCTTCGGCATAAAACTCTTCACCATCACGCTTCTTTGCAATATAAAAAGCCTGTACTTCTGCATCTGTCATCATAAAGACTCTGTTTGCGTCAGTTAAATCAAAACATTCCTTACGTATAATATCACTTTTGTTTCCATATTCGATCGTCCCATCTTTAAACAATACTACCAATTGTGTGTTATTCATTTTTTTATCTACCTTTCATTTTAGATATTTGATACTACAATTGGGATTGTATTTTATTCATCAAATGCGAATTTATTCAATTGGTGTAATATTTATACTGCTTATAAATGTATCATAGTTTGATCGATCGATTGTGATTTTCAGTTTTTGTTTTTTAACTATGTTGTCTTTAAACATTTCATCATCAAGCATTGCGGGTTTTTTAAATTTTATTAAAGTGACAAAATGCTCTAATCCGCAAATTTCATAAAGATATAATTTATTGCGCCTGTAATGTTCTAAAGATTTCAATGCAGAGTTGTTCTTTTCCAGTCTTAACTTGAAGTCACCAATCACATCCTTATAACTATCTATCGGAAAGCATGATCGGTGTACTTTGTACATACAATCCTGTAAATACAAATTGTCTTTTCCCTTTATTTGCATAATGAGTGTATTTACCGCATCCATCAATACAAGTTCCGACATAAACTCGATATTGCCCAATTTATCGTCAAGTTTATTAAATTGCTTTATTTTTTCATCTGTGATATCAATTTCCAAATCATAAAATTGATACAAAATTTCAGAACCTCTATCTTGTGCAATGAACTCTTTAATGTATTTAATGATTTTTTCTTTCAATTCTTTTGACATATAAGCAACCATTTAACTTTCATGAACTTGTTTGAATTCGATAGTATTCGTTACCAATTTCGAGTATTTACCTCTATGGATAACTTGTTTAGGATTACAGTCTGGACCATATTTGGCAACCTGACCAAACAACCTATCTTCTACCCAGTTTTGAATGTTCTTTCCCGTTGTACGCAAATCCACCAAGAACCTATAATTCTTTCCGAATACTGTCCATGCGCAAAAATCCGCAATATCCCTTAGTGTAATTTCGCTCGTGGGGATTGACATACACCTCGCCCAACCGTGTAATTGTTCCTGTGAAAACTCCACAGTCTTATCGCCAATTTGAAACTTATAATTCATTTTTTACCTTTCTTATTTTTTATTCCATTTTTCAAGAAATTCTTTATCTAATTTTGTACATCCACAAAATACATAATTGCCAATACTTTCAATCGAGTTTGGTAATGTAACATTTGTTAAATTTGTACAATTTTGAAATGCACCGTCACCAATACTCTTAATCGAATTAGGCAATATAACATTTGTTAAACTTATACATCCATAAAATACATAATTACCAACACTCTCAATTGAATCAGGCAATATAACATTTGTTAAATTTGTACAACCATCAAACACATAACCACCAATACTCTTAATCGAATCAGGCAATATAATGTTTGTCAAACTTGTACACCACAAGAATGCACCGTTACCAATACTCTTAATCGAATCAGGCAATATAACATTTGTTAAACTTGTACATCCATAAAATACATAATTACCAATACTCTTAATCGAATCAGGCAATACAACACTCGTTAGATTTATACAATATTCAAATGCACCATATCCAATGTTCTCAACCGAATCTGGTATCACAATATCTGTAAAATTCCAACATCTATCAAACGCATAACCACCAATACTCTTAATCGAATCAGGCAATATAATGTTTGTCAAACTTGTACATCCACAAAATACATAATTGCCAATACTTTCAATCGAGTTTGGTAATGTAACATTTGTTAAATTTGTACAATTTTGAAATGCACCGTCACCAATACTCTTAATCGAGTTTGGCAATATAATGTTTGTCAAACTTGTACACCCCAAGAATGCACCGTCACCAATACTATTAATCGAATTAGGTAGCGTAACATTTGTTAAACTTGTACATCCATAAAATACATAATTACCAATACTTTCAATCGAATCAGGCAATATAACACTTGTTAAATTTGTACATCCATAAAATACATAATTACCAATACTTTCAATCGAGTTTGGCAATATAATGTTTGTCAAACTTGTACAACCATCAAACACATAACCACCAATACTTTCAATTGAATCGGGTAATATAACGTTTGTCAGGCTTGTGCAGCGAAAAAATGATTTATTTAAAACGCCTACAACTCTGTATGCAATATTGTCAATATTTAAAATACGAGGAATTGTTACATTAACAACACTCCTGTCTGCCTTATAGACTTTGGCTGTGTTATTTTTATATAATTTATATGTGATACCATCTTGTGTGAATTGTTTCATTTTAAAATAACCTTTCATTTTGTTGTTTTGTATAATGAGATTACAATTGAGCTGATACTTTATTCACAAATTTTGAATTTTTGTTTCATGAAGAAGAAAATAAAAAATTCCATGAATAAAAATTAATTGCCACTGTATAGAACAGGTACTAAATACAAATACTAAAGGAAATGTATTATGAACGAAGATGCATTGAAACAAGTGTATCAGGTGGTTCTTACAGAAGGAAAAGACGTTATCGTAAAGATTGCAGATATTTTTGCCAAAAACGTTGAACAGGAAAATAAAACAAATAAGCCTATTACGGTTTTTGTTTTCGGAACACAAGATGGGGCCGTAGGTTGTCAATGTATGGACGAATTAATCACCATGAGCGATGAAGACAAAGTGAAGACAATGAATTTGTTTATTGATCACCTTACCATGGTTTCAAAAATGCAAGAAATGTTGAATTAATGTAAACAAGACGAAGCACCAGAATAATATAACGCCCTGTGAAAATAGGGCGTTTTTTCTTAAAAACATTCAAATTTCATGAATAAGTATTCGTTTCGGTGGTAATACGTATTCACAGAAGACGCATTCCGTGCGACAAAAAACAATCAAGACGATGAACGTAATGTAACAAATTTTGTCTCTGGATTGTATAATGAACTCCCCTACTTTACACGGGAAGATAATCAATATTATGAAGCAGGCAGGTTATGTGCAAGATATATTCATGCATTTCATGCGAATTCGGCTGATAAACCACAGTTGTTACAAGACGCAAATACGATAAAATATCATCATGAATCTGAAAATCTTATTTGCGACCTTATTGATTCGGCTACTAAGCATTTAGAACAAAACCGTTCTGTTATAGAACTGACTGACAATGCCTTGAAGAACATGCCCGAATCATATAACCTTACAACCGTTAAAATTGTCAACAGCATGTATAACATGGAAGAGTTAGGTAAATATATCCATCGTGACACTTTAAATTTCATTAATGATTGGCAAGATGAACTTATTTGCAACCATGGTAATGAATACCAATTCAATATTGCCCGTGGGTTGATTAATATCATGATGGGGTTCGAACACATGCTCGATGAATAAAGAACAGGCGGTCATTTCTGACCGCCTAAATTTTTTACGTGGGGTTGTGGGTTTTTAAATTGAAGTTATTTGTTTCCTAAATAACGGCTTCATCTCAATGCAATGAAACGACATAAATCCGTGTTCAATATTATTATAAACACATAGTTTTTTAATAGATTTACAGTTTTCAAAAGCTCGTTGTCCGACAACTTGAAGTGCATAAGGCAACGAAGTTAATTTCATTTTCACACAGTTGAAGAATGCGGATTCACCAAGACATTGCAAAGAAACAGGTAATGTATACATGGTCATTTTCTTACAGTTCCAAAACGCCCTGTCCAAAATAGCTTCAACGGTTTTCGGTAACATAATGTGTTCAAGGTTTTCACAATCAAAAAACGCTTCATGGTAAATATACTTCAACTCATCATTAAAATCTACATACCGTAAGTTTGTACAACTTCCGAATGCCAGCCGTCCAATTGTCTGCAAGGATTTTGGAAGTTTAATGCGTAATAGGTTTTTACAAAAACGAAATACACATGCGCCAATTTCTACAATCGTATCGGGCAATTCAATATGTTCAAGTTTGTCACAGTCGGAAAACGCATGGTCAAAAATCTTCACAACAGAATAGGTCACATTCTCATGAACAACTTCACTGGGAATAACAATCTTTTCCTGATTATGTAATTCGATTACACGTTTGCATTTATAATACGCACACACCTGTGCTGTCCCATTCGGGAACAGGTCATAAAGAATGCCGTCAATAATTGTTTTCATACTACATAATACAATTATTGACGGCATTTTATTCAGAACAAAGTGTAGCATTTGGTGCGAATTTTTTAACCCAACCTGCATTCAAAGCTGATTTCCAATAAAATCTTAACAACCACAACCTCTGGGCGATAACAATATTGACCACGAGGCCAAAGTGCCCCGTCATACAACATACCTCTCAACTCACTGTAATCATTCACGTATTCTTTTACGTCTTCCAAATAACAACTCCAATCATTGAAAACCACATGAAGCAGTTGCAGAATAAAACTATCTCCCAAGATTGTGTCATGAGTTTCTTCCAAACTGTTCAACCATTGATGAATGTGCGCAATTCCATAATCATGAATCGTGTCGCCAATTACGGAAAACACAAGGCCAGCTACAGACTCATAATCACATAGTCGTTTAATATTATAGGCAATTAAATCTTTTGCCGTGTCCAAAGACCTCTGAACTTGCAATGATGGAATACAATCCTTTGCGCGCTGGAGTTCCATGTGATGACCGCAATACACACCAAACTGATTCGCCATACCGTCATTGGATATCCCACACATTCCATAGAGGAAGTCGATAATGGCTTTTTCCTTTTCAATATTCTCTTTAATAAGAGCAATACCTTTTGCGCTTAAAACTTGCATGTTTCTAACCTTTCATTTTATTTTGTTAATATCTAATACAAACAACGCCGTACTTTATTCACAAATTTCCAATAAAGTACGGCTATTATTATTTCACTTGCTCTTTAATATCTGTTAAGAAATCAATTATCCATGCCTGTACATGATGGATATCGCAATTCTTTTCAGGAAACGATGTTTCTTTCATGAACATATTCTCTGTGAAATACACATAACCTGTTGATTGGTCACGAAATTCTTCATGTTTAATGTGTTCCATACCTGCGTACAAAAGATGAAGAACGATACTGCAAACATAAACCGAATGCATATTCGTTTCCATCCATGTAATCCATTGCCGAATATTATACAGTGTTACTGTGTTGCGAACAACAGAGTCGGTCAGTTCTTCACAAATTCCCTGATTATGCATTTGGTAAAGCTTATTCAGCAACACACCTTTTGCCTCAATCACATGATTATTCATTAAGCAATTGTATGCACGTTCCAAATCCATATAAATACCACAATGACGACCAACGATATTTGCCGTATTGTTATTTGGAATGTTGCACAAACCGAGTATGAATTCCACAACCTCCAATTCATTCTCGATATTGTTCTTGATAAGTTCATAACCTTGTTCGGTTAAAAATTTCATTGCTTGATACCTTTCGTTTTGTTTTGTAATATCTAATACAAACCGTGAGGATAATTATTCACAATTTCTTACTTTTTCTTTTTCAGTGTTTTTTCGTACTCTTCCAGTCTGATTTTGCGAATATATGTTCTGTCGAAACTGCGAACAACAAGACCTTCAGCCGTTCCGCAAGTATCAATCCCTGCTTGCGTATTGGCATACTGTTTCAGGAATTCGTACATATCTTCCACATTTTGCGGCAACTGTGAAATATCCACCTCACACAATGACGGAACCATATATAAGCCGTTCTGCTTGCAGAAATTTTCAATTTCCGTTACGTTCATAAAACCCAACCCGCCATTTTCCCGCCAATGTGAGATGGCATCTAACGGCATGGCTTGAATACGTTCCATTGTCTCTTTGCTGATTCTTGCAACGTCAAAAACTCTATAACCAACCTGATTGGAATTCGTATAATTGATTTTCCCTTTACCGATATTCCCGCCATAAACTTCACCATAGACAATGACAATATCATCACCAGTATCAACCGACATAAGCTTTTCAGCAACGGGAATGAGATTTTCCACAATGCCCAGTGTCGGATTAAGAATCCTGTCGCCCTTTGCATGGAGCATGTGTTCCCTTGAACCGATAATATAATCATTTTTATAAAGAATGATTCGTGTATTCGTTCCGTCAACTTTTTCTGTGATATAACCCTTTAACGAGCTATCTACTTTGACCAAAACGTTTTCTTTCAATCCACCTTTACCATCCAATTCGTGATAGGTAAAGATTGACGGATATTTTGTTGCTGTGTTTGATTTTTCCAAATTTTTAAAAAGCATATCATTAAACCTTTCGTTTCATAATGTTTAATACAATTAAAGCTGAACTTTATTCACAAGTTCTTAAAAAAGTTAGGGGATTCACTTCTGAATCCCCCATTTTTAATTAGTCAATTGTACAGTTTTTACACATGATATATGGACCAAAAGAACAATCATCAAACCTACAATTCTTCCAAAAGAAACAATCTTCAGCAAACGAGCATGAACTGAATTTAGAGTAACCATCAAACAGTTCTCTGTTACCAAAAGCACATTCGTAAAAAGTAATTCCATTGTTAAAATAACACTCGTCACCGAATTTACAGCCACTGCCAAACTCTTTTGTGTCTTCAAATCTACAATGCTCACCGAATGTATTGTTATTGCCGAATGTTGTTTCCTGTTCACGTGCATCATCATCAAACCATAGCCCAGTAAATAAACAATCATTGCCGAATGTATTGCCATCACCGTATGATGTGACATTGTAAAATTGGCATTTGTTTTTAAATTTATTATTATTCCCGATTGTAATACTGTCTGAATTCACAAGACCGACAACATCTCCATCGTAATCAGCACGCAACTGACACCCACTCGGAAATACACAATTATAAATGTGCCCACCAAAAATAGTGATTTTATTTTTGAAAATAACTTTGTCTAAAAAAAAGTTATAATCGAGTCGGAGTGTACCTTCAAATTCACAAACGGTATAGCCATCTGCATTTCTTTCAAGTGCTTCAAAATCCTGCTGTGTATATTGATTCATTGTTTTGATACCTTTCATTTTGTTTTATTTGTTTTATAATATCTGATACAGTTTAAATTCGATTTTATTCATGAATTTTCAATTTTTAATTGCGAAATATGACCACCTCCAATATTAATAATATTAATTATTGCCAATATTGCCTTATATAACTCTCTTACAGTTGCATCGGCAATGATATATTCCACTGTAGGACGTAAAGTTAAATGGTATGAGCCGCTGCCGCTTTTTTTCAATAGCATAATCTCTTTTAGTTATACTTTTTAATACACTGAATGCATGTTGAATTTTCTTCTTTGTTACATTCATGTTTCTATTCTCTTTCGTTTCATAATGTTTAATACAATTAAAGCTGAACTTTATTCATAATTTGTTAGTATTTTATGCGAATAAGTTTTAGGGGAAGTAAAAACTTACACCCTATCAATCGTTGTCAGTATTGGAAAAGCATTTTTCCCGATGCTTGTTACCGATGCAGGAATCGTCACAAAAGGTAGATAGATGCAGTTGTAAAACGCACATTTTCCAATACTTTTCAGTGACGCAGGTAACGTCACGGAAGTTAGACCCATACAGAATGAAAACGCATGGTCTCCGATACTCGTCAGTGATGTGGGAAATGACACCGAAGTCAGAGAAGAACAGTGCCAAAACGCCCAGTTTCCGATATTCGTCACGCCGTCATGTATCATTATTGAAGTTAAATTCGCACACCCTTGAAAAGCCCCGTCTCCAATACTCGTCAGCGACACGGATAGCATTATCGAAGTCAAATCCCAACAGTAGACAAACGCATTGCTCCCGATACTCGTTACTTTATATTGTTTTTTATTATAGGTAACAAAATTTGGTATTTTACAACTGTCAATATTATTTTGTACAGCACAGACCTTTCCGTCACCTACTTGTACCTCTGTATATGATATAACTTTGTATGTAATCTTGTTACGTTTAAATGTTTTTCCTATAACACTTTGTTCCAATACCTCATCCATATCCCACGTTTCCTTTCATTCTATAATACCTAATACCATTGAGATTAAACTTTATTCATAAATTCTTAAAAAAGTTAGGGGATTCAGGAATGAATCCCTTTTTACAATTATTTCGGTTCAGTAGATTCATACAGACATATCAAGGCAGCTTCGTATGCATTATGACTACATGTTAAAAAGTTTGTAATACAAAATTTATCATGTGTCCATACATTGTCCTCCGCATAATCTGCGAGCCCTTCAACAGCATAGTAAATAATGTCAAACGGATTATCTGGACAATCTGGATTGAGTTTCTTGGCAATTGCACACCATGCGAAATATTGTTCTTCAGGCATTTCAATTTCAAACGCTTTGCCTGTAACAGTAGCAACATCAGGATCGGCAACTGTAAAATCGAGTTTCAGATTAGAACCTGTAAGCTCATTATATTTTTCGACAAAACTCTTAATCAGAATATTGGCACAAAATACGCCAAACTTATTGCCATCAAAATGATTCTCAAGAAAACGGCGGTGAAGCGTTGGAATTAAATTATAGTCTTCCATATCATGACTGCTATAACTTTCAACTTCACGGTCCATCATAATGTCACAAGGTTCTGTTTTTACATTGTACTTATACAGGTTGTTATAAAATAATACTTTGATTGTTTTATTAGTTGCTGTGTTCATGTTTGATACCTTTCATTTATTTTGTTAATACCTAATATACATAAGCAGGTACTTTATTCATCAATTTTGATTTTTTATTTCATGCGAAGCGTTTTTATTTATTACATATAAACACATTACATTTTACGTGTGGTATAAGATAGAATATCTTGCACAAAATGCGAATGAGTTTTAGGGGAAGCCGAAACTTCCCCTGTCAATCTATTTCAATACTCCCCGATACTGTTCCATTTCCTTATAGTAATCACATTCTACAATATGATACATATTTTGTTTGATAAACCCAAGGCAATTGTTTATATCATCATCACTTGCAAGGAATGCGAATATGTTCCCGTCCGTAGATTCATAATAGCGGCGGTCGTCTGCAAGGTCAAGGAATTCTTTATATACATCGCTGGGCATTTCAACAAGAAACATGTTCCCATTTACATGGTGAATGTATTTGACAAATTGACAATTTTCACTTCGCAAATTATCCCCGAACAAACATTCAAAGTATTTAAACAGGAAATATTCGATTAACCTTTTGTAACTTTTCACATAATCTACTTTCTCCATCATGAAGTCATAGATATCCCCTGCAGGCTTCGTGATTCCGTACCGTTCGCATTCCGTACAAGCCCGACTATACAGTTGTGACGTAATGTAATTTGTTGCGCCTTGATTCCTCGTATCTCGTGCGAAAAAGTCAGGGAAATAAACTTGTACTGTGTCTTTCGTGTTGCTCATGTTGTTCTCTCTTTCTTTGTGTGTCATATTATACAATTGGCATTCAGATTTATTCACAATATTTAAGAAAAGTTTGGGGATTCATTTCTGAATCCCCATTCAGAGTTTAGGCTACCTGTTCGGTTTCTTGTTTAACTTCCTTGCCTTCCAGTTTGTTTGTGAGATACATAACGTTTTCACTGACACGTTTCATAAGTCTGCTGACTGCTTTCATAGCCGCTTCAGGTTCTTTATCGTTCCACGAAGTGATGTAATCAAGAACGCCGCTCAAGTCAACCTTATTTTCATAACCCAAGTAAGCCAACAGGACAGCCGAGCCGAATTCAGCAACCGTTTCACATGTTTTTCTGCATTCGATATCTTTGTGATAGTTTTTAACATGATTCGGATAATTCACTTCATCGGCGGCATGAATAAGCTCATGAGCGAACACGGTTTCTGTTTTGGCCTTCAGGTAAATAGCGTTAGCTTTTGCGCTATAACCGCCCCAAGCTTCGCCAAGGTTCCGTGCCGAAACAGTGATATTCAACAGCCTTGCAATTTCCAACAGCGGCGCAGTGTTTTCTCCGTTATAATACTGTTCTACAGATTCGTTCTCTTCAAGAGGTTTTCCATCCGTTTGAGATACGTCGAATTGCGGTGTAAGCGTGAAACGCATTCCCTTGACAACTTTTTCTTTTTCGCCGTTTTCGTTAATTTCTTCGTCCAAGATAGGAACAGGCTTAAAAACAAACAAGGCTTTTTCGCCGCTTTTCACATAACGTCCAGCTTTTTTCCATTCATTATAGTTTCTTGCGTCTGTTGCGCCTTGGGCAATAAGTAACAAGCGATTAAAAACGCTTAATTTATCTTGTGGAAGTTTGGCGATACGGAAAGTCTCATGACAAACACTTTTCACTAATGTACCATTTTCACACATTTCTTTTAACATGTTAAAAATCTTCGAAGCGCAACCTTGCATTCTAACGGCTTTATCTTCAGCGGCTTTCGGTGTAACGTTCCAACTTGTCTTGTTGTTATTCCAAGGCATTTTAACCGAATTGCGGTTGTTGCGGCTGTAACTGTTGTTCATGTTTCTATTTCCCTTCGTTTTGTGTTTGCTATATATTACAATCGAGATGAGAATTTATTCACAAATTCAGAATTTTTTTCTTTTGTTTCTGCACTGCTTTGATTCTGTTCTCTCTTGTTTCGCCTATATATTACAACTCAAGCGGATATTTATTCATGAATTTTTAACATTTTTTATTCCATATAATAGTTTTACATTTTACGTGGGGGGTACCCAAATTTTACGTGGGGTACAGGTTTTTTTCTGAATAAGAAATTGGGGATTCATTTCTGAATCCCCGTTGTTTTACTTCACGATAATTTGAATTGGTTCATGATCCCAAAACTTATGGCCTATTGTGAATAAGTCGTTTGCTGGGCAATGCGCTAATTTCATCATGATATTAAACAGGCTTTGCAAACAATCTCTATAAGAGCCTTCTTCACAACCGTCGTATGCGAGTCCTGAAATAATTTCAACTTGTTCGGTAAAAACATCCAAGGCTTCCAAATAATGTTTAGTGTGCAAACCATAAGGGAATATGACTTTTGCTTTTTCACGAGATCCAATACTTATTTCAACGACGTGCGGTTTATTAAATTTGCCCACAATGTAGTTTTCAAGAACATCATCTTCTTTCATTGCTATAGCTTCTGCGATAATCTGTATCAAATCTACATGGACAAATACATTTTGCGAAACAGCTTCACGAGAGCAGTTAAACTTTTTCATTGCTTCTTCAAAAATTCCCAACACGTGGTTTTCATCAATGCATATATCCGCAAGAGGTTGGGTTGATTCAGGTTTTTTATTTCCGTAAGTTATAACATACTTCAACGCCGTATAAAAATAAGGCAACATTTCATCATGATTAACTCTGTTAAAAATTTTTTCAGCGTCAATTTCAAATTCTCTCAAAAACTGCTCAAGTCTTGTTGTTCCTTCTTTGAATTCCTGAAGTATCATTTTCTTAATTCCTTTCATTTGGTAATACTTAATACAATTGACGCTACATTTTATTCACTAATTGTTAATTTTTATCCCATGAATTATACAGAATTTTGCGTGGGGGTACAGGATGTTCTGTTTTGCGTAATATGCTAATAGGCGGGGAATTTTCACCCCCGCCTACAAAATTCACAAGTTTAGTTATATTTGTTACTTTTCACTAATCGTTTAAACACTCTTTAATTTGTCTATATTTAAACAAATTTTTCAGATTGTATCACTTTTGTTTTTTCTTTCTTCTATTTCATTTTTTAACGAAAACAATCGTACAATAGACTGAAGAGTTTGCCTTGCGTTTTTAACTGGTATTTGAGGAAGATATCCTATATTCATACGTTCTACTGGTTCAAGGCAATAACTGTCACCTATTTTGACAATGACAAATTCTATACCGATAATTTTGTTTAATATTTTTATATATTCTTTTATCCAGAAATCATCTTCCATTTCGTGTTTTTTCTTCATTTCTGCTTTTTGTCTTTTAAGGCTGTCGTCCATATTTCTAAACCTTTCATTTTTGTGTTTGCTATATATTACAATCGAACAGGTACTTTATTCACAAATTGTTATTTTTCATCTAATGTATTCTTCAGGGAAATATTTTCTTACACAATCTTGAGTAAATTTGTATTTTGTTTTTCCAACAATGGCAACGGTGTTTATTTGCGAATGTACAGCCTGTACGGCATTTGCAACACATGCGATACTGTCAGAACAAAAAGTGAACAACATGGCAATATCCACAGGTGTTAAACGTTTTCCGTAAGAATCCGAAGCGTGTCTGTGACGGGTAACCAAATAATAAATGTGGTTTTCGAGAAATTTCTCAGCTTCGCCCTGTGTCATTCTTGAGAATGTTTCATGCATATTTTCATAGACTTTTGCCTCTGCTTCGTTTCGTACGGAAATTTCTTTCTGTACGCTTTCGAAAAATGTGTTCATGATTTTAAACCTTTCATCTTGTGAAGTTACTTATTATTACAATTAGTGCGGATATTTATTCATAAACTTTGATTACTTTGTTGTGTTCAATGCGAATATTTCTTTAAGTTCCGATAAAAGATTTATAACCACAGGAAATTCTATACCGTATTCTAAAGGCTGAAACAACTCCGAAATGCCTGTATCTTTATTTAACGCACATTCAATAATATTATTTATTAAATATAATGTTATGGTTTGTTTTGATTCTTCAAATCCGTTTAATTCATCTAAATGCTGAAACAACGTTTGATAGTCGATAATCCAAGGGGATTCAAGTACATTGCCCACAAAATCAGATTCATGTATATCCATGCCGTCATAATCATCTGGATTCCCTTCATAATCTTTGCAATGTTTTTCACTGATTTCTTTGAATTTTTTACAAATATCGGCTTTTTCTTCAGGTGTTCCTGTAACGTAATTTTGTTTCATGGATAAAATTTGGTTGCACAAACCTTCAGGCGTATTTTTATCTTCAAAAAACGCAAGCGCAAAGTTAACTACTTTCATTTCCAGTTTGTTTTGCCCTGTTAAAGCCAAGATATTACGAACATGCTGTTTCAATACCTGATTCATTTTCTTATTTCCTTTGTGAATTTTTCTTGTTTCGTTATTGTATTACAATTGGTGCGGATATTTATTCATGAATTATTATCATTTTATGCGAATGGAATGTTAAAGACTTTTCTAACTCCACTTAGAATTTTGTCCTGTGCCGCTATGGAATCCATATAATTTAACTTCATAAGTTCTAATACATGACTCACGTGCCAATGAGATATTTCAGAAATCAAAGAAACACTATCGTGCGTATCATGCGACTGAAGTACATTAATCAATATCTCAATAAAACATTTTTTAATTTTACGCTCTTCGGCGTCCATCATTTCTTTTAATTCCGCAAGAATATTTTTCATGCGGTTTTCAAACTCTGTAGCAATGACCGTATTTTCATCTTGTGCGAACGGTTTGCAAATCAAATACATATTTGCAAGTTTTCCGATTTTGTTTTGATTAGTGTAGATATCTCTTGCAATATAATATGCTTCAATTTCATATTCAGGATGGTTAAACAATTCCCGCTTGAGTTTTTTATTCGCTTCACTCTGTGACTGCATAATATTGATTTTCTTCCTTTCTTTCTTGTGTCACTATATTACAGTTGAAGCAGTATTTTATTCACAAATTTTGAATATTTTTATTCCATGTAATTCATGGTCATTTTACGTGGGGATACATAATTGCATGGAATGCGAATAAGGGGAACTTTCGTTCCCCTTATTTTATCGAATTTGCATCATTTGGTCAACAATTTTTTGTCGCTTTGCTACATTTGCATGAACCCCAAAACAAGATTTTTTAATTGTTTCTTTCTGGTCATCTTCCATGAATTCCATACAAAGAGATATCAGTTTGTTTTCTGCGCTGTATAGCTTCTGCTTCTCGTCGTCCGAATGAACATTATCGATCTCACGTTCCGTATCATTAACAGCCTGATTGAAAACATCTTCGTCTTCAATATCATCGAATCTTTCTGGAACGCTTCCATCGTCGTTTGTAATGCCTTTTTCTTTGATATACTTCACTTCAATCGCTATAACCTGTTGAGTCTTTTCTTTCCACTGTGTTTTAGCGGCATTGTATTCTTTTTGCGCCTGCAAAATATCAGGAAATACTTTATTAAATTTTTGTTTCATTTCTGGCGATAAATCTTTATCAAAAGTACTCATATTTAAGTTCCTTATTGTTTTGGTTTCATGTATTATATACAATTTGAAACAGTTTTTTATTCATGGGTTATTATTTTTTTAAGTCTTGGGGATTCTTTCGAATCCCCAGTTTGTTCTTACTTTGCTCTGCGGACAACTTCAAGAGTCAATCCAATAGCATTATAAAGCTCTTTTTTCGTCATAGGTGCAGTTAGCTCTCTTTCACCTCCGCCAACGCAACTAATAACTAACCTGTACCCGCTAAGCGTTTGTGAAATTCCATATTTGCCTTCTGCGGTTTCGGGCAATTGCTTGATAATTCCTTCAAGGTCCTTGTTTGTAATACGGTCACTCATGTTTCTAAACCTTTCATTTTATGTATTGTTTCGCAATTATACTACAATCAAAGAGAATGTTTATTCACAAATTCTTATTATTTTTTCGGATAGACTTGCAAGAAATATTTTGCTGTTTGTCCAGTCGTATCTTCAATGTTTGTAAATTCTATTTCGCTCGGCGTGCGATAAGTAGTTTCGATTTTTCCGTTTTCTTTTTTCTCACTAATCAATTTACATTTATCAATATTAACATGCAAAGAAATCTCAAAATACCTAACATCTATAACCATAGGTGCATTCAATTCTGTAGCAAGCTCTTGAAGCCTTTCGAGAATGCGACCTGAATCAATGTATTCACACTGGAAAGAATTATCTGGACTTGTCATTTTCATGCCGTGCGAATCCGTATTTTCACAAATAAGGTGATTGAGCATAAATGTTCCTTCATGTGTCGGATAAACAGTTTTTAACTTGCCGCCTTCAATAATGAAACAACCTAACTCAAGCGGCATAAAATCGTATGCATTTACTTTTTTTAAATTCAAAGACTGAAGATTTTTGTGCAAATTAAAAACCTTTTTAACTTTTTTACGTTCGTCAAAATCAATAGGCCACATGTACATATTTGTATTCGGTGTAACAAAATAGCCGCCTTGGTAGGTACCTATTTTTCTATCGGTAATATTATACTGATTGTCTTGTTTGATTAATGTACATATACTCATGTTTCTATTTCCCTTCGTTTTAGTGTTGCTATATATTACAACCGAGCAAGTACTTTATTCACAAACTCTGAATTTTTTTTCTTATAAGCGTTGCTAAAAAAATCCTGTACCCCACGCAAAATTAAGTGAATAAAAAGCAGGCGGGGAATTTTCATTCCCCGCCTGAATTGCTATTCAATAGCTTTGTTAAACCTTTCATGAAAATTCATTCTGTACCATTCTTTCGAGCGATTCTTCATTATGTTAATACATTCATCATAAACATCATCAATAACGATTTTACAGGTTCCGAGCATTCCATTAATCTGAGGGTCTTCTTCATTGTCATAACTAAAATACCCGTCTTCATTCCAACTTTTTCTTGTCAGGTCTTCAAGATTCGAATCTTCCATGTACTTTCTTTTATAGATTCGGTTCATTGACTTAAAAATCTGTTCCATTTTTTCCTCAGGGATATCCAAAACTCTAAAAATAATACCCTCATAATCGGAGACTCGGATAATTTCATCGGTATCAAAATCGGCGTCTTCAAAGTCGGGTTGTGTTGGTTCGTAATCTTCATCATAATATTCGTCTCTCATGGCTTCGTTGACACAATCAAAGTTTTCAAACACGTCCTGAGCGGTATTTTCAATGTTTATATTATTATATACCATTGTAGTACCGTTTTCTTTATCAACTACACATATAACTAAACTCATGGTTCGAACTCCGTTCATTTTATTTTGTTTCTTGTTTCGTAGTTATATTACAATTGAGTAGGTACTTTATTCAGAAATTCAGAATCTTTTTTTTATAGGTATGTTTTTTAATTCCATATAATAGCTCTACATTTTACGTGGGGTACAGAAAAATTTTTCTGAATAAAAAAATTGGGGATTCATTTCTGAATCCCCGTTATTTTTTAGTGATTGCGATATACTGTTAGTGATCTGCTTGACTCTTTTATCAATTTCACTTTTACATATTCCCCTCCAAAGTCGCTCCGATTAATATTTGTCAATGGTGTGTAAAATTCTATCCTATCAAATTTCACAGAATGAAAAGCCATATTGCCAATATTAGAGACGTTATATAGAATACTCTTAGCATTGTCGCCACAGTCTGTATTAAATTGATTAAAGCAATAACACGCATAGAATGCGAAGTCTCCAATAAATAACACGTTTGGACATTGAATCAGCGTCACAGAATAACATCCTGAAAAAGCCCCGTTACCAATATTTTTTACAGAAAAGCCGTTTCTAACTTCCAATAAATGTTTACATCCTGCGAATGCGAAGTCTTCAATGGAAACAACATTCGAGCCGATATAAATATTTGTTAACATCGATCCAGCGAATGCGGCATTTCCGATCTTCGTAACGGTGTAAATTTTATCTCGGTATTCAATTTTGTTAGGGATAGTAATTGTGTTACAAAATGCGCCACAATATTTATCATAAACAGGCGTACCGCCAACAACTTTAGCTTCCATAGCAATATTAATAACATAATTAATGCCGTCAATTGTGACTTGTTCCGAATTCATTTTGTTACTCCATTCATTTTGTATTTTCTTGTTTCGCAATTATACTACAATTGAGTAGGTACTTTATTCATAAATTCTTAATTTTTTTCTTATAGGTATGTTTTTTAATTCCATATAATAGCTTTACATTTTACGTGGGGTACATGTTTTGCATGGAATGCGAATAAGGGGAACTTTCGTTCCCCTTACATTTATTAATTTTTTAACGCTTTCTCAATTTCCCATGTGGCATTCCGAATTTGACTATTGATATTATGCCGTCCGAATGCTGCTCCAAAGGCGTATTGTATGTTATTGCCGTACATGATATCAGCCATGAGTTTAAACGTTTTACAACCTGTTTTTCTATGCATAAAATCCATAACATCTATTTGATTCAACACAGATTCATATTGTAATATAGTTTTAAGACTGTTAATCATATACTCAAAATTTTCTGAATTGCCATGTTTAAATTTTTCCAAATTTTCCAAAACGCCATTACAATATTCTTGCGTATTTTCTTTAGCTTGCTTTTGTGTGATATTGTTTAAAACGACCTTATAGGCAAGATAAACTTTTGAAATTAAACCTACTCCATTGTTTGTATCATGAAGTTTCCGCACAAGTTTGCAAGCCTCAATTTCGAGTTGCTTGTTTTCCTGTAATTTATCCTTGAATTCTTTCTTCATGTTTCTCTTTTCCATTCGTTTTAGTGTTGCTATATATTACACCCAAGTAGATACTTTATTCACAAATTCTTAATTTTTTTATCGCTTGTCATGCGAATAAAAACGGGGGCTTTTTCAAGCCCCCCTCAATTATTTAAAATCTTATATGGAAGTCCTTCAAGTCTTCTTCATCGAATCCTGCAGTCTCTTTAATGAATTCTTCCACTATTGTAATACCCGCTGTATTCAAGTCATGATAGCAGTCACACAATCCGTCAAAATGTTCGCCTTGTCCATCAAAAAAGTCTCTCATGCCGCCTGTGTACTTTTGTCCAGTATATTCGATCACAATACTATTATACATTGACGCAATAGTGTAATTGAAAATAATACCAAAGTCTTCCAAATCACATTGACCATTTTTTTCTATATAACCCTCTAAGGCAATTTCAACGGCTTTATGAGGATCAAAACACAATGACAATTGTTCTATATTAACACTGTATCTAAAAAGATAATCCTCAAGGCCTTCAGTGGATTTATTTCCAGTATAAACCACTGTAATTTCATCATTAATTTGAAAGCGTTGAACGTTCATATTCTTTTTCCTTTATGGTTTATTTTTTTGTTTCGTAGTTATATTACAGTTGAAGCAGTATTTTATTCACAAATTCTTATTTTTTATTTTCAGAAAATCCCTGTACCACACACAAAATGAAACTGGAGTCATTGCTGACTCCAGCATTTTATTTTTGTTCACAAGCGTGTTTTTCTGGGAAATATTTTCTTACGCAATCTTGAGTGAATTTGTATTTTGTTTTTCCGACAATGGCAACGGTGTTTATTTGCGGATGTACTGTTTGTATAGCCTTGGAGGCGGCTTGAATGGCGTTAGAACAAAACACAAATAACATAGCAATGCTCACGCCATAAGAATTAGAAGCATACCTGTGACGGGTAACCAAATAATAAATGTGGTTTTCAAGGAATTTCTCGGCTTCGCCTTGCGTCATACGTGAAAATGTTTCATGCATGTTTTCATAAATTTCTGTTTCTAATGCAATCTGTGCGGACTCTTGTTCCACAACTTCTTCAAAGAATGTATTCATGATTTTTCCTTTCATGTTTATTATGCACTACAATTGAAACAGTGCTTTATTCAGAAATTCTTAATTTTTATCATTTACGAATAAATTCCAGAAAAACGGTTTAAAAAATTCTGTACCCCACGTAAAATTAAGTGAATAAAAATTACCCAGTCATTTCTGACTGGGCGTTTTTATTTATGCCGCTTGCGTCATTCTTGCATACGTAACTTTGAATTCTTCCAAACGGTCATTCATATCTTTATCGACAACACATTCAGTATACACCTCAATGAACCTATTCCATGCCACACGTTGGGAAAGTGCGGGGTCAATTTGCGGATATTGAACACGCAGGCAAAGGTACTCATATTCAAAACGCCGCATACATTTTTCAAAAACCAACTTCGCCAACCACGAATTCATATATTGGCGGCGCATTTTCTTCATTTGCCGTACGGCAATATCAAACATACGATTCGAAAGGTTGAATTGAGCATACATTAAATTGTTTTCGCACATGGTACATGACCTCATAAGGTAAAATGTGAACTGAATCGGTTTTCTGTTCGTTCGCAATTATAATACAAACGAGATGAAAGTTTATTCATAAAAGATGAATTTTTTTTGCAGGTAGTCATTTTTTCTTGTCCACTGTACCCCACGTAAAATTAAGTGAATAAAAAAAACTGGAGTCATTTCTGACTCCAGTCCGTTGTTTAGTTACTTTTTACTTTCACCTCGTTTCTTGTAACTATTTGCATTTCGTCTTTGTATGTTCTACTAACTCTTGTGATGTGGTCAAAAATGCCGCCCTCGTAAAAGCCGCCGAATATACTATCGAGCTTAAACTTAGTTTTGATGTTACATAATATGATAGTGTCAAAACCTGTGTTATAAAACGCACGCACGCCTATGGATTTAACACAGTAAAGCGTTTTACATTTTTCTCCACCAAACCTGTGGTGTCCGAAATGGTCTAAGCTACAACAATCATAAAAGGCAAAATCACTTATTGTTTCAACTAAAGGGCAATCAATTGATGTAACACAACCACAACCCGCGAATGCGCCTGTGCCAATTACTCTTACTCTATCATACCCAACAACTTTACACAGACTTGCACAACCCGCAAATGCGTAATTACCAATGGTTTCAATATTGCTTAAACGAACCGTGCGCACGTCGGAACCTGCAAATGCGCCATCTGCAATGTGTTTCACAGCGTATTTTTTGCCCTCATACTCGAATTCACAGGGAATTTCAATCTCGGCGGTGTTGTAATAATCGGACTTAATAACAGGCATTGAAAGAACTGTTGCTTCCATGCGATATGGATTCAGTTGAAACGATCCAGCAAATTCTGTTTTGACTGTGATATAGATAGACATGGTATTACCCCTATAAGAATTTTTTAACTTCACTACATAACTACAATCGAACAGGTACTTTATTCATAAAAGATGAATTTTTTTGCTTTATATGCGAATTGTTAATTCAAGAAAACCAGTTGTATTTTTACGTGGGGTACAGGGCAAAAAAATCGCCAAAAAAAACTGGAGTCATTTCTGACTCCAGTCTGTTTCTTAGTAGTTTGATTTGATTTTCCATTTGTTGCCTTCAGGAATTGTTACGTTTGAAGGCATGGCGATAGTATAAAACGTTCCATCGTCGCTTCTTGTGACTTCAGCATTATGATCGGTCAATCTATCATAAGCGACAAAAATAAAACAATTGTCGTTCATATCGTCCATCTCACTATCGTCAAAATTGTCCGATTGAAAAATGGAATTGCACAATGATTTTATTTCTTCACTTGCACAGCGCCAACCTTGCGAATCGCAACATGTTGCAATTCTTTTTCCGTCTTTAAAGTGAAACACTTCATTCATAATACAAACCTCATAGAGTTTATTTTGTTTCTTGTTTCGTAATCATAATACAATTAAGACGAAAGCTTATTCATAAATTTTTTAATATTTTTTATTCCAGAAAACCCGTTGCATTTTACGTGGGGTACAGGATATTCTATTTTGCGCAATATGCGAAAAGGGGAATTTGCATTCCCCCGTTTGTTTATTATCTCATAGAGTCCACAAGTTTCATTACGGCGGTATCGTACGACAATAAAGTTCTGTGTTCTTGAGGATCGAATAGGATTTTACAACCGTTAACAAATGTTTCAAGTTGCGAACAATCTTCTTCATTCCATCCGAAATAATTGTCATTTTCCAAATCGTTCTTCTGTTCTTGCGTCATATGCGAAAATACTTCATCCGTCACTTCAATTAAGCGAACATGCATTCCAGCAAACGAAACGGCTTCAGCAATTTCACTCGGTTCAAACTCATATTCGTCATTTACGGAAGAATGATAGGGTAAATGTTCAATCCCGCTACCACTTGCATAGTGGGGATTTTCTACCGTTAAATTATCAGACACTTCAGAATATTCTTCAGCTACCCAATTTAAAACGGAGTCAATAGTAATTTTTTCATAGCTTCCATCTTGCCACATCTTATTATAGGCAAGCAACATTCCGCCCGTGGAATCTTTCAAGTGAATCATTAAAGCCATTTTTCTAATCCCTTTCATCTTTTGAAGTTACTTATATCTACAATCAAGTGGAAACTTTATTCACAAATTGTTATTTTTATTCTATGAGTTTTATGGTATTTTACGTGGGGTACAGGATATTCTATTTTGCGCAATATGCGAAAAGGGGATTCATTTCTGAATCCCCTATTTTTAAATCCAAGCTGGTTGTGTTTTTGTATCTGGCAAACTGAATAACCAATCAATAACATCTTGAGGAACCTGTGCAAACTTTTTCTCTACCCCGAATATATGCCCACAAACTGGACAAGGTTTTCTGCATAATCCATCTGGGTGGTCATCTTCACGAAGATACAAAAGTTTGCTTTTTTTCATAAATGGAATATCCTTTTTATAGAATTCACTAATAGATTCATCAAGTTCTTCCTTATCGCTTTCACGGATTAACCGCAATAACGGTATAATATGCGCTTTTTCTGTAAGTTGGAAATAAGTATGATTCTTATCTATTTTATTAATTTTCTTTATAGCGTCAAAAATTTCAGACGCTTCTCTTGTAATAACAAATTGATACACATCTACTTCTTTCCAACACTGCTCAGGCCAACCCAACTCTTTTTGGTGTTCGCAATATGTACGCCTGTGATTTAAATTCCATTCATTCCAAATTTGAATTAATCTTTCAACTTTCTCTTGATTAAATCCATCATTAAAACATTTAACGTTATTAAGTAATGCATTTTGAATTTGGTCACGATGACCTGTACAGCGCCCAAAAATTCTCGGCCCCTCAACTCCAGTAATTGTTAATGCGCCTTGTTCGTCCAATTCAATTTTAACATAAACTTGCATTTCTGTATTACTGCACTTTTCCAATGGATTGATAATTTTAATCATTACTGTACTCTCTTTCATTTTTAAGGTTACTTATTATTACAACCGAACAGAAATTTTATTCACAAATTACTATTATATGCGAATAAGGGGGAATTCATTTCTGAATCCCCCCATTATGAATTACTTGTGATTGATTTCATCAAGAATACGTGTCACTACATCCAAAGCATCACGCAATTGGCTTTTAGTCATTGATTTAGATAAATCCACAACACCGCCGCCATTAAGGTGCAGTTCAAGTTTATTTCCGTTTATGGTTTTCGTTACTTCAAATTTGCCATGCGGCAATTCAGGCAAACGCCTCAAGCAAATTTCAATTTCTTTGTTTGTTGCTCTGTTCATGATAGGATTCCTTTCATCCTTTGAAGTTACTTATATCTACAATCGAGTAGAAACTTTATTCACAAATTGTTATTTTTTTATGGTATTTTACGTGGGGTACAAAATGCATTACAAAAAAAGGGGGATTCATTTCTGTTCATAATCCCTACCACTGTATAATGTCGGGAGTTTCCCGTGTTGTAATACAACTAAAGGGGGTATTTTTATCCACAAATTGTTATTTTTATTTGGGAATTGTTCCGCCCCTCCCCATGTAAAATATTTCAACCCCACGCAAAATGAGGGATTTTTCAGAACAAAAAAACAGGCGGGGAATTTTCATTCCCCGCCTGTGGTATTAGCAACATTCCTCCAACATGTATAAAACATCTTTAGCGCCGAGAAGCCGTTTTTTCTTTTTATACACCTTAACTGTGATTGTCCCCTCGTTGTTGTCTTGAATTTTTACCCTCGTCACCAACTCACCACTGAATGCCTGACTGTGAATTTCTGGTTTTTCGCCATTATACTTAAATGTCAAATCGTCAAATCTTGTGTTACAAAATGCCGATTTCCCAATATGCTTCACGTTGAAAAACACGTGTTCCCAATCAAACAAAACAGAAGTATTCTCATAGACCTTGTTCAAACGTTCGCAATTATAAAAAGCATAATCCCCAATATCGACAACGCCATGAATGCAACATTGAGAAATATTACTTGACTCAAACGCAAATTTTCCAATTCGTGTAACATGCGAGAAACAACTGTAAAAGCTAATCAGTTCTCTCGTGTATGCAAAAGCATGATCGCCAACATATTTCAAATTCGATCCGAATAACACTCTTTTGAACATTGTGCCTGAAAATGCATAATCAGCTATAGCAGTAACTTTGATTTTTTCGCCGTCATACAGAACATCATTAGCTAATGATAATTCACCCTCAAAATTCCGAGCTTCAGGCATAACTCGATTGACTATCATCCCAAGGCACTTGGTTTCTTGATGGTCAAAATAATACTTTGCATATTCAATGCCATTACAAATAACCGTTTTTTGGTCTACCTGATAGCACAAACCAAATAAAGAGTTTGAAATTCCGCAATTTCCAATATTACTATAAACAAACTCATTTGTATTCTTTGTTTCCGTAGTCATGATATGACTCTCCTATATATTATATGGTTTTTACACACAAGGAACGCCGCCCGTGGCGTTCCGATTCATTGAGATGTCAAAGAGCGGTGTTCCTTGTTGCGTAATATATCTACAGTTGAGTAGGCACTTTATTCATGAAAGATGAATTTTTTGTTATATGCAGTCTTTTTTTTATTCTATGAGTTTTGTGGAATTTTGCGTGGGGGAGAGATATTTTACATGGGGAGGAAAATGTGGGATTCTTCAGAACAAAAAAAATAGGGGGATTCATTTCTGAATCCCCCTATGTTCATTATGCTGGAATGGCTTCCTGTTCGGTTTTTCCCTCCAGTGCGTTCACAAGATACGTGACATTCTTTTCAACACGTTTAATTAGCCTACTAACGGCAATAAGTGCCTGTTTAGGGGATTTATCGTTCCAACTGGTTAAATAGCTTAAAACGCCGTTTAAATCGCAATGGGATTCATAACCCAAGTAGGACATTAAAACCGCCGCCCCGAATTCTGCAACCGTCTCACACATTTGACGGCATTCCATATTATTATGATAATCCTCATTCTGTTTTTTGTAGTTGACGTAATCGGCGGCATGAATCAGTTCATGAGCGAAAACGGATTCATCTTTTGACTTCAAAGTGATTTTATTGCTCAATGCGTAATACCCGCCCAATGCACTTCCTGAATCTTCGGCAATCACTTTAATGTCAAGTTGTTTTGCAATTTCATACAAGGGGGCTTTATTCCCGCCCTCATAAAATGTTTCAATCATTTTTTCGGATTCAAGGGGTTCTCCGTCTGTTTGGGAAACGTCGAAACGGGGCGACAATGTAAAGCCTATGCATTTATTTTTATCGTCTTCGTTTTCATCTTTTTCTTTGATAATAAGGGGCTTGAAAATGAAGACGGCTTTTTCGCCGCCCTTGACAAACCGTTTAACTTTTTTCCATTCATTGTAAGTTCTTGCGTCCGTGGCGCCTTGTGCCATTAAAAGCAGTTGATTAAAAACGCTTAACTTCGTTTGAGACAATCTTTTGACATTGAAAACTTCATGACGGACGTTAGAAACGAGGGTACCGTTTTCGCACATTGTTTTCATCATGTTAAAAAGTTTTGCGGCGCAATCTTGCATTCTGAATTCTTTTTCTTCCATTGTAGCCATAGTCAAGCTCCTAAATGTATATTATCGGGTTTTTCCCGTGTTCGCAATTATATTACAACTGAAGGAGTATTTTTATTCACAAAAAATGAATCTTTTTTTTGTTATAGGTAATTTTTTTATAAATGAGTTTTGTGGAATTTTACGTGGGGGAGAGATATTTTACATGGGGAGGAATAAGGGGATTCATTCGAATCCCCCAAATGAATTAAATCTCCTTTGCAAGAAATATGAATATGTCGTCGGGTCTTGAATCCGAGTCGGCATGATCGATTTTCAACGAATCATAAAGCGGGAAAACGCCATATGTGCGGCAACATTCTCGGCGCAATGTAAAACATTCAGGTTTCCATTCACCACATGTAAAAACATCACGTGACGGAATATGTAACGCCATAACACTCTGTGGCGAATGTTCAATTATTTTGTGAGCTTGTACAGCTGTCACTAAACTGCAACCGTGTCTATTGAATTCCATGATTCCTACTCCTGTATAATATCGGGTTTTCCCGTGTTCGCTATTATATTACAATTGGGGAGAATCTTTATTCATAAAAAATGAATCTTTTTTTATAAATGAATCTTTTTTAACAAATGAGTTTTGTGGAATTTTACGTGGGGTACAGGGCAAAAAATTTGGTCTGTATAAAAAACCCTGTACCCCACGTAAAATAGGGAAATTTTCCCGCCCAGTTTTTCACTGGGCGGGAAAATTTCATTTGTTAATAGGTCTTTCTGCTCATGTAGCGATCGAAATCGTCCGTATAATGGATATTGATGCATCCAGATTCTTTAGCGGTTTTAATGAACAGCGTATCTAACTCGTTTAGTGTGCTAACGGGAATGGCATAATCAAATTGCTCTTGAGTCACTCTTCTGTTAAACCATTCGGCATTACTATTTTTCCCGTTGACGTAGTTGACGTATTCGGCTTTAGTCATAAACTCAATGGCATAAGGTTCACAATCAGTACCCCCGCATTGCTCTATCGACTGCAAAGGGTCGGAAGCGGTAATCATAATGACACCAGCAAAATATCCACTTCGCCCGACACGGCGTATATAAAGATCATCACAGAATTCTTCTTTGTTTAACTCAACTGTTTTGAGCTGAAAAGAGGCGGAAGAACTAAGTACGGAAACGGTAATCATAATATACTACTCCAATAAGGATTTTTTAACTTCACTACATAACTACAACCAAGTAGGAACTTTATTCACAAAAGATGAATTTTTTTCTTAACTATGTTGATTTTTTGTTCCAGAAAATACCTGGACGATTTTGCATGGGGTACACAAAGATTTCAGGCGGGAAGAAATTCCCGCCTGTGAATGAATTCTTATTCCTTTACTCCAATTTTGTTCAATCCGAATTTTACGGCTTCCTCGAGTGTTTCAAAATCGTAATAAGATTCTGTATAAGCGTTTTCAATATCGTAAACATTCACTTGAAAGAATCTGTTTTGAATGTTCTTTTCAATCAACCTTAAAGAACTCTCAAGGAACTCCTTATCAATCTTTTCGAACATGCTACTTTTAACATCGTCTGGAGTTGAAAAAATAAATCCGATTACTTTTGAGATTGCCTGTTCTGTGCTAAAAAGAATATTGTCATTTGCATAAATCGGCAAATAGATACAGTTATTTTTAATTAAATGTTTTTCAAATTCCTCAACATTTTTAAAATCCATCATATTAAAGCCAGCAAGAGGATGATGATTAATACGGAAATTATTATTCGGAAAATGCACAATGTGTACGCGTCTCAACGCCAACAATTCACCAATAGACTTTTTATACCCTGTGACTGTGAATATTTTGTTGTCTGTTGTTTCACGATGTAAAACACTGTTTGAGAAAAATTCCGTTAACATTTTATACTTTTCTTCCCAGTGTGATAAAGAATGATACGGCGTTACTCTTTCCATGATTCTAATACCTTTTCTTGTTTTGGCTTTACCTGTACTTACAATTAAGATTGATTTTTATTCGCAAATATTTAATAAAATTCAGGACGGGAGTTTTTGTTCCCGTCCTGAATTCGTTTATCACGCTACGCCGAACGTAAAATATTCATCCGCCGAAGTTCCAATTGGCATATTAGAATCTCCAGCGTTCTGCAATATTTTTCCATCCTTGGAGATTCGCACAATGGACACACCGAATTCCATTGACATATGGCACATTACAAACTCTTCAGGTTGCCAAACGAAATTCGCCCAGCCGCGACGATATCCATTCGTTAAAGCGTTCTTATCGACCACTTCAAAACACTTTCTACCCTTATTCTCAAGCTCTGCATGAAATTCCTGTGCCGTCATAACTTTAGTAACTTCTCTTGTTGTGCCGTTCATGTTGTGCCGTCCTTAGTTTTAATGTGAAGTTATCAGCTTCGCTATATACCTACAGTTAGGATAATTTTTTATTCACCAATAATGAATTTTTTTATTCTGCAACCCCATGTAAAAAACATAGGCGGGAAATTTCTTCCCGCCTTGATTTTATTCTGTGACTGCCTTTGCCCAAGTTTTTATTAAATCCTCTTTAATTTCAGAAGTTTCTGCCGCATTCGCCGCACTGCATTGTTCGCCTGTTTTCCAATGATAAGAGTTTCGTGTCATTCTGTTGCATATAAGTAATTGCGCTTTACAATCCATACGCAACATAGCGCGAATGTAATCATAAACATCAGGCTCAAAATCACCAAGCCGACTCAATGGTTTTGCCAAGAAAAACATTTTAACGTTTTCCGTGAGTGTTTTTTGATCCATGACAATTTCTTCAACTGCTATGTCAACATTTTCTGCATGGTCACCGTCATTTTCAAGCCGCTGAAGATAATGGTCATTGCCCACTACAATGTAAACGAATTCGTTATTCATGTTAAAAACCGTCCTTATAAAAGTATGGCGAAGTATGTTCCCTGTCGCTCGCCGTATACATACAAACAGGAATATTTTTTATTCATCATTTTTTTCGCCAGATAATTATTTTTTTGATATGTTCCAACCCCATGTTATATAATCGGACGGTGAATTCTCCGCCGTCCGATCTGCTTATCCTATCATTCTTAGGAATGTAAAGTATTTTTCTGCATTATCTCCCGCCTTGGCGGTTGTATCGCCGTTTACATGCATGATCGTTCCATCTTTTGCAACTCTTACACTGAAGCCATTCTCTTCCATTCCGCGCACTACAAAACACTCGGGCTTCCATTCGCCACAAACACAAACATCGCCAGTCTTTAATTCTACAGCTTTAATATTTACATAATTACTGTAATCACTGCTGATTTCAAGCAGACTATGCGCCTGTGTTGGCGTTGCCCTTTCAATCTTTGTAAACATAATACCGTGACCTTTCTTTATGTGAATTTCTTAACTTCGCTATATACCTACAATTAAGTATTCGTTTTATTCAAAACTCATGAAGAAAAAACATTTCTGAATATGGCAATACAAACAGTAATTCTTTTTATTCAGAAAACCCTGAAAATAAACATTTAAAAAACCCAAAAAACCTCATGAATAAAAATCCAAAAAGATTGTATACAGGGAAACGTAATGGGGCCGTGGAGGAAACCTAATGGCCGCCCCTGTTACCCCACCCCTCTAAAAACATCAAAAAATCTGGGGAAAACCCATTTTTTCTTTTTTAAAATTTCTTTTTATTTTCGCCCAGAAATTCTTCCCTATAGGTAAAGAAAAAATAATTTTGTAAAAACTTTCCTGTAACCTCATTCACCCAATAGAATCCCCTTCACATTCCCTTTGTTCTACGCACAATTATTTGTGATCCCGCCAATCCACAACTTTCCCTTCTTTCCCTTCTTTCCTTAAAGTCAAACCGAATTCTTTCCGAATTCTTTCCGAATTCTTTCCGAACTTTCCACGCGCCCACAATTCCCTTCCTTCTCAGGCCGTTTCTTTCTTTTCCCGATAACTTTCCCCTATCCTTCCCCTATCCTCCCCAAAGAAACCCCTGAAATTGCCTTCTTTCCCGTATTCTTTCCATATAAAAAAAGACAGGCCTATGAAAAATACCATAGGCCATAATTCCTTCCCAGCAAAACTCCCCTTGGATACTTTGAAAAATAATTTTGTAAAAAGTTTTCTGTACTTATATTCTTTTCAATCTGCATTGTATTTTCTTTTTAACTCATCTCGCCAAGACAGAAATATCAACTCATCATCGTGAATATAAAAATCTCCATAAATCTTTGCATTGATTCTCGGGTTAAGCGGTTTAAACAAAGGTGATTTCATATAGAACTTATCATCTGGCTTCGGCAACGAGAATAAACGATTCGGATCTTCAATATAAGGTACATCTTTCATACCGTATTGAAAGTAATAAGATCTCCTAAAATCATAACCATCTCCGACATCATCATTTGCACTGTACATAATATGAGCCTTATAATGTCTCACATCGTTCAGCATGAAATCAATATCGTTATAAACATGAAGGCGAACAATATCAATATTCAATTCGGGAAGTGGAGGCAAATTCCACCAGTCTCTTTTTTCGTTTTCTTTATGAACTTTCCATAAAAGATGTTTTATAATATTCATAGCAACCATATTCACACCATCCGCCGCAACTGTTCCATCTTGTGACAAAATCAATTCCGTAATTGGCGTTGCCGTCCCTATATTCATAACATCATGTAATTTATAAATACGTGCGTTCATCATACTCCTACACCTTACAATCACAATATATCAAATAAATCGTTCCGCTAATTCCCAACTGTTCTTTCAACACACTTATTCCTTCATCCGTCAAATCTGGGTCGTGGGTACCGTGTTTATAATAATACAATCTGGAAAAACTCAATCCGTTACCGACCGTATCTATTGCATAGTGAGTTTTATCTTGAACACAACCCTTGAAAAGCTTCGTGATAGAATCAAAATCACCCATAACACACTTACGGGCGAGTTCCAAATCTGGTTTGACGGAAACGTTCTCACAAGTCATATCCCAAAGAATTTTCGATTGGATATAGTTGTACAAGAGCTCCTTACTTTCGTCAAATAAAAGATAAGGTGTGATTGCCATGCCGTTTCCCATAAGGAGAGCAAGTTCTGCGGTAAGAATCCCCATTATACACCTTCAATTGGCGGTATCACATTAAGCGGCGATTTGCATTCAAAATCCATCAAATAAAGAAGTCCGCGAAGTCCAAATTGTTCCTGTAAGGATTTGACAATGGCGTCTGAATAATTCTGTCCATGTTCACCGTACTTATAACAATACGACCTTTTAAAACAATATTCATTACCAACCATATCCTCTGCACGATAGGAAACATTCTTCGTACAATCTTTGGAATGTTTTGCTATGAAATCAAAATCCTTCATAATACATTTGTGGACGGTTTCCATATTCGGCATCAGAACATCTTGTTTTAAACCAGATTTCAAGAATTTGTAAAAACTTATACATCTTCTCATAGAGGTAATTTCA
>CAZZHH010000004.1:0-97736 GCA_964653595.1 uncultured Lentimicrobiaceae bacterium
GTTTTTGTTGTTTTTCTAAGGTGCAAAGATATGAAATTAAATGATGACCTCTAAAATTATATTTTATCAAAAAAAAGTTCTATATTTGCAAAAAAATAGCCCAGGTGGTGAAATTGGCAGACACGCTACTTTGAGGGGGTAGTATCCGTAAGGATGTGCAAGTTCGACTCTTGTTCTGGGCACTATTTTAAATTATATCAATCAAACAAAGACCCAAGTGGAGAAGATGATACATAATCTACTTTCAGGGGGTCATTCCCTTTATCGTTTCCTGTTTTTAGTTTTTGATAACAAAAAGCTCCTCAAATGGGCGCTATTTCTATTCCTCTATTTTTTATTTTTTTCTTCCAACGGACAACAAATAGTGTTGAGCGACACTAACTTCAAATTAAGTTATAAAATTTCTCGAAATACAACCGAAAACCAATATTTACTTTCTTATTTATCTCAATTTTCAGAAGCTACCAAAATTGGAGATCCATTTTTTTATATCGACTTAAACGTCTTGATTTCAGCTACATCTGTTGATTCAAAAAAAGCATTAATAAACTGCACCATAATTAAGGATTCCATTAGAGGCAATAATTCATTAAGTGGATTTGATTTATCTCCTACTCTATTTCCAAATATATTTAAAGGCTCTCTTCATTACCTAAAAAACGGAGAAAAAAGCAAATTTGATATTTATAGCCCACTCCATTATAACCAAACCAATGTTGCTACGATATTATTAGATAGTGTTTCTTCAATTTCAGACATACATCTAACGGATATTACCATTCATTTTGATTCCCAATGGAATGATGAAATTAAGAAACAGTTTGAAGGTATAAACCTATATGAAAAATCGGATTCCTTATTCATCCGTTGGGAAAAAACATTGCAAAGTATTGATTTAGCCAAGACAGAGTTAATTCCATTGCTCGATTTTGATTTGGATGATTTAATTCAAAGTCTAAAAAAAGTCGAGAACCTAGATTTAGTTGCTAGATTAAACCTTGTTCAGAATGATCCTAATAATTTTAAATTAAAATTTTCACATATCAACATCTTAGCATATCAAAAACAGATTGCACTTCAAGAATGTCTGATGAATATCGACCAAAGGTTTGTTTTAGATGCCAGAATGAACAAAGATAAAGGGAATATATTACAAGCCATCTATTATTACAATAAAGCAATTGAATATCATGCGTTTAACGTTCAAGCTCTATTGGAATTATCTAGATTGTATTACGAAATAGGAAATTTAAAAGAGGCCAGTTTATGGATTAAAAAAGTCTTTTCAACTACCTATCCAAATGAATATTTGCAAAAGCAAACCATTGATTACGGGAAGTTGCTTTACCGAAAAATTGTAAATCAAGGAAACGACATGTATGTTGCTCAAAGGTATTCAGAAGCGCATTCAATTTTTGAAATTGCAAACATTTTTTGTGACAGCAACACTACCGAAATATGCAATAATGATCACACTAAAGGAATAATAAATTCCAAAAATGGCATCTATAAATCTTATTTTTCCGTAATACATAAAGCATTGCAGAATAACTATTTTCAGATTGCTGAAAACTACATTGGAGAGGCAAAAAAATACCAATTGCAAAATATTAAGGAAATTCCGAACGATCATGAGATTCAAAAATATGTAGATATATTGGTAAGCAAGTTAGTAGAGACGAGCAAAGGTTTACTTACCTCAAATCAATATGTAAAAGCTCTTTCTAAACTAGAAAAAGCGGACAGTGTTGGACACATGTATCGCTCAGACTTTAGATTATCGAATCTGGAATCATATAGAGAAATAGCTGCCCAAGGAGGATTTAATGAAAAATTAAATCTTTCCATTAAATACACTCAACTTAATGATTTATACATGGCAGAAAAATGCATGCGAGATGCCAGAATCTTTTATCAGCAATATTCAAAATATATCAGAGATACTTCAGAATTCCGAATAGTTGATCGAAATATCAAGATAGTTGAATTTAACTCGCATGTAAAAATTGGAAATGACCTGTATAACAATGGTTTGTATCAAAATGCTCTGGAAAAATATATCCATGCCAAACAAATATCTCAAAACTATCAGCTTTCAAATTCATCCGAAGTAGATAGTTTAATCCTTCGCTTAAGCAAACCACTCTTATTTGATTATCTTTCCAAAACTAGACAAAACATTTGGAGCAACAATTATAATCAAGCCAATATATGGTTGGCTAGAGCAGACTCAATATTTTCCTCTAGTTTTTTGTATTCCGATAGCAATTGTAATTCAGAGTTAAATTCAACCAAGAAGCTTTTGAATGATAATTTTTGCACTTTTCAAAATAATAAATCCGAGATTTTTTACAACTTATCTTTACGCTCAAAAAGTGAAAATGATTACATAAAAGCATCCCAATATGGGGATAGTTTATTCTCAATTGTTAATTCAAACAGGGAGTGTAAATTCAACCATCAAATTTCAATTGAACAGATTGAAGAATTATCGAAAATTGGGAATTATCAGAAGAAGATTAAAGATTCTAGATATTATGTGGAAATTGGGAAAGTGGATGAAGCGATGTTAAATTTCTACCATGCGGATTCTCTTTATCAAATATTTATTGCCAAGCATCCGGTTATAAAAAAAGATTCCATAGCCTCTATTTTTATACTTTGCAACAACAAAGTTACTTTATCAAACGCCTGCATGTGGTTGATTGACAAGCAAAAAATTAAAGAAGCATTTTCACTATTAACCATTTTAAAACAAAAAGGTGCTTCATCAAAGGAATCTAAAAATATTCAAAAAAAAATTGCTCAATCCTTAGCCTTAATTGACAAAAAAGAAAATCCATTAAAAAGTCGAAAAGAATTGATGCTGATGTATTCAGTAAAAGGATGGTGGTTTTACAATTTTAGGAGATATTATTTAGGCAATCCACTGTATGGTATTGTCACAAATTGACAGAAGTAAATCTACGGCAAAGTAGATTTATACACTATTTTTTTTTCAAAAAACTGGCAAATCGTGGCAATTTTCCTAGATGAATTGCATAATTTCTTTTTGCTAATCGAAAAACAAAAAAGTACTCCTAGAAAAGGTAATGCAATAGATTTATAACGAACTATAGCACCCAAGATTGGGGTGGTAAAACCAGTAATTAGAAAAAAACCAATCACAATCCAAAGAAGGAACTGAAACATCAACCACTGTTGCGGAGTTCGTTTGCTTGGAAATATGATAGAGAGGCAAATCAAAGTCCAGGTGAGAATGTTCTCTAAAAAAGATGGAATCATAATGATAGAATTATCTAGCCCAACAATAGGCCTTAGCATGGTATTCATTATTACAGTTGGCAAATATTGGATAAAGCTCCACAAGCTAGGATTTAATTTGGCCGTTGTTAAATAACTTCCTGGATTTTGAGATTCAGAAAGTAAGATAAAATCATGTTGTTTTTGAGCCAGCATTTGAAAGATATCCACTTTTGCAAAGTTTTTGAAAAAGAGAAAACTTATCAAAAACACTAACAGGGTTGTTGCAAAATAAGTTAAGCTAATATTTTTACTTTTTTGATGTTTGAGCAAGTTGAAAATAACAAACAGTGGAAAGACGATGACAAAAACATAAATTTTGGTATAGAGGAGCAATACCACGGATAATAAAAGAATCAGCAATTTACGAATATTAATTTTTTCAAAGAGATGATTCCCATGATAGATTAACATACCCAATGCAAAAAAGATCAAGCCCTCTTTCAATACACCAGACCCCCAAAAAACAACCGATGGGATGGTATATATAGCTAAAAACAATCCCAGTTTTGCTTTTGGATTATACTCGATAAAAAATTTAAACAAAGCAGTTAAACCAATAAATGACAAAAAACAAACAACAACTGTATGAACATGATAAACACCAAAAGAAAAAATCATTATTAACGCATTA
This sequence comes from uncultured Lentimicrobiaceae bacterium, assembly GCA_964653595.1. Classification (GTDB taxonomy): domain Bacteria; phylum Bacteroidota; class Bacteroidia; order Bacteroidales; family WCHB1-69; genus JBAXTE01. The sequence goes on from CAZZHH010000004.1 coordinate 3,938, forward strand.
AAGCGGATAATCAAATGGCTGTCGCTGAAAAGATTAGAGTCATATACTCTAAACCAATTATTCATATGGTTATAATAATTGTCTGTGAAATAGGGTGTATCGTTTTGAAAACTAAAGAACATTTTTAAAAAATCTAATGGCTTATCATACATTGCATTTGCCATAATTTTACTATCATCAAAATATTTAAAAATATCTGCAGTAGTTCTATCTGGATAGTAATAAGTATAAATAAGAAATATCAATGCACCTGCAAAAATTTTCAATAAAAAGGCGAACAACATTGCTTCTTTTTTGACTCCATCAATTTTAAAAAATCGATGATTTCGTATGATTAATACACACAAAAGCACAGAAAGCAATGTAAACAAAATATCCATATATTTTTTTTATAGCTAAATTAGATAATATTTCATTTGTTTTCAATCAAAATCGGAATGTTTTTAAAAACTTGTTTCTTTTTTTTTCAATAATTCAAACAAAAATCGTATCTTAGATTAACAAATATCCAATAAAATCTTTGTTTTTCTCAACTCATCTCTTATTATTAATTCAAGAAAATGAAAATTTGTATATTTGCAAATTATAATTAAAAACTCAAAAATGTCCCTTATAAAATCAATTTCTGGAATCAGAGGTACTATCGGTGGTGCACCTGGAGACAACCTCACTCCTATCGATATCGTAAAATTTACTGCTTCCTTTGTCTCATTCATCCAAGATCAAAAAAAGAACGACAACATCTCTGTAGTTGTAGGAAGAGATGCCCGAATTTCTGGTGAAATGGTAAACCAGTTGGTATGTGGCACAGCTATGTCGATGGGTTGCAATGTTTTAGATACCGGATTAAGCACTACCCCAACTGTTGAAATGGAAGTTGTATCTAATCATGCAGATTGCGGAATCATTCTTACAGCTAGTCATAATCCAGCCCATTGGAATGCTCTTAAGTTGCTAAATGACAAAGGAGAGTTTATTTCTGCTTCTGAAGGAGAAATTGTATTACAAAAAGCCGACAACAATTTGTACCATTTTAAAGAAGTAAATAAACTAGGTAGTTATTCAAGAGTTGAAAATTCTATTGAGCGACACATTGAAAAGATTTTACAACTTAAATTAGTAAATATTGAAGCAATCAAAGCAGCAAATTTTAAAGTAGCCATAGACTGTGTAAACTCTACTGGGGGAATAGCTATACCGATGTTATTAAAAGCATTGGGTGTTGACTTTATAAAAATGATTAACTGCGATCCAACAGGAGATTTTGCACATAATCCAGAACCATTGCCAGAAAATCTAACCGAAATTAGCTCGATAATAGCAAAATCGGATATTCATGTTGGTTTTGTGGTAGATCCAGATGTAGACAGATTAGCGATTATCAATGAAGACGGAACTATGTTCGGGGAAGAGTACACATTGGTTGCTATTGCCGATTATGTATTATCTCATACCCCTGGAAACACTGTCTCTAATCTATCTTCCACTCGTGCATTGCAAGATATTACTGAAAATTTCGGGTATCGTTATTCAGCGTCTGCTGTAGGCGAAGTAAACGTGGTATCTATGATGAAAAACACGCAAGCTATTATTGGAGGTGAAGGAAATGGTGGAGTAATATATCCTGAACTGCATTATGGTCGTGACTCATTAGTTGGAATAGCTCTATTTTTATCTCACTTGGCATTATACAAAAAAAGTTGTTCTTCTCTTAAAAAGAAGTATCCTGAATATCATATTTCAAAAAACAAAATTGAACTTTCCAAAGAGATGGATGTGGATGAGATATTATCAAAGATAAAAAAACAGTATTATAAACAGCCAATTAACGATATAGATGGAGTAAAAATTGAATTTGACAAGCAATGGGTTCATCTTCGAAAATCAAATACAGAACCAATTATTAGAATATATAGCGAAAGCGACTCAATGGCTACAGCAAATCATTTGGCAAATAAAATTATCTCGGATATTAAAGAAATTGTATCAACTTTATAAATCACAAGATGGATTTTATCAATTTTGATCATGCTGCTACTACTCCTATTCATCCTGAGGTATTTGAAGTGTTATCAAGCAAACTAAGGGATTTGCATGGAAACCCCTCTTCATCTCATTTATTAGGGCAAAAAGCACGTAATGAAATTGAACAAGCTAGAAATAAAATAGCCTCCCTTTTGAAGGTGAAAAGCAGTGAAATCTTTTTCACATCAGGTGCTACTGAAGCAATTAATATGGTACTAAAAGGTGCCATCGAGCGAAACAAAATAACCCATGTTATTGTCTCACCAATTGAGCACCCAGCAGTTCTAAATACAATTAAGAGTCTAAAAAACCAAATAGAGATAAGTTACTGTAAATTAAACAGATTTGGGGAAATAGATTTAATACACTTGGAAAATCTTTTGAAGACAAATGCCAACTCGTTGGTAGCCATTATGAGTGTAAACAATGAAATTGGCGTAATTAACCCAATATCGGATATTTCAGCTTTATGTAAAAAATATGCAGCAACCTTTTTTTGTGATATGGTTCAAGCTGTTGGAAAAACGCCGCTAGAGCTTTCTGTTGTGGATTTCGCATCTTTTACAGCTCACAAATTTTATGGCCCAAAGGGAGTTGGCTTTGCATACATTTCTTCAAAAAATCATGTAAACCCATTACTTTATGGGGGCGGTCAAGAACAAAACATGAGAGCAGGCACCGAAAATACTGCATCGATTATAGCAATGGCTAAAGCTTTAGAAATTGTGTTTCGTGAATATGACAACCAGCTAAATCAAGTAGATTTGTTAAGCCAATATTTTTCGAAAGAGATTGTAAAAGCTATCCCAAATATTGAATTTGTTGGCAATTCAAAGATGAAGGTGCCTCATATTGTTAACTTTACAATATTAGATTATCCTTCCATGGACTCGCTATATATTCTTCTTGATATGAACAAAATATGTATCTCTTCTGGAAGTGCATGTTCTTCGGGTTCCGTCCAAAAATCGCATGTTATTCGAGAAATAAGAGATGATATTACCCATTCGATCCGTGTATCTTTCGGATCAAAAAACACAACCAAAGAAATAGACACCTTTATTCAAGTACTAAAAGATCACATTGGAAATCAAATACAATGATTTCTTTTTGTCGCACTTTAAAATAATTTCTAGAAATGTCGAAAATAAAAACACGAAAAAAGAGAGCTAGCAATAAGACAAAATTTGTTAAAATTGTCTTTAAAATTCCATTATCTAGGAAAAAACAACTCGATAGATATTGTAAGCTCAAGAATACAACTTCAAAGGTAGCCCTTCGGAAAATTATCAATACCTACTTAGATGAAAATGCACCAGCACAAAACGAACCCATTGTAGCAAAAAATCAGCTCACTTTATTCGACATGAAAGCCTATGATCATGGCGGAATACAAACTATTATGGATTTTTAATATAAAGTATTAAATCCTCATCAACATTTTTTAGAGACTCAAAATAACTCTTAACCATATCTCTAGATAATTTTCACCCACTTTGATGCAATTTCGATCGTTGTATTTTAATCCCAAATTATTCAATAGGAAATTTAAAAAAAATCTTAGTGACTTGGAGCCTTTGTGGCAATAAAGAAATGAAAAAAAGGAAGTTATCAACATACCCAATTTTAAAGAGAAAAAATCGTAAATTTGCAAATAAATGAATAATCTAATAACGACTCAGAATGGGTAAAGTAATAGCCATCGCAAATCAAAAAGGTGGAGTTGGAAAAACCACAACAAGTATTAATTTAGCTGCATCTTTAGCAGTATTAGAGCATCGTACTCTAATTATTGATGCCGACCCACAAGCAAATGCAACTTCTGGAGTAGGCATTGATCCGCAAACTGTAAAGACGAGCATATACGAGTGCATTGTAGATGAAATTGAGCCCAAAAATATCATTTACAAAACATCTACCCCAAATCTAGATTTACTACCAGCACATATAGATTTAGTAGGCGCTGAAATTGAAATGATCAATTTGCCCAACCGAGAGACAAAAATGCGCGGGGTAATTGAAAAAATTAAAAATGAGTATGATTTTATCATCATTGATTGCGCCCCTTCACTAGGATTGATTACTGTAAACTCTCTCTCTGCAGCAGATAGCGTGATAATTCCTGTTCAATGTGAATATTTTGCATTGGAGGGATTAGGAAAATTATTAAATACAATAAAAATTATAAAATCTCATTTAAATCCAGATTTAATCATAGAAGGTATTTTGTTGACCATGTACGATGCACGATTGAGGTTAGCGAATCAAGTGATAGAAGATGTTAAACAACATTTTCAGGATTTAGTATTTGAAACTGTGGTATATAGAAACATTAAACTAAGTGAAGCACCTAGTTATGGAGAAAGCATCATCATGTATGATGCCGACAGCAAAGGAGCTCAAAATTATTTGAATCTGGCACGAGAGATTCTTCAAAAAAATGATTTAACAGAGATAAAAAACGAAGATAAATTGATTAATACCGAACTATAATGAATGCTCAAAAAAAAGCGCTGGGTAGAGGATTGAGTGCACTATTAAGTGCAACACCAAACGAAGAAGTGATCTCTTCAAATTCGCCTAGTAAAATAAAACTCAGCGATATCTGCACTATCAACATCCATTTAATAGATGCCAACCCATGGCAACCTCGCACCGAATTTGAGATAAATGCTTTGCAAGAACTTGCATCCTCAATTGAAGTACACGGCCTAATTCAACCCATAACTGTCAGAAAAATTGAAGATAGATATCAACTCATATCTGGAGAACGTAGATTAAGAGCATCTAAAATTGCTGGATTAACTGAAATCCCTGCATACATTAGAACTGCTGATGATATGCAAATGATTGAAATGGCTTTGGTAGAAAACATCCAACGCGAAAACTTAAATTCGATGGAAGTCGCCCTTAGCTACCAACGTTTAATCGACGAATGCAATATTACCCAAGATCAAGTGAGTGATAAAGTAGGAAAAAGTCGTTCTGCTATTACCAACTACTTGCGACTATTAAAACTCCCCACTCCCATTCAAATATATGTTAGAGACAACAAAATATCCATGGGACATGCTCGTGCTTTGTTAAGCATAGAAGATCCTGAAATTCAAGTATCTGTTTGCAACGACATCATCAATAATGATTTATCTGTTCGGCAAGTAGAATCTCTTGTTAGAAAATTCAATCAAGAATCTGAAGAAGAGAAACCCTCTATTACGGTCTCTTTACCTAGTCATTTTATCGACAAAAGAAATGAACTAAATAGACACCTTAATTCAAAAGTTGACATTAAGCGAAATATAAAAGGGAAAGGGCACATCTCTATTCAATTTAAATCAGATGAGGATTTTAATCGAATTCTTGATTTATTGAATATTTAAATTTTTATTTTAAATGAGGCCATTTAAAAAGTTGATATTATGCATTTTAATTGTATTTACTACAATGAATATCACCCTTTTATTTGCACAAAAACCGGTTTCTAAGGACTCATTAATGCAAATTAAAATCAGCCAACATTCTCCCAAAAAAGCTACTTTATATTCAACCATAATGCCTGGTTTAGGACAGGTTTACAACAAAAAATATTGGAAAGTTCCCATAATATATGGCGGATTTGGGGCTCTAACATACTCCTATTTGTTTGCGGATAAGAAATATACCGAGTATTTGCATGAATTTAATTATCGATTAAACAAAGACAGCATTCATTATAATGCTGATTTTGCAAAAAACTCGGATGAGAACATTTTAGAACTAAAAAATTATTATCAACGGAATCGAGAATTGAGCATCATCGGTTTTGTTGTTTTATATGCATTAAATATCATTGATGCAACCGTAGATGGCCATCTTTATTCATTCGACATCTCTGATAATTTATCCCTAAATACTACACCATATTTAGCGCCGGTTCAAAATAATAAAATATATGGGGGAATACAATTTACCTTTTCTCCTAACTGGAGTAAAAAAAATAGTATAAGATATATTAAATAAGCGTATCAATTTATGAAAATTGCAATAATTGGTTATGGAAAAATGGGTCAAGAGATTGAAAAATTAGCCATCTCTCGAAAACATGAAATAGTATCCATTGTGGACACTGAAAATCAATGGGTTGAATTTGCTGATGAAATCAAAAAGGCAGATGTTGCTATTGAATTTACAAATCCTGCATCCGTTTATCGAAATATACGAAATGCTTTTAATCTCGATATACCAATAGTTATCGGCACAACTGGGTGGAAAGATCGCCTTCCGGAAATTAAGGCACTATGCACAAAAATGGATCAAACTATGCTTTACTCTAGCAATTTTAGCATTGGAGTAAACCTCTTTTTTGAGACAAATAAAAAACTCGCGGAATTAATGAGGGATTTCCCGGATTATAACGTGAATATTGAAGAGACTCATCATACTGCAAAAATTGACTCTCCCAGTGGAACTGCGATAAAATTAGCGGATGACATTTTAAATGTGATTAAGCGAAAATCGAAATGGATAAACTCTCCTGAAATAGATGATGAACAGGCTTTGCAAATTGAGTCAAAACGTGTTAGCAATACACCAGGGACTCACATTGTCACCTATGAATCAAAAATTGATACTATTGAAATAAGACACACTGCCCATAATCGAAAAGGGTTTGCCCAAGGCGCTGTATTAGCTGCAGAATGGATTTTAGACAAAAAGGGTATTTTTACCATGCGAGATGTTCTTGATCTAAAATAATATCACAAAACAGGTATGGAATCAATTCAAAAGATTTATAAAATTGGATTTGGGCCTTCTAGTAGTCATACGATGGGACCAGCAATAGCTGCAACAAATTTTAAAATAAAACATCCTACTGCATCAAGGTTTGAAGTATTTCTCTATGGCAGTTTGGCAGCTACAGGTAAAGGTCACCTTACTGATGTAGCACTTACTCAAATTTTGGGTGCTAACATTGAAATTTCGTGGTTTCCTAATGAAATTAAAGATTTTCATCCCAATGCTTTAGCTTTTCGTGCTTTTGATAGTTCAAACACACTCATGGAGGAACAAATAGTATACAGTATAGGTGGTGGAAATATTGTATACGACGGTGAAAAACAAACAATTAAACATTCCATATACGATAGACATTCGATGAATGATATTTTAAAATGGTGTGAAGAGACTGGTGGTGCCATTTGGGAATATGTTGAAGAAGTAGAAGGGAAAGAAATTTGGGAATATTTAAAGGTTGTATGGGAAATAATGCAACAAGCAGTAGAGCGGGGAATTGAAAATGAAGGCATGATTCCAGGAGGATTAAAGTTATCACGAAAAGCCTCTTCTTATTATGTTAAATCAAAAAGCTATCGATCTACATTAAAGCGAAAAAGTCTAACGTATGCCTATGCATTAGCGGTTGCTGAAGAGAACGCTTGTGGTGGCAGAATCGTCACAGCCCCCACTTGTGGATCTGCAGGGGTTTTACCTGGTGTTTTATATTCTCTTAAAATGAATTATGAATACTCGGATGCTAAAATTTTAAGAGCACTTGCTACTGCGGGTATCGTGGGTAATCTTGTAAAACACAATGCTTCTATTTCGGGAGCAGAAGTTGGTTGTCAAGGAGAAATTGGAACAGCATGTGCTATGACTGCAGCTGCAGCTGCACAAATATTTGGAGCCACTCCCCTACAAATTGAATATGCAGCCGAAATGGCTATGGAACACCACTTGGGAATGACTTGCGATCCTATTGCTGGTTTAGTTCAAGTTCCTTGCATCGAAAGAAATGCATTTGCAGCAACAAGAGCTTTAGACGCAGCTACTTATGCCCTACTCTCGGATGGCACTCACATTGTCTCTTTTGACAAAATTATTAAAGTGATGAAGCAAACTGGCCACGATTTACCTAGCATTTATAGAGAAACTGCCGAGGGTGGAATTGCATTTTTTGCTTAGACTTTTCAGAAAAATCAAAAAATCTATTTAATTTTTATCCAAATATCATTGGATTTTTTCTTTTGCTGTGAGCTCTCCGAAAAAATGTTATAAAAATAGAGCACTGTTCCTTTTGGCAGTTTGCTTATCACTTGAAGTAAATCCTCATTTATTAATCCACTAGAGGAAGTATAGATAGGCAAATCGTTGGCTTTCACCATAAATGAAGATACAATTTGTCCGTCAACTGTAATTTTTGGATTGCTTTTAATATATTCATAAGGTTGTTCTCCAAAATATGTTTTTCCTAAAACTGCTTTTCTAGTCGAATCACCAGGAATTCTAATGTATATGGGGTCTAATACACGAGCTCCTTCTTCGTTTTTAATTTTAATTTGATCAATTTTAATTACAGTAGATGGCGCCGACTTTGTCAGTAAATCGACCATTTCAGGGCTAAGTTTCGAACTATTCGATTTTCTTAAAGTTTTCATAACGCCTTTGTAATTAGTTGTAAAACTGAATGATTCTATCATAAAATCTTTACTAGGAATTTTTAATTCATATTCAAACTCTTTGTTTGGCACCTTCCATTCCCCAAACGAAATAGCATTTAAAGTACACGGAATACCATTAGAAGAAGCAATGATTGATAATTTAAAAGGTTGAGCCCAGAATTGAAATGAATTAAATATCAATTCGATATTTTCAAACCAAACAATTTCAGCACCTTTCAATAGTTTCAAAGCATCTACCATCTCATTTGTAAGTGAATTGCTACTGCTCGAAAACCTGCGATTTTTTTCATGTTCAAAAATCAATAAATCAAACGATTTAATTTGATAATAACTCGGAAAACATTGAAGAGTGTTTATATGAATAAGTTCGTCTACTGTATACTCATTTTTATACTTATTATTTACAAAAAAACAATAAGGTGCATCTCTTTTAACCACATACTCAACAGGCGACAATACTTTTGTTTTTGACTTTGTTTGTATAACAATACTATCAAATATAATCTTTGATCCTGAGGATATGAATGGACAAAAACTAATAAAATCTGGACCAAACAGATTAGAATTAGATTTGAATGTTCTTGTGGTACCACTAGAAGAAACAGAAGTTTTAAAACTGACGACTATCTCTTCAGATTTCAAACTAAATATTCCTCTTTCTATCATCAAATCGGGATTTATATACTTTCCATTTACTCCAGATATTTTCGCCTCTTGTAAATTTTGAGCTATTATACATCCGAAAAAAAGAGTACAAATAGTACTCAAAAAAATCGACTTTAACTTGTTTTCACTTTGTATCATGCTTATAAAAGTTCTGAATTTAAAAAATCTACAATTTTTTTCAATTGGTTATTTGAATAATATTTGGTGATGTAGGGTTCAATTTTTTTAGATATAAATTTTTTATTTGCAAGAATATCAGATGAGTATGATTCGGAATTTCCCTTTGATGTATTTAATAATGCAGATGAATACAAATGCAAATACCAATTAAAATAAAATTTCAGCATAATTTCACATTTCGCATCTTCTGTTTGATTTGAGGATGATGCAATATAATAAGGTTCTGCTTTCACAAAATCTTTTGTGATATAATATAAATTGGCTAAGGTGGGCGTATATTTTGAATTTACATTTGAATTTTCTAATCTATATATCGCATTTTCAAGAGTTTCTTTTTTATTTGAAAAAATCGCAATATTATACAAGTTAATTAATAAATTGTGGTTTGTAGAGTCATATTGCAACGAAGTAAACGCAGTATTAATAGCATTTGCAGTGTCATTAATACGCTTATATGTTTCTGTTAAACCAATCCATGCTTTTTCATTTTTCGGATTTAACTCAAGAGATCGGGTGAAATAGGTTCTTGCTTTAGGATAACTTGTCAGTTTCATGGCCGTTAGGGCTGCATTCAAGAGAGTTGCATCGTCTGATTTAAATTCAATAATTTTTTCATACAAAGTCATTGCCTTTAACAGATCATCCTTTAAATAATATTGTTTAGCTCGTTTGTTGATAATTGCAGCACAGGTGTCCAATCCTTGTTGAGGAGTTTGAATATATAACGAGGGGAAAAACACGGAAGATCCCGTTGCAATAGCTCGTTCAAAGTACTTTACGGAACTATCTACATAACTTAAAGCATTGTTTTCGTGAGTAGAATCCACTTGAATATATGTGCATAAAGTGATATTCGCTTTAAAAAAATAAAAAGCACCCTCATCTTCAGGATTACTTGATGTTGAAATTTTAACAAGTTCATCAACAGCTGATTTAAAATTCCACTCATTTAATGCTTTGATAATACCGTTAAATTGTTTATCACTAGAAATTTTGTCTTGCGCTGACAACTCTCCCATGCCAATAATCATCATTATGTACAAAATAAGATTTTTGAAGCTCATTTTTAGCGAAATTTTGATAAGTTTAATGTTCATCATTCTTTTTTGATTGTTTTTTTAATAAATCATATATTCAAAATATTAAACAACAGATCAAAGATAAAAAAACCTCGATTAATAAATCGAGGTTTTTAATATTAAAACAAAATAATTACATTATTTTTTTATTGATTTAAGCACTTCATCCATCTCTTTTGCTTTATCCATTTGTTTTAAGTTTGCATATATCTGCTTTAACATATATACAACATCGTAAGCTTTTGGAGTTTCTTTGTAGCAACTTTCAATAATAGGAAGAGCTAAATCAATATAATGTTGTGATTCTTTCATTAAAGAATCGTACTCAGCTTGTTGATTTGTTTTTAAGTTTGAAGCAACTTTTTTAATAGCAATAAACTTATTAAAGTAGAGAGCTCCTAAGTTGAATTTTGTATTATAATTTGTTGGATCTAGCTCTATTGATTTTTTGTATGCGTTTTCTGACTCTGTAAAGCTAACTTTTTCGAGCATATAGCCTATGTTTTGAAAAACTTTCGCATTGTTAGGAGCCATTGATTTAACTTTATCTAAAGTAGGTTTAGCTTCATTACCTTTATTTGCCCAATACAATACACTACATTTTAACAACAAAGTATTCACGCTATCAGGAAAAATTGTTTCCGCTTTATTAGCAACAGCAAGTGCTTTTACGGTATCGTTTTCTGTCATATAAATATTTGCCAAAAAGTTATAAGCATTTTCGTTTTGGGTAGATTTATTTGTCAATTCTCTTAGATGTTTTTTAGTCTCTTTAGCTAAACTGATAGTATCTTTTTTGGGATTTCGATATTGCTCATAATAATAACCACTTGTAGCAGCATTATATTTTACTAAATCGCTAGGAGCACAAGTATTTGCTTTATCAAAATAGATATAAGCATTGTAATAATCCGCATTATTATATGCTTTTGTTCCTCTGTTTGCGTACTCTAAACCAATAATGCTTATCCCTTTATGAGGACTATTTATCGATAGCATATCATTATAAACCTCTTTGTCGATGGTAAGCGCTTTATTAAAGAATTCATGGGCTTTAGTTAATGCATCCACATCCAGAGCTGCAACTTCTTCATCTTCGCTAACAGCAATAGACAAGTATATGCAACCTTTGTAAAACCATGTAGAAGCGCCATCTTTTGTGTCGTCGTGTTCGCTAGCTAGGTCAATGTACCCTTTAGCTTTTTCGATATTACCTTTTCTAAGGTTGTTGAATGCATTATTTAAATTTGTTCTTTGAGCACTTGCTAATCCTGTTACAAAGAAAAAAGCAAGTATTAATGTGATTTTTTTCATAACTTTTTCAGTTTTTTTTATTATATTTTATTCTTCATTTTTTTCAGCATCTTCATCTGCATCTTCTAATTCTTCGGGAGTTTCGTCTTCATCCTCTGAATCATCTTCTTCAAAATTTGGATCTGCTTCTAAAACTTCTCCAACGATTTCGGCATATTCAATTTCCTCTTCGGGATCATTATCCGTTTCTACTTTTGTAACAGCAGCAATTTCGTCATTTCCTTTAAGGTTAATCAACCGAACTCCTTGAGTTGCTCTACCCATTACTCTCAAATCGGAAACTCTCAATCTAATTGCAATGCCATTCAACGTAATAATCATCAAATCATCCTCGTCGGTTACATCTTTAATCGCAATTAATTTTCCAGTTTTATCAGTAACGTTGATTGTTTTTACCCCTTTTCCACCGCGATTGGTTTCTCTATAATCGTCAATCAAAGAACGTTTTCCATAACCTTTTTCAGAAACGACAAGTACATTAGAATCTAAATCTTTAACACATATCATACCAACCACTTTATCATTATCGTTTGCCAAACGAATACCTCTTACTCCAGAGGCATTTCTACCCATTGGACGAACCAATTGTTCGTTAAATCGAATTGCTCTTCCCGATTCTAAAGCCATCATTACAATGTTGCTACCATTAGTTAATCTAGCTTCTAAAAGAATATCACCTTCACGGACAGTGATAGCATTGATACCATTAACTCTAGGACGAGAATAGGCTTTTAAAGAAGTTTTCTTTATAATTCCTTTTTCTGTGCATAGAATCACAAAATTATTGTTGATATACTCTTCATCTGATAAATTTAGCACATTGATTACTGCTTTTATTTTATCATCTGGTTCGATATTAATCATATTTTGTATCGCTCTACCTACGGTTGTTTTAGAACCTTCTGGGATTTCAAAAACTCTCAACCAGTAACATTTCCCTTTTTCGGTAAAAAACAGTAGATAATTATGATTTGTAGCAATATAAAGTTGTTCGGTATAATCAGCACTTCTAGATTTACTTCCCTTTGAGCCAGTACCACCTCTATTTTGGACTTTATATTCAACCAATGGTGTACGTTTGATGTATCCCAAATGAGAAATTGTAATCACTACACTTTCATCGGCAATGGTATCTTCAATTTTAAAATCTGAAGCAGAATATTCGATTTTAGTACAACGTTCGTCACCATATTTTGCTTTTATTTCCAACAATTCATTTTTGATCACTTCCATTCTCAAAGATTCGTCGGCAAGTAAATTTTTCAAATACTCAATTAGTTTAATTAAATTGTCGTATTCGTCTTGTAATTTTTCTCGTTCAAGGCCAGTTAGTTGTCTCAATCGCATTTCTACAATTGCACGTGCTTGAAGATCTGAAAGTCCAAATTGTACCATTAATCCATTACGTGCCTCTTCCACTGTTTTTGAAGCACGAATCAATTTAATTACTTCATCAATATGATCAAGAGCTATCAGTAAACCCTGAAGAATATGTGCTCTTTTCTCTGCTTCAGCAAGTTCAAATTGAGCTCTACGCACTACGATTTCGTGACGGTGATTTACATAGTGACTAATGAGGTCTTTTAAATTAAGAGTATAAGGTCTTCCGTCTACAAGCGCAACATTATTAACACTAAATGAGCTTTGTAGAGCAGTATATTGATATAATTTGTTTAATACTACATTTGCAACAGCATCTCTTTTTAAATCAAACACAATACGCATTCCATTTCGATCAGACTCGTCACGCAAATCAGCAACACCTTCAATTTTTTTATCGTTAATCAAATCAGCAGCCTTTTTGATCAAGTCCGATTTGTTAACTTGATATGGGATGGCAGTGATGATAATTTTTTCCCGTCCATTTAGATGTTCTTCATTCTCAATATTAGCCTCACCTCTCATGATAACGCGACCTCTACCAGTATGAAATGCTTCTTTTACTCCTTCATATCCGTAAATAATTCCACCTGTAGGAAAATCGGGAGCTTTTACAAATTTCATAAGTTCATCGATGGAAATATTTTTATCATCGATATAAGCGATTGTGCCATCAATTACTTCGTTTAAGTTGTGAGGTGGCATATTAGTAGCCATCCCCACCGCAATTCCAGAAGCTCCATTTACAAGTAAGTTTGGAATTTTAGAAGGCAATACCGTAGGTTCATCGAGAGAATCATCAAAATTCTTTCGCATGTCTACCGTATTTTTTTCGATGTCGGTTAACATCTCTTCAGAAATCTTTTTTAATCGAGCTTCGGTGTATCGCATAGCAGCAGGACTGTCGCCGTCTACAGAACCAAAGTTACCTTGTCCATCCACTAATGTATAGCGTAAAGACCAAGGCTGAGCCATACGAACCATCGAATCATACACAGCAATATCGCCGTGTGGATGGTATTTACCTAGCACTTCACCAACAATACGAGCCGACTTTTTATAGGGCTTATTTGCAGTAATTCCCATATCCCACATCGCATACAAAATACGACGGTGAACCGGTTTTAATCCATCTCTAACATCAGGTAATGCTCTCGAAACAATGACGGACATAGAATAATCGATATAAGCAGACTTCATCTGATTTTCTATGTTTACCTTAATGATTTTGTCCTTTTCTTCCATAAATTTGATAAAACGAATAACTTATAATCTACAATCAACTGTTATTCAGCACATTAATATTTATATTATTTGTTTACGAAGATACGAAAAATTATTAAACCTTGCTCATTTTTTTGTTTTTTTATTACTAACAATTTTGTGTTAAAAAAAACGATTTATTTATCAAGATATTCGCATTTGGATTAGTATTTTTGAACAAAATTTGTATTTAAAACATTTATAGTATGTAATGGTCGATTAAGTTTGAATAATTTATCAATTTCAAACAAACTTTTTGACAAGAAATTACAACTTAAAAACAAAAAAGATGGAAGCTAAATTTTCTCAACACGCTTATGATGTGCTCTCATTTAGCCGCGAAGAAGCAACTCGTTTTGGAAGTGATTATGTGGGAGTTGAACACTTACTTTTAGGAATTATCCGAAGTGAATCTGGAATGGCTATTACCATCATCAATTTAGCCGATATTGATGTTAAAATGGTAAAAAAACATATTGAATCTGCTATAAAAAAATACAGTGAGAATTCCAATTTAGAAGATCCAACCAATGTTCCAATGAACAAACAAGTGGAAAAAGTACTGAAATTATCTTATTTAATTTCCAGAAAATTCAACAAAGATGTGATAGGAACAGAACATATTCTTTTATCTATTTTGCGGGACAAAAACAATTTAGCTACTCAAATATTAAATCGTTTTTCGTTTGATTATCAGGTAGCTGAAAGTTATATTAAAGAGATTGAAGCAAACGACGACATTTCGGGTATAAAGAAATCGGACATACGTTTCGAATCTTCCAGCAGTAACGAAGAAGATGAAGATATGCCTATTGGTGAAAAGGCCAAAAAAAATTCGGATCCAAAGTCAAAAACTCCTGTTTTAGATAATTTTGGAAGAGATTTAACTCGAATGGCTGAGGAGCAACGATTAGATCCTATCGTAGGGAGAGAGTATGAACTTGAGCGAATAGCTCAGATTTTAAGTCGCAGAAAAAAGAACAACCCAATATTAATTGGCGAACCAGGTGTTGGCAAATCTGCTATGGCGGAAGGTCTTGCTATTCACATTGTACAAAGAAAAGTCCCTAGATCGTTGTTCAACAAAAGAATTATCACTTTAGACGTAGCGTCGCTAGTTGCTGGCACAAAGTATCGAGGACAATTTGAAGAGAGGATGAAGGCTGTTTTGAACGAAATTGAGAAAAATCCAGACGTCATTCTTTTTATAGATGAAATACATACGATAGTTGGAGCTGGAAATGCATCTGGATCTTTAGATGCTTCTAACATGTTTAAGCCAGCACTTGCTCGTGGCGAACTGCAATGTATTGGTTCTACGACTTTAGATGAGTACCGTCAATACATTGAAAAAGATGGTGCATTAGAACGTCGTTTTCAAAAAGTGCTTATTGAACCTACTTCTATGTCTGAATCTATTGAAATTTTAAACAACATTAAAAGCAAATACGAAGATCATCATTTGGTTGTATATTCCGAAGAAGCAATTGAAGCATGTGTAAATTTAACTACTCGGTATATTAGCGACAGACACTTGCCTGATAAAGCAATAGATGCTCTTGATGAAGCAGGTGCTAGAGTTCATATAAAAAACATCAATGTTCCCGAGGATGTATTAAAATTAGAGGGTGAAATTGAAGAGATAAAATTGCAAAAGCAAAAAGCAATTGACGCACAAAAGTATGAACTAGCTGCTGGTTTTAGAGATTCTGAGCGAAAATTACTCGAAAGCTTAGAAGTAGCAAAGCGCAAATGGGACGAAGAAGCCAAAATTCATCGTCAGATTGTCTCCGAAGATAATGTAGCAGAAGTGGTTGCCATGATGACAGGTATTCCAATGCAACGAATAGCTCAAAACGAGGGTGACAGACTGATGAACATGAATGAAGAGCTTAAAAACTCAGTAATTGGACAAGACGAAGCGATTAAAAAAGTAGTGAAAGCTATTCGTAGAAATAGAGCTGGCTTAAAAGATCCAAATAAACCAATTGGTTCATTTATTTTTCTTGGTCCTACTGGTGTAGGCAAAACATACCTTGCAAAAGTATTGGCAAAATATCTTTTTGACAATACCGATGCGCTGATTCGGATTGACATGAGTGAATACATGGAGAAATTTGCCGTTTCTCGCTTGGTTGGAGCTCCTCCAGGATATGTTGGGTACGAAGAAGGTGGCCAATTGACTGAAAAAGTGAGACGCAAACCCTACTCTATTATTCTATTGGATGAAATTGAAAAAGCACACCCAGATGTCTTTCATCTCTTATTACAAGTTTTAGACGATGGTCAGCTTACCGATAGTCTTGGACGAAAGGTGGATTTTAAAAACACCATCGTTATCATGACTTCTAATATTGGAAGTAGGCAATTAAAGGATTTTGGACAAGGGGTAGGTTTTCAGACAAAAGCAAAAATAGATTCTGTTCATGAAGAGAATAAAGGAGTAATAGAAAATGCATTAAAAAAAGCATTTGCACCTGAATTTTTGAATCGTATCGACGATGTTGTAATTTTCAACTCTTTAGAAAGAGAAGATATTCATAAAATCATTGACATTGAACTTAGATCTTTATACAAACGAATCAACGACTTAAATTATACCATAGAAACGACTGTTAAAGCGAAAGACTTTTTAGTTGAACGTGGATGGGATTCTCAATATGGAGCTCGGCCTTTGAAAAGAGCTATTCAAAAGTATATTGAAGACGAATTAGCAGAACAGATAATCCAAACTAAACCAGAGGACAATTCGCATATCACGATAGATTATGAAGTTGGGGAATCGGTTTTGAAATTATCGATAACGAAATCTAAAAAGTAGTTAATAGAAAAGAGCTACAAAAGTGTAGCTCTTTTTTTTTGCGAATTAATTTTCTAGCTGTTTTAATCGAAGATGCATCGGTGGATGCGAATAATTAAAGAACACATACCATGGATGTGGGTTGATATTGCTCAGGTTGTCGGATGAAAGTTTTCGCAATGCGTTTGCTAAGGTAGCACCTTTTCGATGGTCGACTACAAATTTATCAGCTTGATATTCAAAACGTCTGGAAATAATGGATGAAATTAATCCTGTAATCAAGGTCAACGGTTCTATTAAAAAAGCAAAAGCAATTAAACTTGAATGAAATGAGTGAGAAGAAAAACCAAGAGCTTGCGAAAAAATGGGATAGTTAATAAACAATCCAAATATAAAGAGAAGAAGTCCCATTGAAAAAATGGACATTACTGCTCCTAATATCGTATGTTTATTTTTGTAATGACCAATTTCATGAGCTAATATGGCTACAATTTCTTCCGTAGAGTGTTTCTCAATCAAGGTATCATAAAGCACAATTCGTTTTTTGCTACCCCATCCCGAAAAGTAGGCATTTGTTTTTGCAGAACGTTTGGAAGCATCGATAACAAATATGTTGTTTACACTAAAATTAACCTGTTTTGCAAATCCCTCAATTGCTAAACGTAACTCTCCCTCTTCTAGCGGGTTTTGTTTGTTAAAGATTGGGACTATCAGAGATGAGTAAAACAACATCATGAAAACTGAAAACGACGCAAAAATAATCCAACTAAAAAACCAAAACCAACTACCTGTAACTTGCCAAAACCAAATGATGACAAACAAAAGCAGACCACCAATAAGGATAGAAATTACGAGAGATTTTATCATATCTAGAAAATAAGTTTTTACGGTAGTTTTATTAAAGCCGAAGCGTTGTTCAATGACAAAAACGTCGTATAAAGAAAAGGGAATGGACAGAACTTGCGATAGAGCGCCAATTATTCCTAAAAAAAGAGCAGAACGAAGAAAGGTGTTATGAACGTTAGAGGTAACAAAATCATCAATCAGAGGTAAAATATTAAAAAACAGTACAAGTAGTGTAACAACAAAACTTACAGAGGATGAAAACAACTCCAACGAATAATTTGCTTTGTGGTATGCCCATTGACTTTTTATCTTACTTTGATCATAAACATCTTTTACATTATTTGGGAGTGGTTTATAATATTGAAGATGATTAAGATAATCGAGCCATAAGTTGAAAATAACATTAAAAACCAAGAGAGAAATTATGACAATAAAAATTGCAGAAGAAGTAAGCATAGATATTTTTTTTAGATATAACCAACTAATTTATAGACAATTACCCCAACTATTTCATGAATAAAGATATCCCACCTTTTAAGAGCATTGAAATTTGGGACAAGCAGATATTCTGGATCGTACCTCCATATTGAGACCAATTTATCTGTAGGATAAATATCTACTAAAATGCCTTGTTTTTCGAAACACCATTTAGAGCGTTTCATATGGGTTGCAGATGTAATCAAAAGAACGGTTTTAAATTTTTTTTCACGAACTATATCTTTAGTATATAATGCATTTTCATAAGTATTATTGGATTGATTATCAACAAACAAGACCGAATCAGGGATAAGATTATCCATCAAGAAACTTTTGATTAAATCGGATTCTATCACATTTCTAAATTGAATTGTACCAGCTCCGCTCGAGATAAGAATGTATTTAATACGATGTTTGTTGTACAAATCCATAGCTTGGAGGAATCGGTCAGTATTATTTCTAAAAATTTTCCTTTCCAAATCACTATCGTAATTTACCATACCGCCACCTAAAACAACCCCCACGTCGTAAGTAGGTTTTAATTCGTCCAAAGAGACCATTTCAGTCTCCCAAACACGAAGGAATAAATCAATAATAAAATTGTTGGTAAACAAAAAGAACATGGATATTGCAACAATCAGACTGATTTTTGATTTACGTTTGTTTTTAAAAAAAAGCGCAAATAAAAGCATTAATCCAATCCAAAATAATGGATTTAATAGGAACGCTAAAATTTTTGATACGACAAAGAATAGAGTCATTAGGATAAGCCGTTATATTTTCGAATAAACCATTCTGCAACACCGATTACTATTAAAAATATCCAATAAATCCAAGAAGAGGATAATTCGTTATAGGTTTTAGAATAAAAAGAGACTGGTTTGATATTAGAATTATTTTCAATTTCGGTGCTAATTGTTTCCACGTTTCTAGCTAGGATCCCCTTTCCATTTTTAAATTTAGCCATGGTAATTAGCAGAGAAAAGTCGGCAGTTATATTAAGTGCTTCTGTATTTACATTTTGTACGATAAAGGCACCTGTTTTGGAATACGTTAAATCTCCAAGTTTTGTAGAGGCAGTCCATCTATACTCACCAACTGGCAGCAAACCAAGACTCAAACCATAGCTTCGATTTTCACGTGAAAACGTATATGGGTACTCTTTTCCTTGTTTGTCGGTGATTACAAAAAACACTTCTGGAGAGTTGTCGAGTTGGTTCGACTGATTATACAACTCAGCTGTAGCAGTAATAGATTCGTTTTGACTAAAAAGTTGTTTCATTTTAACTCTAAAATTTGAATTGTCGTTTTTAGTCACTAAATACTGGGGAATTTTGTGGATCAATTCATCAAAAAAGTGAAAATGATTATAGTATTGAAAGCATGACAAGCGCCATTTCCAAATTCCCTCTCCTGCAATCACACAATTTCTGTATCCTAATTGGTCGTTAAAAATAACCATTGGCATAGTAGAAACGAAATTTCCAATTCTCTGGTACAAAAACACCGATGCAGATGGTGAAGTAGAGAAATTTCCAAAGGGTATTTGAATAGGCGGTAAATTGTTGATATATTCTTTAAAACCTGAGTTGAGATTAAACAAGACAAAATTACTATTTAACGAAGGGAAAGCATCGTTCCACATATTGTTTTTTTGTGCGATTTGCAATCCAGTATTCATTTGGTTAAATTGAGCAAGAGACGATTTGGAGGCTAAAAGCATAACAATCGGAATTGACCATTGTTTTGCAGTTGCAAATAAATTTGCCGCATTGTTTTCAATATTTGGTAATTGGTGGGCGAAAATTATTTTGTAGTCGCTGATATTTTTATCAATTTCATTAACTTGTTTAACATCCACTTGATACATATCAGAAGAAATTAATGCTTGTTTAATAGCACTAATATCGGGATGTGGAGAATGGTATGTGATTAGAATTTTTTCACGAGTATCTAGAACATTAATGAAGATATCATATTGGTTATTTTTGGTTGTATATTCTCCTTCTATTGGGGAAAGAGCAATGCGGTATCTTTGAAGTCCTTTTTGAGAAGCATCGACGAAAAACCGAACAGTTTCAGAGAATTTTTTGTTTGTAATATCAATTATCTTCGAAAACAAAATCTGATTTTCTAAAGAGATGGTAAGGGTTGATTTTTTCTGTTGGAGGTTAAATGCATTTAATTGTATTTCAACAGGAAATGTATTTTTATAAAAAGTAGTTTTATTATAATCCACATTTCGAATTGCAAGGTCTGTTTTTTGGGCACTATCTCCCATCAACACAGAATAGATAGGAAATGGGATATCTTCGGCAAGGGTGATCGGATTTCCACCTTTGTTGTATATACCATCGGATGCAAGAATTAGTGCGCCCACATTTCTTCCAGAAAAGGTTGTCTTTACATTTTGTAAAAGGTAGGATAAATCGGTTTCGTCACCATGATAGGAAATGTCTTTTGATTTTCTTACATCGTTGCTAAATAGAATAAATCGGAAGTCAAATTTTTCGGAAAGTTGATTAGATAGCGATTTAACTTTAGAGAGATATTCGCCCTTGTAGTAAGCTGAATCTGAAGAATACAGGATGGATTTCGAATTATCTTGTGCAAAAATCACTAGAGGTTTTTCGATGTTTTTGACTCGAATAAGAACCAATGGGGATAATAAGAGAGCAGAAAGAAAAAAAACGAAACAGAATCTTAAGATTCCAAGTAATAAAATAACCTTATTTCCAATGTCTTTATTCTTTTTGTAAAAGTATAAAATCCATGTAACCAGCAAGCTAAAAGCAGCGATAAGGAGAATTAACCAAAGTGGATAAACAGTAATAATATTCAAAATAGTATAGATTAATGGTTATAAGAGAACTATTTTTTTCAAATTAATATAGATGCAAAGATAGGAGAAAAACAACAGTGATACTAGTAGTATGGAAACAAAAAAGTCGGAATTTCTCCCGACTCAATTTTTTTTTTACAAAAATTAGGTTCTCATACCACCATCGCAGCTAATTACTTGACCAGAGACATACGATGATAAATCTGAAGCGAAGAAAAGAGCAACATTAGAAACATCGTTAGGATTACCAGTTCTACGAAGTGGAATTTGATTAATCCAACTAGTTCTAACGTCATCCGAAAGCTGATGAGTCATTTCTGTTTCGATAAAACCAGGGGCAATTGCGTTGCAACGAATATTTCGGGAGCCAAGCTCTTGTGCAATTGATTTTGTAAAACCAATCATTCCGGCTTTAGAAGCAGAATAATTTGACTGCCCTGCATTTCCATGAACACCTACAACCGACGACATGTTGATGATAGAACCAAATCGTTGTTTTAACATATATTTTTGAGTAGCTTTTGTAAGGTTGAAAACAGACTTCAAGTTGATTTTCATTACTAAATCCCAATCAAACTCGTTCATTCTCATTAATAAGTTATCACGAGTAATTCCGGCATTATTAACCAAAATATCAATACGTCCAAAATCAGCTGCTATTTGATCTACTGTTTTTTCTGTATCTTCGAATGAAGAAGCGTCGGAAGCATATCCTTTGGCTTTAACTCCAAGTTGAATGATTTCCTTTTCGAGCTCTTGAGCAGCTTCGTCATACTTTAAATCCGTAAACGCTATATGAGCGCCATGTTGAGCAAATTTGATGGCAATACCTTTACCAATACCTCTTGAAGCACCCGTAATGAGTGCCACTTTTCCTTCGAGTAATTTCATTTTATAATCTTTTAAATTCTAAGTGCAAAAGTAATTCATTTTTACAAATCAAAATAGTGAGAAAATTAATTATAAGTTTTTTTAACCTCTAATTACTTCTTTTTTCTTGTATGGTGATTGATGATAATTGAAAAATTCTCAGTGTCCCAAAATGCTTTAAAAAGTTTATGGGTAGATTTTTCCGGATCGGCAGAATTAAAAATGTCTTGATTAAACTCTTCTTTAAAAATAAGAAAAGGCAACTCTGAACAATATATTTTTGAATGATCTTTGATGTCAAATGCATCATCAAATGATACTTGTTTTTGCAAGTATTCATTCGCTTTTCTACTAATACAGGATAAATCTTTATTAATTTTAGGCTTGAAACGCACCACCATGACACTATTAGGTTTACTCTCTTGCATAAACTTGTTTAATGGACAAGTTTGTACACCATCAAAATCGGATAATGAACTAGAAACAGAATGAATAATTACAATACTATCTGTGGTAGGTTTACAAACAATTCCACAATGAGATACGCTGTACTCTTCATTCATTGTTTCCCCAATCATATCGCTTACAATACCAAATCCATGTCGCAAAATAATATCACCGTCGTGTAAAGAATCGGTTTCTGATTTTGTTAACCGATATTTATTAAAAGACTGTTCCTGCCCACTACGATATTCGTAGATGAACAGGAACAATGTAATAGCTAATAAAATTACACCGGTGATAATTAAAACTCGAAAGAGTCTTTTTTTCACCATAATGTACTAATTATTTTTTTACTTCTTCTTTAGCTGGCTCTTCAGTTGTAGCAGCAGTTGCAGTAGAATCAGTTGCAGGAGCTACTTCTTCAGCAGGTGCACCACCTTCTTTCTTTTGTTCAACTAACCATTTGCCATCTTTTTTAACTAAATGTAATTTAGTTTCTTCTTCTTTTTTACCATCATTTACTTTACAAGTACAATCAGCAGCGTCTTCTTTAGTTTCGCATTTCATGTCTTTGATTTCAACTTTAGCTTCTGCAGCAGCTTTTTTAGCTTCTTCACCACCCATTGTAACCATTTGAGCCATAAAATCAATAGTAGCTTTTGATTCTTCAGTTACTAAAGCTTTAGCATCGTCAAATTTTTGAGTTCCGATAGCTTTTAAATACTTTTCAGCAACTGCTTCTGGAGTGTCTGATTTTTTGCAAGAGTTGAAAGCAACGATAGCTACAACTACTAATAATAAACTAACTACTTTTTTCATTTTTTTTTTGTTTTAGTTAATAGTTTTTTTGTTTTAATTCCTTTACAAAATTGCAATATCTTTTTGACATATACAAACATTTTTTATATTATTTTTGCACAAACTGTTGATAACAAATGAAGAACATCGATTTAACATTCTTTAACACATTAAAAATCAGACTACAAGAAAAAAGTAATGGCGAAATATTTCACAGAATATTTTTACCAAAAAATAGAATTTTTTTTTCTGTAGATGACCCAAAAGCACTAAATTTTCAAAAAAGTGCCATTTTGTTACTATTATTTTATCGCAAAAACCGATTAAAATCTGTTCTGATACAACGACCATCGTATAATGGAGTTCATAGCAACCAAATAAGTCTACCTGGAGGAAAATTTGAACAAAAGGATATCAACTTACAAAACACTGCTATTAGGGAGACTTATGAAGAGATATCCGTAAAATCTTCCCCAGATCATATTATTGGCTCCCTCACTCCCATTGCTATTCCTGTAAGCAAGTTTTCGTTGTATCCATTTGTATCATTTCTGCCATTTTCACCTGATATTAAAGGGGATGATATAGAAGTTGAACACACCATAGAATTTGACATAGAAGATTTTATATTCAGATCACAAATTTCAATGCAGACTGTTCAAGCGGTAGATCAGACTTTAACAGTTCCTGCGTTTATAATTGAGAATCACATAGTTTGGGGTGCAACGGCTATGGTGTTAAATGAATTCAAGGAGATAGCAAAACTGTCTCTAAATATATAGTTTAAAGAATCGCCCAATATCTATTATCGAAAATAGGTTATCTTTTTACATTATTAAGGCAATAAAAAAGCATATATTTGCACTACTGATATATTTGAAAAAATGATTTTCACAACTAAATTTACGAAACTAACAAGCAATAGTATTGATTGGATAACAAAGTTTTTGAGAGAGACTTGGACTTTGATAAAGAAGATCACCCATCAAATACATCAATTCATCATAATAAAAATCACCAAGTTTTACTATACATATAATAAAGCGCCAAAAGAGATTCGATATACCTTAAGGTTTTTCCTGTTCTTTCTGGCATTTTTTTTCTTACTTGATATTTTATTTCCTCTAAATATCAAGGACGATTATTCTAAGATGGTATATTCATCAGACAATAAATTACTTTACGCAACTATGAACAGCGAGGACAAGTGGCGTATGAAATGTGATTTGGACGAGATAACGCCTTTATTACAAAAAACGATCATTGAAAAAGAGGATAAATACTTCTGGTTGCATTTTGGGATAAATCCATTTTCTATAGGTCGAGCTTTATTCAATAACATAATACAAGGTAGGCGAACTTCTGGGGCATCGACCATCACGATGCAAGTAGCTCGTTTACTTGAACCCAAGGAGCGGACATACTTTAATAAAATTAAGGAAATATTCAGAGCTTTGCAGTTAGAGTTACATTTTTCCAAACGAGAGATTTTACAGTTATATATTAATTTAGCTCCTTATGGTGGAAACATTGAAGGGATGAAAACTGCTGCATGGTTTTATTTAGACCAGAAACCACAGACATTAAGCTTAGCGCAAATAGTTACTTTATCTATCATTCCTAACAATCCCAATATGATTAAACCAGGTTCGGATTATCGAATATTAGAGAGTGAACGGAATCGATGGTTAGCATATTTTGAAAAGGAAAAAACTTTCAAGCCAGAGTTAATAGATGATGCCAAAATTGAACCATTAAATTTTAATCGTCAATCACGTCCCATGAATGCGCCCCATTTGGCATGGAGGTTAATAAAAAAATATCCCGACAGTTTAGAAATTCACTCTACCATCAACTCCGAAATTCAAAAAAAATCGGAAGAGCTAGTACAAAACTATAGTTTATCCTTGCAGTATATGAACATCACAAATGCGGCAGTGATGATTATCGACAACAATCGTCATGAGGTAGTAGGATATTTAGGTTCAGCAGATTTCTTTAACCAAAAAAACTCAGGACAGGTAGATGGTGTTCAAGCAATTAGATCTCCAGGAAGTACCTTAAAACCTTTTTTATATGCATTGGCAATAGACAAAGGGTTGATAACCCCAAAAATGAAAATTGCGGACGTTCCCATGAATTTTGATGGGTATGCTCCTCAAAATTACGATGAAAAGTATCGTGGAATGGTCACCATTGAGCAAGCATTAGCACAATCTTTAAACATCCCGGCAGTAAAAATATTAAACGACTATGGTCTATATCAATTTTTAAACATGATGACCAAATCTGGGTTTAAAAGGGTAAAACTTGATCACAAAAAGCTTGGTTTATCGATAATTTTAGGTGGTTGTGGTGTTAAATTGGAGGAACTTTGCAATTTGTTTTCTAGTTTTTCGAACAATGGTAACTATATAAAAAATCGACTTATAAAAGGGGAAATCACAGGAAACGAGGCTCCTTTAATGACTGCGGGTGCTTCCTTTTTGATAACCGAAAATCTCACAAAATTAGAGCGACCCGACATGCCAATAATGTGGAGCAACAGCACTTCCATTCCAAAGATAGCATGGAAAACGGGCACTTCGTATGGGCGTAGGGATGCTTGGAGCATTGGGTATAACAAAGATTTTACAATTGGAGTATGGCTTGGAAACTTTGATGGCAGTGGCACCCCCGAGCTTACAGGTGCGCACATAGCTACTCCCCTTTTGTTTCAATTATTCAACAGCATTGATGTTTCACAAGATCGAAAATGGTTTGCCCCACCTAAAGAATTGGATTATAGAATTGTATGTTCAGAAAGTGGGCTTCCTCCAAGTGAGTTTTGCACCAATACCATTATTGACTACTTTATCCCTGGAGTATCTCCATATCAGCGGTGTGATCACATGAAAGAAGTTTATGTCAACGAAAAAGAGTCTATTTCATATTGTAGATCCTGTATGCCTGCAAAAGGATATAAATCGAAATTTTATCAAAATTTGCTTCCTGAACTGATTAATTTCTATGAAGAAGAAAAACGACCTTATCAAAAAATTCCAGAACACAACCCATCCTGCAACCGAATATTTAACACATTAGCTCCAGTTATAACCTCCTTGGGTGACGGGATGGAATACATATTAATAAGTGGTGAAAATCAACAACTTATGCTCAAATGCAATGCAGATAATACCGTAAAAAAAGTATGGTGGTATATCGATAATAGATTGATACAACAAGCAAAAGTTACCGATAGAGTTTTCTTCAAGCCCACTGCAGGGAATCATAAAATCTCATGCACCGATGACAAGGGAAGAAACAGTGATATTTGGATTAAGGTAAAAATAATTTGAGACATTTAACATTGTTATCAATGGGTTCTTTCATCATACAGATACCATAAAAAATTGTACTTTTGCAGATGAATTTTTTTTTTAAATAATTTAATGACAAAACATAAAATTGCATTTCAAACCCTAGGTTGCAAATTGAATTTCAGTGAAACTTCGGCAATATCTAGAGGATTTGATTTAAATAAATACGAAATAGTTCCATTTAAAGAAATTGCCGACATTTACATCATAAATACGTGCGCAGTTACAGGGACTGCAGAGAAGAAGTGTAGAACTTTGATTCATTCTGCTCAGCGCAAAAATCCAAATTCCCACATTGCTCTTATTGGTTGCTTTTCTGAGTTAAAACCGAAAGAGCTTTCCAGCATAGAGGGAGTTGATATTGTATTAGGTACTGGAAATAAGTTCAAACTTCCTCAAGTAATCGAAGAGTTGCTCTTGGATAAAAACAGAAAGGTAAATGAAAGCTCAATTTCCGATCTTGAGTTTCATGGTTCTTGGTCTTCTGGAGACAGAACTCGATCGTTTTTAAAAATCCAAGATGGTTGTGACTATCATTGTAGTTATTGCACAGTTTGCATTGCCAGAGGCGAAAGTAGAAGCGACACGATTGAACATGTAGTTGAAAGTGCAAAACAAATCGTGGCCAACAACATGAAAGAGATAATTTTGACAGGCGTAAATGTTGGAGATTTTGGTCGTAAAAACGGAGAATCCTTTTTTGATTTATTAAAAGCATTAGAGAATGTTAGCGGCCTTGAGAGAGTTCGCATATCTTCTATCGAGCCAAATTTACTTACAGATGAGATCATTGAATTGGTTTCAAAATCTAGGGTAATCATGCCTCATTTTCACATACCACTTCAATCGGGGAGCGATAAAGTTTTAAAACTGATGCAACGCAGATATCTAAGAGAAGTTTTTGCATCAAGAGTAAAGTTAGCAAAGAAAATGATGCCTCATTGCTTTATTGCTGCTGATATCATTGTTGGGTTTCCGGGTGAAACAGAAGAAGATTTTGAAGAAAGTTTCAATTTTGTCAGTAGACTTGATATTCAATTCCTTCATGTGTTTAGTTACTCAATTAGACCAAATACTATTGCCGCTGAGATGAAAGATCAAATAAAAGATGCTACAAAGAAAGAGAGAAGCAACCGTTTGTTACAATTATCGAAGCAAAAACTATCTGCTTTTTATCAATCGCATTTGAACCATACCTATCCAATTTTACTTGAGAGTTCAAAAAAAGATGGATTCATGCATGGATTTACTCCTAATTACATTAAATGTGAATTGCTTTACGATAAAAATTTAAGCAACACCATTCAACATGCTACACTCAAAAATTATAATTTAGAGAAGGAAATAGTTGAAATAATTTTAAAAAGTTAACCTTATGTATTTTCAACAAATTTGTTCATACACCAAAGACGCTTGTAATATAGTAGGTAAGTTTATTAAAGAAGAGCAACCAAAAATTTTAGAGCATGATATTGAGATAAAAGGACAAAACGATTTTGTTTCGTATGTAGATAAAAAAGCTGAATTCATGTTAATAGAGCAACTTGACAAGTTGATTTTTGACGCAGGTTATATTGTAGAAGAGGGTTCAAGGGAGCAACAAAACAAAGAATTTACTTGGATTATCGATCCATTAGATGGCACAACAAATTATTTACATGGGCTTTCGCCCCACGCAATTAGCATTGCGCTAATGAACGAAAACGAATTGGTAATGGGTGTTGTACATGATATTACTACCGGGGAGCAATTTTATGCTTGGAAAAATGGCGGTTCGTGGCTAGATGGCACCCAAATTCAAGTATCCAACAAGCAAGACATCAAATCATCTCTGATAGCTACAGGATTTCCTTATCAAGATTTTTCAAAAACGAAGGAATATTTAATTGCACTTGAATACTTGATGAAAAATTCGCATGGTATTAGAAGATTGGGTTCTGCGGCCATGGATTTAGCTTATGTAGCATGTGGCAGAATGGATGCTTTTTATGAATACGGTTTAAAGCCTTGGGATATAGCAGCAGGAGCATTTATAGTGATGGAAGCAGGTGGAATTGTTACTGATTTTTCGGGAAATGACAACTGGCTCTTCGGTAAAGAGCTTGTCTGTGGAAACCCTCACGTAGGCGATGAGTTATCGAAACTAATACAATCTATTTTCTAATCAGTAATTGAAACTAGATTTACCAGATAAACAACAAACAAGTACTTATGGATAAAAATCATTCAACTTCCGAACAGCGACGAGAGGAAAAGCGCAAACGAGAAGAATCGTTAAAAAGAATGGTTGCCAGCGAAAAAGAGAGGAAAAGAAGAAGAGATAAAGCTCTTAAGAAGCGCCATTATAGAACCATAAGAGTTGATTTTTATTCAAAAATTGAAGTTATTTTCAATAATATATTCCCTCTAAAATCTAAATCTAATAATGAGATTTTGAAGAATAAGTTCATAGAAAGCAAACTTAAATCTGAGATTAAAGCGAAAAGAGCACAAAGAATTAAAGAGTTTATCATACATCCATTTGGCAGATCTTACACTAAATTAGAAAAACAGGAACTTGCAAAGAAAAAATTAATTGAAAACCGACTTAAACTAAAAATCAGAGCAAAGAGACTGACTACAATTATCCAAAATATTCGGCAATCCATTTCCTCATTAAGAAACCCAGAAGTAAGACAAAAGTTATTAAAACTGCTTCCAACGTCGGTATCTACATTCATTTTAGCGTATATTAGCATATATTTAGTTTCTAATATTTTCACCTGCTCCATTGCTTCCTTTTGGGATGTTGATTCAATTTTAAAAACTAGTGTTATCCATTATTTGCCATCATCCTATTCGCCTCTATGGACCAAAGGATCAGTAGTGAGCATCTATAGTACGCAATTTGTGGTATCCCTTCTCTCCTCTTTTATAGCGTTATTGTTTTTTTTAAGGAGTACCGATAGGTCGCCAGTGGTAAAAATCTATTTAATGTGGCTAACAATCATTTCTCAAGCATTTGCATGGGGATCTTTTTTTGGAGGTTTTTTGAGGAAAGAAGGAATCTTTCATGCGATTCAGTGGGGAGCTTTTGACACCTGGTTTTCTTACAAAACCCTAGAAATAGTGCTCATGATAATTGGGTTTCTGTGGTTAATCATTTTTGGATATATTTTAAAGCCATTATTCATATATACAACACCCTCTGCTACATTAATAAAAGGGACCAACAGATCTGCATTTTATCAATTTCAGTATACTCTCCCCCTGATTATTGGGATAACAGTAGTTTTTATTATCAATGCTCCAATTTACAATTTATATATCCTGTTACAATTGCTTTCCGTTTTTTTCATCCTATTTCCTTTAATATTTGACAAAACTACATCAAATAATACCGTTGAGCAAATAAGAATTAAAAGGCCTAAACTACATATTTACAACTTTTTAGCTCTTACTATATTGGTAATTATATTTTTTAAAATAATTTTAGAAACAGGTATTAATTTTTAAACCCATAAAATAAAATTAAAAAGCGTAAATTTGCACTCAAAAATCAACAGAAGAGAATGAAAAGATATTTTGCAAAATCAATACTCATTGGGGCTTTTTTGGCTACCCTAACAATATCATGTACAAATAACACTACAAAAGAGAAATACAAAGACTTACCTAAGGAATTAGCAGAATTATCCTCAAAAATTGACAACAATCCAACCGATGCTGATTTATACACTAAAAGGTCAGAATATTACATTAAAAATCGTCAATTAGAAAATGCTTTTGCAGATGCACTTAAAGCGTTAAAATTGGATTCTAACAGTAGTAAAAGATACAATTTCCTATCAGATATTTACTTTATGAAAGGAGACTTTGAATCATCGGAAGACCTCCTAGAAAAAGCTCTAGTGAAAAATCCAAACGACGTTGAAGCAGTGATGAAACTTGCCGAATTGAGTTTGTATTATAAACGATACTCAGAATTAAATAGCTATATTGATCGTGCTTTAACCATTGACCAAAGAAATCCAAAGGCACACCTTTTAAAGGGTTTTGGCTATATCGAACAAAAAGACACCACCATTGCTATCCGTGAATTTCAGTTAGCAGTAGATCAAGATCCAAAGTATTATGAGGCATATATACAACTGGGATTAATATTTCATCGAAAAATGAACAAACTCGCTTTAGATTATTATAACAATGCGCTAAATGTCAGGCCGCAAAGCACAGAAGCGATGTATAATATTGCAATGTTTTATCAAGATTCAAAAAATTTCGACAAAGCATTAGATGAATATAAGATGATTTTACAAATTGACAGTAAGCATACAAATGCAACACATAACATAGGATGGATTCAATTAGAAATTAAAAAGAATTATCCAGAAGCCATTAATTACTTTTCACAGTCTATTAAAAGTGATTCTACCTTTGTAAATGCATATTTTAACAGAGGACTTACCTACGAAAGAATGAACAATTTCAATAGTGCTATAGCCGATTACAAAAAAACGTTACAAATAAATCCCTCCTTTTCACCTGCATCTGAGGGTGTGAGAAGATTACAAACTAAGATCTAACCTTTAAAAAAATGAGCATTGAACTTGATTATTTTTTAGAAATTGGAAATAAATTGACGGATTCTTTGCCAGGACAAATGTTTGGGAAACCCTGTTTTAAATTAAGTGGCAAAGCATACATTTGCTTTTTTCAGAATGATATGGTTTTTAAGCTTACAGGAGATGTTCGCGAAGAAGCTTTAGAATTAGAGGATTCTCAACAATTTGATCCATCCGGAAAAAAAAGGCCTATGAAAGAATGGACACAAGTTCCATATCGTTATAAAGATAAATGGGAAAAATATGCTAAAGAAGCGTTAGCTTATGTTAAGGCCACTCAATAATCAAAAAGGGTAGCAGAACTATTCGGCAATATTTATTCTTTAACTTGATTTTTTTGTTTGAGATAATACAAATCTAAACAAACCACTAATGCAATAGTACCCCAAAATGGGACAGCCAATTTATCAGTATCTAAAAAATTATTCAATCCACCATGAATATAATACGTAATCAAGGATGAGATAGCTATAAGAGCGAAAACTTTAATTTCTTTGCTTTTTGATTTTATATAAACATGAATGGCTGTTACAAAAGCAGCAATGGCAATTGCAATAAACGAAATCAAGCCAGGCACCCCAGTTTCGCATAGAGGGCCAATGTATTCACTATGTGCGGTACCTTTGTCGCCAGCATTGGTGCTAATGATTGTTTTTTCGTATGAATATTGAAACGGAGCATATACAAATTGATACGTTCCAGGTCCCCAACCTACAATGGGTCGTTTTTCGAACATTCGAAATGCAGCTGCCCATCGGTTCAGACGCTCCAGATTGGATGCATCAGTGGAGATATTGGAAATCGATTGGATGTGTTCGGCAACATTTTCGGAGGAATCCTGTTTGTTTTTACTCATATTTTGAATAATATCGTTTTGGAATATAAAAAATAATCCAAGAAAAATTGCGAACATAGAAGCAACCCAAACAAATCTAATTTTCAATTTTACAAGGGTAAAAACGCCCAAAGCAGCAACGATACTAAGCCAAGCAGCGCGACTAAAAGAAAGATAAAAACCTATAAAGATGATAACAAATAACAGAAAAGCAAACAGCTTTTTTGTACGACTAAAGGTTGGTTCAAAAACTAATCCGAGCATAGAAGGAATAAAAAACGCCAATGCTGCTCCATAGGCAGTATGATCGTTATAAAATGGACTCATTACCCAATGACCAGTCTCTTCCGAAAATCCGTACTGGGCATGAACAATCGTAGTGTATATAATTACAATGGATAACCCAACAGAATATAAAAGGTAAAAATTTCTAATTGCAAACAAACCCTTTTTAAAAACTAACATTACGATAAAATAAAATGGGACAATAAACCAAATTCTCGAAATCAAAAATTTGAAAGATACAAGAGGAATTTCACTAGTCAATGATGTAAGAAACAACCATAACAAATACACAAATATGGTTATGGTAACTGGATGTTTTAAAACTTCTTTTGGATAATTGCCTTCGTAGAGTATTTTAAATATAAAAAGTGCTGTAAGTAAGATCATCAAAGGCTCTGTTGGCAGTGCTAAGCCCATGTTAAAATCTTTGTTCGTATTTATGATAGAAAGAGGAGTAAGAAAAACAATGATTGACAGCAACTTATCGGAGGCAAAAAAAGCCAAAACAAGAGTAAGTAACACGCCAATTACCAAAGGAAACCAAAACTGTTCGTAAACGATAAACAAAGAATTTATCATTAGGAACATTCCAACAATGCTATATATCCAAAAAGATATTGACTTTTTATAAAAGATTGTTTTCCAGAAATTTATCATATTTACACAATAGGATCTGATGATTCAGCTTCTGCGGGTTTAACATTGTATTTTCGAATAGTTTGTATTACAATGATTGACAATACAGCCAAAACAAAAGCACTAAAAGTAGAAACTACTACAATCAGCCATCTGACAGGATATGATTTTTTTTCCGCTTTATACGCACGATCTACCATAAACTTTTGGGGTAAGTTTTGTTCGGCATCTACTTTTGCCTCGTTATACTTCTCTCTTAACTCTGCAAGTTGTTTCACCTGACTCTCAAATAACTGACTTAAGGCTACATAAGCTCCTCCATATTTTGCCAAGGTATCAATTTGTTGTTTAATCAGCATTGCCCCTTTTGTATTTCCCTTAGATAAAGCGATAGCGTATTGTTCATTAAAACGTTCAGCTTGAGATTCATAATTTGTAATCCCAAGTTGACGAATTTTATTTAAGGAATCTTCATTTACTTTCATTTCGTGTAATAACGTATTATGCTCTTTTTCAATTATCTTAAAACCCTGAATTGCACGCTCTTTCTGTATCTCATTTTTTACAGTATCTACTAAATCGGAAATTTCGTTAGCAATATTGGCAGCCATTTGAGGATCTTTATCTAAAACAGTAACTTCAACTGCCATAAATTCAGTTCTCTTAAATGTAATATTTGATTCAAATTCTTTATATAAGTCCGTGATTTTAGTTTTGGAATCTGGCTTTATATCATAATGTTTAAAAAGGTCAAACTTTTTTATTACTCGTTGTTTAATTTTAGATGAATAAAGTATTTGCAACATCTGTTCTGCTTCCTCTTCTGCTCCAAACTCCATAATATCCTGTTTCCCACCAGTATTGGAGGATATTAAAGCCTTTGAGATAGAATTTGTAGATACTGGGAACATTATGACAGACGACTTATATTTTGGGGTTATAAACATTGGAGAAGAGAACAAGGAGCTTAAGATAATCGAAGCAACAACAACAATAATCAGTGTTAACCGCCAATGCCATAGAAACAATAACAAATTGGTAGAATTAAAATCGAAAGAATTTTGAGTTGATTTCATTCAGTATAGTTTTTAAAGTGAATAACCTATTTTTTACGCAACAAATTTACAAAAAACCATTGATTTTCCTATTAAATAAAGAACAGATAACGCCAATAATATAAATATATTTCAAATGCGATGAATAAAATGAAAAACATATACTTGCATTGGCTATTCCATACAAAAATAAAATTTAGCATTTTTTCAAAAGTTAGGGATCATCTATATTTAGCAAAAAAAAAGAGCCTATCAAAGGCACTTTTTTAAAGGGATAAAACTTCAAAATCAGAGTAATAACACTCTATATTCTGCAATTTATACTTAATAAATCAATTGAAATAACACCGCTTTCAAAATTGATATCCAGAGTTATAACAATCAGGCTACGATATTTCAATCATTAAAAATGTTACAGTAATGCTTTAAGTTTAGCTTCTAATGTAGCTTTATTGGTAGCACCTACTTGTTTATCCACAATTTCTCCATTTTTGAAGAAAAGAATGGTTGGAATATTTCTTATTCCGAAGGTAGAAGTTACTTCAGAGTTTTCATCTACATTTACCTTTCCAATTACTGCCTTCCCTTCGTATTCAGCAGCTAATTCATTCACCAGAGGACCAACTAAGCGGCAAGGGCCACACCATTCTGCCCAAAAGTCAACAATTGCTGGTTTGTCTGATTTTAATACTAATTCTTCAAAATTGCTGTCTGTAAATTCTAAAGCCATAATTTTATTTTTTTATTGGTTAATATTTTAATTTAAAGTTACTTTCATATCGTAATTTTTTGCTTCATGAACAAAGTCAACAACATTTACTCGAAATTTGTTCGAAACAAGATCAATTGCTTTATCGTTTGAGTTCTTAATTTTAATTTTCAAAGCACAACTTCCAGACATATCCAGAACTATTTTAGAAAGAAGATCTACTAAAGCGGTATTCACGTCTTCTTTATCTACTTCTATGGTTATTGATTTTGCATATTTTTCGAGCACATCCGAAAGCAACATCATTTCTACAACTTTGAAATCAGGATCAGGGTTTGACTCTTTTTTCCAGGTAGGAATAGTGATTCTGCCTTTAACATACACAAAAAGGCCAATTTCAAAAAATTTCTTGAAATTCAAATAATCTTCTTTAAAAAGGGTAATTTGCATTTCTGCATTATAGTCTTCAATGGTAATTCTCCCATAAGGATTCCCATTTTTGGCAACATTATGTTGAACTGCAGTTACAACACCGCCGAATGTAACCTCTTTATTTACAAAACTTCGCAATGATTCGTTTAATTTTTCAATCTTTGTATTACAAAAATTATCCAGTACCAAACGATGCTCATCTAAAGGATGCCCAGAAATATAAAAACCGGTAACTTCATTTTCATATTTAAGTTGTTGTAAATTGCTCCATTTTTCGCATTCAGGCATTTCTGGATCTGGCAGAACATCATCTCCATTTTCGTCCCCAAATAAGGATATTTGAGCAGAATTTTTATTCTCTTGATAGGAAGTAACAAACTTAATCATTTTTTCAATAAAGGAGCTGTTCTCTTTGTCGACATAAAAAAACTGAGCACGATGAATATTTTTAAAGCCATCAAAAGCTCCGGCTTTAGCAAGCGATTCTAGCACCCTTTTGTTACACGTGCGCAAGTTGATTCTTTTCATAAAGTCAAAGATCGACAAAAAGGGACCATTAGATGTTCTTTCCTCAATCAAAGCCTCCACAGCTCCTTCTCCAACACCTTTAATAGCAGCCATTCCGAAACGAATTTCCCCAGTGGAGTTCACGGTAAATTTCAATTGCGATTCATTTACGTCAGGACCAATAACATGCAAGTTCATTCGTTTAGACTCATCTACGAATTTCGAAATTTCATCGATATTACTAAGATTATTGGTTAAGTTGGCCGCCATAAACTCGGCAGGAAAGTGAGCTTTTAGATATGCTGTTTGGTAAGCTACGTAGGAATAACAAGTGGAATGAGATTTATTAAAAGCATATTCTGCAAATGCCTCCCAATCGTGCCATATTTTTTCAATTTTTTGCTTTTCCATGCCACGTTCAACGCAACCCTCTACAAATTTTGCTTTAAGTTTTTGCATTACATCGAGCTGTTTTTTTCCCATTGCTTTTCGAAGGGTATCTGCTTCTCCCTTGGAAAACCCAGCCATTGCTTGAGACAACAACATCACCTGTTCTTGATACACGGTAATTCCATAAGTCTCATTTAAATACTCCTCCATCACAGGATAGGGATATTCAATAATTTCTTTACCAAATTTGCGGTTAATGAAATTTGGAATATACTGCATGGGTCCGGGGCGATACAAAGCATTCATAGCAATAATATCTTCAAAACGATCCGGTTTGAGTTCTTGCAAATACTTTTTCATTCCTGCCGATTCAAACTGAAATACAGCTGTTGTATCGCCATTACTAAATAATTGATATGTTTTAGGGTCATCAATTGGGATGGCTTCAATATCTATGTCAATATTATGTCGAAGTTTAATATTGGTCAAAGTATCTTGAATAATGGATAATGTTTTTAATCCTAGAAAGTCCATTTTGAGTAACCCAACAGATTCTACCAATTTTCCTTCAAATTGAGTTACCGGAATATTAGAATCTTTTGCCCTTCCAATGGGAGCAAAATTAGTTAAGTCCTCAGGTCCGATAATTACTCCACAAGCATGAACTCCAGTATTTCTTACTGATCCTTCTAGTGTTTGCGCAAATTTTAGGGTTTTACGCACTAAATCCGACCCATTTTCACTAGCATCTTGAAGTTCGGGCACTTTACTAATTGCATCTGCAATTTTAACTTTGGGACCTTCTGGAATTAGTTTTGCCAAACGATCTGCCTCAGGGAGAGGCAACTTGAGCACACGCGCTACGTCTCGGATTGCAGAACGGGCAGCCATAGAGCCAAAAGTAATGATTTGTGAGACTTTTTCTTTGCCGTATTTCTCAATAACGTAGTTCATAACTTTTTCGCGACCATAATCATCAAAATCAATATCCACATCAGGCATTGAAATACGTTCTGGATTTAGAAAACGCTCAAAAAGTAATTTATATTTAATTGGGTCTATATTTGTAATTTCTAAACAATATGCGACCGCTGATCCAGCAGCAGATCCTCTTCCTGGGCCAACCCGTACACCCATTTTTCGGGCTTCTTTAATAAAATCCCATGTAATTAAAAAGTAGCCAGGAAATCCCATTTTTTTGATCACACTCAACTCAAAATCCATTCTTTCTTGGATAACGGGGGTGATTTCGGGCCAACGAGAATTAGCTCCTTTCCATGCTAAGTGTTCTAAATAGGAATATTCATCCGAAAAATCCTCTGGTATTGGAAATATGGGCAATACTACATCGCGTTGTAATTTATAATCTTCAACCTTTCCAACAATTTCTTGAGTATTTTCTATCGCATCCATAAACTCTGGAAAAAGCTCATCCATCTCTTGAGGAGTTTTCAGAAACTCATTTCCGGTATAATGCAAACCTTCAGTATCATCAATATCTTTTCCTGTGTTGAGACAAATTAGAATGGTATGGGCATCAAAATCATCTTTATTTATATAATGAACATCGTTGGTGGCAATTAATTTAACCCCATATTCATTAGAGAGCTGTCTGAATGCATGATTTACCATCTTTTGTTCCGGATATCCATGATTTTGAAGTTCAAAATAGAAATCATCTTTAAAAATGGCAAGGTACTTTTCTACGATTGGATATACGCCATCGAAATTAAAAATAAAATGACTATAATCTCTCCCCTTTTCAATCGGATTATAGCGCATAATAGCTTGGGGTAGCTCACCACCTAAGCAAGCTGAAGTTGCAATGATGCCTTCGCTATACTTTTCAAGAATTTCAAAATCGATACGTGGGGTGTAATAAAACCCCTCCGTAAAACCAATAGAGACTAATTTTGATAAATTTTTATACCCTTGATGATTTTTTGCTAATAAAATTAGATGATATCCACTTCGGTCGTCTTTTCCACTTTGATTAAATCTAGATTTATCGGTAATGTAAACTTCGCAGCCTAAAATGGGTTTAATATCATTCTTTACACATGTGTTATAAAAATCTAGGACTCCATACATATTGCCATGATCGGTAATTGCAATAGCATTCATTCCCGATTCTTTCACTTTAGCAATGAGACCTTGAATACTAGCCGCTCCATCGAGGATAGAATACTGTGTGTGAACATGTAAATGAGTAAAATTGGGCATAATTATCAAAAAGTAGTGTTGTTGTTTGCAATATTTTCCAAAATTACAAAGAAACTCCGACAAATGAACTCTTGTTTAATAAGTTGTTGAAAAGTTTTAGAGTATGCATAAAAAAGCAGTTTACTCAATTACTTTCAAAATATTGCGAATGATGCAAACATAATTATACACCGAGCTTTGTTAATTAAAACTTGAAAAAGAGAGTACATTAAACATAAAATTAGTATAATTTTGCAGAAATTGCAATAAAACACATGACAACAGATGAATTAGACCACATATACAGTGAGTCAACTAATAACAACGAGCCCATAGATGAAACTGCTGAAGACACCAAGCTTCACAGAATTACAAACATACAAAGTATGTTTAAAAATTGGTGGTTAGATTACGCCTCTTATGTTGTCCTTCAGCGAGCGGTTCCAGATATTATTGATGGGTTTAAGCCTGTTCAACGAAGGATAATGCACTCGATGTGGGAATTGGAAGATGGAAGGTACAACAAAGTTGCCAACATCATAGGTAACACGATGAAATATCACCCACATGGAGATAGATCTATTGGGGATGCAATCACACAGCTGGGACAAAAAGAGCTCTTAATAGATATGCAGGGGAACTGGGGGAATATTTTAACAGGAGATTCTGCAGCTGCACCTCGATATATCGAAGCCAGACTTTCAAAATTTGCACTTGATGTAGTGTATAATCCCAAAACAACTCCATGGAAGTCGTCTTACGATGGGAGAAATAAAGAGCCCATTGTGCTACCCGTTAAATTTCCCTTATTGCTTGCTCAAGGCGTAGAGGGTATAGCTGTAGGTTTGGCTAGTAAAATTCTACCTCATAATTTCAATGAACTGATTGATGCCTCAATTGCCCACTTACAAAACAAACCTTTTGAGTTGTACCCTGATTTTCAAACTGGCGGATTGATAGATGTTACAAAATACAACGATGGAATCCGTGGAGGGAAAGTTAGAGTTAGAGCTAAAATAAGTGTGTTAGACAAAAAAACACTGGTAATAAAAGAGATTCCATTCACCTCCACTACCTCTTCGCTTATCGACAGTATTCTTCAAGCAAATGAAAAAGGAAAAATAAAAATTAGGAAAATCGATGACAACACTGCCGAAAATGTTGAAATACTGATTCATCTTGTCCCAAATATTTCCCCCGATCAAACCATTGATGCGTTGTATGCTTTTACAAATTGTGAAATTTCTTTATCTCCAAATACTTGTGTTATTAGCAATAACACTCCCATATTTCCGAGTATTTCTGAACTACTTATAGAGTCTACTACCCACACTGTTTCCCTTTTAAAATCGGAGCTTGATATTCGCTTAGCTGAATTACAAGAACAGTGGCATTTCTCTTCTCTTGAGAAAATTTTCATTGAAAATAGAATCTATATTTTAATTGAAGATTGTGAAACATGGGAGAGTGTTATCGAAACCATTAATAAAGGACTCAATCCTTTTAAATCAATATTCAAAAGGGAGATTACCAGAGAGGATATTATCCGTTTAACTGAAATAAAAATTAAACGCATTTCCAAATTTGATAGTTTTAAAGCAGACGAGTTAATTAATAACATTGAAATTGAGATGGAAGAAGTATTAAATCATCTCAACAATTTGATCGATTATGCTATCAACTATTACCGTCAAATTAAGAAAAAACATGGAAAAGGCAGAGAACGAAAAACGGAAATTAGAAATTTTGAAAACATTGAAGCTCAGCTAGTAGCCGTTGCTAACCAAAAGCTTTACGTCAATAGAAGTGAGGGGTTTGTTGGATTCAGTTTAAAAAAGGATGAGTTTGTTTGCGATTGTTCTGATATTGACGATATAATTGTAATAAAAGCAGATGGCAAATTCTTAGTTACCAAAGTGTCCGATAAGAGCTTTGTTGGTCAAAACATCATCCATATTGATGTTTTCAAAAAAAATGACGACCGTACTGTTTATCATTTGATATACACCGATGGTCCCTATGGGAATGTGATGGCAAAACGGTTTTCTATTGGAGGGGTAACTCGCGATAAAGAATATGATTTAACAAAGGGTGCTAAAAACTCCAAAGTACTCTATTTTTCAGCTAATGCAAATGGCGAAGCTGAAAAGATAAAAGTGTTTTTAAAACCTAAACCTAAATTAAAAAAGCTCTCTTTTGAATTTAATTTCGGCACTTTAAATGTCAAAAATCGGAATTCGATGGGGAACATTTTAAGTAGAAATCCTATTAAGCGAATTGATTTGATTGAAAAAGGAGCTTCCACCCTCTCTGCATTAGAATTGTGGTACGACGAAACGGTAATGAGGCTCAATACGGAAAATAGAGGTAAATCACTTGGTTTATTTAAAGGGAAACACCAACTATTAACTATTTATAAATCTGGGTATTACTATACTAAAAAAGTAGATTTAACACTCCATTTTGAAGATGACTTGCTCTGTATTGAACGTTTTAAACCAAACAAGCCAATCACCGTTTTGTACCAAGAACTGGATAGCAAGAAGTATTTCATAAAACGTTTTTTACCTGAATTAAGTGACAAAAAGGTTGAATTCTTTTCAAATCCTTCCAACATTTTAATCCTATTAATCTCAAATGACTATTTACCTATAGCTGACATTAAATGGAAAAAGAAGAATGGCGACCTGATCAATGAGTCTGTCGAGTTATCTTCCTTGGTTGAGATAATGAGTATTAAAGCAAAAGGGAAACGATTACCATATGAATCTATTAAATCTGCTACACTTCTTGATCCATTGCCATACGATGAAATCGAAGAGATGGATGAAGAATCTGAAATTGAAAATCCTGAACTCGAAGAACTATGGAATAATCCAAATTCATTGATAGACGAAGTAACCCCAATTATAAAAGTAAACGACGACGAAGAACCTAAGCAGATGACCTTATTTTAACCAATTTTTATTATGGAAGCACAAAAAATGGACGGACTAAAGATTGTTGAACTAGTATGTTTATACCAAATGTACTATTCAGAAACCAAAAACGAGAACCTTAAAAGCTTTAGTGCTTGGTTGTCAAAAAACGCAGAAGGAAATGGAAACGATGAAGAGACTGCTTCTGAAGAGATTATGAACATTAGTATCATTGATTCTTTAATTAGGATTTCAAAATTCATTAAACTTTTTCATAAAGACGTTTTTAACCAACATCAAATTAAAACATTCGAGGAGTATAAGTTTTTACAGACCATTAAGATGATGGAAAATCCTGCTAAATCTGATGTTTACACGAGTACAATAACCGAATTAACTACTGGCGCAAAAATTATGAAACGCCTGATAGAAATGGGATTTGTGAAAGAATTTGATGATAAAATTGATAAACGAATTAAAAGAATTAAACTAACAAATAAAGGACTAAAGGAGATTTCAGATGTGGAATCTTCTATCCATCTTAACAACGATAAGATTTTATCTTTCACTCCCATTCAAGATAAAACGATTTTATTGCAAATATTAAATTCTATGAACGGATACCATACAGAATTATATAACACAAATCCTGAAAAGTTTACAAGTCTATAAATTCGATGTTGCTTGGTTAATACAAGAGGTGAATATGAATCCGAAGCTATAACTTGTAATATAGTTTTGTCTGAAATAAAAAAAGCGACTTAAAAAAGTCGCTTTTTCTTTGTAGCGAGAAGTCCGTCAACTGACGGATGAACTCGTGTCCGTCAGCTGACGGATATGAATCCGACGCAATCAAAAAAAGCGACTTAAATAGTCGCTTGAAATGTAGCGGGGACGAGAGTTGAACTCGTGACCTCCGGGTTATGAATCCGACGCTCTAACCAACTGAGCTACCCCGCCATTATTTTAGAGTGCAAAATTAAGTATTCTATTTGAATTTCACAAACATTTGCAGAAACAAATACATCAATTTACCCTTGAATATT
This sequence comes from uncultured Lentimicrobiaceae bacterium, assembly GCA_964653595.1. GTDB lineage: Bacteria > Bacteroidota > Bacteroidia > Bacteroidales > WCHB1-69 > JBAXTE01. The sequence goes on from CAZZHH010000004.1 coordinate 46,337, forward strand.
TATAGTAGGTTGATTTTCAACTGGTAATTTTCCTGATTTTCTAATTTTTACGGTGCGTTGACTGAGGTAAACACCAAAAATGGCAACCAATATTCCAATAATTTTCATGGTTGTAAACTGTTCATTTAAGATAAAGAAAGCACCTACTGCAGTAAAAATAGGAATGAAGTTAGTATAAATGTTTGCTTTAGCTAAACCCAGGTTTCTCACCACGTATGTATAAAGAATAAAAGCTAAGGAAGAGGCAAAAATGGATAGAAAGATCAACGAAGAAATTAATTTAAAATTTGGTTCTACTTCTTTCACATTATCTATCCCAAAAATCAAGAATAGCGGCAAAAACCAGATAGTTCCAATTAAATTTTGCACTGCAATCATAAACATGGGATGAAAAGAAATATCAATTTTTTTCATAACAACTCCATAATTAATTGCAGCAAAAACGGCTAAAAACACCAATAAAATTCCATCAATAGGGGCACTAAATTTCATCTCTTTGTTCAACATCATGATAATCACTCCACTGCATGATATAAAAATTCCCAAGAAATTTACGAAAGACAGTCGTTCTTTTAAAAAATAGAAACCAATCAGAGCTGTAAAAACGGGAATAGTTGAAATAATTACTGCAGTAATGGTAGCATCCACTTTTTTTAACCCATAACTTTCGCCAATAAAATAGAGAAAAGGTTCAAAAAAAGATAAAAGAACAAATAATTTCAGGCTTTTACCCAGGGGTTTTATCTCCCTTCGCATGAAGAAATATAAAAACAGAAAAAGCAAAACGGTGGATATAGACAAACGAAGAGTAATGGTGGTAATTGGATTGTAATAATCAAAAACCACCTTTGACCAGACAAATGACAATCCCCAGAAAACCATCGACAAAAAGGCAAAGAGGATTATTGTAGGACTGTTAGTTTTAGTTAAATTCATATATTTGATATCGGTTTGTAGAATTAATGTTATTGATGACCAATCATATTGAAAAAATCCTCTTCCCCAATCATTGGTATTTGTAAAGATTGTGCTTTTTTCAACTTTTCAGGCCCCATGCTCTCTCCTGCTATGATATAATCCGTTTTGGCAGATATTGCACTCACATTTTTTCCACCATTCATTTCAATTAATCGTTTGAGTTCATCTCTCGAAATAGAGAACTTTCCGCTTACTACAAAAGATTTTCCTTCTAGTATCTCGTTTATTATCGATTGCTCGGCAGTTTCAAACTGCAACCCTGCATTTTTAAGTTTCTGAATAATGATTTTATGGTTTTCAATTTGAAAATATTCAACCACCGATTTGGCTATTTGTTCACCTACATCCTCTATGGTAATCAGATCTTCTACTTTGGCTTTCATAATAGCATCGATATTTTTTAGTGCTCGTGCAATTTTTTTGGCTACTGTTTCACCCACAAAACGTATTCCCAAAGAAAACAAGACGCGTTCAAAGGGGACCTCCTTTGATTTTTCAAGTGCATCCAGGATATTCATCACCGTTTTTTCCCTGAAACTAATTTTGCGGTCACCGCTATCTGCTACAATTACTTTTTCAAGACCAATCAGCATATCATAATTAAGTCTGTATAAATCAGCCACATTATGAATCAGTTTCTGATCAAAAAGAATCTCTATCTTACCTTCACCAAGACTGTCGATGTTCATCGCTTTGCGACCTATGAAATGTTCCAGACGCCCTTTTATTTGAGGAGGACAGAGGTCATAATTGGGACAATAGTTGGCTGCTTCACCCTCCATTCGGATTAATTCTGAGCCACATTCGGGGCAATGGTTGGTGAAACGAACGGGAGTTGCAAATAACTCTCTATTGGCGGTCTCCACTCCCACTATTTTTGGGATGATTTCGCCTCCTTTTTCTAGATATACGTAATCGTTGTGATGCAAATCCAACCCGGTGATAACATCTGCATTGTGCAAAGAAGCTCGTTTTACGGTGGTTCCACCTAGAGCGACTGGTTTCAGATTGGCCACTGGGGTTACCGCACCAGTACGACCTACTTGAAAATCAACACTAAGCAACTGGGTGAGCACTCGTTCTGTTTTGTATTTGAACGCAACAGCCCATCTAGGAGTTTTGGCGGTAAAACCAAGCTGTTTTTGAATGTCGAAATCATTGATTTTAATTACAGCTCCATCGGTATCGAAAGGCAGTTTTTTACGTTCCACATCCCAACGATGAATAAAATCGAACACGCCTTCGATATTTGAATGAACCTCAGAATATGGAGAGATCTTAAAACCCCATTTTTTTGCCATTTCTAATGAATCATAATGTGAATTTGCAAATGGTTCATTAGAATAAATACCATATAGAAAACAGTCGAGTTTTCGTTTAGCTACTTCTTTTGGATCTTGCATTTTTAAACTACCTGAAGCAGCATTTCTCGGATTGGCTAAAGGAAACTCCCCTTGTTCAACCCTTTGTTGATTGAGCCATTCAAAGCTACTATGCGGAAGAATCACCTCCCCTCTAATTTCAAAAGAGGTTGGAAAACTACCTTTTAACTTAATCGGAATAGATGGAATTGTTTTTATGTTATTTAAAACGTCATCTCCTTGGATACCATCGCCACGAGTAACAGCTTTTACCAAAACTCCATTCTCATACCATAAACTAATTGCAACTCCATCAAATTTCAATTCACACACAAAATCAATCGCATTATCTTGAAAAATCACATCCTTGTATACCCTATTTGCAAATTCTCGTACTTCTTCTTCGGTATATGTATTTGCAAGAGATAGCATGGGGTATTTATGTTTAACTTGATCAAACTTTTTACTCACTTCTCCCCCAACCCGTTGCGTGGGTGAATCCAAATGCATCCATTGTGGATTAGCTTTTTCAAGCAACATCAGTTCATTCATCATCATGTCAAAATCATAATCCGAAATAGATGGCTGATCCAAGACATAATATTGGTGATTATGCTTATTGAGTTCTTGTGTTAAAAAATCAATTCTAGCTTTAATATCTTCCCTATTCATGTATGCAAATGATTGAAAATTTGTAATTTAACTTTTTCTATACTTCAATGAAAACTTGTTATTTTTATAGACAGTAACAATATAATTTTTATTTACCGGGTTGATGGTGGATAAAAGCTGATCAATGTAGCTTGGAAATATGGTAGTTTCATAGGTAAGTTGAGGCATAATTTTTTTCATCTGTTCGATTCTATTCGGAAGATTCTCCAACGTATAGAAAAGTACAAAACGAGGCTCATTATCTGAGTTCCAAGGCAAATGTAACGAATCCAATGGTTGATTATTGGTGATATTAAACTCAATGGGGTATTGCCCTGTATAAAAAAGTGGCGACCACAATGTCATATTATCCACAGTATTTTCAATCATGAAACTTTGTACATTCTCGTACTTATAAAGGTGTAACATCGATTCCACTCGTGTTCGTTTTGAATACATAGTGGAGATAACCAAAAGCAAAGTCATGTTGATGGTGATAGCAAAAATCCATGCTACCCGTTCAGATCTTTGCGAAAACCATTTAATTCTGCCTTTCTCTCTTAATTCATGCCAGCCGATCATCCCAGAGATAACAAAAAACGGCAAAATTGGCAATATAAAACGCTCTTGCTTATTTGGGAAATAGGAATGAAAAACAAAAAAGAGAATGAATGGAAGAAAGAGAATTAGATGTTTGCGCCACGAATAAAAGAGACCAGTCACCAAAAACAGACTGACAGGAGGAATCACAATACCCATGATTACCAATATGTAGTTATACCAAGGACCGTTAGGATAATCTCCTTTGTGAACGACATTATAACGAGCATACTCCATTAATTCAGCAAATGGTCTTTTCCAAATCAAATAATCAATCAATCCTTGAGTAAGAAAAAGAACAATGAAAAAACCGATGGTAAACCAAACTGCTTTTAGAAATCCTTTTTTGAATAGAATTACAAGTCCTAATCCTAGAATAAAAAAAGCAACCTGAAATCTAACAGAGAAGGCCAATGCACTGAACATCCCACTATATAAAAAAGCAGAGGATTTTATGGTGTTACTTTCAAAATCATCCTTAACCACGACCCAGATAGAGAGCAACAGAAAAGGAATGGTTACAATTTCAACCATGGTACGAACGCTCAGCCAAGGCATTGTCCATAAACAGGCAAGGATCAGACCTGTAGTAAATGCTGTTTTTGAATTCGAGAGTTTTAAAGTTATTTTATACCCCAAAGACACAACCAAAAGAGAGAATGAAGCATGCAACAAACGGATAATCAACATTTTAGTATCAGGAGATACAATTCCTATTGCATTAAATAACCCTAATAATATAAAATTAATCCCAGGATAAAACAAGCTATGTCCTTGCGGTCCATTATTTCCAATAGTCCAGGGCAACCAATTTCCTGAATCGCGACCATCTACCCATGATTGAGGAGTTTCAACGTAGATGAAATGGTCGTCGTGCATACCAAAACCCTTCGCAAATATAACTGCAACCAACCTTACCACGATAGCCAAAATCAATAGGAAAGAAAGTGGATTTTTTTTATAAAAATCATGAATCGACTGAATAATTTTTCGCATAAAATCTTAGCTATTTTTTTGTAATCGATTGTTGAATTAGTTGATGTAATTTTTCTCCCTGACTTTGCCAGTTAAAATTAGAGACGTACAAAAATGCATTATCAGCTATGGATTTTGCAAGTTCGTAATTTTCAAATAAAGAGAGGATCGATTTAGCAAATTCAGCAGCGTCATCGGCAACAAGAATATCCTTTCCTGCGATGGCTTTGAGAGATTTATTTGCAATATTGCTTGTAACACAAGGAACTTTCATTGCCATCGCTTCCAAAAGTTTATTTTGCAGACCTGATCCCATTCTCATTGGGGCAACAAAAATTTTTGCTCGTTGATAGAATGGACGTAAATCATCCACAAAACCAGTCACCATAGTGTTCTCAGAAACAAGAGAATTCACTCTAATATGTGGATTTGCACCGGCCAAAACAACCTTCATCGTTGGGTAATATTTCCAAACCAAGGGCATGATTTCATTCACTAAATATTCAGATGCATCAATATTTGGCATATACCCCATATTGCCAGTAAATAAAATATCTATATCTTTTTCTGTGACTTCCGATTTATAAAAGTCGAAATCAACACCATTTAAAACAACCATAATTGAATATTTTTCTTGAGGATCCATCCATTTTTTATCTACTTCACTGATAATCGTTTTAAAGGAAAATTTTTTATTCAATAACAATTCGTAGCGTTTCAACAATTTGAATTCTAACCAAAAGGGTAGTTTATAAAAAAAATTTACTTTCTCAAATCTTCTATACATACCCATAGAAAATGCATCTTGAAAATCGATAACTTTAGGAAAGTTAGAATTTTCCACATAAGGTGCCATTCGATGTAATTGCACATAAATGGAATGTGGATTTACCCTTTTGATCCATTTATTAATTCTGATATGAGTTATAAAATTGTGGAACAACCCTACTTGAAATGGGCGAATATTAAAAAAAGATTGGAGAATACCAAGTAAACTAAAAAACCAATTATTTTTTATAAAAATAATTTCTTTGCAATATTTTTCTAAGAATACAATAGCTTGTTGATTGAATTTGTGATTTTGGCATAAGGCACACAAGTATATATCATAGTACAAAGAAAGCTCTTTAATCTGGTGGTATGCCCGCAACTTGTCCCCTTTTTCAAGCGGATAAGGTACTCTTGAGAGCAAAACTACAAGTTTCTCTTTCCCTATTTGCTTAGTCATGATGTAAAGATTTGTAAAAATCGACCAAAGACGGAGTGATAATTGCCATGTTATGTTCTAAATGAATTAACTCATGCGCATTATTTCCAATAATTTTTCTTAAATCATGATTTTCTATCAACAATTTAATAGCATCTGTAAATTGAACTTCATCATCCGCGATAATAATATCGTGTTTATCTGTATAATTGATACCCTCAGCACCAACTGTTGTGGTTACGACAGGTTTGCCGAGTAGCATACTTTCTATAATTTTAATTCGTATACCACTACCCGAAAAGAGCGGTGTTATGATGATATCGCAATCGTTGATAAAAGAGTACGCATCTTCCACTTCTCCATGAACCGACAAATTGGGAAATTGATAATTGTAAAAAGAATTGGGAATAAGTCGGCCTGCAAGGTGAAAATGGACCTTTGAGTTAGCCAAAAAATTTGGAATCCAGACATTTTCAATAAACCATTCCATTCCCTCAATGTTGGGATACCAATTCATGGAACCAATATATCCAATATGTATTACAGATTGGTTTACACCTATGCTTTTAGGAATAACTTGATTTATAACAGAATTATTAATTCCAAAAGGGATCACCTTCATTGGCTTATAGCAGCCATTTTGAAGAAAAAAATCCATATCGGGTTTGGAAATTGTGATGATACCATCAGCTAAGTTTATCGATTTTAACTCATAATCCATCAAGGTTTTTGATAAATGATTGAGATAAATTTTTTTCAACAAGGATGTACAATTATCGCATAATCTTTTCCAAATACGGTGTTCGATATTGTGAGCACGAATTACGATCTTGGCATCGGAATACTTCCGTATTGTAGGTATATATGGCGCTAAAAAAATAGTTTCAATTTGTACAATATCAAAGGATTGTTTTTTTAAAACTTCAATTAATTTATTCTTAAAATTATGAGAAATAAAACGTTCGACATGGTAAGATTTATTTTGAAATAAGTTGATAAATGCATTTTTTGGTTTCACTTTTAAGTCGATATCAACAAACTCAATTTGAGTGGAATCAACGTAATTTTTGGGGAGTTGATCCATACTTACATTGTACTTATATGAGTTTACTGCAATTATTTTGACTTGATGGCCAGCTTCTAATAAGCTCTGGGTAATGTTATTCATAGCAATCGACCCACCTTCAAGTGGAGGGTAAGGTGGCTTATTGCAAAGTTGTAATATTTTCATCTTTTATTTATTTGCCTTATTTTTCATTTTAAAAACCTTCATCCATTTTTGCCATGCTTCTGCATCCAACAGTTGAGAATCGGTGGTTGCTTTCCACAAAAGGAATATACCCAATGGAAACAATACAACAGTAGAAATCCACATTCCAACAGAAGCCGAAAATACACCCTCACGAGCAAACTTTTCACCAGTTATGTTGATAATCCAAAAAAGGATAAACACAAAAACAGAAAACACCATAGGGAAACCTAATCCTCCTTTTCGAATGATGGAACCAAGGGGAGCACCTATCATAAACAAAAGCACACAAGCTAACGACAATGAAAATTTTCGATGCCATTCGATCTCATATTTCCACTTCATTTTGTATTGCATACGATAGTCTTGCTTATTAAACTCAATATTCTCCTTTTGATTTCGAGCTGCATTTAAAGCAAAATCAATGATCGATTTTTTTTCTACCTCATTCAAATCCGACATTGGATCGGAATTTATAGAAGATATTTGACTTGAATTATATACATTCGAGGTATCATAAAAATTGTTGAGATAATAAAAATTACTTACCAGTGTTTTAGAAAAAATTGATTTTTGTTTTTGCACCAACACATTCATAGAATCAATTACATTATCAAGTTGACCAATATCTAACATCTGGTACCCTTTTTTTAAAAAGTCATCGTTGGTTTTGCTCATCGAAAAAGAGCTTAAGTTCATCCTTTTTTGATTTTCAGAAAATTTAATTCTCGTCAATGGTCTAATCAAACTATATATACCTCTTTTAGGATCTTCATCCATGATAAACCCATTGTATAGTGTAAAAATTAAATATTTTTTATCGGCAGTCATTACCATTTTTCCCCACTCTGCTCTCGTAACGGTGGTATTACCCATTCGTTTGCTATGATCATATATCAACACATCATGGATGGTTTCGTTATCGCGCTCTTTTTTGGCAATTCGTATAACATAATTATCGATACTCGAATTAAAAACACCCTCTTGAATGGTGAGAGCTGGCTTTTGTTCTCGCACATCGAAAAGGATAGACTGAAATTTTAAATTTGCCAGAGGCAGCACATTATTGGCAAAGAAAAAGGTAGAGATACTTAAAATAAATACAAAAACAAAAAGGGGAACCATTATTTTGCGCATCGATATTCCAGCAGATTTCATTGCAACAAGCTCATATCTCTCTCCCAAATTTCCAAACAGCATAAGAGAAGATAATAAAACCGCTAATGGAACCGCTAGTGGCACAAATGTAGAAGAAGCATAAAATAAAAGTTGAGCAATTATTTGCCATTCAAGACCTTTTCCTACTAAATCGTCAATGTATTTCCACAAAAACTGCATCAACAACACAAATAGTGCAATAAAAAAAGTTGCTAAAAATGGACCAAAATATTGCCTTAACACATACAAATGTAGCTTTTTCACAAATCTTTTTTTTTATTGCAAAAGTATCATTTTTTTTTCAAATTATTGGGAAAAACAGGAATCTATGTTCTTCAATTTAGGATAATTTATAAAACGAGTATCATGGATTACGTCCTTCAATAAACGCTAATTAGAGAACCATGATTAAAACGAAAAAGTGTCCTTATCAAAAAGGAGATTATCATGTCAACTTATCTAGAGCATACGAAACTTTCAAACTCCTCCTTTATCTTTCAGAGAAAAAATTATTCTTTAGGTTTTTTTTTCTCATATTTTCTGTCATTGATAACATAAATCACTCTAAATGTCAGCATGTTATGATACTGTTTTCTCCAATGTTGTGCAGATAGCACATTCCCTTTTTCAAAGGATCGCTCTCGAATTGGGATTACAGAATAAGCATATCTAAAATTAAACTTCCACTGATGGTATATTTTAAAACGGACATCTGCAAGTACATTCCAATCAGATCTTTCGTATGTCCCTGAGGTGGTGGTGGTAGTTGAAACCAAAGAACCATTTTCATATTCTTTTACCCCAATTGCTCGTCCCCACGAAAAACCTAGCCCAAAAGTAAATCCTCCTTTATCTTCGTAATGTAGCATAAATGGGGTTTCTACATAATCTAAAAACAGACGATATTTCCACTTTTGAGGAAAAGTATCCACAGCTGTTTTTTTTGCCATAGATCCCTTCTGATTATACAATGTTTCGATGCTCACCAACCATTTTTTACTCTTCTCGATAGGAAAAATAACACCTAAGCCTATATTTGCACCCACTTTTTTATAACCATATACTTCATCACCATCTACTTGCGAAATATTAACACCCCCAATTATTTGGCCTTTAAAAATCTGAGCATTCGTTGGATTTATTGCAACAAAAAATAAAACCAACATTGTTATTATCTGTTTTTTCATACAATAATATCTAGATTTGTGGATTGAAAAATTTAAATTCAGACTTACTTTACCCATTTTAATCACTTACCTCTTTCATACTCAATCCGATTCTTTTTCTATCTATTTCTACCGACAATACTTTAACGATAACTTTTTGATTTAATTTTATCTCTTGATTGATGTCGGACACAAACTTATTAGCTATATGACTAATATGTACAAACCCATCTTGATGAACGCCAATATCTACAAATGCACCAAAATTAGTAATATTTGTCACTATTCCAGGTAATACCATTCCAATTTGCAAGTCATCCATTCTATGCACTCGGTGATCGAATTCAAACATATCAAATTTTGCTCTTGGATCTCTTCCAGGTTTAGCTAATTCAGCTATAATATCCTTGAGAGTTGGAATTCCAACTTTTTCTGTTACGAATTCTGCAAGATTAATTTGTTTTTGCAATTCATCCTTTTGGATAAGTTCTTCCAGAGAACATCCTACCTTTTTAGCCATTTTTTCAACTACATGATAGCTTTCAGGATGCACAGCACTTTTATCTAATGGATTTTTTGCATCTCGAATCCTTAAAAAGCCAGCTGATTGTTCAAAAGCTTTGTCGCCAAAACGGGGGACCTTTTTTAGTTGATTTCGAGTTAGAAAAGGGCCATTCTCATTTCTAAATTCGACAATATTCTGAGCTAACGACGGACCAATTCCTGAAACATAAGAGAGTAGCTCTTTACTGGCAGTATTCACCTCCACTCCTACTTTATTAACGGAACTTTCTACCACTTGATTTAATTGTTCCTGTAAAAGATTTTGATTTACATCGTGTTGATATTGACCAACTCCAATAGATTTTGGATCAATTTTCACCAATTCAGCTAACGGATCCATTAGTCTTCGACCAATAGAGACAGCGCCTCTTACGGTAACATCATAATTTGGAAATTCTGCTCGAGCAATAGAAGATGCAGAATAAACAGAAGCACCACTTTCGTTTACCACAATAGCTACTACATCGGATTTAAAAGGAATTCGACGTATAAAAGATTCAGTTTCTCTTCCAGCAGTCCCATTTCCTATTGCAATAGCTTCCACTCTGAACTGCTCAACCAATCGTTGAATTTTTGCAGACGCTTCGCGTTGTTCATTTTGAGGAGGATGAGGATAAATGGTTTCATTGTGCAATAGTTTTCCTTGTGGGTTAACTACCACCACCTTACAACCAGTTCTAAATCCAGGATCAAGCGCAAGGACTGTCTTTTGGCCCAACGGTGGTGCCATAAGAAGTTGCCGAAGATTGTCGCCAAATACCCGAATAGCTTCTAAATCGGCTTTTTCTTTAAGCATTTGACGCATTTCAGTTTCTAAAGACGGTTGAATCAATCTTTTATATGCATCTTTAACTGCTTTTTGGACTTGTTGTCCTGCTTCATTGGATGATTTTACAAACTTACGCTCTATTATTTGAAGAGCTTTTTCGGAATCTGGCTCAACGCTTAACTTTAAAAAACCTTCCGTTTCACCTCTAAACATTGCTAAAATCCGATGGGATGGTGCTTTAGAAATCTTCTCCCCAAAATCAAAATAGGTCTGATATTTGGCAGCATCAACCTCCTTCCCTTTCATTAATTTGGTTGAAATTATTGCTTCATTTTTAAATAGACTTCGGATTCTACTTCTCACTCCAGAATCTTCCGACACCCATTCTGCGATGAGATCACGCGCACCACTCAATGCTTCTTCTACATTATTAACACAAAGTTTTGAATTTACAAACCTAGATGAATATGAGTCGAGGGATTGAGAATTTTGAATCATTAGAAGTTTTGCCAATGGCTCTAATCCTTTTTCACGTGCCATAGAAGCTTTTGTTTTCCTTTTCGGTTTGAATGGTAAATAAAGATCTTCTAATTCGTAAATAGAGATTGCATCTTCAATTTTTTGAGCCAATTCCTGTGTTAAATTTCCCTGTTCGGCAATCGTATCTAAAATTGATTTACGCCGATTGTCAAGCTCTACAAGTTGTTTGTAGCGATCGCGAATTTGGGCCACTTGAACTTCATCAAGACTACCAGTAGCTTCTTTTCGATACCTAGAAATAAAAGGAATGGTTGCTCCTTCGTTTAATAAAGCGAGTGTATTTGTAATTTGTTTCTCCTTTATATTCAACTCAGAAGAGAGCAAATTCAAGTATTTATCCATGAACAATATTTTTTTACAAAAGTAATAAAAAAAGAGGCTGTTATGATGAATAACAGCCTCTGAAAGAAATTTTAACCAAAATAATTATCTTGCAACGGATACTTTTTTTGTTGCAATCTTATTTTCATTTTTGATAGTTACTAGATATAATCCATTTGCCATATCTGAAGTTTCGATAGCCATTCCGCCAGTATTTGCTTGCGTATATTTTAATGATTTTACAAATCTACCATTCATATCCGAAATGATAATATCGGCATTATTAAATGTGTTGTCTGAAAAATTCAAGAAGAAAACGTCGCTGGTTGGATTTGGAGAAAGAATTACTCCAGCAGAAAAATCTTGATCTTCCATCGATGCAGGAGCACCGATAAAAATATCATCTATCATAAAGATAAATGCATCATTAGAAGTACAATTTATACCTATATAAATATTTTGACCATTATAAGAAGATAAAGGAAATTCCTTTAAAGTCCAAGTCAATGGAGCCTGAATAGCAGTTGCTCCTGTTAAGAAAGAGGTAAAGTTATTAGGTTGGTTTCCAACAGTATTCACTCCAACTTTATAAGTTTCCAAACCATATTGGCCGGTATATGAGCGAACCCACATAGACAATTTCCAATTTGAGCCACCTACAAGAATTCTAGGAGAGATAAGCCAGTCGTTATTTGGAGCTGGGCTCGAAGCAAAACTAGCACCAAATCTAGCCCCACCATGGGGTTCAGCACCTGTAACTGCAGGAGTAGTAGTAGTTGGATTAAACGCTATAAAAGACATAGCGGTGCCTGATCCTGGAAAGGTAACATCTGTAATACCATAAGTAGGATTCCCATCCACATCTACTCCTGTCCATGGCGTAAAAGTAGTTTGAAAATCAGTACAAGATTCAAAATCTAAAGAGAAGCTAGAACTAGCAGCAGAAACGGTGATATATCCAGTTTTGGTTTCTGTGTCAGTGGCACTTGCAGAATTCGTAATTGTTAACGATACAGTGTAGGTCCCAGGAGTAGAATAAGTAACTGATTGAGATGTCACATTACCAGCAGTAGCTGGACTACCACCTGTAAATGTCCATGCACGATTGGTAATGGTGCCGGTACCAGGTGTAGATGCATCGGTAAAAGTAACCGTTAACGGAGCTGTACCAGAAGTAACATTGGCAGAAAAGTTTGCATAAGGAGTTGTGCTACCACCAATGCAATTTAAAGCTGCTTGAGCATCTACTAATCCACTACCACTCATAATTGGGTTAGAACCTGTACCCAAAGTTTGCGCAGTAGATTTTAAACAACTCTCAATTTGTGAAGGAGTAGCAGAGGGATTTTTCGATAACAACAGGCCACAAAGACCAGCTACCATAGGTGTAGCCATGGAAGTACCTTGCATCCCATCGTAATTTCCAGTAACAGTAGTCAAACCAGATAAGCGTAAAAATTGGTTTGTGCAGTATGTTGTACTTATCAAGTTCATTCCATAGGTAACATGATTTCCGCCAGAACATGCGACATCTATCCAAGTACCATGTTGAGAAAATGAAGCCAATTTTTTGTCTGAATCCACAGCAGCTACAGAAATAACATTGTTGTAACCAGCTGGATAATTTACTTCATTACCCATATCACCTTCATTTCCAGCAGCGGCAACGGTTGTAATTCCGTTATTATAATAGGTAGTAAATTGAGTTTGTTCAGTAGTTGAACTAGTAGTACCTCCTAACGATAAACTAAGAACTTTAACAGATAATCCCACGCAAAAATTAGCACCACGTGTAATATTTGTGGTCCACATATCACCATTATTATCAGCTGCACGAGCAGCTATGAGTGTAACGCCACCCCCAATAGATGCAACCCCAACACTGTTATTATTTTTTGCACCTATTAATCCAGCGCAATGCGTACCATGCGACCATTCGTAGGAAGGACATCCACCTTGTGTTTGAATTTGAGTTGCAGTACAATTAGTAGTTTGACTAACTGTAGTTGGAGGTGATGATTTGCCTACTCCTGTAGTAGCTGGACTTACAGAAGCATTGCATTGATTTGTAGCGGATATTCCTAAATCAGGATGCTCAGCCCAAATTGCATTGTCAACTACACCGACTTTAACAGAAGAAACACCTTGTTGAATATCCCATGCTTGTGGCGCTTTAATCAGTGTTAAATGCCAATTGATTCCTACTCCTGATGGAGTTGAATAGTAAGGATCGTTAGGCACAAAAAATGCTTTTCTTCTAGCATCCTTTTCAACATATTCTATTATTGGAATCTGTTTTAACTCATTTAAAAATTGATCGATTCGATAAATATCACTAAATTCAACAAAAAAGATTCTCAAAAGTTTAGGATCTTTTAATGCGTCTAATTCTCTTGAAACTCTAGTAACACCATATTTTGAGATTAAATCACTCATAAAAGTTAAATCGGACAATTGAACCGATTTGTCATCATTAATTTTGCCTCTAAAATTATAATTGTCTTTTAATTTAAAAATAAGCGATCCGTCTTTAAAATTGTAATCGACAGTTTGAGCTTTCATTGCTCCATACGATAGCATAACAATTGCAAACAACAAAAGTGTTGTTTTAAAGAGTTGATTCTTTTTCATTATAAATTCCCCCATAATTTGTTTTGTATTTATTGTTTTTACAAAGTTATTAAAATTTAATTGAAATAACCAAATTATCACCGAAAAAATATTCGCTAGAGGGATATCTAAAAACCTGATTAACAACAAAAACAAACTAAATCGATTAACCTTATTCCTAAAACCAGAAAAGACATTAATAAAACATTCAAAAATCGATATTTCGATGAATTATCTGAATTTACTTAAAACAAATCTAGTTCTTTTTTTCAAAGAGTTGATAGATAATCATTTCGGTGTTCTTAAATTCATATTTAATAAAATGGTTGGGCGCGGGAGAATTTTTTGGTGCCAGAAAATACTTTTTTGAGGGGATCTCTTCTCTCCAAAAGCTTAGGTTTTCATAACGAGAGGCATAAGCCATGAATGTCCAATCGTCCCACAAGGATTTTTCAATAGCAATATCTTCCATAGATGGTACTTCTTTTTTTAATGCTTCAATATCTTTTATTTTGTCTTCATCCCTACTGAATGCGCCATAATTTGCAACTGTATTTGCAACAGATAGAACAAGTAAAAATACAGAAAAGACGGCGAATATTTGGTGGTATTTTTTTGCAAAATGGATTTTTGGTAATTGGCTTAAAAAAATAGCCAATGAGAACGCAAAAAATGGGAAAGTAGATAAAACATAAAAACCACTCTGTTTCATGCTTATCATAACTGGTAATACTCCAGAAAAACCCAAAAACAAGAAGAACACACTAGGTCTTAACATAAAAGCAACCTTCTCTTTTTGCATATTACCAAACCACCTAAATGCTGCCCAAATAAGAACGAAAAAACATGGAATTGCCAATTGACTTCCCAAGCTAAAAAGGATAAAAAAACGCGAGGAGACGGTAACTACAGAGCTAACCCCATTTACTACTTGATGGGTAAAATAATTCATTAAAGACTCGAAGCCAAAAGGATAAATGAAGTACAGAAACACAAAGGGCACTAAAGTATAAAATATGAATAAGAAGGTCTTGAGAACCATTTTGTTAAAGGATCCTTTCCTGAAAATCAAAAAGTAAAAAAAGTAAAAAGACCACAAATATAAACCTATAGGCCCTTTAGTCAAAAATGCTGCTGACAAACATAGACCAGCCAATATTTCCCATACCAATTGATTTGATAAAGATTTTAATAAAAACAATAAGGATAAAAGTATAAATACTGTCATCGTGTTTTCTAGCATGTTATTAACTGCAGCCCAGCTTATTAAGGGAAAAAGAAGTAATAACAACATAGGCATCCAAGAATTCTTTTTATCTAAAAGAAAAAGAGATGCCAATTCTTTCCATATAAAATGAATTATAATTCCGGAAACACAATATGTTAGACAGGAGTAGACTTTTTCGATAAAAAAATAATCTCCAAAAATTCGAAAAAAAACACTTTCCAGAAAAAATGCTAACGGTGGATGCTCATAAAATGGATTAAAAATACTATTCATAAACTTTAGCGACCAAAAACTACCATTTTCAAGAGCTAGATTTTTTGATATAGCTGCGTAAATTGTCCCATCCATAAACATACCATGTGTAAGCAAGTATGGACTTATAAGTGCCACAAAAAGTGCAATTACAAAAAGATATGGAACAATTTGATTTTTTTTCCGACAATAATTCATTCTATATAAAATCAAGAAATCTGAAATACATTATGTAAAAAAAATATTAGATTCAGAGAATGTTTAAACTACAGGCATTTGATTTAGTTTTAAAATGCATTTTTGAATTTTGAGAACGAATAAACCTACTTTTCGATGCCTCAATAGCTAAAAACATTCTAAATGCTTTTTAATATCTCTTACCAATAAAAATCACAATAATTACCCACAAAAATAAGAATTAAAATTGATATTGAAAGATTTAAATAAATATCAAGTACAAGAATTTGCTAAATTTGCAAAAAAAATTAAACGAATGAATTTTGTCGCCATTGATTTTGAAACAGCTACCGGATATCAACACAGTGCTTGTGCTGTTGGAATTGTAACCGTTCGAAATGGGATCATTGTAGATGAATATTATTCATTGATACAACCTCCTAATAATGAATATTGGTGGCAAAACATCAAAGTTCATGGAATAAAACCCGAACACACAATATATTCACCCACTTTTGAAGAACTTTATCCAACATTAAAAGAAAAATTATCCGGAAATAGAATTGTTGCTCACAATGAGTCTTTTGATCGGAACGTACTCATAAAATCGATGGCTTATTATCAATTGGATTATTCAGATATAAACCTTCCAAATAGATGGGAGTGTACCGTAAAAATGTACAGAGCTAAAGGATTTTCATCTGCAAAATTAAATATTTGCTGTCAAACGATGAACATACCCCTCAATCATCACGAAGCACTTTCTGATGCAAGAGCCTGTGCTAACTTATATCTTCTTGGATTACAATAACTTGTCAATTACTTAACTTTTTAAAATCAGAAATTTGCATGCCATCCATGGTACTATTTTTCACTTTGTGATAACTAAAATAATATGGTTTTCCAGTTGCGCAGTGAATTAAAGTAATTAAGCAAATTGGATCTTTTAATTTTAACTTTTCAGGTCCAATTTTATGAACAAATATTACGTTATTGTTTGAACTATTAAGGGCACTTTCAATATCTATTTTTGAAGTAATTTTAACTTTAAATGGATATACTTTTGCAATTTTTTCGATAGTAGAAGCATCTGTTGACAAATCCTCTTTCGTAATCCATATTTCTAATGACTTTACTTCTTTGGAATACATATTCATCAATTGATCGTATGATTTATTTGGATTTTCTTCCAACCAAGTAACATAAAATTGAATCAATCGTAATATGCCACCCAACTTGTATGTATAATCGATTTCATCATCTGAGTCATCATCCGAATCATCGCTTTGGTCATCATCGGGCATGACATACGACAATGGAATCGAAGCAATTTCTGGCATAATATTCACGTTGCCACTCCTATCGCCCAAAGAAAGATTTAGCAAATTAAATTTATGTTTGTCAGTGTTATTAAAAAGTTCCGTATTTGCTGAAAACAAAGAAGTTTTCGTCTTAGTAATTTCCGCTAAGGAGATAAATAAAAATGATTTTTGAGGATCGGTTTTCAAATTCTCAAACTCTTTTGAAGTAATAATTTTAAACGGTGTAATCGTCCAAAATTTTGGCATAATGGATGAAATGGTTGTGTTAAAAATCGAAAAAGGATTCTCTTCAAGAACCACATAAGTAGTAGACATTTTAAATCGATTAATCTCTTCTTTAGAAGCAAATTTAGTTTGTGACCATCCGGTTAAACCAATAACCATCAATAATCCAATAATTGATAACTTTCTCATTTTTTTTAAAATTAATACATCCATAAACTAATTAAACTCAATAAAGCATATATTATTTGAATTCAAATGTACAAAATTTATGTTATGAATAAAAAACCGAAATCTTAACCATAAAAGAATTAACACTTCGGAATCGTTATGAACATTAAAAGTTCATAATTAATCACATCGATACAAAAACCACCAAAAATTTTTATGTAATTTTGCAATCATATTATTACAAATTTAATCTAATAAACTGTAAATAAATATGTTAGAATTTATCATCCTATTTTTTGCAACCCTAATGGCTGCATTATTTGTTGTTCCTTTAAAATTAAAATATTGGCTTTCCTTTTCTGCATTATCAGTAATAGTTTTGGCAACTAGCTTTTTCGCTATTCAATCCATACAATCTGGAGCTTCCATAAAATACTCTTTAACACTTTTTCAATCCGTTTCAATTCCTGGAATGACCATCGATGGGATATCTGCATTCTTTATCTTAATCATTAATATCACCTCGGTGACTGGTTTTATATATGCTAAAAGTTATCTGACTCCTTATATTAATCGGAAAACGTCTACTCAATTTTCGATTCATTATTTTTCTTATCTATTTTTGTATATTTCCATGCTCTTAGTAACTTGTTTTCGAGATGGTATGCCCTTTTTAATCGCATGGGAAATGATGTCGTTAAGCTCATTTTTGTTAGTAATCTTCGATGCTGAAGACCGAAACACCATGAAAGCAGGAATCAATTACCTGATTCAGATGCATATAGGTTTTTTGTTTTTAATGATCAGTTTTATCATTTTAGAAGTAGAAACAGGCAACGGTAGTTTTGATAGCTTGCCCATTTATTTTTCTTCTCACCATAATTTTTTACTATTTGGATTAATGTTTATTGGCTTTGGAATCAAAGCAGGTTTTGTTCCCATTCACTCATGGCTCCCTTTGGCTCATCCGGAAGCTCCAGCACATGTTTCTGGGTTAATGTCGGGAGTGATGATAAAACTTGGAATTTACGGAATATTACGAGTGATATTATCTTTACAAGATAATCTATTAGAAATCAGCACATTTATCCTTATCATCTCTACTCTTACTGGAATAATCGGGATACTATTTGCAAGCAACCAAAAGGATTTAAAAAAACTATTAGCATACAGCAGTATTGAAAATATTGGAATTATTGGGATTGGACTTTCTGTTGGATTGATTGGCAAAGCAATAAACTATCCTATTATCGAAATTTTAGGCTTTACTGGGGCATTACTACATGTATTAAATCACTCGTTGTTTAAATCCTTACTTTTCTTTAATTCAGGTGCTGTTTACAAAGCTACTCATACTCGTAATATTGAAAAACTTGGTGGAATTATTAAGAAAATGCCCTTAACAGCTCTCTTTTTTCTGATTGGTGCACTAGCTATATCTGGATTTCCTCCTTTTAATGGTTTTATTTCTGAATTTTTAATCTATTCAGCCATGTTTAATTCTATTGAAAATGTAGGATTTTACGAATCGGGATTGATTATTTTTGGGGTTATTGGATTAGCACTTATTGGTGGACTCACTTTGTTTACCTTCACAAGAGCATTTGGAATTGTTTTTCTTGGCAGTCCGAGAGACCAAAATTTTATACCGAAAGAAGAATCCTCTAAGTCATCCCTTTTTCTATTTTCAATAATTGCTATTGGAATGATTATCATTGGCATATTTCCCATGATCATAATCCGTCCATTAAGTCAAATAATATGCAATAGTGTTGTAATAGAAACCATTCATTTATCCTATTTTCAGACTTCTAATATGAGTACCATTGGCATCGTGAGCGGGATATTTATTGTGCTTATTGGAATATTATTTTTATATCGTAAATTTCATTTACAAAAAATCAATTTATCGGAAGTTTCACCTACCTGGGGTTGTGGATATACCGCATCCAATTCGAAACACCAATACACAGGAACCTCATTTTCTGACAATTTGTCCACATTAGCTAATCCAATATTACATAACAATAAAGAGATGACACCCATTGAAGAGACAGATCTTTTCCCAAAAACTACTATTTTTTCGACTGTCAGAAACGACCGAATTACTTCACAATTTATTGAAAAACCTATCCAGTTGCTTTTGTCGATGTTTAAAAAAATTGCAATAATGCAAACAGGTCAAATCCACCACTATATTCTTTATTCATTTGTGTTTATGCTTTTAATTTTAATACTTACCATTCTCAATATTTTATAAACAATGATTGCATTCATTCTAATTCTAATAACCTCTCTTTTCTATCCTGGCATCATCAACAGGACTAAAAGTATTGCTAGCGGAAGAAAGGGGCCGAAAATCATACAACCTCTTAAAGATATATGGGTGCTTTTTCACAAAGGCAGTGTGTTTAGTCCCACTACCAGTTTTATATTTCAAATAGCACCTATCATTTCCCTAGCCTCTGTCCTCACTGCTATGTTGATGTTGCCGTTAAAATCAGAAGTTGCTATTATCTCTTTTAGCAACGATTTTGTGATGTTTGCTTATTTACTTGCTTTTGGGAAATTTTTCATCATTATTTCTGCACTTGATACTGGGAGCGGTTTTGAAGGGATGGGAGCCAATAGAGAAGCGCTTTATCATTTATTAATAGAGCCTGCATTCTTTATCCTTATTGCAACCTTAGGAGCAATTACTGGGTACACTTCCTTTTCAGAAATTTTTGCATATTTTGAAATTTCGAACAATTATTACCTCATTATCATTGCATTGATAAGCTGCTATCTTTTATTACAAATAGCTATGATTGAAAACAGCCGTCTCCCAGTAGATGATCCTAAAACACATCTAGAGCTTACCATGATTCATGAAGTGATGATTTTAGATAATAGTGGTTTTGATAAAGCGATCATTCACATTAGTAGCATGTTAAAATTTGCTATCTATGGATCTTTGATTTTTAATTTAATAATTCCTTCTAATTTTCATCTTCTCCTACAAATACCTCTATTTGTAGCTCTCCAAATCTTTTTGGCTGTCATCATTGGTTTTTTGGAATCCTTCCGTGCTCGAAATAAAATGCGACGCAACGCTATCTACATTTTCACCCTTTCAGCGATAAGCATCCTTGCCTTTTTCTTGGTTTTAGTAATGAATAATAAAATATAACGTCATGATAAATTTTTTCCTGATTGCTTTTGCCATTTCTCTTCTATATATCTCCACCGCAGAGCGTTTTCGTACTTACACCAAACTAATTGCGGTACAAGGAGCTCTCCTATTTTGTATCTCCATCATTGAATTGAACGAGGTGAATATCGGAAACTTCCTATTTATTGCCATTGAAACACTGATATTTAAGGCAATAGTAGTTCCATATTTTCTATTTAAAGTGATAAACAAAACTAAAGTATATCAAGTTCATAACAAAGCGTTACCCCCATTTTATGGTTTAATTTTATCTATTTGTGCTCTGATAATAAGTGTGTTTTTGGCTAGCTTCTTGAACAATGAGTTTGGCAGCATCGCATTTATGACTGTTTGTATTTACACTCTAATCGCTGGTATCCTTTTAATTATCACCCATAAACTACTTTTTTCTCATACCATCGGTTTTTTAATCATCGAAAATGGAGTTTTTCTACTTACCATTCTTGTTGGTGTTGAAATGCCTTTATTAATAAACATTGGTATTCTTCTCGATATATTTGTCAGTGTCCTGATTATCACCATTTTTGCTAATAGAATTGGAAGCAAATTCCAAAATATGGGTACCGAAAATTTGAATTCACTGAAAAATTAAAAATCATCTAAAAAAGAGATGTTATAAGAAATATTAAAGTATAGGCTATGATTATTTATTATTTTATTCTTTCAATTCTGTTAAGCACTTCTATCTTATTAATACACAACAAGAAAATCACAATATTATTAACGGTGCTATTCCTAATGAATCAGCTAGCACTTACGGTATGGGTAGATACAAACATTGGCATTACCGAATACAACTATTTTACCTTTGATGCACTGGGAGCATTGTTTTTAACGCTTCTCACCATCGTAGCTTCTGCTTCCTTTTATCATGGCTTAAAATATTTCCGAAATCGGATAACCCATCGTTTCTTCTACTACCACGCAGCATTTATCATCCTGATAACCACCATTACAGGGGCCTATCTGGCTAACGATGCTACTTTTGTGTGGGTACTTATTGAAGCCACTACGTTAGCAGCATCTGTTTTAATATACCACGAAAAAACATCCCATGCGCTAGAAGCCACGTGGAAGTACATCTTTTTATGCTCTATCGGAATAGCTTTTGCCTATGTTGGAATTCTATTTATCAGCATCAGCGACAAAGGTCTAGCCGATCTATCTTTTGCTTCTATTGCCAATTTGGCCATACATGCAAATCCACTCTACCTAAAAATTGCTTTTGTCTTTATTCTGATTGGATATAGCACAAAAATGGAACTTTTTCCCATGCATACCGTTGGCATTGACGCAAACTCTGTTTCTCCAACCCCCATTGCTGCTTTAATATCTACCGGGCTAGTAAACCTTGGCTTTTTATCAATTTTTAGAGTATATATTGCATTTTCCCACTCTCCAATTTTTGAATGGATGAACCATATCTTAATACTTTCTGGTGTCTTATCTCTCATTGTAGCGGCTGGATATATGCTTAAAGCGAAGCATAACAAACGAATGTTGGCATACTCTACTCTTGAGAATATGGGTCTTGTAGCTATTGCCATCGGTATAGGAGGAGCTGGGTATTATGCAGCCATACTTCTAATTATTCTCCACACACTCACAAAGTCGAGTCTCTTTTTTCAAATGGGACAAGTATCCAGGCTATTACATACTTTCAAATTGGACGAATGTGGCGAGTACATGAAACGAAATCCTGTTGGTGGTGGTGTATTACTAGTTGGCCTCTTCGTTATTCTTGCAATTCCTCCCTCTGGATTATTTATCCCAGAAATATTGATATTTAAAACGATGGTAAAATCAGAATATTGGCTTTTAATGGCCATAGTGTCTCTGATGCTTTGCTTTGTAATATATGCTATGTCTATTCGGTTTATGCATATTTTATTTTCAAAACCTAGAATTGATGAAGATAGTCCGTTGGTGGTCAAAGTAAGCCCATGGGAGTCTGTTTCGCAATATCTTTTTTTACTTATGGTAATTTTCATCTGTTTTTATCAACCAGATTTTTTAAACTCGATCATTAACCAATGCATAGCTATCCTCCCAAAATAAAAAATTATGGAAACTAGTATCAACTATATACGTATCATCAACAACTCCCCTTCCATTCCTTTCGATTCGATTCAGATACTGGATTATGTCGAATTTGAAAAAACATTGATAGACTTGATGAAAAATCCAGCGAACCATGTAGTTACCTATCATGCTGTAAAACTCAACGACCACTTTCACTTTATTTGCGCAGTTGCTTGTGATCACTCTCATGACATCGCAGTTTTCAGTCATAAGCTTCAAAAAAACACATCAAATCTGAAATCATTAACGAATGAAGTTCCTCAAATCCAGATTTTTGAACGAGAGATTATGGAAAATTTCGGAATTCATTTCATCGATCATCCTTGGAGTAAACCTCTTCGATTTTCTCAAACCCGATTTGATAAAACTTCTACCATGAATAATTATCCATTTTTCAACATCCAAAGTGATGAACTTCATGAAGTAGGTGTTGGTCCAATTCATGCTGGAGTAATTGAACCCGGACATTTTCGATTTATCTGTAATGGAGAGAAAGTACTTCATCTTGAAATTCAACTGGGGTATCAACATAGAGGTATCGAAAATATGTTTTTAACTCTTTCGAAACCTCTGCAACGTTCAATATTAGCAGAAAGTATTGCTGGAGACACCACTATTGGTCATGGATTGGCACATGCCCAACTTATGGAAAGCCTCTCCCATGTATCGGTATCTAGTCGACTTCAAATAGAACGAATTATCGCTTTGGAATTAGAGCGAATTGCAGTTCATATTGGTGATACAGCAGCATTATGTACTGATGTTGCATATCAACTAGGACAAGTAGTAAACGAAGCTCTAAGAACTACTATCATTAATACCATGCAGCTTTTATGTGGAAATAGGTTTGGCAAAGGTCTTATTCGAGTTGCAGGGTCGCATTATCCGATGACAGAATCATTTTTAAAAGCGATGACAGACATCCTTCACAACAGTGGAAAAGGATACATCGATATTGCAGACAGAATTTACACTCTTCCCTCTGTATTGATGCGTTTTGATGGAAATGGAGTTGTCTCTCATGCCCAATCGCATGCTATCGGCACCGTTGGCATGGCTGCTCGTTCAGCGGGGATTGCACGCGATATCCGAAGCTCTCACCCTTTCCAAGCATACAACCATCACGCATATTCCCCAATAATTCGCAATTCAGGCGACGTACTATCTCGTGGTATGACAAGAAATATTGAAGTTAGATCCTCCCTGAAAATAATTGAATCTCTGACAAAGCAGTTATCTGAGATACAAGAAACTACTCCCAAACCCACTCAAAATTTAGACCTAAAACCAAATTCTTTCGCCATTTCACTCACCGAAGGATGGCGAGGAGAAATATGCCACTGTGCCATTACTGACGAAAAAGGTGAATTGTTGCATTATAAGGTAAAAGACCCTTCTACCCATAATTGGATGGCACTGGCGCTAGCAATGCGAAATCAAGAAATTTCCGATTTCCCAATAAATAATAAAAGTTTTAACTTGTCCTATTGCGGATTTGACTTATAATATCATGTACAAAGAGATAAAAATATTAAAACAACATGGGATTCAATATGTACCCAATTTGCGAACTGCAAAAGTAAATGATCTATTCAGAGGAAGACCTGAAATAGATATCGACATCACACCAGAAGAAGAACTGCAATTACAAAAGCTCTGTCCTACCGATGCTTTTAGCCTTAATCCATTTCAGCTTAACCTTGCAAAATGTGTGTTTTGCAAAGAGTGTGCATTGACTTTTCCTAAAAAAATAACATTCACAAATGACTACAAAATTGCTACGAATTCATTAAAAAACTTGATCATTCACAAAGGATCAAAAGAGCCTATAAAATTAGACACATCGATAGTTAGACCAGAAGTACAGAGACTTTTCAAGCACTCATTAAAACTTCGTCAAGTATCAGCAGGGGGAGACAACAGTTGCGAAATGGAGCTCAATGCTGCTGGAAATGTAAACTTCGATATGGGGCGCTTTGGAATTGAATTTGTTGCATCCCCTCGCCATGCAGATGGAATTGTGATTACAGGTCCAATCTCTGAAAACATGTCTGAAGCATTAGAGATTTGTTACCATGCTACACCCAAACCAAAAGTTATTATTTTGGCAGGGAATGATGCAATTAGTGGTGGCATATTTAATCAAAATGGAGCAATTAATCGAGATTTTTTAAATAAATATCCTATCGATTTATATGTGCCTGGAAACCCAATGCACCCTCTAACATTTATTAATGGAATACTTGACTTAATCACCCATAAATAAATATATATGAGCGATTTATTATATTTGTTAAATCTAAATAGTAGTCGAAAAAACACCGACAATATTGTTGATTATATTAGCAAAAATAAATCACTAGTTGCCGAAATTGTCTCCTTGAGTTTTACCGGCAAATATCCAATTAACATGAGAGCTTCATGGGCTCTTTCGCACTACTGTGGAAAAAATAAAAAAATTATTCAACCTTATGTAGACAAAATAATCTTACAAATTAACTCCAACACAAACACGGGTGTTAAACGAAACTTTATGAAAATTTTCGCATATTACACCGACTTATCAAAAATCGAGAAATTGGGTAGTTTAGTCGATTTGTCTATATCACTTTTCAACAATCCTGCAGAAACTATTGCTGTAAGAGCATATTGTTTAGACATCCTTTTAAAGGTAGGCAAACAAGAACCAGATTTAATCCCCGAGATAATTGAGAGCATTCTTTTTCATCACGAGCATCTTTCGGCTGGCCTAAAAAACAAAGCAAAGAAGATTATCACGCAATTAACCCCAAATCCACAAATGACAGATTTATCAAATTTATCTATCTGACATACAAGTGTTTATATTTCGACATCTTTCTATTTGTCCTACTACATCAGATTAAACTATTCTTTTCAAGTATCATCGGTATAATCATCCGTAAAATAATTCAATTATTTTTGTAATTTTACTCTAAAATAATAAAAGAATAAGTGGAGTACCAAAGATCAATAGCCAACAATATTTTAAAGGGTCAAAAGAAAAAATATGCTCAATTAATAATCAAAATTAGCATTACAAGCATAGCTGTTGGTGTTGCAGTTATGCTATTGTCTATAAGCATTGTTACTGGTTTTCAGAACACCATACGCGAAAAGATGAGTGGTTTTGGATCGCACATCACCATATCTCAATTCGATTTAAACAAGTCGGACGAACTAACCCCAATTAAATCAGATCAGAGTTATCTAAGAGAATTAAGAAGTAATCCAAACATCAAGTCGGTTCAACCCTTTGCTTCAAAAGCTGGCATTATCAAGCGCAACGATTTAATAGATGGATTAGTTTTAAAAGGGGTTGACACGAATTACAACTTTGATTTTTTAAAAAAATCTTTAGTAGATGGGGAAATCCTAAAATTTGATTCTTCATCGTCTAAAATGGCGATGATTTCAAAAAATACAGCAGACAAATTAGAGATAAAAGTCGGCGATACCATTATCATGTACTTCATTCAAAACCCGCCCAGAATGAGAGCTTTTTATGTATGTGGAATTTACGACACCGGATTAAGCATGTATGACAATAAATTCGCAATTGTGAATATTGATCAGATTCGAAAATTAAACAATTGGAGCAAACAGGAAGTGCATGGATTTGAAATAGTACTTCGTGATTTTTCAAAAATAAAATCCACTACTGAGCAAGTAAGCCAATTAATATCCTACGATCAAAAAGCTCAAAGCATTATTGAATCGAATCCGGAGATCTTCGATTGGATTAATCTTTTCGATACCAACATGTTTATCTTAATCGGATTGATGGTAATTATCACCACCATTACTGTGATATCCACCCTTTTAATTCTAATTCTAGAACAAACGAACACCATTGGAATTTTAAAAGCAATCGGCGCTAAAAATGCAGCAATTTCTAAAATATTCACGTATGTAGCTGGAACTATCATTTTAAAAGGGATTGCTATTGGAAACCTTACAGCTCTCGGCCTATCGATATTGCAACAACAAACACATATTTTAAAATTAAGGCAGGATTTATATTACATGGATTCAGTACCTATTCATCTAAGTATTTCTCATTATTTACTAATCAACGCTGGTGTATTTATACTTACATCCTTATTTGTTATCATCCCAATTATCATTGTTACCCGCAAAGTATCAACCATTCAAGCAATCCGATATCAATAATGAAAAAGTTTTCTACCGAATCCATCCAACCCTATTCTCCAAAATGGGAAGCTTCCATTTATCGGGAAAACCTATTAGCTGAGAGAACCGAAGAAATTCGTTCAAAATTCTGGAGAGACTACAACAGATTGCTCCACAGCAGAGCGTATCGTCGATTAAAACATAAGACTCAGGTTTTTCATGCCACCAACAACGATCATATATGTACGAGAATTGAACACGTTGGACATGTTTCTTCGGTAAGTTACACCATATGCGATTTTTTAGGGCTCAACACAGAATTAGCTCAAGCTATTGCTATTGGTCACGATATCGGCCATGCACCATTTGGTCATGATGGAGAACATATTTTATCGGATATTGCAAAATCTAAATTTGGAGGATACTTTTGGCACGAAAAAAACAGCTTACATTTTGCAGATAACATAGAGACCTTAATAAATTCGGAAGGAATTTCTGAAAACTTGAATTTAACCTATGCCGTTAGAGATGGTTTAATATCCCATTGTGGCGAAGCTACCGAAAAAGTACTTTTTCCGAGAACAGACAATTTTGATTTAAAAAACATAACAGCCCCAAACGAACACGCTCCCTATACCTGGGAAGCATGTGTAGTGAAAATTGCCGATAAAATCTCCTATTTAGGAAGAGATATAGAGGATGCTCTAAGATTAAACATTCTCGATCAACAGCAAATAGAAGAATTGCAGTCGATTATTAAGCCCATTCACAATATTCAGATTAACAAAATCAACAACACCACTCTAATTCATCATTTCGTGCTTGACTTATGCCACTATAGCTCGCCAGAAAAAGGCATTGGTTTTTCAGATGCTTATGCTCATACATTATCTAAAATTAGAGCATTTAATTACAAACATATTTACCTTCACCCAAGGTTGAATAATTTCAACAAATATTGTGAATTGATACTTTCTTCTTTATTTGAGATTTTAGATAATCTTTATGAAGATCAATATATTACATTAAATATAAAGATAAATCGTGAAAAGAAATTATATCCTGAATTAATCGATCACTTTGAAAAATGGCTTTTGGTATATTCAAATTATTTTCCGAGTTATAGAACAGAGCAAAAATTCCAAAACCGCCAAATTTATCACATTGAAAAAAGAACCGATTACCGAAAAGCTATTATCGATTTTTTATCTTCCTTATCAGATAATTTTGCAATCCGCTGTTATCAAGAAATTATTCGCTTTTAATCTACATTTTATGAAAACAGTCTTTATAAGCTTTGCAACTCCCGACGATAAATACTTAATAACTGGGTGTGATATCTACAGGGGGCGAATTCCTCATTATACACCTTTTGCACATGAAATAATTCCAGCGCTAAAAAACACAAAAGCACTAAGCGAAAATCAGCAAAAAGAGAAAGAAGGAATCATTTTGCTTGCAAAAATAAATGAATCGGACTATGTAGTACTTCTTGACGAAGAAGGAAAAGAGTTTACTTCTAAACAATTGGCAAATTTTGTTCAACAACGCATGCTGTCGGGGGTAAAAAGAGTTCTTTACATCACAGGAGGTCCATATGGGTTTAGCGATTCTCTGTACAAAAGAGCTGACATGAAATTATCTCTTTCAAAAATGACATTTTCACACCAAATGGTTCAACTTATTTTTTTAGAGCAGCTTTATAGAGCATATACGATAATAAAGGGAGAACCTTATCACCATTAATCCTAAAATGAACAATACTAATTATAAGATGTTTTTTATTAATAATGTGCTTAATGTTACACTAAATCTATCACTACACAAATGAATGCAAACAAAATTTTAGTAATAGAAGACGACAAAATCACATCAAAGATTATCGAAAAATCTCTAACTGATTGGGGGTTTGAAGTGATATTATGCTCAAATGGTCGTGATGGATTGAATGCAGCTTTGAATGAAAATCCGAAAATAATATTAACAGATTATCAAATTCCCCTATTAAATGGAATTGAGGTCATTCAAAAAGTAAAAGAAAAAAAGCCCAACACTCCAATAATTCTGATGACTGCATACGATGAGATGCAACTTACCATTAAAGCAATACAAGCAGGTGCATATGATTATATTGAGAAACCAATCAATATTAAAAAACTTAAAAATATTATCGACACTGCTATTAGCGAAACCAACCACACAAAATTAGAAGTCAACGTACTCAACACTTCTTCATCTACCCTTTTAGGTGTTAATTTAATTGGGAAAAGCGAGGGCATTAGAGATGTTATCAAGAAAATTGGACTTGTTTCCAACAACAGAGTTTCGGTTCTTATAAAAGGCGAAACTGGTACCGGAAAAGAAGTAGTATCCAGAATCATCCACGATAGTGGCATCACAAGAAACAGACCTTTTGTGGCCGTTAACTGTAGCGCTTTAGCCGAAACTCTTTTGGAAAGTGAACTTTTCGGTCATGTAAAAGGCGCATTTACAGATGCTGTAAGAGACAAAGCAGGAAAATTTGAAATTGCCAACGAGGGAACTATCTTTTTAGATGAAATCTCCGAAATATCTCCAAACATACAGTTAAAACTTCTAAGAGTAATACAAGAAAATGAATTTGAAAGAGTTGGCGGTGAAAAAACAATCCCTATGAAAGCTAGGATAATTGCTGCTTCTAACAAATCTCTGGAAGATTTAGTAGCAATGGGTAAATTCAGACAAGATCTTTTCTACCGACTAAACGTATTTTCTATCGAAATTCCTCCCCTTCGAGACAGAATTTCTGATTTGCCCATATTAGTCGATTTCTTCATTCAAAAATCAAATCATACTTACAATAAAAAAATTAAACACATCACTAAAGACGCTCTTGAGTTGCTATCATCTCATATATGGCCTGGTAATATTAGAGAATTGGAACATACCATTACCAGAGCAATGTTGATTTGCAATTCTGACACTTTAGATAAAAATCATCTAAACTTCAGCAACAATCAACATACTTCTCTCAATTCAACGTATAATGTTTTTCGCACCCTTAAAGAAATGGAAAAGGAACACATCGAAAAAGTACTTGAAGCTATGAATTGGCAAAAAGAAAAAGTGGCCAAAATTTTAGACATATCTCGACCTACTTTGAATCAAAAAATCGAACTATACGCGATTACCAAACAATGACACTTTATCTATCAAAAACCTAAAATTTTGACATTCAATACACTACTTTGTTTGTAATGTAAAATCAAAATATTTAGTAAATTACAACAAATTATTTTTATATTAATTTCATGATAACTCTTCATAAAATCAGATAATATGAACATAAAGTATTGTGAGTATCAAAAAAAAGTCTTAATTTTATTCAAAAATTAACATCATAAACTAAAATTTAAAATCTATGAAAAAATTAATTGTTTCTGCAATTGCTATTCTTTTAATTGCATCTACCATCGTAAATGCACAAGAATCAACCTTTAACAAAGGCACTAAAGTGATAAATGCCTCTATCGGATTAGGATCAGTACTTGCTACTGGAGTTGGTTATTCTACCAAAATCCCCCCTATCTCTGCATCCTTTGAATTGGGTGTTAAAGACAACTTTTTTAACCGATGAGCTCTCATTAGGGTTGGGATTGTATACTGGTTTTTCTAGTTATACATGGAAATGGTCAGTTTATAACTATGGATGGAATTATACAACATTTATTGTTGGAGGTAGAGCTGCTGTACATTATCCTTTGGCTGACAAATTTGACACTTATGGCGGATTAATGTTGGGTTTAAGATTTAACTCATCGAAAGAGTTTGGTTCAAATTCTGGTGGAATAACATATAGTAGTACAGCAGGCACTGGCATTGTATATTCTTTCTATTTAGGAGGAAGATATTACTTTACTCCTCGAATTGCAGCTCTTGGTGAAATTGGGTATGGTATTTCTTATTTAAATTTAGGCTTGGCATTTAAGTTATAAGCTCATATTTTAAAAAATAATCTAAAAGTGGGATGGAAACATCCCTCTTTTTTTTATCTTTGATGAAATAACAAAAAGATGACGAACTATTTATTAAAATCTCTGATAGCACTCCATTTCATTGTTTTATTTCAAACTATTCTTTATGGACAACATAAATTATCAAAAAACAATTTGCAAGCATCCATTTACAAAGAGAGTGTAGTCACAACTATAACTGAACAAAAAGACGCTTCTTCTTTTTCAACTGGAATTCATCAACTTTTAAGTAATTGGAATGATGCTGAAATTGAAAAAATCAAAGAAAAGAAATACACCCCAACCCTTTTAAAAAACAACGATACCTTAATCATTGGAGAGGTTGCTGGCGACTCTGTGGTAATAACCGGAAACTGGTTTCACAATGGACCAATCATAATTATTGGAGATGGAAAATTAATATTAAACAACGCAAACGCAACCATTATGGGAGATGTAATTGTCTTCGGAAATGAAGCGAAACTATTGTCAAACAGTTCTACTATTTTCTTCCCTCAGCAATATTTTTATCAACGAACCCTAGTGGCTGCTGGCAAAGGTCAGCTAATTTTCAACCAAACACACTTAGACTTCAGTGGATTATCTCACAATTTTGTTGCAACCGATTCGGCAAAAATTATTGAAAACTTTGTAACAAAAAATGGATTTACAACAAACGGAGCAAGCAAATCAGCAGAATTTCAAATCAAAAATACCAATTTAGCTGGAGAGTTTATATGCACAGACAGCGTAAAACTAACTTTTCAAAAGACAAAAACCATTCTATTATGGCACCATATTCCTAATGGAGCGACGTTTACACATTCTTTTCCTACTCCAGACACAGTTGATAATTATCGTTTTTCTAACTCATCACCAGGAATTCAAAACATTCATTACTCTATTGAAATAGACACCTGTAACGATGTAATGTGGGCGATTATGCCTACAAGTGGATCCACCACTACCCTATCAAACTCCACTTTAAGAGCGGTAGGTGTGTGGTTTGAGAACCCTGGACAAATTAGTGTAAGTGGACTTGTAAACAATAGCACTTATGGCAATTTTTCACCTACCATGTCGGATAAAAATTTGAATTTTATAAACTCCCAGGTAAAAACATGGAACATATACACCTTCAAAGAGAGCAATTTATTGCTATCAAACTCTATTGTTGGCGAAATTGGATCCATGGGAAAATCATTAATCACCTGTCAACAATCCATGATTGACGGCTCTGGTGGTTATACTTGGGCTACAGATACCACCTTTTTAATCGTTGGATATTCGTCGGTTACAAATGATTTTAGAGCTACCAAATTTGGTGTTTCCATTTTGTCCTATTCATCTCTTTTAAATGGGATAGCCATGGCAACGGATAATGCTATCCTTATTGTTAACCAATCAACACTTCCAGAATTTCCAGTTGCATTTGACAACAGTTGTGTATGGTTGAATAAAATAGATCAACCATCTTCTGGATTGCAAAATTCAATCATTGATATTATTGGCTCATCTTACATTGAAAAATCAGAAACCAGCCATTTAATGGGCTTTGCCTGGTATCAGTTACTTTATAAAAACAATAACGACACAAATTGGATTCCAATAACTGAGAGAATTAATACACCTGTTAAAAACAACCTTTTAGGAAAATGGAACACCACAAATATATCCCCAAATACCTACTTAATAAAGTTAGTACTTTGCGATAACTCATTGGATAGCAATAAAATTGAAGCAATTAAAACAATCCACATTCAACCCTCCGTATTGGGAGTTACTTCCGATAAAGCCCCTAACAACACCATGTTCTATGATAATTACACAAAACTTCTCTGTACTGACAACTCTCACTTAGGCAACACATTAAACATATATTCCTTAACTGGAAATCTTTTGCAAAGTTATACGATAGAACAAACATGCTTATTTTTAAACTCTTTACCAAGCGGCACTTATTTCGCAGAATCTAAATCAAAACAAATTAAATCAATTTTAAAATTTGTCCTGACTCAATAATTTTTCCCGAAAAGTTAACAAGTGTTAAAATAATTATTCAAAATTATCGTTAAAGAATGTCTAAGAACCAAACAATTTGAAATATGAAAAAAATTATTAGAATCACATTATTATCTCTATTTATTGGAGCTATCCTGATTTCGTGTAGTCAAAAGAGTGAAAATTCGTCACGAGAGGAGAAAAAGAGTGCTATAAAAAGTGAAATGAATGCGGAATCTACAGAAATTAACAAATCTCCAAACAAGCCTATGTTGAGCAAAGAAGAGGCTTCAAATGCAACAATGGAGCAAGTGATGACTACTTCTGCTGCAAAAGTAACAGGAATAGATTCCCTCAGAAAATTTATTCGGAAAGCAGAATTAGAATTCAAAGTGGACAATGTACTGAATTCAACGCATAAAATTGAAGATTTAACTATCAATTTTGGTGGATTTGTAACAAATTCTTCGTTAATAAACGAGATTAACAATACACAAACTAAAAAAGTTTCATCTGATTCATCGTTAGTTATTGTGGAATATACTGTAAAATGCAACATTACTTCTAGAATACCAAAGGCAAAATTGGATTCATTTTTAAGAAGTCTAGCGCCAATGATTCAATTTATAAACAAACGAATTGTAACAGCGGAAGATATCCAGTTGAGCATATTAGAATCTGATTTGGCAAGACTAAGAAATCAGAACTTTGCCGACGAAACACAAGCTACATCCAATAAGGGACTTTCTTCTAGAAGAGCTGCTTTAGAAGCGCAAGCAGATGCGGATGCAGCAAGAATTGACAAATTGAGGATGTTAGATAAAGTGGAATATAGTACCGTTGACATTGTCATTTACCAAAACAAAGAGGTAAAATACGAGATGATAGCATGTGAAAATTACGATAAATATGAACCCACTTTTGGTGCCCGAATGTGGACTTCTATTAAAAAAGGATTTTATATAATTCAAGAGTTATTGTTTTTTGCAATGAACTTCTGGGGGGTTATTCTTTTTGGATTTATTGTCTATTTTGCTTCTACCAGAGCATATAAGAGATTCAAGAAATAAAGCAAACTTTTTATAAATTGATTTTGGAATATTAAATTATTTATCATAAATTTGCGTTAACAAATTAAATAAATAGAGATGGAAGAGGTAGAATTGAAAGAAAATGGAATTATTTATTCAAAATCAGTTAGAGCTGGAAAACGAACTTACTTTTTTGATGTAAGAATGTCGAAAAATGGAGAAAAATATCTGGTGATTGCGGAAAGCAAAAAGATAGTAAACCCAACAACGGGTGAATTTCAATTTGAAAAACATAAAATTTTTCTTTACAATGAAGATTTTGACAACTTTACCGATACTTTCAACAATACCATAAAATACATTAAAACTGGCGAAAAACCAGAAGAAAATGAATAGATAAACTTTTCTTATATTTCTTAACACATAAAAAAAGAGCGATCAAGCTCTTTTTTTTATAGTGTGTCCATTCTTTATAAAATATAAATTACTGATTGATTTGCTTTTAAATCAAAACATTTGAGTGTCAATATTTCAATCAATAAATACTAGATCCATTGGGAAATATTCATAAAAAGATTTAGCTAAAAAAACAAAAGAGAACTTTATAAAATACTAATGAATCTATTTAACAAGCTCTTTTAGATCGATTGCTAATTTATTAGACAATACTGAAATCTCTTCCAATAAAATTTCAACTCCTTCCATTTGTCCATTTTTTGCCATTTGCTCCATTTTCTGAGCTAAATCGCGTAGGTCCATGTCGTACATTGCACTAACAGTACCTTTATATTTGTGTGCAACTTGAGCTAAAATTGCAGAGTTACCATCAAAAATTGCTTGATCCATATTTTTCAAAGCCAATTTATAATCCTCAATAAACATTAATATAATCTCGTTGAGAACCTCTTGGTCAAAATCTTCATAGCTTTCTAAAAACATTGATTTATTGAGCATAAGTCATACGATTAAATGTTGTTATAAAAAATATTCTATTTTTATCAAAATTATTAAAAACTAAGAGACAAACCTATTTTTTATCTCTTTTTGCTTCATTAATTTTTGTTAAAGCACACCCCTCACATTCCGAAGTACTACACGTACCACAATCTAACTGGTTACTTTTAAGTTGTTTGTATTTTTTTCTAAAATAAAAAAAGGTTATTAATACAGCTATTAACACTATAATCAATGTGATAATTTCTTGAATCATAATATCAAAATTAAATTAAAAAATCAACAACACTGTGATAAACAATCCAACCATTAGTTGCTACAAAAACGAAAGCCCAAAATAAGGCAGGTATTTTAGTAACTGAAGACATTATCTTGGCATCACCTGCTTTGTTGGGGTCATTTAATGCTATCAGAAGGAGTTCGACAGGTGTATAAAGCGCCTCAAGAGACAACACAACCGCCATAACAAAAACGGTGAACTCTATATATTGTATGTTATTTATCCATGTTAAATAGAACATCAATGCAAGAAAACAAATAGACCAAATAGCACCGAAAAGATTACGAACATACAATAATAACACAAAAAAATGAACAAAAAACAAGGTATATAATGCATACGTACTAAGATGATTTTTTACTAACCAAAAAAAGAGGTATCCAAAAGTTGCTGCTAACGGATATCCAGCAATAGAAGTAAAAAAAAGAGAAATTTTATTTTTAGATATCGATAACATAGAGCCTGATGTATCGCTTGATAATTCAATTTTAATTATTTTCCCCGATGTTATAAAAGCGATTATTGCATGTGATAACTCATGAATTAGTGTGTTAAAAACTCGAATAGCCACTCCGATATACGGAATTCTCATCGAAACAAAAATTGCAACTATGAACAAGTATAAATACAATGGTTTTTCAAATAAAAGCATCTTATATTTTTTACATCTCAATATTATAACTAAAAACCGAGCAAAACACCCATATTATAAACTAAATATGAAATTATCCAAGCAAGAGAAAGAGTATATACAACCGAGAATAAGCCCCATTTAGCACTCCCCGACTCTCTACTAATAGCAATAATAGACCCTACACATGGAAAGTAAATAGAGACAAAAATCATAAAAACAAAAGCTATGAGGGGTGTAAAAGCAGGTTCTCCTTTGCGACTCCCATCGATAACAGTTTGCGTTTTTAGTCGATGTGAAAAAACTTCCGTAGATTCAGATTCGTTATCCGAATGATATAAAACCGACAATGTGCTTACAATAATTTCTTTAGCAGTTAACCCAGACAATAAGCCAATACCCATTTTCCAATCAAATCCTAATGGTTCTATAGCTGGCTCAATAAATTTCCCAAATTGCCCCAAATAAGAATCTTCGCATTGATATGATTTATGTAAAATGGAGTATTTTTTTAAAACATCTTGCTTAAACTTTACTATAGAGTCGTTATTTATTTTAGAAACATTCATTAATGAATCGATGGAAGCAAGCTCTACAAATTTGTCTTTCTCAAGTTGTACTGTTCGTTCACTGTTAGTTGGAAAATAACTTAGTGACCAAAAAATAATAGAAGCAATTAATATTACGCCAGCAATTTTTTTCAAATACTCTTTAGCCCTATCCCACATATAGCTAGTAAGAGAGCTAACAGAAGGCATTCTGTAGGGAGGCAATTCCATTACAAATGGCATCTCAGCAGTCTTAAAAATCGTTTTTCTCAACACTAAAGCAGTCAATATCGCAAGCATAATCCCCAAAAAATAAACTGCAAACAACATTGTTGCTGATAAATCTGGGAAAAAAGCAGAGGTTAACAGTAAATATACAGGTAAACGAGCATTACAGCTAATAAAAGGATTTATCAACATTGTGATCATCCGCTCGTTCTTATTTTCCAAAATTCTTGTGGCCATAATTGCAGGGACATTACAACCAAAACCCATCACTAAAGGGATAAATGATTTTCCATGTAGCCCAATCTTATGCATGGATTTATCAAGGATAAAAACGGCTCTAGACATATAGCCCGATCCCTCCATGAGAGCAATAAAAAAATACAACAATAGTATATTAGGAAGAAAAATCAACACTCCTCCAACGCCGCTTATAACACCATCCACTAATAAATCTTTCAACATTCCATCGTTAAGCATACCACTAATCCACCCCGAAAACCAATCAACTCCCAATTGAATCCATCCCATTGGATATTGCCCCAATTGGAATGTGGTATAAAACATAAACCAAATAAAAAGAATAAAAATAGGAATGCCCCAGTATCGATGCGTTAATATTCTATCTGCAATGCTATTACGTTCTTCTGCTGTTAAAGATGGCTGTACAAGTGTCTCTCTTAATGCTCCTACGATAAAACCTTGTTTTTTGCTAGTAATAACCTCTTCGCTATCCACTCCAAACTCCTTCTCTAGCTGATGAATTGAGATTTTAGAAGTGTTTTCAACATGATAATAACCAGGGTATTGTTGTAATAAATGAATCGTGTCTTCATCCTTTTCTAACAACTTAATCGCTAAAAATCTACTAGAATGTAATCTAAAAAAATCAACCGAATACTCTTTTTTTAATTGAGTTTGAATTTTTAAAATTAAATCTTCTACATATTCCCCATAATTAATGTGGATATGCCTTACTCCTATTTCCAAATCTTCATATACTGAAATAATTTTTTTGAGCAAAATATCCATCCATTTCGACTCCTTGGATACTATTGGGACGACGGGAAAACCAAGCAAAACTCCTAAATTAGCAATATCTAATTTTTTATTCGAGCGCTCAAATTCATCCATCATATTCAACGCAATTACCATTCGGGTATCCATATCAATTAAATCGGTAGTTAGATACAAATTGCGTTCGAGGTTGTTTGCATCGATCGTATTTACAATGATATCAGGTTGAATTTCTCTTAAAAACGTACGTATCGACTGATCCGTATCATTTAAAGTAGTTAAAGAGTATACACCTGGTAAATCAAAAATAGTAAATGTATAACCTTTAAATACAAACTCTTGCATTTGTTGTTCTATGGTTACTCCTGAGTAGTTTGCTACCCTCTCATTTTTGCCAGTTATAGCATTAAACAACGTGGTTTTTCCACTGTTTGGATTTCCTAATATGGCAACTACAATTTGTTTTTTTAAATTTGGAACTGTAAGTTCATTATTTGCTAAGGTAAGAGACTCCCCGTTATCGATGTTTTCAATTGTATCAATTTGAACCACCTCAATGCCGGATGCATCCATATTCCTTAATGCAATTCGAGATCCTCGTATCTCATACTCTACCGGATCTTTTAACGGTGCTTTTCTTACCACCACTACTTTTGATCCAGGAGTAAATCCCATTTCCATTATTCGTTTTCGATAGGTACCTTTCCCAACTATTTTGGTAATAATAGCACTTTCTTTCTCGTGTAATTCAACTAAATTCATCTTGATTCATATAAGATTACAAAAATAATCAATCTTATTTAAATTTGGTCTAAAAAAAAATATTTTTTTTTCTCTTTTGTATTATTGGTTACAAAACATCACTTTTTTTTCTTATTAACCAAATCGGATAATTTATTAAAATCAACTCGATAGACAAAACCGACACCTTGAATATAGGGTGCATTTTGATAGGTATAAATATTTGAATTAGAAATATTATAGACTTTTGTCCTCCACTTTCCGTCGGGAGTTATTTTAGCTTCTACAATAACATCTCCAGCTATATTATTAGGATTTTGATATGCTTTGCTTTGACCACCAGCGCTCATGCTACCCTCTATTACAAGTCTATCATTTAAAAATGCTTTTGTAATAGCAATTTGATACTCTTCAGTAGTAACCTGATCAGCAGTTTTATAGTTAAATGAGAGATTTAAATCTTTGATTTTTTGGGAGATATAATTACTTACTTGGGTCGACAAAAGTTCCATGGTAGACATTCCCAATCCATTTCCCACAATGTTGGCATTTTGATTTGAAATGGTTGGCTCGAATTGATTTAACACCAACAATGAAAAAGTTTGACGTATCATATTCTGATCATTTGTAGTGTCGATTGCATTAAAAATCATAGAGCTGGTTGCATTATCCACATTTGGAAGTTCGATGCCAAATTTCACGTTAGGATTCAACAGTTTACCACTCAACTTTACAACGCTCATCACATTTATTTTTCGAGAATAGCTGTTTGAAGTTGAAGAATCTAAAGCTAGTAGTGACGAAATGGAAGTAAGAACGGGATATTTTGCCTTTATATCAATTTCTGCGTCAGATGGATCACCATTCCAATAAACAGTTCCACCTTCTTCAATTTTGAAGGTTTTATTTACAACATCTTTCAACTTCATCTCATATTGACCTTTGGAGACTACGAAAGTTCCAAACATAGCGAAATCACCTTTTGTATTTACATTCATTCGGATATTTCCACTGCCCGATCCATGAAGAGATCCACCCGTTGAAGGGTCTAAAAAAACATGAAATTTTGCCTCGGGTGTAACATTAAACAACATGTTGATAGAAAGTCCTAAATCTACAAATGTATTTTTTCTTTCTATTTGTTTATTTTGCTTTACAGAAACAAAATTGATATAGGATGACTTGTCTACTACCGTATTAAAATTAATTGGCACAGAGACATCGGTATTTTCATTTGTTTCTACTTGAGCATCAATTACAATATTTGGCGCTTCTCCGTATATTCGCACCATTCCAGTACCATACCCTTTTCCATAAAAAAGATCATTCATAGAACGAGTAGTGTTCATTGCCATTAAATTCAACAATTTCAAAGAGACATCCAATTTAAAATTTTTAAAATCGTTATGCGAAACCCAACCATTGATTACCCCAGTTTTAAAATGACCATCCGTGGCCACTACAGAGTCAAATAATATCCGATTGTGTTGCAACTCTATCTCTTGATTTATAGTATATTCGGTATTAAGATAATTCACCCCAATAACCGTTCGCATTAACTTAATTTTTCCTGCAATTTGAGGACGATTGATGGTGCCAATAATTTTCAATTTACCTGATGCTAAGCCATCCACTCGATAAAAAAGGGTCTTTAAATAAGGTTCAATAATTGCTAATTTTAAATTTAAAATTTCTGCATCCATTTCAAGTTTTTGATTTTTCGGATAAAAATAACCTTGAATAGACACTGGTTTTGTCTCCCCTTTATTCCCTCGATACA
This sequence comes from uncultured Lentimicrobiaceae bacterium, assembly GCA_964653595.1. Taxonomy (GTDB): domain Bacteria; phylum Bacteroidota; class Bacteroidia; order Bacteroidales; family WCHB1-69; genus JBAXTE01. The sequence goes on from CAZZHH010000004.1 coordinate 86,506, forward strand.
AAGCATCTATATTTACAAAAAGCCCATTTTTGCGCTCATCCCAGGCCGAAACTACATTTGCATTTCCCAACTTCTGACTATTTAGGCCTAATCCCAATACTTTCATATTGATAATAATCGAAAATTTATCAAAAATTCTAGATAATTCTACTTCTCCGTTTATAATGCCATCAAGGTCAAAATTTCGATGATTTGACCATGTATCTACTTCAGAAATATTAAAATTTAAAAGCTTCACCAAAATGATGTCATCTGGGTTTTTCGAAGCTGCTCCGTCAATTAGCACCTGTTTTTCATTTGAATAGCATCGAAGGTTAGAAATATCAAACTCATTTTTATTTACAAAAAAAGAATTATTTGGATCTATATGCCAAATCGAGTCGTTTGCATAGATATTTGCAGAAGTAAATGAACCATTTAGAAATGGAGATTTACCAAAAATTAATTTTCCATTCAACAAACTTTGTTGATCAAAATGGTTGTTGCTATTCCACCCAATTGAATAAATTAGGCTATCGTTTTTTAGAGTTGAGGCAAATTTAATGTTTGAAAATAAAAAGGTGTCTTTTTTCGACCATAAAAACTCCTTACATTCTAACCAAATATTCAACAACGAATCTTTAGATGCACCCATTAAATGGATTTCTTTAAAGCCCATCGATCCTACCAAGAGAGAGTCTGTATTGACTTTAAAATCCAAATGTTGAGTTATTGTATTGAAATATCCAGTTAATTTCGTATTTCCTTTAGCTCGTAATTTGGGCATAAAAAGAACAGAAATTGGATCAGATTCTTTAATGTTTACATTAAAACTTAAAAATCTACGTTCAATATTTGGGGCTAGTTTTTCAAAATTATAGTTTTTTTGTGATTTTGTATTTAACGATACAACATTGTTTAATAGACTTCTTTCAGGAGCATAAGAAGGAAGATACTTTTTTACAATAAAGTTAAACGAACTTGAAAGATCACTCATATCGAATTTTCCATTCATCGACATATCAATCCAATCAGATTTTAACAAAATAGAACGATATCCCATTTCATCGTTTTCGGATACCAAATCGATATTATCGATGGAATAATTTCGATTATTCTCATAATATTTGGTATTATAAAAAACAATCTGTCCAACAAAATCATCGAATTTTGAACCAGTTATGGATGCATTCATTCTTGTAGATAAAGAAGAATTTGGATCTCTATTTACAATTTGTAATGCCGATAATTTCGCATGGTCTACATCGGCAAAAAACTGATAGGAAGGGCTCTTTTTTGAGTAATCAACTGTTCCATTGAAATCTAAAAACAACATAGGGTCATCGATTAGTACATGACCAAAAAATACTTTTTGAGCATATTTACCATCAATTTTTGAATTCTCAAATATGTAATTTTTATATTCTATATACTTTATATTCCCAGAAATATTTATATCAATTGAATTCTGATTTAAACCACTTCCTTTAACATTAGTATTTAATGCAATGTTCTTAAGACCACTTTTAGGAGCCAACTTTGAAACGTCAAATCCGTCACTATAAACAGTTGCCTCATAGTTAACTTTTCCATTCTTTGTAAAGTAATCGACATTTATATTTGCATCTCCCGCAGTTGTATTCATATTTATGGTGGATTTTGCTTTATTTAAAGTCCCTAGAAAACTTGCAGTTGCATTAATTTTATGAAAGGAATTAAATTGATTTGGAATTTTTAATGTTGGAATATTTAGATTTCGAATATCACTAATGTTAGACACAAATTCAATTAACTTACCGTCAATTCTTAACAGGGTCGGATTGGTAATATTTTTAAATTTACCAACAAGGGAAAGAGAAGATTTATCTCCAAATTTTAAAATAAACTGTTGAATGTTAATACTATTTAGAACACCATTCATTTTAGCTTTAAGCCTTAACTTTAATTTTGGAATTATCTTTTTTGGAGTAAAAAAGGAGATATCTTTCGTATTTATATTGGCATCTAAAATTTCTATATTAAGCTTTACTTTATTCAAAAAATCTTTCAAATCTTCAGGCCCATTAAAGGAGATTTTTGAATTTGCAAATATTTTTGAATTTGGAGTTTGCAACTCCATCATTTTTAATTCCAACAAACCTTTTTTAAACAAAAAATCACCACTGAGTTTTTTTATCCAAAAACCACTACTATCAATAAAAGATAAGTTATTGATTTTCACTTTTAAGGTATCCTTTATTATCGAAAGGTTTGAAAATTCGGCATTAATCTTTGAAACCTTTAAATGATTGAAATCAATATTCTCACCACCTAAATAATTAATTTTATGATAGTTATCGTAACAAAATTGTGCATTATTTAACCTAATTTGTTGTACCTGAACACTCCATTTATTTTGTTTAGAAACAGTATCTTTTGAAGCAAAATATTGTATTAAAAAATCTAGGTTTATTTTATTATCAGAAGCGTATTTTTTTAAAAAAAACTTGGGTGACAAAAGAGAAAGTTTTTTAATAGAAATATTTTTCTTAAATAGTGAGAGTGAAGATATTGAAACATCTATCTTATCTGCTTCAATCATAGGATTCAAATGTTGATCTGATATATACACATTTTTTAATTGAACTTTTAAAGATGGAGTGATGGAAATTTTTTCGATGGTCACCTTGGCATTCAATTCTTCAGATAAAAAAGATGCAACTCGCTGACCTATCATCGTTTGAATCGTAGGAATCATCAAAAGTAAGAACAATACCAATAAGTCGAAAAGAATAGCTACTATCGAACTTATGGCAATTGTCCCTATTTTTTTTATAATTTTGCGTTTCAAAATCAATCGAATGAGTTTTTATATATTAGGTATCGAGTCTTCTTGTGATGACACTTCTGCTTCTGTCCTCTGCGATAATGTATTATTATCGAACGTGATTGCTTCACAAAAAGTACACCAAAAATTCGGTGGTGTCGTTCCGGAGTTGGCATCGCGAGCACATCAGCAAAATATCATTCCCGTGGTCGATACGGCTATTAAAGAAGCAAATATAACAAAAAATCAGTTAAGTGCGATTGCTTTTACACGAGGACCAGGATTATTAGGTTCATTATTGGTTGGAACTTCCTTTGCAAAAGCACTGTCGATGTCACTCAATGTACCACTGATTGAGGTAGATCACATGCAAGGACATATTTTAGCTCATTTTGTTCAATATCCTAACAATCCTCAAAAAACACCAAAGTTCCCATTCCTTTGTCTGACGGTATCGGGCGGACACACCCAAATTTCCATTGTAAAAGACTTCTTTGAGATGGAAATCATCGGCAGTACTATCGATGATGCCGCTGGCGAAGCATTCGACAAAGCCGCAAAAATATTGGGACTACCCTATCCAGGTGGACCGCTGATTGACAAATACGGCAAAGAGGGAAATCCAAAAGCATTCAAATTCTCGGAAGCGAACATGCCGGAACTGAATTTCAGTTTCAGCGGCCTCAAGACCTCTTTCCTCTATTTTGTTCGTGACAAACTCAAAGAGAACGAATCATTCATTGAAGAAAATTTGGCTGATTTATGCGCCTCCATTCAACATGCGATTGTGGAAAGTCTGGCGAAAAAAGTCCTGCTGGCCACCCAACAATACAACATTAAAACCATCGCCGTGGCAGGAGGTGTTTCGGCAAACTCATATTTAAGAAACCGTTTAGTTGAAATGGGCAAAACACATAATTTAGAGGTATTTATCCCTCCGTTTGAGTTTACCACCGACAATGCCGCCATGATTGCCATTGCCGGATATTACAAGTTTATCAAAGGAGAGTTTGCCTCGCAAGGGGTTCGTCCTTATACACGCCAAGGACAATAATCATTAAGAATACTTAAATTTACTAAATACTAACCTGATTTTATAACAAAAATGAATGAATCTTTCAATTCTATTGAGTTTTTCACCAAATATGCAAGCGAAACTCATCGTAGTATTAAAAGTTACGAATTAGAGATTCCAGTGACAGCGTTTAACAAAATTGCATTGTCAAAAAGACACATTAGTATCCCCTACGACCAAAACAAGGAGTTATTTTTACTTTGTTACAACAATCCTCAAAATTTTTCAAAACATCCCTTTTATTGTGGTATATTTTTTCAAAGTATAGTTTTTATAGAGCATGAGCTTACCATAAAAAAACTTTTTTTCATCGACCGAATAAATCCATTTAATTTCACTAAACATAGATTTAAAACCAACACATCTTTTGATTCAAAAGTGATTATCGAAACTAACGATGAGTCTGAGCCCTTATGGATTTTGAATCATGAATTGCAAAAATTCATCCTTGAATTGTTCGAAATTGACCAGCGCATAACGATTGGACTTAATTTAATCCATCCCGATTATGAAGAATCATTGCTTGGAAAATCTACATTTGGAATATTTATCGACGATTGGATTTTTGATACAAAAAAGATTGAAAAGCTTTTTGAAATAGCATTACGATTAAAAAAAATAATAAAATAGATTTGGCAAACTATCTAACAATTACTCAAACATGAATTCATAGAATATAAAAATAACCGATGAATAATTAGTTTAACAGAGACAAAAAAATATAATACAAAAAAGCATAAAAAAAGGAGTCCAAAAACTCCTTTTTTTATGCTTTAAATGCTATAAGCTTATTTAAAATCGATTAATTCTACATCAAAAACCAATGGAGTGAATGGTGGAATTGCGTCTGGAGCACCATTTTCGCCATAAGCAATAGCGGATGGAAGTATAATTACCGCTTTAGCACCTTTATTCATAAGTAACAAAGCTTCATCCCAACCAGGAATAACTTGTTGTTGTCCAACTACAAATTCAAATGGTTTTCTACCTTCAGAAGTATCGAAGATTTTTCCATCCATCAACTTTCCAGTATAGTTTACAACTACTTTTTGACCAGCAACTACTTTGGGACCAGTACCTTTTGATTTCTCAACATAGTACAAACCAGATTTTGTAGGACGAACAGTAATGTTATTTTCTTTCACATATTTAGCAATCAACTCAGGCTCTTGAGCTTTATTTTTTTTAATAAGTTCTTCGTATTGAGCGCGTGCTTCAGCCATCTCTTTTTCAAAAACAGCTTTAGGTTTGATATCGGTAATTTTAATTTCAAACTTCAACATCGTTTCAGAAGTAATATAAGCTGGCAGTTGTTGAGCACGAGCAGTTTTTACAAAAAAGGAATCTGCTTTGATAATAAAAGAAGCACTATCTCCTTTATGCATCATGGCTAATCCTTCAAAAAGGTCGCCTTTAAAATCTGATTCTTTTAGCAACAACATAAAAGGAGTTGGGCGTGTACGAGAATCTTCAATAACGGAATCCGTTTCTGCAATTTTGTATATTAATGTCATGGTTAATAGATCTCCCATTACAGGTTTAGTTTCTTTGTCGTTTTGGACATAAAACTTATAGAATAATCCATTATCAGACTCCTTGTATCCACTATACTTCGCACAAGAAGTAATCGATAAAATCAATGCCGAAGCGATGAATAAGATTGTGTTTTTTTTCATTTGTTGACTTGTTTAATTGTTGATATTAATTATTTATTTTTTTTTCACATTTACTACTTTAATTTTCATGACGATAGGAATTCTTTGTCGAATTTTATCTCCATCACCTGCAATGCCATAAGCAAGATGCGAGGGTATAACAAGATGAGCCTTATCGCCATTAGACATTAACTTAAGAACTTCATCAAGAGCTTGAATTTCATTACTTTTGTCAATTTTTATAACTTTTGGCCCACTTTCGTTTGAGGAGTACAATAATTCCCCATTTATCGAAAATGTTTGATAATCAATGGTAACGATGTCCTCACTTTGGATAATTTGTCCGTTCCCGTTTTTTGTGATATTATACCTAAGTCCAGTTTCTGATTTTTCAACTTTCAACTGTTGTCTTTTGATATACAAGTTAATATCTTCATCTTCCACACGAACCGCATTTTGATTAGCTATTACTAGAGGTTCAGCAACTTTCTTTTCGTCGAAGGTTTTTTTCACTTTCTTTTCAGAATTTGAGCATGAAATTGTGAAGAATGCAAAAAAAATAAGGAATAGCCAATATCTCATTAAAATTTTTATTTTATCTGCCAATTATGGATTTTTTGTTATTAAACTATGCATAAAAAATCTTAAGACAAAGAGTTTATTATTTCTTCTTTATACAAAGGTAATAAATTTTCGAATTTTGCAATCACCTCTTCTAACGTCCCAGTAGTATCAGCACCAGAAGCATTTTTATGCCCTCCGCCAGAGAAATGGGTGCGAGCAAATAGGTTTACATCAAAGTTACCTTTTGAACGAAATGAGATTCTGATTCGGTCATCGCGCTCGGTAAACAATGCTGTGAATGCCACCACATCGATAGATAGGCCATAATTGACAACCCCTTCGGTATCTCCTACTTTATGTTTAAACAATTTTAGTTCATCTTTACTGAGAGAAATGTAAGAAGTTCCGAATTCTGGAAATACCACCAGTTTGTTATTGATAGAATGTCCTAATAATCGCAATCTATTTTCGGAATAAGTATTATACACCTTTTGATGAATGATATCTACTTCTACGCCAGTAGCGACAAGGTCTGCCACAACTAAATAGGTTTCTGAAGAGTTACAAGAATAGCTAAAAGAGCCAGTATCTGTCATGATTCCAACGTACAAAGCAGTAGCAATATCTTTATCAAGGAGGGATAAATCATCATTTTCTTTCATTAATTCATACACAAGTTCTGATGTAGAAGATGCTGATTGGGTAGATATTTCTATCTTTGAAAAAGGTTCAGGTTGAAGATGATGGTCGATCATTACGATGGGGGCTTTCGCATTCTGTAATAAATCGCCTATAAATACGCCTGCTCGTTGAAATGCGTTAAAATCAAGCACAAAGATAAGATCAGCATTTTGATAAACTTTTTTGGCTATATGAGGTCGTTCCGTAGCATTTACAATGAGGGAGGCACTAGGCATCCACTTTAAAAAGGAAGGAAAAACGTTAGGCGCTACAACCGTGTTTTTGATGCCTAACTTATTTAAATACAAGCTTAATCCCAGAGAAGCACCTATAGCATCACCATCTGGGTTAATATGCATTTGAATTACTACATTTTTTTTCCCAGAGAGGATACTTTTAGCTTGAAGAAAGATAGATTTATCCAATTGTAACATAATCTTTAACCTAAAGAACGTTCTAAGGCCAACATTTTTAGGCAAGCTACAGCAGCTTCTACGCCTTTGTTACCGTGTTTACCACCAGCTCTCTCTTTAGCTTGCTCCATGTTATTGGTTGTTAACACCCCAAAAATAATTGGCGAATTATAATCTAAAGAGACACGCATTACGCCATTAGCAACAGCGTCGCAGATAAAATCGAAATGGCGTGTTTCTCCTTGAATAACACAACCCAAGCAGATTACAGCATCTAATTCAGAGTCCGCTTCTAACATCATTTGAGCAGCGGTAGGTAATTCGAAGCTGCCTGGAGCGTACTTAATGCGAATATTTTTTTGTGGCAACCCTTGGTTTACCAGAGTTTCAATTGCACCATCCCTTAATGCAAAAGTGATTTCAGGGTTCCATTCTGAAATCACAATTGCTATTTGCCAATCTCCGGCTTTTGGTATGTCATTAGGATGATATTCTGAAAGATTTTTTTTCTTTTCAGCCATCGAGTATATTATTTGTTTAATTTAGCTTTTGCTCTAGCTATATATTTATCAATTTCTTGTCCCTCTCCACTACGACTATGTTCTTTTTTAATGATTTCATAGTTCTTAAGGGCATCTTCCCATTTGTTTTGCATTTCATACACCAAACCTGCTCGCATCAAATATAAAGGTGTAGTAAAAGCGTTTTTGGATTCATCCGATGCTTTTTTGTAATAGCTTAATGCATTTTCTTGATCATTTTTTTCCAAATAAGCGTCTCCGATAAGACCATTAGCCAATGAAGAAACGATTAAATCTTCCCCGTCAAACTCTTTTAAACGTTCAATTGCATTGTCAAATTCGCCTTTTTGCATATAAATAACCCCAAGATAGTAATTGGCTAAATTTCCTGCATCTGTAGAAGAATATTCATCGGCAATAGCTAAGAAACCCATATTTACTCCATCCCCATTCATGGCTTTGGTTAATGAGTCAGCTTCAAAATATCGTTGAGCCATAAACATAGCAGCTTGAGCTTCACGATTTTTAGGTTCTTTTACAAAACGCACATATGCGAATACAAGAACAATTACTAAAGCAATACCTCCTACAATACTCAATATGGTTTTGTAGTGATTTTCTAAAAATTGCTCTGAACGATTAAGCATTGATTCTACTGCAATAATCTTCTCTTCCGTTTTTTCTATGTTTTTTTCTTTGTTGTTTGCCATAAAGCTATTTATAAAAATTAGATTTGGAGTGCAAATTTACATTTTAATTTGGAATTTCAATAATAATATTAAAACAAATTACACACAAAAAAATGTTAATAGTAAATAAATCATCCTTGAACTGACGATTTTTTATAATTTACACCAACGAAATGTTTGTGATAAAATTTGATAAACAAGTTTTGCAGCAGCCAAATCAGAAGATTTTTCAGCGGGGTTTGGACATAGTTCCACCACATCAAAACCCACGATTCGACACCTTTGATTTACCAATTTTATTAAATCACTCACTTGCCACCACGACAATCCACCAGGCTCAGGAGTGCCCGTACTTGGAATTTCGGAAGGATCAAACCCATCCAAATCAATGGAAATATATACATTTTCACTCAAGCGAGAGACTACGTCAATAATCCAATTAGAGCTATTTCTAATCTCATGAGCAAAAAACATATTTTCGCGAATCATATTTGGTTTCTCTTCAATACACATGCTTCTGATGCCTACCTGCACTACGTTGCAATGTTCTTGGGCTCTGCGCATCACACAAGCATGGTTATACTCAGAGCCATGATAATCGTCCCGCAAATCCGCATGAGCATCAATTTGAAGAACCGTTAAGTTATTATATTTTTCAGAAAAAGCTCGGATTACGCCACAACTAACAGAATGTTCACCTCCAATAGTGACTATATATTTATCGTCGCTCAAAATCTCTTTTGCTTTTTGATATACAGATTCTACCATTGCTTCTGGCGAAGCAAAATCAAACAATGGATTAGCAGTGTGAATTCCATGCTTATATACTTCTGTTTCGGTCTCAATATCATATAGTTCAATACTATCTGATGCATCAATGATCGCTTGAGGTCCTTTATCCGCACCCTTTACCCATGTACTAGTGCCATCATAAGGTACTGGCAAAATTACAATTTTAGATGTATCGTATTGAGAAAACTCTTCCGGCATGTCGCCATAAAACTTTTTGATCATAAATTCAAAAAAACTTAATTAATATCCTAAAATCTTCAACATTGGTTTCCAAGTTTGTTCTTTAGCAAACAATTTTGGGTACAATTCACCATCTTCATCTTTATCAATAATCACTATTTTTGGAGCAGGTATCAAACAATGTTGAATTCCACCATAACCACCAACCGATTCTTGATATGCTCCTGTATGGAAAAAACCAATATATTGGGGTTCTTGTCCTAATTTTGGCAAGAAAACAGCATTTGCATGAGCTTCTGAATTGTAATAATCGTGACTATCACAGGTCAACCCACCCAAAAAGACACGTTCATACTCCTTATCCCAGTTGTTAATTGCAATCAGCATAAAACGTTGACTAATAGCCCATGTGTCGGGCAAAGTAGTCATAAAAGAGCTATCAATCATATCCCAAAGTTCACGATCATTTTGTTGTTTTTGAGCAATAATAGAATACAGCACAGCACTACTTTCACCTACGGTATATGATCCGAATTCGGTAAAAATATTTGGTTCTTGAATATTGTTTCGTTCGCAAATACTTTTAATTTGAGAGATAATCTCTTCGGCCATATACTCATAATCATACTCAAAGGAAAGCGAATTCTTAATTGGAAAACCTCCTCCTATATTTAAAGAATCGAGTTCGGGACACAATTTTTTTAGCTCACAATACACATTCACACATTTAGTTAGCTCATTCCAATAATAAGCAGTATCGCTAATACCAGTGTTGATAAAAAAATGGAGCATTTTTAACTCAAACTTAGGATTATCTCTTATCTTTTCGAGATAAAATGGCAATATATCATTATATCGAATACCTAAACGTGAAGTATAAAATTCAAATTTAGGCTCTTCTTCTGCAGCGATACGAATCCCAATTTTAAACTTCGTATTAATTAGTTCATCCAGCTGATCCAACTCATTCTTATTATCTAAAATTGGAATAGTATTAGAAAAACCTTTATTGATAAACTCCGCAATATTTTCAATGTAATTATATTTTTTAAAACCATTGCATATAATATATTTCTCTTGAGTCATCAACCCTTGCTCAAATAAGTTGTCAATTATATTAAAATCAAAAGCAGACGAAGTTTCAAGATGGACGTCATTTTTCAAAACCTCTTCTAATACATACGAAAAGTGTGAGCTCTTTGTGCAATAACAATAATGATAATCAGCATCGTAATCCGCTTTCGCCATAGCAACATTAAACCAACGTTTAGCCTTTTGAATATTACTACTTATCTTTGGCAGATACGTAATCTTTAATGGAGTTCCATATTGTTTTATCAAATCCATCAAATCAATTCCATTAAACATTAATTCATTGTCTTGTACTAAAAATTCGTCTTGTGGAAACTCAAAGGTTTGATTTATTAAATCAATATAATTTTTCTTCATTGCTTGATCTGTTCATTATAATTAATCACAAAATTACAATAATTTTAAATATAAAATCATAATTTCAAACAATCCAACTTGATTAAATGAATACAATTTGAATCATTTAACTCATTTAAATCTTCATTAAAATTCAAAATAACTTTCAAAACCCTATGATGATAAATCGAAAAACAATTCAAATTTTTTTATAATATATTGAATTTTAGTATTATATAAATTTTTATTCCTCATTATGATGTGCATTTTTCAATCAATTTAGATAATACAAATGCGGTTGAATTAATCTATTTAAAATACAAAAACACAATTACAGTAAGATGCTATACTATCAACCCCACAATAGATAGGCATAAACAAACATAAATAGAACCACATTAAACTTAAACAGTAAAACAACCATAACCATCTCTAACATATCCCTAAA
>CAZZHH010000005.1:0-87250 GCA_964653595.1 uncultured Lentimicrobiaceae bacterium
TTGGAATCGACGACCACTACTTCGTCAGCAATCGATTTCACTCCCGAAATGCATCTTGCGATGTTCCGCTCTTCGTTTAAGGTGATTATCACTACAGATAACTTTTCCATTCTATATTTTAATCCGTTATTTTTTAATTGTCCCAAGATTTTTTGCTTTCGCCAGTGATGGAGATGGAGTCACCCAAATAAATCGGTTGATGATTCGTTTTTACCCATATCCAAGACTTCACATTTGCCAACCATTCCCTTAATGTATATTTCATAATAGCATTATATTTTCGTTTATCAGCAACATATCCATATGCATTCAACCCAATTTTTCTGGCAATATACACAGCTCTATATAGATGATATTGTTGTGTAACGATATATAAAGAATCTACTTTGAAAATTTCTTTAGCTCTTACCATTGAGCTATAGGTATCGAATCCGGCATGGTCGAGAAAGATATCGGAAGAGTCGACGCCCTCTTTAATTAAGTAGTTTTTCATGGTATTCACTTCATCATAATCCGTTTGTCCATGGTCGCCACTGAGCAGAAATCGTTTCACCCTACCTGCTTTATACAAATCTAAAGCACTGTTTACTCGGTCGAGCAAAATGGATGACAAATTGCCATTTTTATGAACCGAAGCTCCAAGTATTATCGCTGTATAACAAGAAGGCTTATCAGGACTCTCTTTGTTAACGATATAAGGTTTAGAGAAATTTTGGATGTTAAGGGTTATAAAAAAGACAAAAGCAATTAAAATGACAGAAAATGCCAAAGTAATCACAATAAATCTTTTTACCAATTTTTTTTTAATCCAATCCTTCATTTGTTATACTATTTCGAGGACAACTCTGTTTCCTACATTTTTCATTTTGTCGGGAACTACTGCTAAAATCTCTTCTTTAAGAGCAGCAATAATTCGTTTTTTGACATAGTTTTTGGTCACTACTATGCCCACTTCCCTAGAAGGCTCTGGAGATTTGAAATAACGGACCATCCCAATTTGTTTAGCATTAAAGTCTTGTATTGCTAATTCAGGCAAAATAGTGATTCCTTTACCGAGCTCTACAATTTTTTTCAAAGTCTCCACACTTCCAGTCTGATAGTCGAGATGAATCTCTTCTACATGTTTTTTCATATCGTGGCAGAAGTTAATAACTTGATTTCTTAAGCAATGACCTTCGTTGAGCAACCAAACTTCGTTGATGTCAATTTCATTCATTGCAAGCGCATTTTTCTTAAAGAGAGGATGCTTTTTAGATACATAAACTACTAAAGGCTCCCAATAAAGAGGAATTTCGGCGATGGTGGGTTCGTGTATGGGTGTTGCTAGTATTCCACAATCGATAGTTCCCATCTTAAGTTGATCAATAATTTGCGCAGTAGTCAGCTCCGAAATTGTCAATATTACTTCTGGATATTTATCAATAAAATTAATTAAAAATTGAGGAATAAGATAAGGTGCAATAGTTGGAATTATCCCAATATGGATGTTGCCGCTCATCACCCCCTTTTTATCCTTAATTAATTCTTCAATTTTTTTATGCTCATTCACTACGTGGCGAGCTTGCATGATTATTTCAGTCCCTAATTCTGTTGGTTCAATTGGTTTTTTGTTTCTATCAAAAATTTGAACACCTAATACCTCCTCTAATTTTTGTACTTGCATACTAAGAGTAGGTTGAGTTACATAACACTTCTCAGCAGCAAGGGCAAAATTTCGAAAAGTGTCCAGAGCAATAATATATTCTAATTGAGTAATCGTCATGATAAATATTTTTTTGTCAAATAATAGGTTAATTAATTCCGAATCCAACTATAAATTCAATCATGAAGATTAATAAGCTCTTTGATCTCTTTTTTCGACATAATTGATAAAAGCTTGATTTACTACCTTATTGCCACCTGGAGTAGGGTAACGGCCAGTAAAGTACCAGTCGCCCAGGTTTTGAGGGCAAGCTTTATGAAGATCTTCAATTGTGTTAAAGACTACATTCACTTTCGCATTACATTTATCAGGAGTAACCAAAAGTGAAATTTCGGATGAAATTTGATCTGCGGAGAAGGGTTCATAAATTTTTCTAACATAGTTCACCATCTCTTCTTTAGGGCTATTTTTTTGAGCTAGGCACAGTTGGTAAACTTCATCGATAATATGCGTTTGATTTGTCTTTTTAAGTAATTGAATTGCCGCTTGAAAAGCAATAAAATCGTTCATTTTGGCCATATCTATTCCATAGCAATCGGGGTAACGGATCTGAGGAGCAGAGGAAACGATTACAATGCGGGTTGGTTGTAGTCTGTCTAACATTCTGATAATACTTTGTTTAAGGGTTGTGCCTCTAACAATCGAATCATCAAGGACTACTAATGTGTCAATACCCGAATTAACAACCCCATAGGTTACATCGTACACATGAGCAACGAGTTCGTCTCTTTGGGTATCTTGCGTGATAAATGTTCGCATTTTAACATCTTTCACCGCTACCATGTCCATACGTGGCATAAAAGACAATATTTGGTCTATTTTTTCGGAGGTCAGTTCTCCATTATATCGAAGTAGTTGTTCTTTTTTATAGCGATTACAGAAATGCCTAAGTTCATCAAACATACCCATAAAGGCAGCTTGTGCGGTATTTGGGATATAGGAAAAGAGTGTATTTTCGATATCGTAATTAATCTCTTTAAGAATAGATGGGACAAGAAAAGCACCTAATTTTTTTCGTTCTTGATAAATATCTTTGTCGGTGCCACGGGAAAAATAAATTCGTTCGAAAGAGCATTTTTTTATTTCAGGGCGCTCGTTAATTTTTTCATCCAGCACCTCTCCATTTTTCTTGATGATAATGGCATGTCCAGGTTGGATTTCTTTAATAGCAGACACTCCAATGTTTAAAGCAGTTTGTATTGCAGGTCGTTCAGATGCAATGATTACAACTTCCTCATTTTGATACCAATACGCAGGTCTGATGCCATTTGGGTCTCTTAAAACAAAAGCATCTCCGTGACCGATCATTCCTGCAATCACATAACCTCCATCCCAGTGAATGGATGCATTTTTTAAAATAGAGGGAATATCGATATGGTTCACCATCTCTTTGGATATCTCTTGTTTATTAAATCCGAGATCTTTTAATTTTCGATAATTTTTTTCAACATTTTCATCCAAAAAGCTACCAATTTTTTCTAGAATAGTAACCGTGTCAGCAGTTTCAATTGGATGTTGGCCCATAGAAACCAAATTTTCGAAAAGTTCATCTACATTCGTCATGTTGAAGTTTCCAGCTACAACTAAGTTTCTAGATTTCCAATTATTATGTCGAACAAAGGGGTGAATATTGTCTATATTATTCTTTCCAAACGTGCCATAACGAAGATGTCCCATATAAAGTTCAGCAGCAAAATCAAGGTTGCTTTTTAGCCAGTCGGAGTTTAAGAGGAGTGTGCTGTTGCTTTTTTGTATTTCATTTACAACATCAAAAACAGAGCTAAAACAATCTTTGATTGGAGTGTTAGAATTAGATCGGATTCTATTAACAAATCGAATTCCTGGGGAAACATCAAATTTAACACATGCAATTCCTGCTCCATCCTGACCACGATTGTGTTGTTTTTCCATCAAAAGATACAATTTGTTCATGCCCCAAAAAGCAGAGCCGTATTTTTGAATATAAAAATCGATTGGCTTAAGCAATCGTACCATTGCTATGCCACATTCGTGTTTGATGTTATCACTCATAAAAAATGTTTAAAAAAAACAAAAATACACATTTTTATATTCTTTTTCAAACTAAAATCGATAAATGTTTGACAGACACCAAAAACAGATGAATTAACATCTATTTTAATATAATTTTTGGGTTTTTTCATAAATTATTGTAATTTTGACAGTTATTTCAACATGCACATTACAAGTGCAACAATATTCAGAAACAAGATTCCGTATGAAAATATTATCTACTCTCTTTTTTAGCAAAAAAATCAAAGGAAATACTCCATTCAAAAAGATTTTTTTATTTACTTTTTTATTCTTAAACACCACTCTTTTATTTGCTGTAGTTTCGCCTCCAGGGATTACAAAAACACCCAATGTTGCTACTGTTTGTAGGGGATCGGCATTATCTGTATCATTAACAGGTATTCCTGTTGGTGGTTGTACATGTAACTATCAACAACAGTATATGTTGCCCGGAGAATCTACGTGGACATCCATGGCGGTTGGTGCGTCCATAGTTCCAAATGCTACAGGTACTGCACAAATTAGAGCCAGAATCCAATGTACAGGAGGAGTAGGATGCGATACATCTGCTTGGGCCGTAGTGTCGTGGAATGTTGTCGATTTACCCAGCACTCCGACTACTATTTCCCGATTTCCCGATTCAGATTTGTGTATAGGAGCTACTGCTACAGCTATTGCTAGTGGAAGCACTGGTGGTACCGGATCTTGTTATTATGTATACACTTTTTGGCATGCAGGGAGATCTCAAGGAACTTATAGTACTACAAATAGCCAAGTAGCTGATACCGTTTCTACTTTGTATGCAAAAGCTCGCTTTTACTGCGATGGATATGGCTGCGACACATCCAATTTTGCATCCACATCATGGACCATAGCCCCAGATCCATTGGCGCCAACTTTAGTAAAAAACCCAAACTTAGACTCGGTATGTATTGGAGCTATTGTAACTGTTAATTTTTCTTCCAATACTGGAGGAACAGGTACATGTGTCGATTTGTTTAGATACTCAGATGATGGAGGAATAACTTGGTCTACTTGGTCTACCACAGTGCCTAACGTTACTGTAACGAACATAGGTCAAATTGTAAAAATTCAAGGGAAAAAAGAGTGTGATGGGCCAGGATGTAACTCTAGCGATATTTCTGAAGTTGTATGGAAAGGATTAGATGATCCTATATGGGGACCAATTTCTTTATCCGAGGATTCATTATGTGTTGGTGGACAAGTAACAATGAACGCTACAGTGTTAGGAGGTTCTGGTGGAACCATTCGTTGGCATCGTTATTATACTCCCCCTTACACAACTTTGCAAGTAACTTCTCCTAACACACCGCCATCTGCTAGAACCTACTACTATTATCCTCAATATATTGCAAACCCGATTAACTCAGGATGTAATTTGGATACTGGCAGTAACAAAAAACTAGTCGTCGTAAGCGATCCAAGTTGGAGTAGCATCAGTGCAACTCCGGCAAATGAATGTTTGGGAGCGTCGATATCGTTAGGTGTTAATTTAAATGGAGGTCTAAGCGGTGGAACTGTAAGCTGGATTAGAGATACGATATCTTCCTTTATCACGCCAATAATGGTTGCTTCTCCAGATGTTCCAACATTTCCTGATGCATATTATTATCGCCCACGTTACAATCCACCTGCCAATCCAAGAGGCTGTAATCTTGCCGATGGTACAGCAAGAACCGTGAATTTATATCCTTTGCCAATCGCTCAAACCATCACTGGAGTTCCTGTTTCGGGAACTACGGTATGTTTAGGTGCCACAATTTCAGCTACCTTTAGTGGAGGAACAAACTCAATCGGTTCGGAAGTAAATGAATATCAATATAGTACCAATGGCGGTATTAGTTGGACTAATTATACTCCTGGATCTGCAATAACCACAACCACTGTGGGAACAAACATCATTCAGATACGAACAAGAAAAGTAGCAACGGGCACATATTGTATTAGCGACTGGAACGTTAGCACATGGAACGTGTCAGCGGGACTCGTTGCACCCTCATTAAACACTAAAACACCAAATATTACATCGGTTTGCGCTGGTACAAACGTTCAAGCGACCATCAACCCAGGAAATGGGGGAGTTGGATGTACTGATGTGATTGAATATTCTATAAACAACGGTGTCTCTTGGAATTCATATACATCTGGGGTTGTAATAAATACAGCTTTAGCATCAGAGGTAATTATCCGAGGATGGCGTGGAAACTGTGATGCAAGCAGCGGGTGTGCTAATACTTCTATCGTAGAAATTGCTCGATGGACTGTGACCCCTCCTGTGGTTGCTGCTACTCTTACACCTGCAGGTGGGCAAGTTTGCGCTGGTACACCAGTTTCCGCTACTATTAATACCCCTGGATCAGGTGGATCGGGTTGCTCCGATTTATTTCAATCAAGATACCGTTCTTCTGGAGTTTGGAGCGCATGGACTAGTTATACCCCTGGAAACACCATTTCATCCACTGGTCGTGATAGTATTCAAATCCGAAGTATTCGCAGTTGCGATGCTCTATCTGGCTGTGCTGACACCATAAAATATAATTGGGTAGTAAACAACTATACTGTTACTTCTCCCACATTAACAAAATTGCCAAATGTTGCTACAGTATGCGAAGGCACTATGGTCTCTGCAAGCTTATTAACTCCAGGATCAGGAGGAAATGGTTGTTCGGATTTCTTCCAATATCGCACTAATAATGGTTCGTGGAGCGCATGGGCTTCTTATACAATGGGCACAAACATTCCTACTAGTGGACTAAGCAACGTAGAAATCAGAACCTGGAGAGCAAACTGTCTACTAGGAGGTATCTGTGGTGATTCAACCATTAATACCTATTCTTGGACTATTGTTTCTCAAGTTCAAGATCCAAATATTACTAGGTATCCACTGACTACGATAATTTGTAATAGTGATACCGTAAGAGGAACCATTACTTGGGGTGGTGGTGGCTCTGGGTGTACCAACTTTGCCCAATATAGATTAAAAACTGGAACAACCTGGTCTGCTTGGTATGCGTATACTTCTAATCAAAATATTCTTGCCAATGGCCGAACTGAAATAGAGATAAAAGCATGGACAGGAAACTGTACCTCAGGAACTGGTTGTACTGCTTCTGATACAGCCATTGAAAATTGGGTGGTATCACCAAACTTAATAAACCCAACTCTAAACCGAATTCCAAATAGAACATCGATATGTCAAGAAGAATTTGCATCTGCTACATTAAATAGTGCAGGTTCTGGTGGAATAAACTGTTCTGATGTTTTTGAATACCGTGTCAATAACGGATCTTGGAGCTCTTGGCAACCCTATACCTTAGGGATGAATATTCTTGGAACTGGATTGTCATCGATAGAAATACGTGGATATCGAGGAAATTGCGACCCAGGTTCTTCTTGTAATCCACCTTCACCTTATGTGATTTCATGGACAGTAATTCCCACATCAATTGAACCCACAATCACACGAGTTCCTGATCAAGATGAGGTGTGTTCGGGTACTACCGTGAGCGCTACTATTACTCCTGGCAGTGGAGGAATAAGCTGTTTCGATTATCGACAATATCGTTACTTTAATGGCTCTACGTGGTCATCATGGACCTCGTACACATCCGGAAATCCAATTTCTACAAATGGCCGAACCACGATACAAATAAGAGTTTTTAGAGCATGTCAACCAACAACAGGGTGTTTATCTACCGATACTTCTATGGTTGAATGGGATATTGTTACTGGAATTACTCACCCAACTATGAGTAAAAGTCCTAACTTAGACACAGTTTGTCAAGGAGTGAGTATTTCTGCAACGATTGCAACAGCAGGTAGTGGAGGCATAGGCTGCTCTGATGTTTACGAATATCGAATTAAAGTAGGAGGATCTTGGAATAGCTGGGGACCATACACTCCAGGGACCATTATCAACACGGATTTATCTACCGAAGGCGTTGAAATTAGAACCAACCGAACAAATTGCTCATCGGGTATCACATGTGGAAGTGCAACTGGTAACACCTATTCATGGGTTGTAGTACCTCTTCCTATTGCTCCTGGAATCACCCGAGTTCCAAATTCAGATTTTCTTTGTACAGGCCAAACAGCCAGTGTTACTACTACTCCTGGCAGTGGATACAGCTGTAGCGATTATTTCCAATATCGTAGATATAACGGCTCTTCTTGGTCGGCATGGGCATTTTATCCTGCTGGGTATAATATTCCATCTACAGGATACCAAACTATTGAAGTTCGTGGATTTAATAGAAATTGTAACTCTTCTTCGGGATGTACTCCAGATACAAACGTAGTATCATGGACAATCAGCCCTACTATTATTGCTCCTGCTCTTACAAAAAATCCAAATGTAGCTTCTGTCTGCGAAGGATCCAATGTGAGCGCAACTATCACTGGTGGTTCAGGAGGTATTGACTGTGTTAATCTAGCAGAATATACATTTGATGGAATAAACTGGTTTGCTTATACATCAGGAACAAACATAAACACATCTGGAGCAACATCGGTTACGATAAGAGCATTTAGAGATAATTGCAATCCTGCTGTTCCTTGTCCAAGTTCAGATACAGTATCTGTATCATGGGTCATCTCAAGTCAAGCCATTCCTCCTTCAATAACCCGTTTACCAGATGTTGATTTTGTATGTCAAGGAGCATCTGTAAGTGGAAATATCACCATCGGATCTGGAGGATTTGGTTGTAACGATGTTTATCAATATCGAACACATAATGGCACCTCCTGGTCTTCATGGAATTCCTATCCAATTGGATTTAATATCTCTACTACAGGAAAAACCCAAATAGAAATCAGAGTATATAGACCTTGTAGTGGTTCAGGTTGTTTAAATACCGATACAACTAATGTTCATTGGGATGTAGATGCAACGATCGTAAATCCTACTTTAGCAAAAAACCCGAACACTTCATCCGTATGTGATGGAACAAATGTTTCTGCCACTGTTGCTACTCCAGGCTCTGGAGGAAATGGCTGCTCAGACGTCTTGGAATCATCTATTGACGGAGGAGTAACCTGGTCCCCATATTTTGCTGGAAGTCTTATTAATACTTCAGGATTAACCACCGTTAGAATAAGAGCTTATCGAGGCAATTGCATTACAGGTGGTTGTATTCCAACAGATACAAATTCTGTTACTTGGACTATAACTACTGCCCCAACAGAACCAATAATTACAAGGATTCCTGATTTGGATGATGTATGTTACGGAACACCTATTTCGGCTACAATTACCCCAGGTACGGGAGGAACAGGATGTCAGAATTATTCCCAATACCGAATTTTCAATGGAAGTACTTGGACTACATGGTATAATTATTCATCCGGAAACAATATAGTATATCCAACGAATGCAGTAACAATTCAAATAAGAGCTTATCGAGGCAGTTGTACTTCAGGTTGTGCTTCTTCTGATACAGCTACTACTTCTTGGAATATCATACAAGGCATGGTAAACCCAATACTAACTAAAAATCCAAATACTGCAACAGTTGTTGAAAATACGAATGTTAGTGCAACGATAACAGTGCCAGGAAGTAATGGAAACGGATGTTTAGATGTGTTACAGTATAGAGTTGACATTGGCTCTGGATACGGAGTATGGACTGCATACACTGCAGGCGATCCTATCCCATCGGGAGGCCTTACAGCTGTTCAAATAAGAGGGTATAGAGGTAATTGTGCAGGAGGTGATATTTGCCCACCTACAGATACTACCTTATATACATGGCTAGTAGTTCAAGGTCCTCAAGCACCTGATATTATTCGAATTCCAGACCTAGATGATATTTGTACTGGAACTCCAATTTCTGCTACCATAACAATTAATGGGGGAGGGGTTGGCTGTACCGATTATTCTCAATACAGAACTTATAACGGTACAACATGGTCATCATGGACAAATTATACTTCGGGTAATAATATTCCATACCCTGTTGGTACTACTCAGGTAGAGTTAAGAGCATTTAGAGGCAACTGTGATCCTGTTTCTGGTGATTTGTCATCAGATACGACTTTAGTAAGTTGGAATATTTTCCCAACTCTTGAAAATCCCATTCTCTCAAAAAACCCTAACGTTGCTGCAGTTTGTAGCGGAATTAATGTTGCTGCAACCATTCAAACTGCTGGTTCGGGAGGAACAAGTTGTAGCGATTTATTGGAATATAGAGTCAATAATGGTTCTGGATTCAGCTCTTGGCAATCTTACATAGCAGGAGATCCAATTCCAACAGCTGGAAATATCGAAATCCAAGTTAGAGGATTCCGTGGAGGATGTCTCTCCGGATTGGTTTGTCCTCCTGCCGACACCACTATCTATTCATGGACAATTTCTGCAGAACCTATTGCTCCGTTAATTACCCGAAATCCAGATTTGGATGATGTCTGTAACGGCACTGCATTATCGGCAACCATTACACCGGGAAGTGGCGGAAGCGGATGTGCTGAATTCTATCAATCTCGACAATATAATGGTACAACATGGACTGCATGGACTTCATATACATCAGGTGTAAATATTGTTTATGCTGCAAACATTACTCGAATTGAATTAAGAGCATTCAGAGGAAACTGTAACCCAGCATCGGGATGTACCTCTTCAGATACTACCACCACTTTTTGGAATATTCTACCAAAATTAGTAAGACCTCAAATTACGAAGCTTCCTTCATTAGCTGCTGTTTGTCAAGGGGTGGATGTGTCTGCATCAATTACTACTCCTGGTTCGGGTGGAATAGGTTGTAGTGACATCATGGAATATCGAACAAACAACGGATCTGGTTTTGGCGCATGGACACCTTATGTTCCTGGCAACATGATCGCAACCCTTGGACTCACTGGAGTTGAAATTCGTGCTAATAGAGAAAATTGTACCAGCGGTGACGAATGTCCTGCTGCAGACACTATTGTTTCCTGGATTGTAAATGATGGACCTACAGCTCCTCAATTGGCGAGGGTTCCTAATCAAAATAGCGTTTGTAGAAATACCAATATCTCTGCATCTGTGGTTTCAGGTTCAGGAGGTGATGGTTGTACAGATGTCATAGAATATAGATTGTTCAACGGAAGCACATGGTCAACATGGATCGCTTATACTCCAAGTAGTAACATCGGTTATTTGGCCAACACTGATCAGGTCGAAGTCAGAGGGTACCGTGCTTATTGTGATATAGCATCTGGATGTACTAGTTCAGATACTAACCTCGTTTCATGGTTCATTACAGATAACCTAGTAAATCCAACACTTCAAAGAAATCCAAATATTGATTCTGTTTGTACTGGGATAAACGTTTCTGCTTCAATACTAACTCCTGGATCTGGAGGAATTGGATGCTCCGATATATTAGAATATCGTGTAAATAGTGGCACAGGATATAGTTCTTGGTTTGCATACGGTGAAAACGATTTAATTCCAACAGTAGGGTATACAGAAATCCAAGTTAGAGGTTATATTGGAAACTGTTCAGGTGGTGATGAATGTCCACCTGCTGATACAACAATATACACATGGATTGTCAATCCAAGTCTTACCGCTCCAACTATTACTAGAAATCCAAACCAAGATATTGTTTGTAGAGGAACTGCTTTATCTGCTACAATAATTCCAGGATTTGGTGGTAATGGTTGTACTGAATATTATCAATACCGATTATTTAATGGTTCTACATGGACAGCTTGGTCTAACTATGCTTCTGGTAATAATATTGCTTATAATCCTTCTGATGTTCAAGTGCAAGTAAGAGCATATAGAGGAAATTGTAATGTTGCTTCTGGTTGTTTAGCTTCTGACACCAATATTGTAACATGGAGTATCCAAAATTATTTGATAAACCCAATCCTTGAAAAACATCCAGATGTTACTTCCGTTTGCGAAGTAAGTGATGTATATGCAACGATAAGTGTACCTGGATCTGGAGGAACAGGATGCAGTGATGTTTTGGAATACCGTACGAATAGTGGTTCAGGATTCTCATCTTGGCTACCATATACTGCATCGGATTTAATTCCTACAGCTGGATTTACAGAAATTCAGGTTCGTGGTTTTATCGGCAACTGCGTTAGCGGTGACGAATGCCCCCCAGCAGATACCACCATCTACTCATGGACGATCCAAGCTGCACCAATTGCTCCAACGATTACCCGTGTTCCAAATACCGATGATGTTTGTTCGACGACACCTATTTCAGCCACTGTCATTCCAGGTAGTGGTGGAACGGGATGTACTGAAACGGCTCAATATCGTCTTTTCAACGGAACTACATGGGGAGCATGGACTGCCTATACTTCTGGAAATAACATTCCTTATATAGCTTCAACACAAACGGTTGAGGTGAGAGTCTTCCGTGGCAACTGTAATCCAATGTCGGGATGTTTAAGCTCCGACACCAATACCGTGAGTTGGAATATTATTAAATCTTTGGTAAACCCAATTTTAACTCAAGTTCCAGCAATCACTACTGTTTGTCAAGGAACTGATGTTTCAGCAACTATTCAAACTCCAGGTTCTGGAGGCGTTGGTTGTTCCGATATTTTAGAATACCGCATCAATAACGGAGCCGGCTTCGGAGCTTGGTTCTCATACAATGCAGGCGATCCGCTTCCTACTTTTGGATTAACAGGTATTGAAATTCGTGGTTTTACTGGCAATTGCACTAATGGTAGTCAATGTCCACCTGCAGATACTACTATTTATAGCTGGTCAGTTGCAACACCTCTTGTCGCACCGCTGATTACTCCAACTCCTAACCTCGACACTGTTTGTCGAGGCACTCTTCTTTCTGCAACTATCATTGCGGGAACAGGTGGCTCAGGTTGTGTGGACACATATCAAAAAAGAACCTTTAACGGCACCACTTGGAGTGCTTGGAGTGCTTATGTTTCGGGTGCAAATATAGTATATGCAGCCAATATCACCCAAGTGGAAGTGAGAGCTTTCCGTGGAGGTTGTACTGCCCTTGCTGGTTGTGTTAACTCAGACACAAATACCGTACATTGGAGTATAAGCGAACAACCTGTCAATCCAGTTTTAACTAAAACTCCAAATACTTTAACCGTTTGTGATGGCACACTCGTAAGTGCGGCCGTGACAACCCCTGGATCTGGTGGAAGTGGTTGTATGGATGCATTTGACTACCGCACATTTGACGGAACCACTTGGAGCGCATGGACTGAGTATATTCCAACCATGCAAATCGTGACAACCGGCATTACTCAAGTTCAAATTATTGCATATAGAGAAAATTGTGATGCAGGCAGTTTCTGTACACCTCCTCCTGCAGACACTGTTTCTTGGTTGGTAGTTCCTCAACCAACTGATCCTAACATCCTGAGAAATCCCGATGTAAACACCATCTGTTTTGGTGGAGCACTTTCTGCAACAGTAACTCCAGGAACGGGCGGTGCTTTATGTACCAACTATTCTCAATACAGAACCTACAACGGAACCACGTGGAGTGCATGGACAAACTATACATCCGGCAATAATATCGCCTACGGTGCAACCATTACCCGTGTTGAAGTGAGAGCTTTCAGAAGCAACTGTGATCCGTTAAGCAACTGTTTGGCAAGTGACACTTCGGTAGTTGCTTGGGATATTGTTGCTCAGCCTATCGGACCAGTAATGGCAAAAGTGCCAAATGTAACTGGTATATGCGAAGGCATTGATGTTTCTGCAACATTAACTACTCCTGGAACAGGTGGGGTTGGATGTTCAGACATCTTTGAATATAGAACAAACAATGGATTTGGCTTCTCAGCTTGGCAATCATACACCCCAGGAAACTTGCTCGGTTCTAGTGGGTTAACCCAAATAGAAATCCGATCATATCGTGGTGGTTGTACTAGTGGAACTTGTAACCAATCCACACCTGTAGTCTTTAACTGGACTGTAACAACGGTGCCGACTGCTCCTGTACTTACTGCTGTTCCAAGCAGTACAACAGTTTGTCAAGGGACCCAAGTCTCTGCAACTGCGATTGCTGGTACTGGCGGTATGGGTTGCTCAGACGTTTATCAATATCGTACATTCAACGGATCTACATGGACCGCATGGTTATCATACACTCCTGCAAATATGATTAGTACAGTTGGAGTTCAACATGTCGACATTCGCGGATATCGTTCATGCGATCCTGCAAGTGGCTGTTTATCTTTGGATACATCGATGGTTTCATGGGATGTTTTTGCAAATATTGTCTCCCCAATCATGACCAAAGTTCCGAACGTGAACACCGTCTGTGAAGGAATCAATGTTAGTGCAACCCTCGTCTCTAGCGGATCAGGTGGAACCGGATGTACCGATGTCTTTGAGTATTCCACAGATGGAGGCACTTCTTGGTTGACATATACTCCAGGAAATCCGATTTCAACGGTTGGTTTGACTAACGTTCAGATACATTTCTATCGTGGTGGCTGTCCAGATGCATTATTATGTGGTTCAGCTCCAACTACTTTTACATGGAATGTAGTTCCTCCAATTGTGGCTCCAACATTAACTAAAACACCAGATTTATTATCTCTTTGCGAAGGTACGGCTTTGAAAGCAATCGTATCGGCAGGTTCGGGTGGATCTACATGCTCGGATGTCGTTGAATTCAGAACCTTTAACGGAACCGTTTGGACCGCATGGGCTCCTTATGTATCCAATACCAATATCAACTCTGTAGGTATATCAGCACTTGAAATCAGGGCTTACCGAGGCAATTGCGATGCCAGCTCATCCTGTATTGCAAGTGATACCAACCAAGTTACTTGGAATGTGTTCCCACAACCTGTAGCTCCGGTTCTTGCAAAATTGCCAAATACAGCTACTGTTTGCGAAGGCACCAATGTGAGCGCATCATTGACTAGTGCGGGCACAGGTGGATCAAATTGTAGTGATGTAATTCAATATCGGACGAATAATGGAAGTGGATATGGTGCATGGGCTCCATATACACCTCCGACTGCAATTCCGACAACTGGTTTGACAGCTGTTCAAATCATTTCTTATCGTGGCAACTGCGAACCGGGTAGTTTATGTATCCAAACAGCAGTTGACACTATCACATGGACTACTGCTCCGGCATTGACAGATCCAACCATTACCCGTGTTCCAGATTCCGATACATTATGTACCAGTGCTGTAATATCAGCTATTGTAACTCCGGCAACGGGTGGAACTGGATGTACCAATTACAGCCAATACCGAATGTTAGTTGGTGCAATCTGGACTGGATGGATTAATTATACCAGTGGCAACATCATCAACCACGGAGCAAATGTTTCAGAAGTTCAAGTAAGAGCTTTCCGAGGTAACTGTACTCCTGCATCAGGTTGTGGATCTTCCGATACGGCATTTGTAAACTGGATTTTCTCACAAGAACCAACTGGACCAGTACTTCAAAAGAATCCAGATTTAACAACCATTTGCGAAGGCTCAACCGTGAATGCAACTGTAATCACTCCGGGAACCGGTGGGGATGATTGCTCGGATGTGATCAACTATCGTGTCAACAACGGCTCTGGATATGGCGCATGGATGCCATACACTCCTGGAACACCGATTGCAACTACTGGTTTGACCAGAATACAAATAGTATCATACCGTGGCAATTGTAATCCTTTAGCTGGTTGTACACAATCTACTGCCGATTCAATTTTATGGTTGGTGATTCCAGAACCTACAAACCCAATCGTTACCAGAACTCCAGATGAAGATACCCTTTGCAGAGGAACATTATTATCTGCAACCATTACAAATGGAAATGGTGGAGATGGTTGTACAAACTACTCAGAATCGCGTACTTTCGACGGAACTACCTGGAGTGCATGGACAAACTATACTTCTGGAGCTATAGTTCCTTATGCCAATAATATTGTCCGTGTTGAAGTAAGGGCATACAGAGGCAATTGCACGGTCGGTGCAGGTTGCGACGGATCCGATACCGTTTCTGTTTTCTGGAACATCAATCCTCAACCTGTTGCTCCAATATTTGCAAAAAATCCGGATGTTGCAGGGGTTTGTACTGGCACTTCGGTCAGCGCTACTGTTACCACTCCTGGAAGCGGTGGTGTAGGATGTACCGACAACTCGGAATATCGTATCCACAATGGGACCTCATGGTCTGCTTGGTTATCATACACTGCCGGCACTTCTATCGTTACTACAGGTTTAACCCAAGTGGAAATACGTTCATGGAGAGGTGCTTGTCCGATTGTAGGATGTATCTCTACGGATACTACAACACTTAGTTGGGTAGTTAATGCTACAACAACAGAACCGACTATTATACGTGTACCTGATCAGGATCTGGTTTGCCAAGGAACATTGGTGTCAGCAACCATCAATTCAGGTACAGGCGGTTCAGGTTGCAATGATGTCTCAGAATTCAGGACATTAACTTCTGCTGTATGGACTGCTTGGACCCCATATATTTCGACTAATACAATAAATACCGTAGGAATTGACTCTGTTGAAATTAGAAGCTATAGACTTTGTCCTCCTGCAACTGGTTGTCCATCTACAGACACGACCCTTATTGCATGGAAAATAGCCAATACTATCATCATGCCTGTACTTGCAAAAGTTCCTAACACTGATTCAATTTGTGAAACAACGATGATTAGCGCACCCATGGTGACTCCGGGAAGCGGTGGAACTGGATGTGCAGACATCTACGAAATATCCACAAACGGAGGTGGAACATGGAGTGCATATACTCCAGGAACCATGATCAACAGTGTCGGTTTGACCGATGTAAGAATCAGATTCACCCGTGGCGGATGTCCTGAAGCAACTCTTTGCGGTTCAACTCCGGTTGAGTTCAAATGGATCATCGTTCCACAGGCAACAGAACCTTTGATCGTTAAAAATCCAAATATTGAAGGCGTTTGTGAAGGCACTCCGTTATCTGGAACGATCACTCCAGGAAGTGGTGGTGTTGGTTGCACTGATACTTATGAGAGCAGAACCAACAATGGAATTGCTTGGAGTGCTTGGACTGCATACACTTCTGGTTCTAATATCAATACAGCCGGAATCGACACAGTTCAAATCAGAGTGTTCAGAGGGAACTGCAACACCTTAAGCGGATGTTTTTCTACTGATACTACAATCATCACATGGAATGTTTACCCACAACCGATAGCTCCTGTTCTTTTGGAAGATCCAAACACAACCATTGTTTGTCAAGGGACAGATGTCAGCGCAACATTGGTGACTCCTGGAAGCGGTGGTGCTGGTTGCAGCGATGTCATAGAGTATCGTGTCGACAATGGCGCAGGGTATGGCGCATGGGCTCCATATACACCTCCGACTTTGATTCCAACAACCGGTGTTACGGCTGTTCAAATCATATCTTATCGCGGTAATTGTGATGTGTCAAGCTTGTGCGTACAAACTCCGGTGGACACAATTACTTGGAACACTGTGCCTCCTGTCACCGATCCAATCATTGTTCGAAATCCAGATATTGACACCCTTTGTTCAAGTACTGTTGTTTCCGCAACTATCACCCCTGCATCTGGAGGAATTGGATGTATCAACTACAGCAAATTTAGGATGAAGGTAGGTGCTATCTGGACTGGTTGGATTAACTACACAAGTGGAAATGTTATCCCTCATGGCGTTAACGTTTCAGAAATCCAGATCAGGGCTTATAGAGGTAACTGTGATTTAGAATCAGGTTGCGGTTCTTCAGATACGGTAACTGCAGGATGGGTATTTACCCCAGATCCTATCGGGCCGGTTCTTCAACGAAATCCGGATATATCTCCTGTTTGTGACGGCTCCAATGTTAGCGCTACCTTAATAACTCCAGGAACAGGTGGTTCGGGATGTAGTGATATTTTCAATTTCCGTACAGACAATGGTAGCGGTTACGGTGCTTGGGCAACCTATGTGCCAGGAACAGACATTTCTACCGCTGGATTAACAAGAGTCCAAATTGTCTCAAAACGTGGCAATTGCAACCCAACAGCCAACTGTACAGAATCTCAAGCGGACACCATTTTCTGGATCGTAATACCTGGAGCTACAGCTCCAACTATTGCCCGCACTCCAAATATTGACACAATCTGTAATAGTTCTGTCATCAGTGCAAACATTACCAATGGGACGGGTGGATCAGGATGTTCAAATATAAGTGAATACAGAATGTTTGACGGAATAACATGGAGTGCTTGGACAAACTATATCAACAACACAGCAATTCCATATCCAGCACTTACAACTCAAATTGAAGTTCGTGCATATAGAGGGAATTGTGATGCATTAGCTGGTTGTGTTAGTTCTGATACTACAGTTGTAAATTGGGTCGTAGCTCCGCAACCAATTAATCCTACACTAAACAAATTACCAGATGTTGTAACCGTTTGTGAAGGAACAAATGTATGGGCAACCATAGCAACTCCAGGTTCTGGCGGTGTCGGATGTTCAGATGTATTTGAATATAGAACCAAAACAGGGGCTGTATATTCAGCTTGGGCCCCTTATACTTTAGGCACAAACATCAATACTATTGGATATACAGCAGTTCAAATCATCTCGATGCGTGGCAACTGTGATCCTCTTGGATTATGTACACCACCTCCTGCTGATACGATTATGTGGTTAGTGGTTACTCAACCACAAGACCCAATCATCGTTCGAGCCCCTAACAACGATACTGTTTGTAATGCAGTTCCTCTTTCTGCTACTATCACCAATGGAATTGGCGGTATTGGTTGTGTCAATTTTAGTCAATATAGAGTTTATAATGGTACCAGTTGGAGCGCATGGTCCGATTATGTTTCTGGCGACAATATCCCATATGGAACTACTGATACAGAAGTAGAAGTAAGAGCTTGGCGTGGTGATTGTTCTACAGCTACGGGCTGTTTGGCAAGCGATACCATCACTGCTAACTGGATAATTGCTCCGACATTGATCAGACCTATCATCTCCAAAGTTCCAGATACCGATTCCATTTGCAGCGGCGATGTTCGTGCTGAAATCGCAATAGTAGGCTCTGGAGGATTAGGGTGTTCCGATGTTTATGAATACAGAATCGACAATGGCGCTGGATATGGTGCTTGGAGTACATATATTCCTGGAACGAATATTCCGACTGTAGGAGTAACAGCCGTTCAGATACATGCATATCGTGGCAATTGCTCTGGATCAGGTTGTGTTGCAACTGCCGACACTACCGTTACGTGGATCATGACAACACCTCCGATTGGGCCAACAATTGTTCGCAATCCTGACCAAGACATCGTCTGTCAAGGCACTATGGTTAATGGAATAATTACTCCAGGTACTGGCGGTTCTCCTTGTGGAGATGTTTATGAATACAGAACTCAAACTGCTGCCGTTTGGGGCGCATGGCAACCATATACCTCGGCGACTCCAATTGCTACATTAGGAATAGACAGTGTTGAAATCAGAGCGTATCGTCTCTGTAATCCGATTGGTGGTTGTTCTTCTACCGACACCGCATTAGTGAACTGGAGTGTTTCTTCGGCAGTAATAATGCCTGTAATGACAAAAGTTCCAGCTATTGCAGGAGTTTGTGACGGAACGGATGTTTCCGCAATTTTAGTAACACCAGGAAGTGGCGGAAGTGCTGGATGTTCTGATATTTATGAGTATCGCACTTATAGTGCAGGTTCTTGGTCTGCATTAACTTCATACACACCTGGAAATCTTATTACAACAACAGGACTCGACTCCGTTGAAATTCAATACAGTCGCGGTGGCTGTCCCGAAGCACTTATCTGCAACGCATCGGGCCCTTCAACTTTTATATGGTATGTGGCTAATCAACCAATTGCTCCAACTATTGTCAGAGTTCCAGATCTTGATTCTGTTTGTAGCGATGCAATGGTTTCAGGAGCTATTACTGCTGGAACAGATGGCGCAGGTTGTTCGGATATCTATGAATATCGTACTCATGATGGTACAACTTGGACCTCTTGGTTGCCTTATGTTTCTGCTCAGAACATTGCAGCTCTTGGTAAAACTGAAATCGAAATCAGGGTTTACCGCAATAACTGCCTGTCAGGTGGCGGCTGCACCGGCTCCGATACAAACAGTGTTCATTGGGCGGTAATGCCTCCAATCGTTTCACCAGTTCTTATCAGAGTTCCAGATGTGGACATCATGTGCCAAAATAACTTTGTACAAGCCAACTTAGTCACACCTGGCTCAGGCGGTGCAGGATGTAGCGACGTCTTTGAATATAGAACCAATAATGGCTCATGGTCTGCTTGGCAAACTTATGTGCCAGGTACAGCCATCAACAGCACAGGTATCGATACTATCCAAATTATTTCATATCGCGGCAATTGCAGTACTGGGTCACTTTGTGTTACTCCTCCTGCTGATACATTAAGTTGGAATTTTGTAGCTCCTCCAACACCACCGACTATTGTTCGTGTTCCAAACAATAATATCTGTAATAGTGAAGCCATCAGCGCAATTATTACACCTGGAACTGGAGGATTGGGTTGCTCCGATACTTATCAATACAGAACTTATGACGGAACAACTTGGTCAATTTGGTTATCTTACACCTCTGGAAACAATATTCCATATCCAGCTAACGCAACACAAGTAGAAGTGAGAGCTTTTAGAGCAAACTGCAACCCTGCAAGTGGCTGTGATATTGCCGACACAACGTTCGTAAACTGGCAAATATCCGTTCCAATTATAAATCCTGTGATAGCTAAAAATCCAGATATAGTAGGCGTTTGTGACGGGACTCCAGTTTCGGCAACAGTAACAACTGCTGGATCTGGAGGATTGAATTGTACCGACACATTTGAATACAGAATTAACAACGGTGTAGGCTTTGGCGCATGGATGCCATATATCCCTGCAACAGACATCCCAACGATCGGTTTGACCGAAGTTGAAATTAGAGCTAGTAGAGATAACTGTGATCCATTAAACGTTTGTCCTCCTCCTGCTCCTCAAGTTCTTAACTGGTTTGTGGCTCCTCAACCAATTTCACCAACTGTAGTGAAAACTCCAGCAGTGGATTCACTCTGTGTAGGACCAGACCTTTACGGAACGATTACTCCTGGTTCTGGTGGCGCAGGTTGTGTAGATGTTTATGAATACCGATTACAAGATACTCTTGGTGTATGGACCGCATGGATGCCTTATGTTTCTGATTCCATCATTCATACTGATACTATTCGTGGAGCTCAAATCAGAGTTTCCCGTACTAACTGCTTTGTTGGTAGTGGATGTACCGAACCAGCACCAATGCAAGTTGAATGGATGGTATTTCCACAACCAATTACTCCTGTTCTAACCAGAATTCCAGATCAAGACGCGGTGTGTGAAACAACCTTGTTAACTGCTATTCAAACAGGCGATACAGGTGGCGTTCCTCCAACAACCATTCAATATTTCTATGAAAATCCAGGTGAGTGGACATGGACTCCAGGCAACAGCTTTGTGCCAAATGCAAACGGAATGGCATACATCAAAGCAAAAGCAACATCAAACGGTTATGGATGTATCGATAGCGAATGGGAATGGGTTTCTTGGATTGTAGATCCTAAACCAATCGTTACCACTCCTGCCGATCAAACCATTTGTGAAGGCGGGTCTGTTCAGCTTGATGCTGTGGCCGAAGGTGGTTATGGAACCTATTCCTTTAGTTGGGAAATGAGCACCACTTCATGTGCTGGACCTTGGACTATCATTGCTGATTCAACACGTTCTTCGCTGGTCACTGGACCACTCTCAGATACCACTTGGTACAGAGTGACAACTACTCAACAGGCGACCTCCTGTTTTGATATCTCTAATTGCATTACGGTCTTTGTAAAACCTGCTCCAACAGTTACCATATCTGGAAATACAACAGTATGTTCAGGTGGAACCACACTAACCGCTATGGTTGGTAACGAGCCAAACCCAGTTACCTACCAATGGCAATATAGCACCTTGGCTTCAAGTCCATGGGTGTTAACCGGGTCAAACAGTAATACATTAACAATTCCAACAGTTGCTGGTGCACTTTATTATCAGTGTATAGTATTTGGTGACACCATCGGTTGCACCGCAACAAGTGCTGCTACATTGGTTCAATTGGGAACAATTCCAGTTATCACATATAGCTCCGCAGACACCAATGTTTGTAATGGTCAAAACCTATATCTCAATGTGGTTGCACAAGCAATCCCAGCTCCAACCTATCAATGGTATGGTCCATCGGGATTGATTGCTGGTGCTACTTCTGATACACTTTACCTTAACAATGCTCAGGTGACTGATGCTGGAACATATTATTGTGAAGTGATGTCATTCTGTGATACCGTTGCTACTCCAAATATACAAGTTGGCGTACTGCAAAATATCATCGCTGCAACTACAATTTCAGGAACATCCTATCGATGTCAAGGTGCTGGATTTGATATGTATACATCTGATGCTCAAAATGTGTTGATAAACAGCTGGACGATGACACCTCCAGAAGCCGGAACGATTAATCCAATAACTGGTTTTGTCTCATGGAACTCTGCATTTGCTGGTACAGCACAAATCAGCGTGGATAATATCGGATGTAATGCTACTACCGCTATTTCTATGTCTGTAGTTGTAGACACAGCAGTTGTTGCTCCTGTCATCAGTGGAACTATTACCCGATGTGAAGGGGTTGGCACAGATCAATATGTTGCAGTTTCACCAGGAGCTACTTCTTTTATTTGGAGTATTTCCAATGCTGGCGGATCATCCATCGATGTCAACACTGGATTGGTAACATGGGATTCTACTTTTATCGGCACAGCAACAATTTATGCCTATGCAAATGGATGTGGAGGACCTTCTGAATTGGGTCAGTTGTCTGTTATTACAATAGACTCTGTTCTATTATCACAATCTGGATCTCAACATTGGTGTGAAAATGACTCTAATGCACTCTGGGTTTCCCCAATGCCTAATTCTGGAAGCAGTTTCCAATGGTTTGATCAATTGGGTGAAATATCTGGTGCAACGGATAGCATCTTAGTTTTTAATCCAACCATAGCAATACATCAAGGTGCTTACTATTGTAGAGTAGTAACTGTTTGTGGCGACACCATATATTCAGCTCCTGATACAATTACAATACATCCTAATCCGATGGTCGACTTTTTAATATCAGGGGTTTGTAGACTCGATTCTACTAACTTTATCAATTTATCTACAATTACCGATGGTACCCTAAGTTATGAGTGGATGTTTGGAGATGGTGCTTCATCTACTAATTTAAATCCAACACATACCTATTTAACGGCGGATACTTTTAGTGTTGTGCTTACTGCAACATCATCATGGGGTTGTTCATCGTCTTCTAGTCAATTGCTGATTATTCATGAACTACCTCAAGGAAACATCACAACCATTGGCGATTCATGTAATAACAGCGGAACAGGTAGTATTATCATTTCACCAACATTTGGAACACCACCATTCAGCTATCTATTAAATGGTGGAGGAAGTCAGCTAGATAGTGTTTTCACACCACTTCCATCTGGCACTTACTTAGTTACAATCGTTGATAGCAATAATTGTAAGTCAACAATGTCGGCATTGATAACACAACCTAATATTCTAAAAACTCATATTTATCCAAATAATGTATTGTGCTACGACGACTCAAGTGGCGTTGCCAATTTAGAAGTTACTGGTGGAACTCAACCTTATCAATACATTTGGTCAAATGGACAAACTGGGGAAAATTTAACCAATGTTCCTATTGGTACTTATGGAGTTTATGTATTAGATGCCAACGGGTGCTTTGCAATAGATTCTGTTACACTTATTCAACCCAATCCGTTAATTGTCGATTCATTAGTAATTCAAACATCATGTACGCAATTAAATGATGGGAAAATCTTTGTCTTTGTAAGTGGAGGTACCGGATATTATGACTATTTATGGTCTAACGGATCTATCACAGATTCAATCGTAAACTTAGCACCAAATATCTACCAACTAACGGTTACTGATGGAAATGGCTGTAAGTCAATTCACGATTATGAAATAAGTATCAACAACAACGAGTGCTTAACCATATGGAGCTCTTTCAGTCCAGATGGTGATGGCACCAACGAGGTTTGGAATATCGGAAGAATTGATTTATACCCAAACAATGTTGTTCAAATATTTAATAGATGGGGAGCGCAGCTTTTTGAATCTAAAGGATATCAACAACCATGGGACGGAACTTGGAATAATAAACCACTTCCTGCTGAAACTTACTATTATGTGATTAATTTAGGTGATGGCTCAAGTCCAATAACTGGAACGGTAACAATAATAAGATAAAAATACATAATAAAGGATGTAGCATATAAGGCTACATCCTTATCTTTAAAATGAACGAAGTGAATAAACAACAAAATAATACGGTGATGAAAAAAATTGTAACACTATCTTTTTTAACTTTCATGAGCATATTTCTATTTGGTCAGCAGGTCTCATTAAATAGCCATTATATGCTCAACGACTTTGTGCTAAATCCAGCATTTGCAGGAGTACGTAAAGATATTATCCCTTTAACACTTACTATTCGAAAACAGTGGGCTGGATTTAATGGTGCGCCTATCACTCAACATTTTTCAGGAAATGCCGACGTAGGTGGCAACTTTGGAATGGGAATTCATTTTTTTAATGATTTAACCGGTCCTACAAGAAGAACAGGGTTTAATTTTGCTACATCTTATAACATTCCCCTTGATTATTCTCGTAAACATTCCTTAAGATTTGGCCTTTCTTTTATCCTTTTCGAACATGTTTATGATAGAAATAAACTCACTTATGAGGAACCTAATGACAATACAATAGATCAATTATATAATCAAAATATCATCCCAGATGCAAACTTTGGAATGCTTTACACCAAAGATACTACCATTTATGCCGGTTTTTCGGTATGGAACCTCATTCAAAGTAGAGCCGATTTGAGTAATGTAAGGGATGCATACAATAATAAAATAAATAGATTATACTATTTTTATGGTGGATATAACTACGCAATCGATGCTAATTGGATGTTAAAACCATCTATGTTGCTTCAATTTCAAGCAAATGCTCCAGCCTCATTTGATATTAATGTGATAACAAAATATCAAAATATGTATTGGGGAGGCCTATCATACAGATATAATGACGCGATCGCTATCATTATTGGTATTGATTGGAATAAATTCACCTTTGCATATTCTTATGATGTTACTACTTCTGATATTAAAAAATACAGCTCAGGATCTCATGAGATTACTTTAGGATATGCGTTAAATGGCTCAGGATTACGCTTCTTAGATCGCCTTAATCGAAAAAAAAGTAGTTACTAGTAATCGCTTTGTTGTTTGTTCACTTATTCATTCGCTAGAAATTAAAATATATACTTGATCTTCAAATATATGAAAACAAAAATACAATTCATTTTAATATTTATATTTTGGTTGTTTGTTGGCAACTCCGAACTTTTCTCCCAGGGGGCCACATGTCCAACAGCAGCTCCATTCTGCTCGGATACAACTATTACCTTTGCCGCTGGTACTAACAACGGAGACGTTGGTACGATGGGTTGTCTATATAATAGCCCCAATCCTGCATGGTACTATTTTCAAGTGTTACAACCTGGAAGAATTAATATTCACTTATGGACTCAACCACAACAAGATATGGACTTTATTTGTTGGGGCCCATTTAATGCCGGAAATATTCTTGATTTAATGAGCCAAAACACTTGCAGTCAGCTTCTCACTAATTGTGGTGGGTGCAATAACCATGGTCCAGAATTTGGAGTCAACCCTGCAAATCTTGGGGGTTATCCAGTTGGAAACATCGTAGATTGTAGCTATTCTCCTATGGATGAAGAGTATGTTCACATTCCAAATGCCCAAAATGGTCAGTGGTATATTTTCTTAATTGCAAACTATTCAAATCAACCTTGTAATATCAATTTCATGAGTGATCTTTCAAGTACTGGAAGCTCAAATTGTAATATCCTTATCCCTGCTGAAGCTTATGGTGATATTGTTTGTGAAGGAGACACTGCTAGACTTAGATCGGTATATACAAACTCTCAATACACATATACCTGGACTGGACCCAACGGATTTTATCAATCGGGACCAAATCCAGATGTAATAATTCCCAATGTAGCTTTGTCTGCTGAAGGCACCTATTCTTTAACTTATTCCACCGTTGATTCTACTGGCTCCCCTGCCTATTGTGATTTAGTGGTTCACCCAAAATCAACTTTATTGACTCCAGTTTATGATACCATTTTCTTTGGTGAAATTGACACTATCTCTGTTTCGCCCAGTGATACATATTCTTGGAATACTGGTTATACCGGAAACCCATTAATTGTTACTCCTATTCAAAGTCAAAATTATATGGTTACTGCCACCACTGTGTTTGGTTGTGTCAGTGCGCTTATAGCACATGTTAAAGTAATCAATGCACCCATTATCGAAAGAACACCAGATGTAAATCACATTTGTCAAGGATTGCCTGTTTGGGCAGATGTTACCTATCGTATGACTACGCTCGCTTGTACCGATGTTTTTGAGATTCGAAAGAAAGATACCAATAATGTATGGACTTCTTGGATGCCTTATGTTGCTAATGATACCATCCACTCAGACACACTTTTAGGGATTGAATTGCGAGCTTACCAACTTACCTGCAACGATGCCGGTAACCTCTTCAACTCCGATACATCCTATGTCTCGTGGATCGTACATCCACAAATCACACGGGCATCCTATGTGCGCATTCCAGAAGAATCTGGTATATGTCTAGGTGCGTCACTTACTTTGGAAGTGGACACAACATACGGTATTCCTATTGTGATGGAGTATCAATATCAGCCTCCAACCGTTTCAAGTTGGACCAACGGCAATACTTTCACCCCCGTCGATCCAGGATTGGCATGGATCAGAGGGAGAGTCGCAAGCGGGAATTACGGTTGTTTGACTACCGAATGGGATTGGTTTTCTTGGTTAGTACAACCTCAACCTCAAATTTTAGGTCTGGCATCGCAACAACTTTGCCCAAATCAATCCGTTACACTCACCGCAAATGTAGTGGATGGGTATGGCACTACTTTTTACAAATGGGAAAAATCTGGTTTCGATTGTTCTGGTGTTTGGGATACTATTCCTGGAATGGATACGGCTATCATGCAAACTCCGATCCTCGACACTACCGTTTATTACAGACTTCAGGTTACCCAATCTGGTTTCAATTGTGCTACTACTTCCGATTGCATCATTCTTCAAGTAAATCCATCCCCAGTTATTACCATAGTAAATGATACTACTGTTTGTGCTACATCTATGCTTACTGTGGTATCCACTGTGGTTGATGGCGCTGGAACTAGCCATTATCAATACCAATTTAGATATCATTCCGTCGATCCATGGACAAACGTAGGGGTTGATAATGACACACTTCAAATTCCAAATGTTACACAAAATATGGAAATTCGCTGCCTATTAACTCAATCGGGTATGGGTTGTTATGATACTAGTAATGTGATAACTGTCCATGTAAATACACCACCAACCATCACGCAACAACCAATTTCGTTCGATGGTTGTGATGGATTTACAGCCCAATTTACTGTAACTGCTATTGCCAATCCTTCTCCATCTTACCAGTGGTTTGGACCTAATGGAATTATAATTACTGGTACTTCTAACATGCTAACTGTTAACCCGATTACCACTACCGACACAGGATATTATCATTGTGTGATATCAAACAGCTGTGGAATGGTACTATCCGATTCGGTTCATTTAAGCATCGTGCCAACTTATACCGCCCCTACAGCTATCATAGGAACTACTAAACGGTGTGTTGGACTTGGATGGGATGTCTATTCCGCTGATCCTATCAATCCTGCATCCTACTCATGGTCTATTGCCCCTCCTGCTTGTGGAACCATACATCCTACCACTGGCCAAGTGACATGGGATGCCCTATGGAACGGAACTGCAACTATAACCTTTCAATCTTCTGGGTGTGGACTGAATAATACTCTTACACTCAATGTGACGAGTTATTTACCTGTGCAAAATCCAACCACAATTTTTGGAGATACATCACGTTGCCAAGGCTTTGGAACCTCCCAATACACTACCAATGCCGTAAACGACACCGCATTGGTTTGGTCGTTGATTAATGCTGGAAACAGCACGATCAATGTTACTTCTGGGTTGGTTTCTTGGGATCAGCAGTTCAACGGAATTGCAACCGTCAGCGTGTTTGCTCGTGGTTGTCAAGGTCCTACTGCCACTATCAGTCAAACAGTACATGTCCTTCCTGCTCCAATTATGCTAATTTCTGACTCTTTAGATCGTTGCGAAGGAGAGAGCGCAACCTTTTTAGCCACACATCTCGACACCAACAGTATCATGGGGTATCAGTGGTTTGGTCCATCTGGATTAATTGTTGGAGCGATTGATAGCATCTTGAACATTACGCCAATTACTCTGCTCGACAGCGGATTGTATTATTGTCAAATCACCGTAGGATGTGGATTAGCAATGACTCCTTATACAATGTTGACCGTTCATCATCGTCCAATCCCAACTTTTACTGCAACTCCTAACTGTATGCGCGACACAATTTTCTTCGCCAACACCTCGGTGGGAGATGATATACCTTTTACCTATTTGTGGCTTTTTGGGGATGGAGACAGTTCACAATTGTTTAGTCCTGGTCATATATATGCGGATTCTGGCTCATACAATGTCACGCTGATTGTCGAAAATGCATTTGGATGTAAAGACAGTACAACTTCTGTTGTCCCTGCGTTTAGTCTTCCATTTTTTAATCTGGTGACAACCAACGACTCTTGTTTCGGTGATGCCAATGGGACGATATTAGTAAATGTTAATTACGGACTTCCGCCTTATTCATATATCATCAACACACAACTACCACAAGATACAAACTTCTACGATTCGCTCTCCGCTGGATTCTACACAATAACGGTAATGGATGGGAACAATTGTATGGTAAAAGATACCGTAACAATAACTCAACCTCCACTGTTACAAAGTGTTTATGTAAGAAACGATGTACGCTGTTACTCCGATTCTACCGGAACCATTCTGTTGACTGTGGAAGGAGGTACCCAACCATACCATTATGATTGGTCGAATGGCGACAGCACACAAATTGTAACTCATCTTCCGGTCGGTTATTATAATGTCCTTATTACTGATTCTATGGGATGTACGAATCAATTTGATTCCATTCAGATTAACCAACCTAATCCTTTGGTAATTGATTCGATTTTTAAACCAACATCATGCAGCCTTGTCAACGACGCTATGATAGCTGTGTATGCCGAAGGCGGATATGGATTTTATCAATATCTATGGTCAGACAACAGCACAAACGACTCTTTGATAAACCTCGCTCCTGGTAATTACTCTGTAACAGTAACAGACGAAAACGGTTGTACTCACGTTTCTAATTACACTATCCCATTCAATCCAGAAATCTGTTGGGAAATCTGGACATCCTTTAGTCCCGACGGCGATGGCAAAAACGATAAATGGAACATTCGCTGGTCATCTATCTACCCGAATATGGTAATTCAGATCTTCAACCGCTGGGGAGCTATGGTATACGAAAATAAAGGCGAATTCAACGGATGGGACGGTACGGGAAATACTGGCAAATTGCTCCCTCCCGAAACCTACTACTTTATCATTAACCTCAACGATGGATCTACTCCAATCCAAACCGGAACTGTAACTATCGTATACTAAAATAAAAAATGCATCATAATAAAAGCCTCGATTTTTTCGGGGCTTTTTTGTTAACAAATTATCCTGGAGTGAGCAAAAATTCGGTAGTGTACAAAAGGGAGAGTGAAAAAAAAGGTAGCTTTAAAAAAAGTGTGTATTTAAGCTTGTTAAATCGATAATAATTATCTTGCAAAGGGGATATTAAATGCTTTATAAAAAAAGGCTGTCATCATCGTCAGACAGCCCCTTTTATCTAA
The DNA here is from genome assembly GCA_964653595.1 of uncultured Lentimicrobiaceae bacterium. Classification (GTDB taxonomy): domain Bacteria; phylum Bacteroidota; class Bacteroidia; order Bacteroidales; family WCHB1-69; genus JBAXTE01. The sequence continues at coordinate 29,770 of CAZZHH010000005.1, forward strand.
AAAACTAATTATATCTTTATAGTCAAAACCCCTTTGCCACCATCTCTGTCGCAGGTTCTAGTAACAATTAAAGTTGGTTTATTAACTCCTTCTAATACTTTGATTTTTACTTTGCGTTCCCAAGTCCCTTTGGTGGTCTCTTTCCAGTCGGTCCCTGATAAGATCTTAAGGCCGTTTGCTTTGAAATTTGTACTTTTCATCGCAGTGGTGCAATCTGCGTGAATAAGGACTACAGTTACTTTTACCACCATTTCATCACCAACTTTGTAACTCTTTTTCTCTTTATCAATTTTAAAGGAGATGTTGCAAGCTAATGAAGAGGCTATAGTAAAAGCAACAATAAACAGTGATAATGCAATTTTTTTCATCTTTTATTTGATTATTAATTTAAAAATTTGATTTTTTTGATCGACGTTTACATGAACAAAATACGTGCCACTGGCAACATTGCTTGATTTTGGATTCCAAAGAAAATGATGAACCCCAGCAGGATAAGTGTTTTTGTTGAAGCGGTGAACCATTTGTCCGGTGATTGAATAGATCGAAACCATCACAGAAGCATTGTTCTTTAATTCCATTTGAATGTTGGCTTCGTCTGTGCTTGGATTTGGGGTAATTGAAACAGTCGTGTTGCCAATAAGTGATTCAATAAAAGCAGGAATTGGTGCAAAATATTTTAAATCGATGTTTTGAAAACAGCTAACGTTTTGTGGTGTTAAGTGCTGATCAACAGATCCCTTGATAAACTGTATAGAAGTGGTTTTACCTTGAATGCTGTCATTTGTTTCATTTATTTCAACCCACATCGTATAAGTGCCATCAGGGGTGCTAATTCCAGATGCATCTTTTCCATTCCATTTTACTGTATGTGTAGTATGCGCAGTTAAAGTTGCACCAGTTATACAATCAGCGGTAACAGGTGGATTTGCTAAAGTATGTGAATATGACTTCCAAACAAATAATTTGTTTCTAAAGTTTGGGTTTTGTCCGTTTAATTTAAGAGTAGTAACGTATTGGTTGCTTGAATTTGTAATCCAAATTGCAAGAACATGTTTTGGCTTGTAAAAGCCATTATAGGACACCGTCTTGACGGTAAACAACACCGTGGTGTCACCAGGCGATTTCACGGAAATGACTTCTGGTTTTTGTGCGGAAGACGCAAATGCGGTTAGGGTGATGGCGAGAACAAAAAGGACTTTTTTAATCATATACTGTATGGTTTAGAAAATTTTGAAGGTTGTTGGAATATTAAAGCAGAGACGAAGGTGTTTGAGGCCCTTTTCTCCGGTTGATTGTGTTAGGACTGTGTTTTCGTTGATTCCCCCTGAATTCGAGAAGAACAGTTGGAATACGTGGCGTGGACCTGAATGGATTTGCACCCCAAATGAAAGTTGAGAGTTTCTGAATCCAACCAGATCTACTTGTCCGTCCGGTACGTAGTTGTATTCCGCGGCAATGTGCCATACATTGGTAATCTTAAAGTTGGCGGCTACTCCTGCAGCAAAAACTCCGTTTTTATCGTTTATGGTTGCCACCATGTTCCGGTGAATGTATGCGGCCATCAGTTGAGCGGATATTCGATCAGTGAACTTTCGTGAAAACATCAACTCCGAAGAGTAATTCATCCGTTGCCAAGTCTCTACTTTTGTTCCCGAAGGGAACCCCATGTCTCCTGTTTGAATTGTTGCATTACTAAAAATAGCGATAGAAATGGGCATTTTTTTCCAGCCTTGTTTTACAATCAACCATTTTCCGTATGCATCATACAGTTTGTTTTGGCTAGTAGATCCTATCCCAATGGTAACTGTTTTGAGGATTCCTACATCAGCTCCAAATCTTGAATTGGCAGAGTAGAGACCAAATAAACCTTCCACAGCAGTACCTACTTCTCCCATTCTGTGCCCAAGATATAGTTTCATCTCACCAGTCCGTAACACATCTGTGGTCGGATGATTGAAAATTTGAATAGCTGGAAACGTATGCTCTACAATGTTGTCCGATTCTGTGGTAATGGACGTGTCTATTGGAATATCATCTTGTGCAAAAGTAGGGATTGCCCATAGGAGGGCAATAAACAATATAATCTTTTCTTTCATTTTTTGCAGTTATTATCGGTTAAGGAGCTGGGTTTAGAATCCATTTAGAGAGTTGTTTAAGTTCCAAAGTGTCCATGATTACACCTGCATGAGGGTTTTGTACGTCTTTTACGTAATCGTAAAGTTTGGTGTGTGGTTGGTGTGAATAGATGTAATTGATGGAATTCTGGTATGAGTCCAAATCACAATTTCCAGCCGTTCCTCCAACGTGACAACTCACACATTTTGCGTCAAACATCGGTTTGATCTGTTTCGAATAGGTAACATAGGTTGTGTCTATCACGGTGGTGTCGCTGTTTGTTTTGAAATATTCCGCTTCGTTCTCTTTTCGACAACCGCTGAAAAGAACTCCTAAACCGATTAAACAAAAACTTACTTTTATCAGTATTCTTTTTTTGTTTGACAATGTATTCTTTCTCATTCTTAGAAATTTAACCCCTTTTTTAAATATTTTTGAAACTGTAAAAGTAAATTATTTTTCCCTTTTTTTATAAATCTTGTCAACAATTTAGATTTAGTGTAAACTGTGTAATAGTTGTTCTGCCAAAAATTTTTAGGAATTACATATCCTTTTTTTATTGAATTATGTTTAAAAATGCTTGTAAAAATATCATTTTTGAAACATAATGGTTGAAAAAAATCAAAATTGCAGTTTTTAAAATTTGTATTGCACTACAATTTTTTATATGACAAATATCACAATCTTTTTTTTGTATTTTCTTCTATTATATGGTTTACTTTTTCTGAAAATGGAAAAATGTTGATCATCCATAGAAGTAATACAATATTGATTACTAAAAACATGTCGAAATTGGTGAGAGACAAAAACACAAAATTTGGGATAACGGCGATGAGTGTCACCAATAAGCGATGGAAGAAAAGCTGATACAGTTTTTGTTTTTTCTCCTCGCTATCCTCTGTTTTTAGTATGTTTTTTACTTTGTATTTGAAAAATAGGAGCTGAAAAAGTAAGGTGCCAATTGTGATTGGTATTGAAATATAAAGAAGTGAATGTGCGAATTTAGCATTAGGGACCACAATAATGACTTGTGAAAGCAACAGTATGGGGACGATAAATGTGAACAAAATCATAGAAACGATTAAAATGATGCTTGATTTTGTGTATTTTGGAGAGTTGGACATCGCTATAAAATAATGCGTTGAAATCCGTTTTCAAAGGGTTGGTTCAAAAGTTCAACCATTTTGTGATAGTCTTCAGGTTTCTCCACAAAATCGATGAGATTAGTGTCAACCACCACCACTGGGATGTTTGAAAAAGATTTTAAATGATTCAGATAGCCATCCTGAAGATCGGACAGGTATTTTGGGGTGATGCTTTGTTCGTAATCCCGCCCACGTTTCTTGATGTTGGCAACTAACAAGTCTATGTCTTTGTATAAATATATCAATAGTTCCGGACGGGGGAGGAAAGAGGTGATGATGTTGTATAGTTTGGTGTAAAGGGCATATTCATCCGGTTGAAGCGTGTTTTTCGAAAAGATGATGCACTTGTCGATAAAGTAATCGGCAATGGTGAACGAGGCAAACAGATCGCCACGCGACAACAATTCCCTCAACTGGCGATACCGTTCCGCTAAAAAAGACATTTCAAGAGGAAAGGCATAGTGTTCGGGGTCGTCGTAAAACTTTGGCAGGAAGGCATTTTCCTCAAATTGTTCCAAAATGAGTTTTGCCCTATGCTCTTCCGCAATTTTCGTCGCCAAAGTCGTTTTGCCTGCACCGATACAGCCTTCAATCGTAATGTAGTTGTAACGCATCAATTGTAATTTAAAAAAGTAAAATTAAGAATTATTACCTTAAAAATGACACCTTGTTGATAAATATACTTTGGATTTGATTTTTTTTGAAAAATAAAAAAGGAGGCTTTTCAACCTCCTTTTTGTACCCGGAGCCGGGATCGAACCGGCACAGGTTGCCCTACTGGTTTTTGAGACCAGCGCGTCTACCAATTCCGCCATCCGGGCGATAGATTAAGCTGTAGAATTCTCAATCGGACGACAAAGTTACAATTTTTTTTTTATTTACCAACAAAAAAAAATTTATATTTTGCAAATGTATTTTTATATGTTTTTTTAATTTATTTTTGCAAAGAATTTTATCTTTAAATAATTTAAAATCAAATACATATGTCTTTAGTTACCTTGGTATCAGGTCAAGCAACACGCTATTTATCGGAAAAAATCGCGAAAGAGTTTGGTAAAAACCTGAGCAACGTTACCCTCTCTAATTTCAGTGATGGTGAATTTCAACCATGTTTTGAAGAAACTCTTCGTGGAAATGAAGTGTTTATCATTCAATCTACATTTGCACCTTCCGATAATTTGTTTGAGCTTTTAATGCTCATCGATGCTGCAAAACGTGCGTCAGCACATAATATTATTGCAGTTATCCCTTATTTCGGATTTGCTCGTCAGGATAGAAAAGATAAACCTCGTGTGCCCATAGGAGCAAAACTGATTGCTAACCTATTAGTTGCTGCAGGTGTTGATAGAGTTGTAACAATGGATTTACACGCCGATCAAATTCAAGGTTTTTTTGATATCCCTGTCGATCACATGTATGCATCCAGTATTTTTGTTCCTTATCTTCAATCGTTAGATTTACCTAACCTTTGTATAGCATCCCCTGATACTGGTGGAACCAGACGTGCTGCTGCTTATGCAAAATTTTTAAAGGCCGATTTGGCAATTGGATTTAAACAAAGAGCTAAAGCTAATGTCATTGAAAGCTTACAAATAATTGGCGATGTGAAGGGTAAAAACGTTATTCTAGTGGACGATATCATCGATACTGCAGGAACCATCACAAAAGCAGCTGATATGATTATGAGCCTTGGAGCATCTAGCGTGAGAGCATTATGTAGTCACCCAATCCTTTCAGGAGAAGCAATAAAAAGAATTGAAGAGTCTCCATTGCTCGAAGTTATTAGCACCGACTCAATACCTCTCAGAAATCCTTGCCAAAAAGTAAGACAGCTTTCAGTGAGCCCTCTTTTTGCTGATGTTATCCGTAGTGTTGTCAACGGAGAATCCATCACTAAACATTTCCAATTTGCAACTATTATTTAATGAGAGAATTCTTCTTCTATTAGAATTATCAGTTTTTTAGATTTACAAATACCAAAAAAGTCCAGGAGTTTTCCTGGACTTTTTGTTTTCGTTTGACTTTTAGTCTATACTATATCAATGACGATTTTAATTATTGGATAATTTTTAATTCATCAATAATGTTTTGTGCACCAGCATACTTGTCAATGATAAATAAGACGTATCGAGCATCTACTGCAATTGTACGTTGAAGTTTTGGTTCAAAAGCTATATCACCGCTCATCGCTTCCCAGTTGCCGTCAAACGCAGAGCCAATATAATGTCCCTCTGCATTAATTACCGGACTGCCAGAATTACCTCCTGTAATATCCGTATTTGCAATGAAACATACTGGCAAGTGGCCTTCTTTATTCGCATATCTGCCAAAGTTTTTCCCTTTGAGTAAATCTAAAAGTTTTTTCGGTACAAAAAATTCATCATTGAGTGAATCAGCCTTTTCAATAATGCCTTGCTCTGTAGTAAAGTAGTTGTATAATACTCCATCGGAAGGTGTATAATCCATCACTTTTCCATAGGTCATACGCATGGTTGAATTTGCATCTGGAGCATATTTCTTCGTTGGGTTCATCTCTCTTAAACCTGCAATGAAAAGCCTTTTTGCTATGTTAAACTTTTCAGTATCGCCCATTTCGCCTTGTAATTCAATATAATTTTTCATCATGGAATTCCATAATACAACAATTGGATCATTTTCCCAAACCTTCAATTTTGGATTGCTTAAAAATTTATCAAATGATTCTGAACTCGAAAAAATAGTTTTTTTGTAAATATCTTCTGCAATCTTTTGGTAATTACCTTTTGATTTTTTTATTAAATCATTAATGCCCTGTGGTCGGTATTTTTCTTCTAAGTCTGTATTATACAACTCAAGCATCTTTGCAAATACTTTTCTGTCTAAAGGCATATAGTAGTCCTTATAAAAATCAGATGCTATTTTTTTAAATGGTTCTAAATCCTTTGGGTCAATTTTATCCTTTTTTAAAACTCCTACGATGCTTCCTAATTGGTAGGAGAGTAGAGTTAGTTCTGCACCCGTTACCATCTCTTGGAAAAACCACATTCTCTTTTGCAGTTGCTTATTCATCGATGATTTTACACTGTTTTCAATATCTGTAAGCACGTTGCCATATTTTTTCACCCTTTCAGGATCTGCTTTTACCCAAATATCAAATTGTTTTTCAATTTCTCGCTTTTTGTCAAGTACATTTAAGTTTTTTAACCCCTTAGTTTGACCGATAAAATATTTCCAGTAATTTGCAGATTGAGCGTATTTTGAAGAATATTGAATACGAACAGCATCACTTTTGTCCATAAATTCTTTCATGATTTCCTGTTTCTCTCCTCGCAACTTAATTACAGTAGGTGCTTGATGATCCACTACTTCTGTGATTCCAAAAGAAGTTAAGTATCTATCAGTTCTCCCAGGATATCCCCATATCATTGCAAAGTCATCTTGTTTTACACCTTTAATATTTATGGGTAAAAAATGTTTGGGAGTGAGGGGAACATTTTCTTTGTTGTATTCTCTTGGAGAACCGTCAGGAGCACAATATACTCTGAAAATGGAAAAATCACCTGTGTGTCTTGGCCACATCCAGTTATCTGTATCTCCTCCAAATTTTCCTACGGATGATGGGGGTGCTCCAACTAATCGAACATCTTTGAATATTTCATATACAAATAAATAGTATTCATTTCCAGCAAAAAAAGACTTAATTGAGACTTCATATCTGTCTTTTTCTGAAGCTTCTTTCTTTAATTTTGAGATTGCACTCTTAATCTTCGATGTTCTTTCCGATTCTGTCATCTGTGCAGTTACTCCTGCTAACACTTTAGATGTAACATCTTCCATGCGAACCAAAAATGTAACGGTTAAATCGGGATTTGGTAACTCTTCCGATTTCGAATAAGCCCAAAATCCATTGGTTAAATAATCATGCTCAACAGTACTATGGGCTTGTATCTCACCGTATCCACAATGATGATTTGTGAATATTAATCCCTGATTTGAAACTATTTCACCAGTACAGCCGCCACCAAATTGTACGATTGCATCCTTTAAACTCGAACGATTGATATTATATAGTTCTTCAGCTGTTAACTTTAACCCTGCTTTTTGCATGTCCACATAGTTCAGCCTTTCTACCAACATAGGCAACCACATCCCCTCGTCTGGCGGATTTATTCCGAATACTCGCTGACTGCCAATAAATAATATAACGGCAAATGCAAATAATTTAATTTTTTTCATGTTTTTGAATTTTAGTTTTTAGATATTTGTCAACAAAAATAATGATTTTAGTTTGTTTTTTGTGTTTAAAATAGATTTTAGTCTCTTTTATTCTATTTATTTCGATAAGGTGACTGAAAAAAAAGCCAAATTGCATTATTTTGGCGCTAAAAAAAAACACTTCTTTGGGCGAAAGAAGTGTTTTTAAATTTTGGGAATAAACAACATTGTAACAGTAAATTTATTTAGACATATCAGGAGCAACATCTACAATATCTTAACTGCATTAACAAGACAACACAATTATGTACTTTGGTTGCCTATATCCTAATTTTTTTTAGATATTTTATCTTGTTTCTTTAATTGCTTTATAAACAGTCGTTTGCATTCTCTTTGTCATGGTTGTAAAACCGTATTTTTTAAATGGAAACTAAATTTGGTTTGACTATTTAGATGATCCAAATATTCCCTATAAAAGCCATTATATAGTTCTCATTTTTCTATTCACACCTCTTTGTTGTTGTTTTGATTAATTAAAAATAAACAAAAATCTTCATCACTCTCATTTCTAATTATAATTTGTTAAACTATCAATTTTTAACGTTTTTTAAAGAACTCTTTTTATTACTATATATGGTGAAAAAAATAATTTAAAATACACATAATCAGATATTTGTATTTGTTGATGTGATTTTGTGTTTGTTTTTAAAAACGGAACCATCATTTTTTGAACTCTTTTTTAATGTGGAAGTTGTTTTAAAGTATTAAATTTGCAACAATTTTTTATGATAAAAAGTAAATGGAAAACGAGTTATATCAATATATAAGACCTTATTTCGATTCAGAAATTCCCGATGCTGTCCAACGAGTATTACAATACGATGGGTTTAGAGGTTTTTTGAAAAAGTTTTTGTACCCTAATAATTTTGATGAAGGGATTAGAGAAGTAGAAAAAATTAAAACTATTAGAGAGTTTCAAGAATTGGTTTCTGGTAGATTTTTTCAGTTAATCATCGCTCAAACAATTAAGGAACTAAATGTTGTAGGATTAGAAAATCTAGATAAAAATAAACGATACTTATTCATATCTACCCATCGCGATATCGTGCTTGATTCTGCTCTTTTGCAGGTTTCTCTTTTCTATCGTGGCTTTGAAACTACGCGTAGCGCAATCGGAAATAATTTAGTGCCATCCAAATTATTAGAAGAGGTTGCAAAAATGAATAAAATGTTTTTGGTAATACGAGACGGATCTGTTCGTGAAATGCTCGATAACTCTATACGACTTTCATCATATATTCGTAAAAGTATACTTCAAGACCATGAATCGGTATGGATTGCACAGCGCAATGGAAGAACTAAAGATGGAAACGATATCACCCAACAGGGTTTATTAAAAATGTTTGCTCAAAGCAATACCAAAAAAACATTAATTGAAGGATTTCAAGACTTAAATATTGTTCCTGTTTCCATCTCTTATGAATATGAATCTTGCGATGCTCTCAAAGCTCGTGAACTTGTTTTGTCGAAAAATGGAAGCTATCAAAAACAACCTGGGGAAGATTTTAATAGCATAAATACTGGTGTAATGCAACAAAAAGGAAATGTGGAAATAGTGGTGGGAAAACCAATCTCCGATTTGCTTGATAACATCGAAGGTTGCCGTCCTGCAAATGATATGCTTAAAGATGTTGCACTACTAATCGATACACAGATTTATTCCTCATACAAACTTTGGAAAACAAACTATATTGCAGCAGATATTGTCTCTAATTCAAACACCTATCAGCAGTTCTATACTATGGATGATCGTGTTAAATTCGAAAAATATATCGAGAATCATGTCAATCATACAGATGTAGATAAGGATGAGTTCAAATCAATATTACTTAATATTTACGCAAATCCTGTGTTTAATAAAGCTAAAAACCTATAGCAAAAGACCCTTTTACTAGATAATTATTTCCAGTTTTATTGGATCTTAAATAAGCTGGATTATATCGGTCATCACCACTATTGCTATATTGTGTAACTTCAGCAACAAGATAAATATTAGTGAGGGGTTGGTAACTTGCTTTTATAGAAAGTTGTTGCGTTTTTAATACCACGTTGTCCATAAACGGAATACCCCACGGTTCTACAGTCCCATAAATATATCTGGTTCCCAATCGGTAGGTTGTAGCAGAAAGTGTTATCAACAACCTAGATAATGGACGATAGGAAATGGATAGAAAGATTTCATCTGCATTATCCCCCAAGTAGCTCCCCATGTTGATATTGCCTGAAGCGAATGTGGTAGCAGGTATGAAATGTTGATAAACCATCGGGTTGTTACGCGTATATTCACCAACAAAGGACAAATTTTTAATTGGAAAATTGGAACATTGTGCCCCAACCTTAATACTAGCATAATTTGATTGCTCCGTCGGTTTAAACATTCGTTTTATAGACATCTCATCTATAAATACACTAGCATATAAATGTAAATGTTTGATATTGCGCGAACTTATGGTAGCAAAAAGTTGTGAATTGTTGCCTGCTTGATTTTCAGTTGCATTGTAGGTGTCATCTACCGACTTGAAAAACATAAATGGGATTAAATATTGTATTTGAAACTTCTCATCGCTATATACGATCGAATTGCCAAAACTGATGTTTGTTCTTTTCCAAGGAGTTAAAGTAAACATATTGGAGGCAATATACTTTGGTCGCATTACAAGTCGAGTATTATTCCCTTGATAAGTGTATGATAAGGAACTATCTACTACGTTAGATGCTAGTCGTGCATGAAAATAATTAAATTCAAACCATTTACTTGGCTTCATTTGGAATTTTAACATGGCTACACTCTGTGTCCTTCCTGAAAAAATATTGGAGCCATTAGAATGCTCACCCCACTGAATATTATCTTTAATAAGCCCAATATTTCCCCAGTCCCACGAGTAGGTAATGCCACCTCTAATCTCGCTATAATTGTTTAAGGATTCTCCTTTTAACGTCGCTCCCTGTTCGTGTGTGATAATTCCTGCAGAAGATAGCGGAGTGCTTTGTGTGTGATCGGTTAACGAAGCATAAAAGCCTAAATGATTTCCAACATATCCATGAAGCTCGGCACCACCCCATTGATGCGAAAACATCGAGTCGGTTGAGCTAAAATAAGTTACTCCCCACTGAGGTCGTAGCATAATCCTGAAAAGGGAGTCGTGATAATAAAACCCAAATGGCATCATGCTTGCCTGAAAAGAGCGCGTTGACAGTAATTTGTAGGAGTAAAGTGAGTCAATGGCATATAATTCTAAATTATACTCTTTAAGATAAAATGAAAGTTCTTTTTGTTGTCGCTTGTTTAATTTTGATTTTTCGGAGGATAATTCAACCAATTTTGATGAAATAAAGCTTTTGGTATAAGGTTTTATTGCGCTGTTTACTTCAATGAGCTTTTCATTTGCCATTTCATCTAAAAAACTATAAATTCCACTATTCGAAATGTGCTCTGGTATTTGCTGGCAAAAGAGATAGGAACTCGTAAATAATAGCAATAGTAGAATTGGTAATTTTCTTCTCATCGTTTGTATTTTAAACCTATCCCTTTATTTCTTTAACAAAGTTGAGAGGTTGGTGCCTAATGTAAAATAATTTGGAGTGCCACTCGGATGATAAATATCTCTGGCATAACTAATTTGAAATTTAGATATTTTCAATCCTATACCCCATGCAAATCCACTCAAACCAGGAGCAGAAGGCACACTTACCTCGGTTCGATGTTTGTAATTGTATGATAGCCGAAAAGCAAATGCCTTAAAGGGCTGAAATTCTAACCCAAATACCAAATGTCGTAAAGTTTTATCTGCAACTTTTGCAATCTTGCTTTTTTGTTTTATCTCATTGGTAATAGCATCCCGTTCATTCGTTGGATCGTTGGGGTCGATGTATGTTAAATCCCACTTTTCCAGATTTTGCCACCCAATACTATAGGTAAAAGGGGCATTTTTTAATTTTTGAGACATGCCTAACACCATATCAAATGGCAATTGCTCTTTGCTTTGATTGTAACTTTTAATTTGCGTACCTAGGTTACGAGCAACCAAGCTGATCGAAAGTCTGTTTTTTGAGTTGATGTAAGTGGCGGCAATATCTGCAGCAATTCCCGTTGAATGGTAATCTTGATATTGCGAATTAATAAATTTCACATTACTCCCAATAGATAAAGAGGAATCTAATCTTTTGCCCCAACCTAAGATAAACACAAAATCGTTTGCAATAAAACTACCTAACTCGTTGCCACTAGCATCGGTCTCAGTAAAATTTCCATAATCCAAATAGTGTATGCCTGCCTGAAAATTTCCAATTTTTGAAAAATGCTTTGCAAATGCTACATTTCCCTGTTTGATGTCCGAAAAATGATCTGTGAAATTCAGAATGAGTTGATTGCTTGTCTCTTGTGTTAGAAGTGATGGATTCTGAAGGGAGAGTTGTAAGTCGTGATCGTATTTTGAAAAAATTAATCCACCCATGGAAACTACTCTAGCACTCATCGGAGAAGATAAAAATTGATACGTACTAGATCCTCCAATTTGGGCATTCATCTTACATGATAACACAAAAATGAGCAAGAAGAGATAAAAATAATTCTTCATAAAGATATGTTTAAGTAAGCTCATTAACGTTTTTTTATGTAGGTTATTGTTTTTCTAAAAACTAAATGCTAACCCAACAAATAGGTCAATCAATTTCATTTCACGTAACATTTTTTCACTTGGCTCTGATAAGCTAGATTCGTTGATGCGATGATAATTAAATCTGCCATAAAAATAATCTAACCCAACTCTAGCTTCCATGTTTTTTGTCAATGCATAATTAAATTGTAATGCACCCGAAACAAACCACCCATTTTCAACCCCAGTTTTGTAAACGTATTTTTTTTGATTTACAATCGTAGGTTCTCCAATCACTTTTATCGAATCTGTAAAAGTAAGCCTGTTCTCGGGTACGGTAACAAACAATCCACCTCCTTGAATTAAAAACTGAGTGCTGATTCTTTGAGTTATGGTATAATTAGATAGCAACGAAGGAGATGCGGTATAAACAATCCATGGGTATGAATTTGCTTCTGTAATGTTTTGGTTCTCTTGCATGAATTTTGAACTTTTGGAACCAAGATATATCGAGTTGAAATTAACACCAAGACCAAAAGTGCTTTTGTTCCCAAATAGATAATGTGCATAAAGATGCGAATTTATACCTGTTGTTGCATGTTCTTCGGTATTTATGCTTAGACTAGGCATGGCTATTCCGGCTCCAAATCCAATATTAATGGTTTTGCCGTCAACTCCAACAGGTAAAGAGCTTCTACCTCCTCGTTTAGAGTTCTTTTTTTGTGTAGAACGGGATGTATAATCACTGCCCGAACTTTTTAATGGATTGCCCCGCTTTTTGGTAGCTTGGGAATACGTTGGTGTAACTATTACAAACATTAGAAATGTTAATGCGAATACTTGTAAGAGTTTTGATATCGAATCTTGAGCCATCTTTGTAAGCTGTTTTTTACAAAAGTACATACAATTTCCTAATAATTAGATGTTCAAGACTACTTTTTTTTATTGAAAAAATTCATTGTTCTTTCAATGCCGATAGTTACAAATGATTTTATTATTTCTATAGATTCTTCTATTTTTGGTTTTACCGTATTCCAATCTTCAGTAGTGAATTCTCCTAGCACATAATCTACTTGCCTGCCAATAGAGAAATTTTTACCAATACCAAATCTCAACCTGGGGTATTCTTCCGTCTTTAAAGTCTCGATAATATGATTTAACCCATTATGACTACCTCCGCTCCCTTTTGACTTCAACCTTAGAACTCCAACTTCTAAGTCTAAGTCATCCACGATTACAAGAATATTCTCTTTTGGAATATTTTCCTTTACCATCCAATATTGAACTGCTTTGCCACTTAAATTCATGTAGGTAGATGGTTTTAATAATATAAGAGTTCTGCCTTTGTGTTTAATTTGAGCAATCGATCCATAGCGAGCCGACGAAAAATTTACTCCTTCCGATTTTGCATACGATTCTACCACCATAAAGCCAATATTATGACGAGTATTCTCGTACTCAGAACCAATGTTCCCTAAACCAACAATTAAATATTTCATTTCTTTTTAATTTCTTTCATATAGTTTTTCGAAAAAGAGTAGATGCCATTAATCTTCAGAAATCTCTTCGATAATATCTTTATAATTTGTATATAAATTAGCCCTAGAAATAAAACCAACGTATGTACCATCTTCCTCTAACACCGGCATATTGTAATACCCACTCGATCTAAACTTCTTTACTACATTCTCCATCGACTCTTCGGGATTAATATGAACAATGGGCATAAACATTAGCTCTTTTACAAAGACAGTATCGTATAATTCTGTGCAAAAAATAACATCTCGAATATCATCTAAGCCAACAACCCCAATAAAAATATTGTTTTTGTCTAATACAGGAAAAACATTCCGCTTCGATTTTGAGATAATACTCACTAATTCGCGTAAACTTGCATTTTGTTCTATGGATGAAAAATTGGTTTCTATGATTTCTCGAATACTTATTTGAGAAAGGGCTGTTTTGTCTTTGTGATGGGTCATCAATTCCCCTTTTGCTGCCAACTTTTTAGTGTAAATGGAGTGAGGCTCAAATGGAATAATTGTCATAAATGAGATTGCCGAGGTAATCATTAGCGGGATAAAAAGTTGATACCCACTTGTTAATTCAGCAATTAAAAATATGGCAGTTAGAGGGGAGTGCATTACACCAGACATTACCCCAGCCATGCCAGCTAAAACAAAGTTTTCTTTGGGAACCACTATTTGAAAAACGACTTCTAAAAACACAGCCACAAAATATCCGGCAATACCACCCATAAACAGACTTGGTGCAAATACTCCTCCAATTCCACCTGCAGCATTGGTTGTAGCCATAGCTATCACTTTGAAAAATAAGACTAACAATAAAAAAATTAAAAAAACCCAAGCCTGATCTTTTAACTCCCAAAATATACTGTTGAAAATTAACTCTTCTGCTCTTCCATTTAACAGGGAGGTTAATGAATCGTATCCCTCGCCATACAAAAGAGGAAATAAAAAGATTAAGATGCTTAAAACCCCTCCACCTATGGCGATTTTTATCCATGACTTATTTATCTTTTTAAATTTTGACTCTATAAATCCAGAAGTCTTCATAAAATAAATGGATATTACTCCAGAAAAAAGGCCTAATAGGATATAAAATGGGATATTATATAATTCAAAACTGCTGTTTATGGAGTAGTTAAACATTACACTTTTTCCCAGTAAAAAAAAGGATACCGTGGTGCCTGCTACAGAGGCTATTAATAGTGGCATCAAAGAGGCAGTAGTTAAATCAATCATCAATACCTCGATAGCAAATACTATCGCTGCAATTGGTGCTTTAAAAATGGCTGCCATAGCCCCAGTTGCTCCACAAGCTAATAATAATATTCGCGATCGTGTGTCTAGTTTAAACAAATTGGAGATGTTAGAACCAATTGCAGAGCCTGTATATACAATGGGTGCCTCTAACCCTACAGAACCTCCAAATCCTACTGTTAGAGTACTTGCTATTAGAGATGTCCATGTGTTATGTTTGTCAATATTCCCTTTGTTTTGTGATATTGACCATAAAATTCGGGATACACCATGATTAATTTTTGCTTTTACAACATAACGTACAAATATCACTGTGAGAAAAATTCCAATAGTAGGAAATATTAAAAAAAGATAATTGAAACTTTCTGGAGTAAAACTGGTGTGTAAATAATACGAAGTATAATGTACCAAATTCTTCAATATTATCGCGGATATAGCCCCAACTATTCCAATGAATAAACTAAGTATCAATAAGAAGTTTTGAGGACTAATATGTCTCTCCCTCCAAGTGCTTATTTGAGTAATGATGTTTTTTAATAGAGTCATTTTTTCTAAAAAATTGGTTCATTTATTTCAGGGTTAGAAGGTAGATATTTTATATTGAAGGGATCTGATACAAATCTAACTTTCTTTTGTGAGTAGTAGAGAGTTCCTTCTATTTGGTAGTGATATCGAATTGATATTGAATCTCCTAGGGTAATTTGTTCGTCTAATTGAGCCTCTGCAACTTCATAATTGTTTTTCAGTAAATCATAAGGCCTCGACTCGTGATAGGAAATCCAGAAATAAGTTAAGGAAAAAGATGCAAGTAAAAATAGTGCAATCACAAACTTAGGTAATTTTCTTAAACGATTCCTGTAAAAATATGTATTTACGATTAACTGAAAAAGTGCGAGCAACCCAAAAATGAAAAAAAATGAACTTATGGCAAGCAAAATATAATACCATTTTGCTTGAATAAAGGGTGAAAATATAAATGGCATCGACCCAATTATTATCACAATAATCGCTTTTGCTAATTGTTTGTAGTTCATGTTTTATTCTTTTCTATGCAAAAATAAGAATATTATGGAATCTTATACTATAAAAAAAATAGTCGCCATAGCGACTATTTAATTATCTTTTATCGAAAGCTAGTGTCGAAACACTAATTAATGAGTATAAATCTTATTTTTTTATTTGGGATCTTTTGCGTCACAACCACATGGAATAGACACTTTTTCAACATAATGACCCAATTCTGAAGCTCTTTTTAAATCTGGACATGCCTCTTCTTTTAACCCTAAATTGCATTTACAAACAGCTCTGTAATAATAGGCACCTGCCATATCACTTTTTAAAGCAATTGCAACATCGAAAAGTGCAATGGCATCTTTATACTGATATTCATTCATTGCTTTCATTGCTTTAATATACGATGCTTCAGCTTCTGTTTGTTTCTGGTCTACAGGTTTGGTTGTTTGTGAATATCCTGTAAAAGAGATGGTACTCATTATAAGCACAACGATTAATGTTTGAATTGTTCTCATTTTTTCTGTTTTTTCTGTTTTATGGTAACAAATATACTAATTTTTTTCAATCTTTATACAAGACACCTTAACTTTCGTAAAAGTTGCCATAAATTTTCTTTTATTAATAGTTTATTTTTTTAAAAATAGATTTAAATTGTGGCAATTTTATTCTCTTTTGAGTATGATTTTTTTAATGTACTTATATGCAAAATCTAAAATTTCATCGGAAAGTAATATTTCACTATTCATTGATAAATCAATGTCAGGCTTAATCCCAATTCTTTGTACTATTTGCTTGTTAGGGAAGGTAACAGAACTTGTGCTTATCCTACAAGATATATCCCCAGGCAAAAAAAATGTAGATGTTAAACCCACACTGCCTGCCGTTCTCCTTCCAATGGTTATTAAATTAGAGGATTGGATAAATGCCATTGCAGTAAACTCTCCCTGGCTAATTGTCGATCTATCCAGAATTAAAACTACTGTACCATCGTATTTATCCCTATTTGGGATGGTAGTACTACTGTCTAATTGGAAATTTCCAATACATTTAGAGTCCGCTATGGTGTGATATGCAAATAATTTGGATTCATCTATGAGCCAACTACTAAGCCCCAATAGAGTGCTGTTTGGATATTTTCGTGCATCCACTATGATTGCTTTTGCTTTTTCTAACTCCTTTTTTAATGCTGGAATATGATGTATTTGCAAATTCCCCAAATCAATATATCCGATTGAATCTTTATTTAAATTGTATATAGTGCTGCTTGTCAGTGTTTTAATGAGATTGCCTTTTGTTAAACTGAAATTTGTATTAAATTCTCTGCCATTTCTAACTATAGTAAAATTCATAATAGAGTCTGGAGATGAAAAGAGATAATTTCGAACGGTATGTAAAAACCATCCCCTAGTAGAATAAGATAGTAAAGCATCCCAATACTTTAAATGATCACTAATGGAGACTCCATTTATGGCTGTAATATTATCCTTTTTCTGAATCAATCCATTTGCAGTGTCAATTTTGCTGACAATGGCAAAGTCCTCATACACTTCTACCTCAAAAGGTATTTCGTATTTAAATAAATTCTCTGAAGCCCAGGATGAATATACCCTAGAATGTCCATCATTAAGTGTTTTCGATGTCCTCAACAGCGTTAGATAATAAGAATGGTAACTCGAAATCGTGTCAAAGTTTGTTATGATGTTCTGAAGGGCGTTGTTCCAAAACATAGTGCTGTCGGTAGCGTATGGATAAAAATAGTTAACAATGTTCCAATATTTTATTCCTGCAAGTAGATAATAATCTTTGTCTATAATTGTGTCTGTAGTGTTTGCAAATTCTTTATCGTAATAAAAATTGGGTATAAATTCTTTGAGAGTATATTGAGGATTGCCTTTTTTTGTGTATATGGGGACGAATTCTAAAAGATATTTTGAGAACGAACTACTTAATAAATTAGTATCTTGAACCCATGCAAATGATTTTGGAAATACTTCCCTAAAGGTTTGGGACTGATCTAAATCAAATCTGAAATTTTTGTGATGCCATTGAATGACCCTCTTTTGAAATTTATCAAAACTTTCATCTATTTTCGATGATTTTATCAGATTCAACAACTCCCTATCGGGATGTGCTATTTTTTTCTCAGTCTTGAAGATGGTATATCCCCAAACTTTTGAGAGTAACTCCAATTTTTTATGACGTACCGATTCAGCTGAATACAATTGAAAATGAATCCATGTTAAACAAGAAAGTAAAACTGCAATTTTTCTCATCTCGCTTCTTTATACGGTTCTTTGGTCTATCTTTAATCGTTCTTCTGGTGTAAGCTGATTTATAGGTAGTGCCAAAATGGAAGTACTGGTGATATAAATTACATACCACTTGCTAAATTTCTTTATTCGTTTAAATTCTGTATACTCATATTCTTGCAGCCCTTTATCACTTTGTATTGTCATGTAATTTGTGAAGAAATTTACTTCAAATACTCCAAAATCAATTTTTTCTCGGTTTATTAAAATATAAATAAATGGTCTAAAGGAGTAAAATAGGCCATATGCCAACAAAATTGTGCCGTACAAAATGGGGTTGTTAGCTTCGGTTAGATAAAACCAAACGGATAATACAATCATTAATGGACCGCCAAATAAACGAAGTGTGCCAGTAAATGTATTTTGCCAAAAATAATAATTGTAAATATATATTTGTTGTTGTTCCTTGTCTCCTATGATGATTTTTGACATTGTATGATATATTGATTGATAATGATTTTTATTCTTAGTGACATGTAAAAATTTAGAGATTTGAATTATTTAAACAGATATACCCATCCCTCTTTTTCGAATCTAGTTTTGTTGCTATTCAAATAATATAATCGATATACATACATTGCAGAGGGTTGCAGTTCACCCAAGTATTTTCCATCCCAACCCTGATTTGGATCGTTTGTTTCAAAAACCTTAGCCCCCGATCTGTTAAAGATCACAAATAGGTATTCCTCGTTGTCAACAAATATATTTGTTGGTTTAAATATCTTGTTCTCTCCATTTGGAGAAAAAGCATTTGGAACAAATGTAAGGGATGGATGCCCAATTTTAATTATGTTTGATCGGCTTACATCTTTAAAACCGTATGGATTTCCTAAACCTTCTTGTGCTTCAACATAATAGTTGAAAATTGCTCCCTCATACCTGCCAGAAGTCACATCATCTGTATAGTTTGTGATAGTCGTACTCGAAATGGAATCGAAAAATGGAGATGCTCCTACGCTTCTATAAATACAATAATTGTCTACAGTAGCATAAAATTCATCATATGGAAACCAGGTAAGCAGACTTTTATACTCTGAAATTGCATCTCCCGATAACAGGATTGTTGTTACGGTATCACTAGATAATATTTCGTTCCCACAGATGTCAATAGCTTTTGCAAAATAGGAATACTTCTCTTTGCTAGTTGCTACATCGGTATCGGTAAAATAATAATTTCCCGTTGTATTAAATGGTAAAGTGGCAAGCTTTAGAAAAGTAGTACTTGGATACTTTTTGTATATGTTAATTCCTGTTATTAAGGCACTTGTGTCTACCCAGATTGCAAGGTCAACATGCTGATTTTCATTTACAGAGGCATATCTAAAATATACATACTTGGGAGTTTCTGTCTCTGAAAATACAAAATTTACAGAGGTTGAAGATGCAGAAAATCCATTTAAGCCAATAGCTCTGACAAAAAATTGATAGGTGTTGCCATCTATCAACCCCGAAACTACATGAGTGGTGTTTGAAACCTCCTCTCCAATGTTTACAAATGGCATTCCGTTCTCCGACTGAAAAATCTCATATTTAATAACACCACTTGGTAAATGATCGTAAATATTCCAATTTAACATAGTGGTTCTTAAACAGTTGTTTATGCTGTTTGTTAGTACCATGCTGTGCTGATCCATACTTAATGGGCTCGCATTATAACAACTATCTATGGCTGCAATTCGATAATTTTGAGGTGCTGTTGAGCTGTTAGGTTCCGAATATTCGTAAAAAGTAGAGTTAATGCCATATATAGTGTCAATTGGCGTCCAAACACCCCCTTCTTGACGATAAATAATGTATCCTCTTGTGTCTTGCGCTGAAACTGCATCCCAACCCAATTGAATTTTTCCATTTGTATTATTTACACTCACACTATCCAAAATAGGAGTAGAAGGTGGTGTTAAATCCTTAATATGGCATGCATCAGGCGCGGATTGATTTGTGCAACCAGTGCCTTTGAGTATTATTTTGTAAGATAATTGAATATCGCAGATGGAAAAATTTTCAGTGTAGCTTTGTTGTTGTGTGGAATCTAATAAGATCCAAGTACCTGTAGGATATTCTCGATAAACATGATACCAGCTATTCAAGGAGGGAAGTGGGGAAGAAGGGGTATTCCAATTTAATAAAGCATTGCCATCGTTTAAACTGGTGATGGTTAACTGTATACTTGATAAAGTGTCTGAAAATCCTGTGGAACTCGAACCATTTGTTTTAATATAATAGTAACAAGTGTTGATGTCAGCAGAGGCTCCTATGTGCGAGTAATTAATGACATTCGGATTTGTAATGGTAGTTAATAGATTAAAAGGTCCGGTAAG
Source organism: uncultured Lentimicrobiaceae bacterium (assembly GCA_964653595.1). GTDB lineage: Bacteria > Bacteroidota > Bacteroidia > Bacteroidales > WCHB1-69 > JBAXTE01. The sequence goes on from CAZZHH010000005.1 coordinate 50,303, forward strand.
ACTATTGGATTGAAATATTTCATAAGATATAAAATCTGCTACATCACTGGTTTCTTTCCATGTAATCAATATATCTCCATTTGAAGATACGTCTATGCAATGCAATTTAGCAGGTTGAATTGCAAACGATTGAAGACTAATCGTGAAAAATAGTATTAATGCAATCTTTTTCATTTATGTTTTTCCACTACTGTAAACGGAATATTCTATTTTTTATTGCTCTCTATTGTTGACGATAACAAGAGACAACGATTCTGGATTAATGTATTGATTCATTAGTGATTTTATCCTATTTGGCGAAATGCTGTTTACTTCATCTAAATAATGCTGAGGGTAATTGATGGATAAACCTTTGGTAATTATTGTTGCATATTGATTCATAATGTTAAATGGACCATCCAAACTTTTTAAATAGGTTCCTATCATATAGTTTTTTACTCTATCGAGTTCTTTTTTGTCAATTTCATCAGAACTTAAAGCATTTATTTCTTTATAAATCTCCTCTACCGCCATTTCAGTATGCTCAATACCCACTTCCGTAGAAATTCCAAAAATACCTGCATGTTTGAAAGATAACATATACGAGCCAATTCCGTATGTATAGCCTTTCTGCTCTCTAAGATTATTCATCAATCTCGAACCAAAATATCCTCCTAACACTGTGTTTGCAATATGAAGTGGAATATAATCTGGGTGGCTATTATTGAATAGTAATTTTCCCATCCGTATCGAAGATTGAGTGGACTCTTTTCTGGTAATATTGATTTTTGATAATTTACTTTTAGAAACATCTTTTCTTTTTTCTTCCTCGTTCTCGATGGTTCGTTTGATGGATAAATATTTTTCCATCAATTGAATATCCGATTCATTTACATTCCCAGCAATAAAAATCTGCGACAAAGTTGATCTATATCTTTTTGTGTAAAACTGTTCTAGATTTTCTTTTGTTACTAAATCTACCTCTTCTGGTTGCCCAATTCTTCCATACGGATGGTCGGCCCCAAATATCATCGATAAAAGTTGTTTGTTTGCTATGATATCGCCTTGTTGGTTGTCTTGTTTTATACTTTGAATAAGGTTTTTTTCGATAATTTCCAATTCTCTACTTGGAAATATCGAATGGTAGATCATTTCAGATAAAATGGGAAGAATCTCTTTTAAATACATTTTTGGAAATACAAATTGGATAGAAGAAAAATCCTTATCCACCCCGATAGCATAGTAGCCACCATAAAAATCAATGGTTTCTGCTATTGTTTTAGAGTTATACGTTTTAGTGCCTTCCGATAACATTTTTCCAGTAATAACTGCTTCAAATGGATAACTTTGATACCAGCTTCCAGCTTCAAATTTTATTTCTAACTGAATCAAGGAGGTAGTTTTTGATGGCAATACATGTAACAAATCTCCTCCCTCAAGTGTAAAAGTCTCAATTTTAGGTAGTGAAAGTTTTTGTGGCAGTGAAAAAGAAGGTCTTTTTTGTGTGTTGGTTTGCATTTTTTATAGTTTTATGATGCAAATATCCGAATAATATAATTATTTGTGATAAAAAAAACTCCGAAATTCTTCGGAGTTTTTTTTATCTTTAAACTTTAGTTTGGCAATAATATGATTGTCCCCCTATAAGTTTTAATATTGTTTGATTTATTTTTGTATTGAAGGATATAGAAATATGCTCCCTCTTTTTGTTTCTCATTGTTGTATTTTCCATCCCAACCAAAGTCCTTTACTCTAGATTCAAATACTTTAAGTCCAGCTCGGTTGTAAATCATTAATGAGTAGTCTGAACAATCAGATGGAACATTTGGAATAAATTCATCATTAGTGCCATCGCCATTAGGAGTGAATGCGTTTGGTTGTTCATATGGATGACAATCCATTGCTTTTACCCTTATCATTATAGAAGTGTCACCAGCAAGGGTATGAACAAATGCTCTGTATACATATGTTTGCTCTTCTTTAAGTTCAGAGATCTCTATTTCGTCTGAAGTATCTCCATTTGACCAGATAATAGATAGACCTCCTTTGGCTTTTAATTTGAAAGATTCCCCAATGCATACGGTAGTGTCTTTAGTTATGTCTAGGGGGATATTCGTTTTTGGAACTTCATTAACTTCTGAATTCACAAATTTTGGCTCTGAAGTCTCTTTTTTATTGGTATTATTTGATAAAATGGGTGTTGTCTTTTCAGAAGTATTCGTAATAGTTTTTAAATAAGAGATTATGGAAGATGGTTTTGAATCATCCATTTTTGTGGTTGAAGAATTGGAGTTTGTTTTTTGCACTGTGGAGTTGTCGTCTTTAGAAGATGTCTCTACAGAGTTTATTGAGCTTATATTTGGATTAGAAGTATTGGTGTTGGAAGGTTCAGTAGTAGTTATGTCTGAGTTAGTGTTTGTATTCTGTACCGTTGAATTTTGGTTCGTATTATGTGTTCCTGTTTCTAAATAGCTAAATAGGAATACCGAAGCAGTAATGATGCTAACTATTGCTGCTCCTCCAATAATGTACTTTGTTAAACTAGGCTTAGGGGAAGCCACAGGTGCAGATCCAATGTTTTTTTGGATGTTTGCCCATACTTTATCAGAAGGCTCAATTTTGTGATTTTTGAGCTTGTTTCTGAAAAGTTCTCCTATATAATTTAGTTCGTCCATAGTCTTGTTATTCTTTATATCTTTCTAATATTGTATTTTCGTGTGTTGTTAAATCTTCAATCTTTTTTTGTAGCACCCTACGTGCTTTGAGTAGTTGAGATTTAGAAGTGTTAATGGATATATTTAACATTTCAGCAATCTCTTTGTGTGCATACCCCTCAATTTCATACAAGTTAAAAACCAACTTGTATCCTTTGGGAAGTTGTTCAATCATCTTTAGAAGAACATTTGCATTTAACTTATCGAAATTTGAAGGTCGTAAATCTTCAACTGCGCTCTGAACTTCATCGATATCCATTTGATACATCGATTTTAAATTACTTCGATATTGGTTAAGAGCAGTGTTTACCATTATTCTTCTAATCCATCCTTCCAAAGAACCATCTCCTCGAAATTTATCTAAATTATTGAAAATCTTGATAAATCCTTCTTGCAAAATATCTTCTGCATCTTCTTCTGAGTTCGAGTATCTACGACAAACAGATAACATTGTGGATGCATGCTTCTTATAAAGAATGTATTGGCACTTTTGGTCTCGGCTTTTACATCCTTCAAGTAATTCTGCTTCGGTCATTTTGTTATTTGCGTCGTTCATTTATGATGACAATGTTTTTGTAATGTTTGGTGTCTCGGTTTAAAAAGTTGGTTATTTATTTGAATAATAATACAAGGTGGAGCAATTTGTAGGCTGTAATATTTCGTGTGCTACTTTTGTGATTTTTTTGTTGTTTTGAGCTAAATACATGTCTACTTCTCTGTTAACTATCTCTGCATTTCCCAAAAATTCAGCATAAGCTAAATCCTTAGCCTTGTTTAAAGTGCTCATCTCTGAGTATAATAAAATGCTGATGCTTTTGTTTTTTACCTTTTCTATCATTTTTGATGAAATAGGAGTGTTTATAAAGTTGCTAATCTCATTTTCGATGATACTATTCCCTTCTGTTAATGTAATTCCCGAGTGAGGTTTCCCACTTATTACAAACAGCCCTGCATCTGCACTCCCAGAAACAAATGCATCTATTTCATGAAAAATTGCTCTTTTCTTTACCAAGTTGTGGTACAATAGCGAAGATCGCCCATTTGAAAATAGATCAGATAACAAATCGGCTGGATAGAAGTCGGGATGATTTCTTTGGCACATATGATATGCTTTGTATATAGCGTCGGCTTCTACTGGTCTTTTTACTTCTAAATTGCGTGCCTCTCGCTGAATTGGTTCGGAGGGAATAGCAATGTCCAAAATTGGTCCAGAGGGGATATGCCCAAACCAACGTTCTGCCATATCAAATATCTCCTCAGTATTAACATTTCCAACAATACTCAAAATAGCATTATTGGGTCGATAATAACTATTAAAAAATGATTTTATATCTTCAAGAGTCGCTTTTTCAATATGAAGAGGATCTTTGCCTATGGTATTCCAAGAATATGGGTGAGTTTGATACGCAAGTGGACTCAGTAACTGCCATACATCGCCATAAGGACGGTTTAAATAGGATTGATTAAACTCCTCTACTACCACTTGCTTTTGGATGTCTAATGCTTTCTGACTAAAAGCTAACGATTGCATCCGATCACTTTCTAACCAAAATGCTGTCTCAATGTTCTGATAGGGTAAGGTAATATAATAATTGGTAATATCTTTGGATGTAAATGCATTACTTTGACCTCCAACCTCTTGTATTGGAGTGTCAAACTTGGGGACTTGTTTTGTGCCACCAAACATTAAATGTTCGAAAAGATGAGCAAATCCGGTTTTGTCAGCAGATTCATTTCGTGAGCCTACTTTATACAACAAATTAAATGCAGCAATTGGCGAATGCTTATCGCAACTTACAATAACTGTTAGCCCATTTTTTAATACTCTCTTTTCAAATGATATCATCTATTTAATCCAAATTATTATTTAAAATGCAAAGTTAATGTTTTTCTAATACCAACCATTGTGATAGTTTTTGTTTTGCCCTATGAATTTGAGTCTCTATTGCCGATAATGATTGATTTGTGATGTTTGAAATCTCATTTTGTGATAATCCTTGAATGTGAAATAATGTAAACGAGATTCTCTCTTTTTCTTTTAACTTTGATATAGCTTGGTAAAGAATTTTTGCTCGCTCTTTATTCTCAAGAATCACTCCTGGATGTACCCAATCTTTCTCTACTTCGGGACTTTTATTGTTTAGATTCAAAAGTGAGAAAACAGAAGTACGTTTTCTTTTTCTGATCACCTCTAGCGACTTGTTGACACAAATTCTATAAATCCATGTAGATAAAGAAGATTTTCCTTTAAAAGAGGATATCGATTGGAAGATTTCAATAAATACATCTTGCAGAACATCCATCGCTTCCGACTCATCTTGTACTATGTTCAACGATGTGTTGAAAACCAAATCCTTGTAGTCGATAAATAGGGTATGAAAAGCATCTTTGTCTCCACGCTTGAGTTGATTTATAAAATTAGTCTCATCGCGCATGTAGCTTTTAATTTTTTAAATTGCGATTATGAAACTCTTCAATTTTTTTCCACAAATGAACTCTGTCTGGACCGCTCACATTGTGCTCGTGGTTTGGATAGATAAAATACTCTACCATTTTGCCTGATTTAATACAACTCTCAATAAACGATTGGCTGTGTTGCCATAAAACTGTATTATCTTGTGCTCCTTGAAATATCAACAAGGGAGATTTTAAACTATCTGTGTAGTTTAATAATGACGCTTTTTCGTAGCCCTCCATATTTTCATCGGGTCTGTCCATGTAACGCTCTCCATACATCACTTCGTACCATTTCCAATCAATTACCGGCCCACCACAAGTTGCTGATTTAAATAAACCTGGGTTCTTCAATAATAAGGTTAATGTCATAAATCCACCATAACTCCATCCATCTAAGCCAATTCTGGATTGATCTACATAGGGTAAACTTTTTAAATATTGAACTCCCGATAACTGGTCCTCTGATTCAAGCACTCCAAGTTGACGGTGAATATCACTTTCAAAAGCAAATCCTCTATTCGCTGTACCTCGGTTGTCTAAAGTAAAGATGATATATCCTTGTTGTGCCATATAATTTAAAAAGTGACCTGCTCCCCCCAACCACGAATTTGTTACCAATTGCGAGTGAGGACCACCATACACATATATCAGCACAGGATATTTTTTCTGTGGATCAAAATCGGTGGGCTTAATCATTCGGCAGTATAAATCGGTGTTCTGATTGTTTTTAATAGTGAAAATGGATGTCTCTCCCAGCTTATAATCTTTTAATGGGTCTTCACTTTCAAGAATAGTGCGGACTTTAATTCCTTTATTGGTTAATAAATCAATTTTATTGGCAGTTTTTAAACTATTATATCGATCGATAATGTTCGTAAAATCGGGTGAAATTAATGGGGAGTGTGTGCCCTCTTCTGCCGAAATTTTTGTAATTGTTTTTGTTTTAAGATTAATTGAGTAAAGATGAGTTTCGATATAACTTTCTCTGTTCCCAGTAAAATAAATGTTTTCGTCATTTTTATCTATCCCAACGATATCTTTTACAACCCAGTTGCCTTTCGTTAGCTGTTCTGTGTTTTTGGAGTTTGTCTCCATTAAATAAATATGATTGTATCCATCTCGTTGACTTAAATATAAGAATTTTGAAGGAGTTTTATTCAAAAAATACAATTCATGTTGTGGCTCTATATACCTTGAATTTGTCTCTTCAAATAGTGTTTTAATAAATAAACCAGTCATTGCATCGTATTGATTTACTTTTAAATGATTTTGTAGTCGGTTTAACACTAATACAAAAATAGATTGCTCATCCGGACTCCAAGTAACATTCGTCAAAAACTGCTCTTTCGAATCTCCAGTTTCCAAAAACACCGACTTGCCACTAGTATAATTGTATACTCCTATGGTTACGTGATGACTTTTCATTCCAGCCATAGGGTAACGGATAAAATCTACTTTAGCAATTCTATGGTTGATGTCAACCAATGGATATTCTGTTACCATGCTCTCATCCATTCTGTAATAAGCAAGATAATTGCTATTTGGCGACCAAAATAGGCCTTTGTGAATTCCCCATTCGTTTCGGTGGACCGTTTCGCCATTTACAATGCCTTTGCCTCCATCGTAGGTTACTTGATAATTGTTGTTACCGTCTGCGATGAAAATGTTCTTATCATCCCGTGTGTAAGCAATCTTGTTATATTGATTGTTGTATTCAAAGTTAAATGATTTAGGATGTAATTTTGAAATTAATGAAATCTCCTTTTTTTTGATGTCTAAGCTATAGAATTGAGTTTTGTTTAAAAACACTAAAGTCTTTTCATCTTTCCAGATATACTTTGGAAAAGATTTTAGCTCTTCTGCTTTGATTTTTTTTAACCTCTCATTTAACGCAGGAAGTGTTAATAGAGTGTCTGCCTTTTTTTGTTTAATATTTTCCGAAACTAAGGACTGGTTAGCAACATAGGTGAAATTACTATTCGACTGCCACGATAGTTGAGATAATGAACTAGGAAATAACTTTCTGGATTTAAAAATATCTTCTAAGTTAATGATTTTGTTTTGTGCTATGGAGGAAAGGGAAAGTATCCATAAAATGAAGATTATTGTTGTCTTTTTCATTGGTTTACTATTGATTTAATTGATGAACTGCATTACAAATATCGATTATTAGGGATGAATTCTCTTCCAGTACCGAACCAATTACTACAATGTCGGCTCCGGCATTGCATGCATTTACTACGTCCTCTGGACTTTTTAATCCGCCTCCAACCCAAATTGGAATTTTGATGTTTTTTTTGATTTCAGAAATAATTTTTAATGGCACAGGAAAAGAGGCTCCACTACCTGCTTCTAAGTATATCGATTGCAGACCTAATTGCTCCCCTGCCATTGCAGTACACACCGAAATATCTGTTTTATTGGATGGAATAGGTCTCGTATTACTCATGTATTCCACGCTAGTTTGGCTTCCACTTTCGATTAGCATGTACCCGGTAGGTATTATGTCAAAATTGGCTTCTTTAATAGATGGAGCAGCAATCACATGTTGCCCAATAAGAAGTTCGGCGTTTCTGCCAGAAATTAAGGATAGCAACAATATTCCATCTGCTTTTTTACATACTTGTAATACATTGCCAGGAAAAAGATATACTGGAATAGAACAGCTATTTTTAATGAGATCTACCGCTTGGTCTACCGATTTTTGCATAAGAATACTACTTCCTACTAAAAATAAATCAACATGGTTCTCAATAGATAATGAAATTATTTTTGTTAATTCATCATCCGTATTCTTGTCAGGATCTATAAGTACTGCTACCTGTTTGCTTTTTGACCTAAATTTCATTTTTTGTTATCTTAAATGCAAAAAAATTAAATGCAAACATACAATTTTTTTATGAATGATGTGACTCAAATAAATCTACTTTGCCTATTATCAGATAAAAATGATTATTTTTGCATCATGGAAAGCATAAGACAACAAAAAGTGGCTCGGTTGATTCAAAAAGAGCTATCAGAAATTTTTCAACATGATGGAATGACCTTAAGCGGGGGAGCATTGATTACCATTACAACAGTAAGAGTTACCAGCGATTTATCTATTGCAAGAGTATATATCAGTATTTTTGGGGCTAGTGATCGAAAACTAGTGATTGAAAACCTTAAAAAGTCAACCAAAGAAATTAGGTACAAATTAGGCCAAAAAGTTAAAATGCAACTCAGAATTGTCCCCGAAATTAAATTTTTAGAAGATGATACCCTCGATTTTATCGAACGAATAGATGATCTTTTAAAACAATAACTACTTTCATAATAAAACTTGATATAAGAACATGAAATACGACCCAATAAAACGATCTTTAGGCGTTGTTTTTAATAAATCGCCATTTTTACGAAAGCTGTTTTATCGATTGTTAGATTTGCTCCTTTTAAGAGCATGGCACATTAAACATGAGGTAAAAAAAACACTAAGTCCTAAAATGCAAAATGTAGCAATATTGGATGCTGGTAGTGGTTTTGGTCAGTACGACTTCTTTATGTCAAACTACATACCTTCTGCCAGTATTTTAGGAGTGGATGTAAAAGAGGAGCAAATAGAAGATTGTAACCAGTTCTTTTCAGTAATCAATCGCCCAAATGTTACTTTTGAATTGGGAGATCTGACAAAATTAGAACAAGATGATAAATTTGATTTTATTCTTAGCGTAGATGTGATGGAACATATTGAAGAGGATGTGCTTGTCTTTAAAAATTTTCATCGTGCAATGAAAGAAAATGGCACTCTTCTTATATCCACCCCCTCCGATCAAGGAGGCTCCGATGTTCACGAACATGGGGAAGAATCCTTTATCGAAGAACATGTGCGTGATGGATACAATATCCAAGAAATTCAAGACAAATTAAAATCTGCTGGCTTCTCAAAAGTAGAGGCTAAATATGCTTATGGAAAACCAGGTCATATTTCGTGGCTACTCTCTATGAAATATCCTATTTTAATGCTTGGTGTATCCAAACTGTTTTTTGTAATACTTCCATTTTGGTACCTCGTTTTTTACCCTTGGTGCTTTTTGTTAAACTTTATGGATGTTAAATGCCAACATAAAACTGGGACAGGTTTAATTGTAAAAGCTACAAAATAATACTTTTACAAAACATAATCTTTTATCAGAACTGCTTTTCTATTGATCAATAATGGAAGTTTTTATTAATTAAAAAACACAATTTTTACCTTGAGTTTTCCATTTTACATAGCACGAAGATACCTGATTTCAAAGAAATCGCATAATATTATCAATATAATTTCGGTAATCTCTTTAATTGGTGTGATGGTTGGTTCAATGGCGTTGGTTATTGTTCTTTCGGTTTTCAATGGATTGGAATCTATGGTTGAAAAGAACTTTAATTCTATTAACCCCGATTTTTTAATTTCTCCCTCTAAAGGAAAAGTGTGTAATATCGACACTTCTCTTACTTCAAAAATTTCTTCTCTTGATGGTGTTGCATCCGTAACTTTGGTGTTGGAAGATATTGCCATGCTAAAATACCAAGATCAACAAATTATTGCTCGTTTAAAGGGTGTCGATAATAGTTATGGAAAATTTAATCACTTTGACACCCTTATTACCGATGGAAAGTTTATTCTCAAATCTGGTGATATCAATAGAGCAGTAATGGGAGTGGGGGTGGCCTATAATCTTGGGGTAAATTTAAATGCAATGAAGGGGTTAACTGCCTATTATCCAAATAGATATTCTTCAAATATTTCCGATATTTCTGCTGTTAACAGTGAAACTCTCTTGCCTTCGGGGTTCTTTTCGGTGCAAACAGAAAGCGATATAACCTTTGTGATTGTTCCTCTTGAGTTTATGCAATCTCTTACTCAATATCAAAATCAAGTTACAGCATATGAAGTACATGTTAAATCTAGCTCACAACAACGCAAAATAGATAAAGAAATAAAAAAAATTGTCGGGCCATCCCATATTGTCAAAAATCGATACGAACAAGAAGAGGTAATGTATCGAATTATGCAAATGGAAAAAATTGCCGTTTTTATCATTTTATCATTTATATTATTCTTAGCTACCTTTAATATTGTAGGTACCATTACCATGCTGATAATTGAAAAGAAAAGGGATATTGAGATATTAAAAAATATGGGAGCGAGCAAAACTCTTCTCGAAAGAATTTTTATTGCCGAAGGTGTATTAATAAATCTTTTTGGTGGTGGTTTGGGATTGATTTTGGGAGCTTTGATATGTTTAATACAACAACACTTTGGAATCATTACTATGGGACAAACGAATGCCGAATACTTGGTTACTGCTTACCCCGTAAAGATGAGTGTGGTTGACTTTGTGCTTATCTTTATGGTCATTTCTGTTACTGGCTTTTTATCCACTTGGATTCCAGTGAGAAGAATTATAAAGTCGACCTTTGTTTAATTTTTTTTCTGACAATTCTTTTTGATTCAAAGTTGATGTTCAATCTTGTTTGTCGATTTCATGTTTGTCATTTTTTAAAATGTCCTAGTAAAGTAGTGTTATGTCGAAAAAGTGATCGAATGAACCCTTTTTTTAGTATTTTTGACACAATTATTAGAAATAAATACTTTTTATAAAAAAAAATAAGTTTATGAAGCAGTTTTTTAAGTTCATGTTTGCATCTATGTTGGGTTTTTTGCTCACTTGGATATTGATTTTTATCATCGTTGCAGGGATTGTAATTTCCTCCATTTCAATGGGTAGTGATGAAAAAGTAAAAGTAAAACCCAATTCGATTTTGGAGATTTCTTTAAATCATCCCATCGAAGAGCGGTCTGGAAAAAATCCGTTTGAAAATTTTGATTTTAATAAAATGAAATCAAACAATCCAATTGGGCTGGATAAAATTCTAAAATCGATAAAAGACGCTGCCGAGGATCCAAATATCCAGGTCCTTTTCTTAAATTTTGGAGATGTACAGGCTGCTCCTGCTACCATAGAGGCAATTAGAAATGAACTGATTGAATTTAAAAAATCTAAGAAATTGATCGTAAGCTATGCAGATAATTATAGTCAGAGAGCCTATTATCTTGCTTCTGTTGCCGACAAATTATATCTAAACAAAGAAGGTGCTATCGATCTTAAAGGTCTAAGCATGCAGGTGATGTTCTATAAAGGGTTGCTTCAAAAACTCGAAATTGAGCCTCAAATTATTCGACATGGAAAATTCAAAGCTGCTGTAGAACCCTTTATATTAGATAAAATGAGTGAAGCAAATAGAGAACAAATGATGACCTATTTGAATTCAACATGGAATCACCTTTGTACTGGGATCTCTAATTCTCGAAAAATTCCAGTCGAAATGATTAATCAAGTTGCCGATCAGTTAACCCTACAAGAGCCTGAAAAGTGTTTGGAACTTAAGTTCGTGGATGGGTTGATTTATAAAGATGAACTTATCTCTGAATTAAAAAAACGACTCAAGGTAGAAGAAAATAATGATCTATCGGTCGTTTCTATATCCGACTACCAATCCATTTCGAAATCAAAATCGGAAGATGTTCGTTCAAAAGATAAAATTGCTGTTATCTATGCCGTGGGCGAAATTATTGATGGGCAAGGCGACGAAAAGTCTATTGGAGGCGAATCTCTGTCTAAAGAAATAAGAGCAGCACGAATCGATAACTCTATAAAAGCAGTTGTACTTCGCGTAAATTCTCCTGGGGGAAGTGCATTGGCTTCCGAAATAATTTGGAGAGAAGTTGCTCTTACAAAAGCAAAAAAACCAGTAATTATCTCTATGGGTGACTATGCTGCTTCCGGAGGATACTACATTGCATGTGCTGCTACTGCTATTGTAGCTGAACCAACTACTTTAACTGGATCTATTGGCGTTTTTGGCTTTATTCCAAGTGTTAAAAATCTAATTAACAACAAACTCGGTATCACCGTTGACGTGGTTAAAACAAATGCTCATTCCGATTATATGAACATCTATCGATCATTAGATACCTACGAGTATTCTACCATTCAAAAAAGCATCGAACGCATTTATGCTACGTTTATTAAAAGAGTTGCGGAAGGCCGAAAAATGAAAATTGAACAAGTGGATAGCATCGGTCAAGGAAGAATTTGGAGTGGATTGGATGCTAAAAAAATAGGATTAGTGGATGAAATTGGTGGATTACAAACAGCGATTAACATGGCTGCAAAAAGTGCAAAAATTGACAAATATCGCATCGTGTATAAGCCAATTCAAAAAGATTTTTTCAAACAACTTCTCGATAACTCCTCCAATATGGAATCCTCCATCTTACAAAAAGAACTCGGAGAGTCTTTTATGTTTGTTGATTATATTAGGTCTCTTAAAAACATGAAAGGCGTTCAAGCTCGTGTTCCTTTTGTGATAGAAATTTATTAATATTCGGTGATTTATTTAAATAAAAAAAGAGGTAAATTTTACCTCTTTTTTTGTAAATGTATTATTCATTAACGGAAAAGATACCCGTTTCAATCCATTTTATTATCCTAGGAGAATCTGGTTTTTCTTTAGGGGCAATTTTCCCAATCAATTCTCCTTTCTCATTGATGAGATATTTTTGAAAATTCCAAGTAACACTAGTTTCTAAAACTCCATTTAACGACTTTTGAGTTAACCATTTGTATATTTCGGCAATATCCTCACCTTTAACCGAAACCTTCGCCATCATTGGAAAAGTAACCCCATAATTCTTTGTGCAAAATTCTAAAATTTCTTCTGCATTTCCAGGTTCTTGGTTTAAAAAATTGTTTGCTGGAAAACCAATGATGATAAAATTTTGATTTTGATATTGTTTGTATACTTTTTCAAGTGTTTCGTATTGAGGGGTTAATCCGCATTTTGAGGCAGTATTTACAATCATAATCTTTTTCCCTTTGAGGGTAGAAAAATGAAAATCTTGTTCATCTAATGTCTTTACAGTGAATCCATAGATGTTTTTTTGACTATATCCAACAAAAGATAGTAATAATATGGATAGTAAGAGTGCTGTTTTTTTCATAAAGTTTCCGTTTTTATTAATACGGCCAAAAGTGATTGTCGTTCCATATTTTTTCCATCAATTCGGTGTTAAGGTCGTTTAGCAGTTTGTGATGCCCACGCTCAAAATCTGTCAACCAAAGATACAATGCTTTTTCATTCTGATCTGTGGCCTCTTTGGCTCGGCTAGAATACACTTCAATGGCTTTGTTCTCCATATCGATAGCTGCACTAATAGCTGCTGCTTCATAGCTAGCAGCAGAAATTGATTTTTTAATATTGGGATCTAAAATCAATGCAGAAATAGTATCCTCTTCTTCGATTCCGTTTTTAGAGAGTACGTCAAAAGTCCCATTTTTTTGAAAAGTTTTGTAATGATGAGATAGAGTTTCAATGTGTAGCTGCTCTTCCTTTGCCATAAGGGTAAAAATGTTTTGTACATTCTTGTCGTTCGTTTGTTTGGCTACCATTTGATAAAACTCTCTGCCACGACGCTCCATCAAGATTGCCATCTTCAATATTTCTAAAGTTCTGTTTTCCATTTTGTTTGTTGTTAGTTTGTTTTTTATGAAAACATAAATTTCTATTTTTTTGTTCAATCTAAAACTTCCATTTCGATATATGCCATCTTTCTTTAAAGATACTCATATTAAATTTTGGTTCTATTTGACCATTTTCTGTTAAATAAAAAAAGGGTTGTCTCAACGAAACAACCCCCTCAATATTTAAAATGATTATTTTTTAATATCTATAATGATCTGCTTTATATGGCCCATTAATGTCAACACCCAAATAAGCAGCTTGCGTTGGAGTTAGTTTGGTTAATTTAACACCAATTTTCTCTAAGTGCAAACGAGCAACCTCTTCGTCTAATTTTTTTGGTAATCGATATACATTCACTGGATAATCATTTTCGTGTAAGTCGATTTGAGCCAAAGTTTGGTTAGTAAATGAGTTACTCATTACAAACGATGGGTGTCCTGTAGCACATCCTAAGTTCACTAATCGTCCTTCGGCTAACAAGAAAATACAATGTCCATCAGGGAAAATATATTTATCTACTTGAGGTTTGATGTTTATTTTTTGAATTCCTGGATAATTTTCAAGCTCTTCTACTTGAATTTCATTATCAAAGTGTCCAATGTTACAAACAATCGATTGATCTTTCATTTTGGCCATGTGGTCAATAGTGATTACACCTAAGTTTCCGGTTGTTGTAACATATACATTCCCTTCGGGTAATGCGTCTTCTGTAAGAGCTACTTCAAAACCTTCCATTGCTGCTTGTAGAGCACAAATAGGATCTATTTCGGTAACAATAACTCGTGCACCATAGCTTCTCATAGAGTGAGCACAGCCTTTTCCTACATCTCCATAACCCAATACAACCACAACTTTGCCAGCCAACATAACATCGGTAGCGCGTTTGATACCATCTGCTAAAGATTCACGACAGCCATACAAGTTGTCAAATTTTGATTTAGTAACCGAATCATTTACATTAATACAAGGTACAAGTAAATCTCCTCGTTCCAACATTTGATATAAACGGTGAACTCCTGTGGTTGTTTCTTCAGAAACACCTTTCAGCTCAGCAATTACTTGATGCCATCGAGTAGGGGTCTCTTTTAAGACTTTTTTCAAAGTGTTAAATACTACCTCTTCCTCTTTAGAAGAAGGTGTGCCTTCTAACACTGATGGATCTTCCTCTGCTTTATATCCTAAATGAATTAACAAGGTTGCATCTCCACCATCGTCTACAATAGAGTGAGGACCTTTACCTCCTGGAAATTTTAACGCTTCATTAGTACACCACCAGTACTCCTCTAAGGTTTCGCCTTTCCATGCAAAAACAGGAATGCCAGCTGCTGCGATAGCTGCTGCTGCATGATCTTGGGTTGAAAAAATATTGCAACTTGCCCAACGAACATCAGCACCTAATTCAACTAACGTTTCAATTAATACTGCTGTCTGAATGGTCATATGTAATGAACCCATAATGCGTTTGCCTTGTAAGGGTTTTGTTTTACCATATTTCGCTCTAAGTGCCATCAAACCGGGCATTTCATGCTCTGCTATTTCAATTTCCTTACGGCCGAATTCGGCTAATTTAATGTCTGCTACTTTATAATCTGTCATTTTGAAAAATATTTTTTTGCAAAAGTACAAATATTCTTTTTATCGACAATTATTATTTGCCTATTTAGAAAGTTTGGTTTTTGGCTTTTCTTAAACAATTGCTTTTTCTATGCATTTGTATTTTAAATAGTTTTACTTTTGCGAAAAAAAACAGATGCCTGAATTGCTAAATATTCATCACTCAAATTTTAAATCTATTATATGGGAGATATCCGAACCTCTAGATACTCTCTTTAATTCTATACATTTGTCCAACTTTGAAGTGGAATATTATCATCATCTAAAAACTGATTTTCGAAAAAAACAATGGCTTGCTTATCGTCTAGCATTGATGTATTTGCACGACAAAACTCATCTGCCAATAGATTATCAACCGAATGGAAAACCATTTTTAATCGACCATTCTTTTTTTATCTCTGTTTCTCATTCTGGAAATTTTGCTCAGGCGATTTCGAGCAAAGATAAAAAGGTGGGTGTAGATATTGAAGTTAACTCGGATAAAGCATATCGCGTTCGCAACAAGTTCATGAGTCTTTCCGAAATGCAAGATACTGCTGGAGTTATCCCTGAAAAATGGGCACTGTATCACTGGTGTGCCAAAGAAGCTATGTATAAAGCAATGGGACTTGATGGTGTTTTGTTTGCATCTCACATGTCTGTTGCCAACTTTGACGTTCTTAAATTAACGGCAAAGGGGACTTATAATTACAAAAATAACTTGGTGTATTTTGACCTAGTTTTTCTAAATCATCAAGATTTTACCTCAGTCATGTGTTTCCAATGTGTGTAATTTCCATTATTATTCCCACTACTTCATTAATTGCCAAAATTTACAAACAATAATTTTAAAATGCATAATTCATCGTGCTTTTTTTGATAACATTCCATTATCCTATTATTTCTACATAAAAATTCAATTAAAACTTGCAGATTAACAGTAGTTTAACACCTAATTTTTGATTTTTGAGTTATCATTGTAAATTATATTTCGAGAGGTAATATTTGTATTCTTTTAATTCGATTTTTTCTTTAAAAATAATATCTATATCTTTGAAAAATTAATCTCACAAATTGTACACTATTTTTAATGTGTATGATCCTAAAAACTAACGAAAATTGGAATTTAAAAATGAACCAATCATTTATTAAAACATTAAAATTGTTAAGTTATAAAATATTGATTATCACAGCAATAACTTCTATTACAATAACTATCTCTTCCTGTAAGACTACCGATCAAGAACGACAAGCAAAAAAAATTGCAAAAATTGAAAAGGAGAAAAAAAAACAGGCTGAAAAAGAATATCAGATCAGACAAAAAAGACATATGGATATTCAAGATAAAAAAACACGTAAACGCATAAAAGGGAATAAAACTAAAATGATGGATCAGACAAGCGTTAAACAACGAAATTTTTGGCAACGACTTTTCCCAAAAAGAGACAAAACTTGTGTAAAAGAATAATTTGGACTGTTTGTCCGAGTTTTCTTTACGTTCTTCCGATAATATTGCATCTTTAGCGAAAATTCAAGTAATTTTTTTTAACATGCAAATTGCTGATTTATAAAGATATAAATGTTGTATCAATAATTATATAAAAAATATTTTTTCATATTTTAAAATTAATATCTATTTTTACCCTCTAATTTAAGAAAGAATAAGCACAATTAATAACAAATAAAAACAACGGGTATGTTGAAAAAATTACTGTTTACATTCGGGATTTTGCTGGCTATCAGTAGCTTGTCTTACTCTCAAGGGACCCTAAAAGGGAAAGTAACAGATGGAAAGGAACCCATTCCTTATGCTACTGTTGCTGCAATGCAGGATGGAAAGTTAATTACGGGATCTCAAACAAATTTTGATGGAGATTTCACCATTAAACCAATCGCATCGGGAACTTACGATGTTAGAATCTCTTTCGTTGGAAAATCAGATTTGCTCATTTCGGGAGTAAAAATCACTAACGATCAAGTTACTTACCTTAGAGATTTAAAACTTCAAGAATCAACCACCGAGTTGAAAACATTTATTGTGGAATGGGAAAGACCTCTGATTAATCCAGAAGGTGTTACCGAAACAATGGATGCAAAAGAGATTAAATCTCAACCAGGTCGTGGAGCCGCTGCTATCGTTGCCAACATGGCTGGTGTGCAAGGAAATGACGGACAGATGGGTAGTGTTCGTGGTTCCAGAACAGATGGTACCGTTACTTACATCGACGGTGTGAAAGTTGCCAGTGGTTTTTCTGTCCCTAAATCCTCTATTCAAGATATCTCTATGATTGTTGGAGGTGCTCCCGCAAAATACGGGGAAGCTACAGGAGGTGTTTTGGTTATCAATACCAAAGGGCCTACTAGTATCTACGGAGGTAGTTTAGAGTTCGCAGGATCTCTTGATGGTTACAATAACTTTTTAGGTGCTTTCAGCTTGAATGGACCTCTTGTTAAGAGCAAAAAAGGAAACAGCGCAATTTTAGGTTTCTTTATCTCTGGTGAAATCGCTTCGTATAAAGATGGGTCTCCTGCTCAAGGGGGTACTTATAAAATGAAAGACGACGTTAGACAAAGTATCATCGATAATCCTCTTCGTCCTGTTGGTTTTACTGGTATTAACTATTATAATGCGGAATACCTTAGAAATTCAGACATGGAGAAAATTCGTGTTCGCGAAAATGCTGGAAACTTAAGTGCAGATTTCACAGGAAAATTTGACTTGAAGTTGGTGAAAAATTCTAACCTTACCTTTGGAGGTTCTTATAACTATAGTAAATATCGTAATTGGTCATTCGCCAATTCTATGTTTAACTCTGATAGAAATGGGGAAACTCAAACTGGAGCTATGTTTGTGTATGGAAAATTCTGGCAACGTTTCTTAACTGGAGATACCTCTTCGTTAATTAATAATATATTCTACCAAATCCAATTAGATTATAGTCGTATAAATTCATCTACTTATGATGTTGTTCATAAAGACAACCTATTTAATTATGGATACATTGGAAAATTCAAAACTTATAAAAATGCGTTTTACGAAAGAAAAGATGTTACTATCGACAACATCGAATATAAAGACGTAATGGCGCTTACCAATTTTTATGACACCTTGGTTACTTTTGAACGTTCAGAGTTGAATCCTTACCTTGCTAATTATACATCTAATTACTATGACTTATATAGTACTCTAGACAACAGCAACGACTATTATAGAAATTATACCTATTTACAAAGCGGATTTGCTTTGCTGAACGGAGAATCACCAGCATCTATTTTTGGATTATACAATGCTCCAGGTGTTGTTAACTCTGGATATAGCAAATACTTGCAAACTCAAATTGGTTTTAGCGCCAACGGTAGTGCCGATGTTGGAAAACATGCCTTAGAATTTGGTTTTCAGTACGAACAAAAATCCACTAGTTCTTATAGTTTAGGGGCTAATGGTTTATGGACTTTAATGCGTCAATTAGCCAACTCACATATTAAACAGCTCGATTTAGAAAATCCTATGAGAGTATATGTAGATGATGGATTTGGCAACCTTACTTTTGCTGATACTGTAAAATACAATTTAAAATATGACCAAGGTTCTCAAAGATATTTCGACGTAAATCTACGTAAAAAACTTGGTTTAGCTGTAAATGGTACTGATTGGGTAGATGTAGATAACCTAGATCCATCCTCTTATTCAGTGGATATGTTCAATGCCGAAGAATTATTAAATGATGGTTATTCCTTAGTATCATACTCTGGTTATGATCATTTAGGAAATAAAACAAAAGGACAAAATAGCATCGAAGATTTTCTTACTGCTAAAGATGCTAATGGAAACTACAAAAGAAGCGTTGGCTCTTACGACCCAATTTATATGGCTGGGTATATTCAAGATAAGTTCTTCTTCGAAAGTTTAGTATTTAATGTTGGTGTTCGTGTCGACCGTTTTGACGCAAACCAAAAAGTATTAAAAGATAATTATCTTCTTGCACCAGCTAAAACGGTTGGTGAAGTTACCGACATGGATCACCCAGAAAACATGGGATCTGATTATGTAGTATATGTTAATGATGCCAATAACCCAACCCAAATTATGGGGTATCGTGATGGAAGTAACTGGTACAATGCACAAGGTCAAGTTATTTCAGATCCTTCTATATTATCACAAGGTACTGCTACAGGTAGAGTAACCCCTTATTTAGTAGAAGGTTCTGCTGTGAAATTATCAGCGAAAGCATTTAAAGATTATGTTCCTCAATTCTCTGTAATGCCACGTGTATCATTCTCATTCCCAGTTTCAGATAAAGCTCAGTTTTTTGCACACTATGATGTAATCACTAAACGTCCTACATCGGGTGTATTTATGAATCCAGTTGATTATCTTTACATCGAGAAATCAGGTACAAATGATATTTCCAATCCTAGCCTAAAACCAGAAAAGAAAGTGGATTATGAATTAGGTTTTAGACAAACATTAAGCAAAAAATCTATCATCACTGTTACTGCTTATTATGCAGAGAATCGCGATCAAGTTCAAGCTTATCGTTTTTCTGAAGCATATCCAAACACCTATTATTCATTCAATAATATCGATTTTGGAACGGTTCAAGGTTTTGCTTTATCTTATGAATTAAGACAATCTAATAATCTTCGCATTCGTACAAGTTATACCCTTCAGTTTGCAAAAGGAACTGGTTCAGATGCTTCTTCCTCAAAAAGTATTGTAGCTTCCGGACAACCAAACTTAAGAACTTTATCTAACCTTGACTTCGATCAACGTCATGCAGTTAAAGCTAATATTGATTATAGATTTAGTGCAGGTAAAGATTATAATGGCCCTAAAACTACTCGTGCTACCAAAGATGGAAAAGCAAAAACTATCAATTGGTTAGAAAATACTGGAATCAATTTTACTTTCAACAGCTCATCTGGTTCTCCTTATACTCGTTCATCTAAAGTTACTAGTATTACTGGAGTAGGTACACGTCAAATTTCTGGTAACCTTAATGGTTCTAGTTTGCCATGGCAATTCTGGATTGATGCTCGTATTGATAAAGAATTTATGTTTGCATTGAAAAAAGATAAAGAATCTAAAAAAACTACCAAGTACGGTTATTTAACAGTATACTTAGAAGTTTTAAATGTATTTAATTTCAAAAATGCAACTTCCGTTTATGGATATACAGGAAATCCTGATGATGATGGATTCCTAGCTGCCGCTGAATACCAACGTCAAATTAACTCTTATAATGATCCTCAATCATTTATCGATTACTATCGTGCAATGGTTAACAATCCTTATAACTATAGTTTGCCACGTAGAATTAACTTAGGTGTTCAATTTGGATTCTAATTAAGTAGCATTAAAGAAAGTATTTAAAGAAAAAAAATAGATAGAATGAAAAAAATAAATAATCTTATAGCTGCATCACTCTTTAGCCTTGTGCTTTTAAGCCCATCGGTTTATGCAGAGAAATGGAAGGGTGAAATTCGCAAAGGGACTGATCAGCCTAAACCTGCATTTTGCGTTCCAGCATCCGGTTCTTCAGAATTAAATTTGAACAACGTTCGTGCACGTATCAATACTGGTGGCGACATGTGGTGGGATTTTGAAACATCAAAGTATGAGATTCCTAAAGGTTCTCGTAAAACATCTATGTTCTCTGCTTCCCTTTGGATTGGGGGAAAAGATGTTAATGGTCAATTAAAATTGGCAGCACTTCGCTACCGCCAAATTGGTAATGATTATTGGACTGGACCATTAACCATTGATGGAACTGCTTCTATTGATCAACCTACTTGTGCTATGTATGATAAACAATGGAAAATCACTCGTTTCGAAGTAGAACAATTTATTGCTTACTCTAATGGTTTTGATATGCCAGATGGCTATACTGTTCCATTGGTAATTCAAAACTGGCCTGCACATCCAATTGATAGAAACCCATACCAAAGTTTTTATTTGGCACCATTCTTCGATAAAGATGGTGATTATCAATATGATTGGACTAAAGGGGACTATCCATATTACGATTTTCAAAACTCTTTATGTCCTACTAATCCTGCTAATATGGGTAACCCTCCACGCCCAACGATGGATTCAGATACAAGCTTAACTTATGGTGGCGTTGTAAAAGGTGGTATGTTGGTGGATCAAGTGTTAAAAGGTGACCAAACTATTTGGTGGGTTTTTAATGATAAAGGCGCTGCTCATACTGAATCAAAAGGGGAACCTATTGGTCTTGAAATTCGTGCTCAAGCTTTCGCTTTTGCTACAAATGACGAAATCAATAACATGACATTCTACTCTTATGAAATTATCAATAGATCTACCTATACTTTAACCGAGACATACTTTAGTCAATGGGTGGATACCGATTTAGGAGATGCTAACGATGATTATGTTGGTTGTGATGTACGACGTGGTTTAGGATATTGCTATAATGGAGATGAAGTAGATGGTACTGGAAGATATGATCATTATGGACCTCAACCCCCAGCTATTGGAGTTGACTTTTTCCAAGGTCCTTATATGGATCCTGATGGTTATGATAGTCCAAACTTGTCTCAATTACCTGTTGGTTTAGATCCAGTTACGAATAATGGATTGGTTCAAAATTTTACCAATTTTACAACAACTACTAACCTTGTAATTCCTTCTATCGATTTAAAAGTCAGATCTGAAGCAATTAATGGTGTAAACTTTGGAGATGGTATTGTGGATAACGAACGTTTCGGAATGAGACGATTTGTATTTCATAACAATAGTGGCGGTGTTACTGCTATGAACGATCCAAGTATTGCTATTGAATACTATAATATGTTAAGAGGTATTTGGAAAGATAATACCAGCATGACTTATGGTGGAACTGGATATGGTACTGGTATTGCTTGTGCATTTATGTTCCCTGGTGATACAGATCCATGGAATTGGGGTACTTTCGGAACTCCAATACCTGCTTCTTATCAAGCTACTCCATGGACTGAGAAAAACATGAACAATGCTCCAAGCGATCGTCGTTTTATGCAATCTGCTGGTCCTTTTACACTATATCCTGGTGCTGTAAATTATATTACTGTTGGTATTCCATGGGCTCGTGCTACATCAGGAGGTGCATATGCATCTGTTGAATTATTGAAACGTGTTGATGACAAATGTCAAGTACTTTTTGATAATTGTTTTAAAGTTCTTGATGGTCCTGATGCTCCAAATTTGGCAGCGCAAGAATTAGATAGAGAAGTGATATTATATCTATCTAATCCGACGAATTCTAATAACTTTAATGAGCAATATAAAGAATTTGATCCAACTATCCCTTTGAAAGACGCAGCTGGTAATTTATACGATCAATATTATCGATTTGAAGGTTATCAAGTATTCCAATTGATAGATGCTTCTGTTTCTGTTGCTGATATTTATGATGCTGACAAATCACGTTTAGTATTCCAATGCGACCTGAAAAATTTCGATAAATCTAACAACCCAGTATCAAGACTTGTAAATTACGCATACAATGATGAAATTGGTGGTAATATTCCTCAAGAGATGGTTAATGGTGGAAATGCTGGAATTACTCATAGCATTAAAATTAAGGAGGATCAATTTGCAACTGGAGACAAGAGATTGGTTAATCACAAAAAATACTACTACATTGCAATTGCTTATTCCTATAACAAATTTGCTCCTTATTCTCAAGATCCTAACGTTCAGGATGGTTTATTTGGTCAAAAGCGCACTTATCTAGCAGGAAGAAAATCGGCTATTGGTTCTATCGTGCCAATTACTGTTATACCTCATATCCCAGCTCCTGAAGCGTTTGGAACTCAAATGCAAGCTTCTTATGGTGATCAACCACAAATTACGCGTGTTGAAGGTCATGGAAACGGTGGCTTAATTCTAGATTTAACGAAGGCTTCTTTGGATAAAATTATGTCGGGCTCTCCTTGGAAATCAGACGAATTAGTATACGAACCAAATAGAGGTCCTTTGAATATTAAAGTAGTGGATCCTTTAAATGTTAAAGCTGGTGAATTCTTATTGAAATTTACAAATCCTGGTGGAGCTACTCAAGTAGATAACACTTTCGGTTGGGAAATTTCTGGATCAGGGTTTGCCACTATTACAAGTGACCAATCCATTGCTTTAGGCAACGAACAGCTTATCATGGATTTAGGAATTTCTGTTCAAATTCAGCAATTTAATTTCGATTATCTCTTTCCAGAAGCGGTTACTCCAACAGAAGGTCCTAAAAATGTATTGAAAACTAAGTTCCTAGAAGGTACTATTGATTTTGGGGATCCTAATAAAGCTTGGATTACTGGTGTTCCAGATGTTGATGGAGACGGGCCACTAAACTGGATTCGTTCAGGATCGTTAGCTTATGGAGATAGTCCTACTCCTGATGAAGCAAAACTTGTGGATTATTATGTGCCTAAAGCAAACTCTTCCAATAAATATTGGTTGGATGCGGATGAACAATATGAAAAAATTATCAATAGAACATGGGCCCCTTATCACTTAGCTGGTCGTTGGGAAAATAACCCTGGCTTCCCTGATGAGCTCGGTTTTACGAGAAATCTAAGTTTATTACATAGTGTGGATATTGTTTTCACTTCTGATCAATCCAAATGGACTCGTTGTCCAGTTGTAGAAACTTGTGACGAGACTACAAGATCGGAAGGTGGAGCTATTAAATTAGAGCCACGTAATGCTCCTTCTGTTGGAAAAAATGGCTTACCAGATGGAACAGGCAATGGAATGGGTTGGTTCCCAGGTTATGCTATCAATGTTGAAACAGGAGAACGCTTAAATATTATGTTTGGTGAAGATTCATGGTTGCGTTATGATAATGGAAACGATATGAAATTTAATCCAACTAGTCGCGTTTTTTCTTCCACAGGTGGTGTATTATTTGGTGGAAAACACTTTATTTATATCATGGGGCATCAAAATAATAAAACTACTCCAGATCCAGTTTTTGACTGCCCAGCATATGACGAAGGCGTTTGGTTGATGAATAAATTTACTGAAATTCAAAGTACAACCAATGCCAACTTACGTAAAGTGAAAAAAGGAAACTTGTATGTTAATGCTATGTGGACTTCTATTCCATTAGCGGTACCATCTCAAAATTGGTTACAAACAGATTGCAAAATCCGTCTTCGTGTAGCTCGTCCATACAAACGTTATCTTGCAACTACCAATGATGCCCCTGCAACTGTAACTAACGACAACTTCCCATTGTATCGTTTTAATACTGGAATCTTTGCTACTCAAACTAATGTGAATGAAGTTGCAAAATCTGCACTCGATTTAATTAACGTAGTTCCAAATCCGTATTATGGATTCTCAACTTATGAAACAAGTCAGCTAGACAATAGAATTAAAATTGTCAATCTACCTGTAAAATGTGTTGTTTCCATTTATGCAGTGAATGGATCTTTGGTACGTCAGTTTAAAAAAGATGATAATACAATAACTTCTCTTGACTGGGATTTGAAAAACCACGCAGGTATTCCAATTTCTGGAGGTATTTATATTATTCATGTTAAAGCGGATGGTATTGGAGAAAAGGTGATTAAATGGTTTGGTGCTTTAAGACCAACGGATTTGAACTCTTTCTAATTAAATCTAATAGTTTACAATTATATAAAAAATAAGATATGAAAAAAAATATAAAAAGAGTTGTAAGTTTAGTGCTTGTGTGTTCATTGTCATTATCAGCGTTTATTGCAAACGCTGGTAATGAGGATCGCACAGGTCAGTCTGGCGCAGCTGAACTATTAATCAATCCATGGGCTCGTGGCACTGGTTGGGGCAATGTTAATGTTGCTAACGCTCGAGGAGTGGAAGCCATTTTCACAAACGTTGCTGGAGTTGCATTCACTAAAAAGACGCAAGTGTCGTTTATGAATACTCAGTATCTTCAAGGTTCTGGCGCGAAAATTAATGCATTTGGTATTACACAAAAAGTAACCGAAACTGGTGTACTTGGTTTATCAGTTGCATCCATGGGTTTTGGTAATATTCCTGTTACTACAGAAGAGGATCCTGAAGGAAATATCGGTAGTTTCTCCCCAAATTTTCTAAATATTTCTTTGGCCTATTCAAATTCATTTTCCGATCAAATTCACGGAGGAGTTGTAATAAAAATAGTGAATGAGTCTATTTCTGATATGTCTGCAACTGGTATTGCAATTGATGCAGGTATTCAATATGTAACTGGAAAATATGATAATGCTCGTTTTGGAATCGCTTTGAAAAACGTTGGTACCCCAATGAGTTTCAGTGGCGACGGTTTATCTGTTCGTGGCCTAATTAACGGATCTACAACTAATTTAACGTTAGAACAAAGATCTGGGGAATTTGAATTGCCAACAATGCTTACAATGGGTTTATCGTATGATTTCTTATGGGCAAAAAAGGATAACGACAATGTTCCTTCCGATGCAGCTGGAAACAAACCAAAGAAGAAAAAACAAACTTTATCTTATGATAATGCAGAACACCGTTTGACACTTGCTGGTGCTTTTATTTCAAATGCATTCTCAAAGGATCAATTTATTGGTGGAGTTGAGTATTCATGGCATAATCTTTTGCAAATTCGTACAGGATATGCTTACGAATCGGATCAAATGGATGCGCAATTAACAAAATCAATCTATACTGGTTTTAATTTTGGTGGTTCTGTTTTAGTGCCATTAAACAAAGAAAAAGGATCTTATTTCTCTATAGATTATTCTTACAGAACTACTCGTAACTTTAGTGGATGTCATACCATCGGTGCAGTAATCAATTTGTAGATTAATAATTTTTAGTGTATCTTTGCACTGTATTTTAATAGAAGAGGCTAGCATTAGTCTCTTCTATTAATTTTTAAAAGCTTATAAGCCCGTTGCTTATGGCTTTTTCCTTTAAATAATGGTCTCGTATAATAAATTTAGTATTTATGAATAAAATATCTTTTTACTCTCAAGAAGGACTTGATAAATTAAGAGAAGAACTTGCTCATTTAACGTCAGTTGAACGGAAAAAAATTTCAAATCAAATTGCAGAAGCACGCGATAAAGGTGATTTGTCTGAAAATGCCGAGTATGATGCAGCAAAAGAGGCTCAAGGTATGTTGGAACTTAAAATTTCTAAATTACAAGATTTAATTGCAAATGCTAGAATTATTGATGAATCTAAAATTGACTCTTCAAAAGTGTTATTATTTTCAAAAGTTACTATCCAAAATTTGAAAAATAATGCAGTTATGTCTTATGTTTTAGTGCCCGAAACGGAAGCTGATTTAAAAGCAAACAAACTATCAATCTCTTCTCCAATAGCAAAATCATTGTTAGGGAAAACTACTGGAGAGATTGTTCAAGTTCAAGCTCCTGTTGGAATTATAGATTTTAAAATTGTAGATATTACTAGAGATTAAATACGATGGAAACAATATTCTCAAAAATAATAAAAGGAGATATTCCTTCTTACAAAGTAGCCGAAGATGATAACTATTATGCATTTTTAGATATTCATCCTCTCGCTAAGGGTCATACTCTTGTTATCCCTAAATTAGAGATTGATAATATTTTCGACTTGCCTGATGATATTTATCAAGGATTGTTTATGTTTGCAAATAAAGTTGCGAAATCTATTCAGTTAAATTTTCCTTGCCTTAAAGTTGGCATTGCAGTTATTGGCATTGAAGTGCCACATGCTCATATACACCTTGTGCCAATTAATTCAGTTGGAGATTTAGATTTCAAAAACCCAAAGGTGAAATTATCTGCAGAAGAATTTCTAGAGATAGCTGAAAAAATCCGTTTATCGATACAGAAATAGACCTATTTTTTCTTTGAAACTCTGTTGGGGTTTTTCGAAATAAAATTTGCCCAACCATTGTAGTCGGTGGTTGGGTTTTTTGTATCTCTCTGCAAATAATGACAATATGCAACTGCTAAAGCATCCGTGGCATCCAGAAAATTTGTGGGATTGGTGTATTGGATTAAATTTCCGAGCATGGCCGCAACTTGTTCTTTAGATGCAGCTCCTTTGCCAGTAATAGATTGTTTGATTTTTCGAGGAGAGTATTCAAATACTTCGATGTTTTTATAAAGAGCTGCAGCCATTGCAACTCCTTGAGCACGACCCAGTTTGAGCATAGATTGAACATTTTTGCCAAAGAAGGGGGCTTCTATTGCTAGACTATCTGGGTGATATTGTTCAACAATTCTTAAGGTGGTCTCAAATATTTTTTTTAATTTTAGCGTGTGAGAGTCAATTTTTTCTAATTTTAACACATCTAGTACTATTACGTTTACCGTCTTGCCTTGTGCCTCTATAATACTAAAACCCATTATATTTGTGCCTGGGTCGATGCCTAAAATTATCTTTTCCAAAATGTCAAAAATGTTTATACGTGCAAAGTTATTAAAAAAGAGAAACCTTTGGATAAATATTCTAATATTTGTTCTAAGCTATCTTGTTTTGTATCGATATATGAACAAAATCAATATCGAAGAATCTTTCTCTTTTATTAAAGATGCTTCTTCTTCTTCCGATTTTTTGTTCTATATTTTTAGTATATTTTTTCTCTCGATATTGAATTGGTTGATAGAGACATACAAGTGGAGACTTCTAGTAAATGAAGTTGCAAGATTGTCCTTTTACAACTCCGTTAAATCTATTTTGATTGGAATTTTTTTTAGCTTATTTATTCCAAACAGAGTTGGCGATTTTATCGGAAGAATATATTCTATTCCTGAAAATCAAAAAGGCAGATTGGCTGTATTGACTCTTTTTGGAAGCTTTGCTCAACTTATAGCTACTATCTTTTTTGGCACATTAGGTTTTACCTATTTTGTAGTTACCTACTTCTCGGTATTTCATTCGGAGAGTTTTTATGTTATTGTTTTTGCTGTTTTGATTTGGATCATGTTGCTCGTTTCTATTACCATTTTTTTTAACACAACTTATTTTTCAAAAATTATTTTTTTCAAACGGTTTCGACTTATAACTAAAATTCAAAGCTGGTTGAATGTCCTCCAGTCATTGTCCGTTCGAAAAATTGTCTTTGTCTTATTATTAAGCATTTTTCGATATTTGGTGTTTTCAATTCAACTGTGGTTGTGTTTTCGATTTTTAGGAACCGAGGTTAATGGGATAGATTTATTATCCTTTATTGCTGTTTATTATTTGTTTTTGACATTTATCCCTACCGTAATTTATTCCGAAATAGGGGTTAGGGGTTCTTTATCTATCTATTTATTTGGCGTACTTATGTGGTTAACATCTACTCCTGATTATGATTATTCTTGGGCTGTAACTTTTGCAACCGTATTTGTTTGGTTTGTCAATATTGTTATTCCAGCTATTATTGGAAGTTTTTTTACTTATCGATTAAAATTTTTTAATGGATGATTTTCGCTTTGGTTGTTTATTTATTTTTTTTGATCTTGTATGTAACATTCATGCTGATTGTTGCAAGAACAGATAAGCCATCTATAGTAGCTATTGAGTCGGAGTTGTTCACTGTTTCAATTATAATTGTAGCTCGGAACGAGTCGGAACACATTTCGTCTCTTTTTCACTCGTTAGCAACACAAAACTATCCTCCACATTTAATCGAAGTTCTTTTTATGGATGATAATTCAACAGACCAAACTCACTCACTTTCCATGAATCATTCTCAAATATTACCTTATAATTTCACTTTTTTTTCTGGAGCCGATTTACATTTGGAGGGGAAGAAGCAGTGTCAAAATTATTTAATTTCTCAATCTAAGCAGGATGTTTTACTTTTTACAGATGCGGATGTACGTGTAAGCCCAAATTGGATAGAATCAACGATGGAGCATTTTAATATAAAAAATGTACAAATGGTGTGTGGTGCTGTTTCTTTTTACAATACCAGTACTTTTTTTGAAAAACTGATGGCTATTGAATTCGCTGCTTTGGTGCAAACATCTCTTGGAGCAATTTTAAAAGGAATTCCTTTTATGTGTAATGCCGCAAATATGGCTTTAAAAAAAGAGTGCTTTCAAGCATTAAAAATTGAAGGTGATAGTTATAAATCTGGGGACGATGTTTTTCTTTTAAAATCTGTATTAGATACATTTGGACCCCAATCCATAACGTCTAATACCAAAACCATGGTGTATACTCAATCGCCATCTACATTTGTTGATTTTTTAAATCAAAGAGTTAGATGGGCAGGAAAATCATCTAAAGTCTTCTTTTTTAACTCTTTTGTGGTTAGCTCGATTGTATTATTGCTATCTTTATCAATGATTATATTTGGACTATTTTCCATTATCTACTCATCGTTTCTTTTTTTGACGTTAATAATGGCTTTTAAGTGGTTTGTGGATGTATATGTTTTGTGTCAATATCAAAAAAATCATCCTTTGATTAGTAGGTGGTTTTTTTATAGTTTTGGTGTATTGGTATTATATCCTTTTTATGTGGTTTTAATTGCCTTCTTATCGCTTAAAAAAAGCTATCTGTGGAAAGGAAGGGTTGTTCGATAATGATTTAACAATGGTTTCTGCAAATAGCAAATCTAAAGGGGTCGTAATTTTAATGTTTTCTTTGTTCCCGTATACTGTGGTGACAGGTTTGAAAAAGCATTCGTAAACCGATGCATCATCGGTAAACTTCTTGTTAAATTTATGATTATATGCAGCCTTTATATCTTTGCTTTGGAAAACTTGGGGGGTTTGTACTCCAAAAATTTCATCTCTATTTAAAATCCGATTTGTGTTTTTATTAATTTTCCGAATACTATCTACCACTGATACTATGGGAATGGCAGAACCAAAATTGTTTGCTTTAATAAATGTATTGGATATTACCTCATGAGATACAAAGGGTCTTACAGCATCGTGGATAGATACTAAGCAGTCATTTGAAATCTGTTCAAGCGCATTTTGTACGGATTTAAAACGGGTATCACCACCTTCAACAACTTTGTGTTTAATGTTAAAATTGTGTATTTCAATCAATTTCAACCAGTGTGGAATTGAATTTTTTGGGAGGGTAAGGATAATTGGTATTTTGGGGCTAAATAGTTCAAATGCAGCAATGGTAAAAAATAAGATGGGGACTCCGTTGACTTCAAGGAACTGTTTGGGTATTTCAGTTTGCATCCTTTGTCCGGAACCCCCACCTGTAATTATTACTTGTTTTTCCAAAAAATATAAAGTTTAAATATGAATTACAAAATTAACATTGCATCCCCATACGTTAAAAATTTATATTTTTCTTTAATTGCGATATTATAGGCTTCTGCTAAAAAGTCAAAACCGGCAAAACTAGAAGCCATCATCATCATAGAGGATTGAGAAGGATGAAAGTTGGTAATAAATGAAGTAGCTACATTGAAGTCGTATGGAGGAAAAATAAATTTATTGGTCCATTTGTGATCTGGTTTTACATGGCCAGATGGGTAGGTAGATGACTCAAGTGCCTTCATAGATGTTGTTCCAACAGCACAAACATTTTTTTTGTTTGTCTTAGCTTTATTGATAATAATAGAGGCTTCTTCGGAGATGATAAATTCTTCAGAATCCATTTTAAATTTCGTTAGGTCTTCCACATCAATTTGTCTAAAATTTCCCAATCCGACATGAAGGGTAACTTCAGAAAATTCTATTCCTTTAATTTCCAGACGTTTCATTAGCTCACGACTAAAATGTAGACCTGCGGTAGGGGCGGCAACAGCTCCTTCGTGTTTCGCAAAAATAGTTTGGTAGTTGTCTTTGTCTTCAGGAACTATATCTCTGATTTTTTGTAAGTCTTCAGGAAGTGGAGTTTCTCCTAGTTCTTTTAATTTTTCTTTAAACTCAAGATGAGTACCATCAAAGAGAAATCTTAAGGTTCTTCCACGAGAGGTAGTGTTGTCAATCACTTCAGCAACTAAAGATTCATCATCGCCAAAATACAATTTGTTACCGATTCTTATTTTTCTGGCAGGATCGACTAATACATCCCATAGTCTGGCTTCTTGATCTAACTCTCGAAGCATAAAAACGGTGATTTTTGCACCTGTTTTTTCTTTTTCTCCATATAATAAAGCAGGAAACACCTTTGTGTTGTTTAAAACCATTACATCTCCATCGGAAAAGTAGCTTAGTAAGTCTTTAAATTGCTTATGCTCAATTGTTTGAGTTTTTCTATGGAGTACCATGAGTCGTGTGTTGTCTTTTTCAGGCTCAGGGTGCAAGGCAATCAATTCTTGTGGTAAATGATACCGAAATTGTGATAATTTCATATTACGGATTTATGTATGGTTAATCTAGGCAACAATAAGAAGTTTGCAAATTTACGTTATTCAATACCCCTTTGTAAAGAACATTAACACAAATTAACAAATTAAATTTAGTTGTTCAATAATTTTATTTGAATTTTCAGGACTAAGTGCCTCATTTACACTGTATTGCCCAATTTTTGTTCTACGGAGTTCAATTAGATGTGCTCCTGTATTTAATGCCAATCCAAAATCTCTAGCTATAGATCTTATATAAGTGCCTTTTGAGCACACAATTCTAAACGATACTTTATTATTATCAATTTTCGTAATTTCAAATTCATATATCGTGATTGGTTTTGATTTAATTTCTACTTCTTCCCCTATTCGAGCATAAGAGAAAGCTCTCTTTCCATTTATTTTTACTGCAGAATAAATAGGTGGAACTTGTAATTGCTCCCCTACAAATGCATTTGCTATTTCAAAAATTAAGGATGTAGTGATATGGTCTGTTGGATATTCTTGGTCAATTTCCTTCTCTAAATCGAAGCTTGGGGTAGTACTTCCCAATTTAAAAACGCCAGTGTATTCCTTAGGAAGTGCTTGAAAGAGGTCAATTTCTTTGGTTTTTTTCCCAACACAAATAATTAACAAACCTGTTGCTAAGGGATCTAAAGTGCCGGCATGTCCAATTTTAAATTTTTTAATTCCCGTGTGATTTCGAATGATTGATTTTAATTTGGCTACCACATTAAAGGATGTCCACAAATAAGGTTTATCAATTAGAATTACTCTTCCTGCCTGAAGTTCATCTTGCATAATTAGGAGATGTTTAGATTTACGCCAAAAGCGGCAAGGATTAAGATTAAGAGCCCTAAAAAAATACGATAATATCCAAATGCTTTAAATCCATATTTGGTAAGAAAATGAATAAAAAATTTAATACCAATAATTGCTACTATAAAAGCAACGATGTTTCCTATCAGTAAAGTAGTTAGATTCTCGGTTAGCATCGCGGCACCTTCTTCGCTAGTAATTATTTTAAGTAGTTTATAGCCAGCAGCTGCAGCCATGGTTGGAACGGCTAGGAAGAAAGAGAACTCAGCAGCTGCTTTTCTGGTCATCTTATTCGCCATACCACCTACAATAGTAGCTGCCGATCTAGATACCCCAGGAATCATCGCAATACATTGAAAAAGGCCAATTTTGAAAGCGGTTAAATTGCTAATTTCAGAATCTTCATTTGGTTTGTTGAACCATTTATCCACAAATAATAAAAAGACACCACCAATAAAAAGGGTGGTAGCCACCACAATCACATTTTCCAACATACTATCGATAAAATCACCAAGTAAAAATCCGATGATAGCTGCTGGGAGAAATGCAATGAATAATTTATAATAAAAATTAAAGGTTTGAAAAAAACGCTTCCAATAGATTACAATTACCGATAATATTGCCCCAAATTGGATGTTTACTAAAAATGATTTAACAAACTCTGTGCTCTCAATTCCTAGAATTGACTGTGTAATTATCATATGGCCAGTAGACGAAATAGGTAAAAATTCGGTAATTCCTTCTACAATCCCAATGATAATTGCTTGGAAAATGGTCATTGTTTATAAATTATCGGATGGTGATTTTGATTTAGGACGATACATAATTGCAAAAATCTCAATTACAAAACCGATTACTAATAGGGTAGGAGCTATCGTTAATCTTTGAGTATCAAATATTTGTTCGTTAAAAACAGATGGGTCATTCGATTTTCCACCAGCCATCAAAATATAACCAAGTATCAAGAATGCAATGCCTGCAAACATTAGGTATATGTTCATTTTTGTAAAAACAAAACCAAATTGATGTTCTTTTTTAATGATTGGTTTTGCTACTGGTTTTGTTGTTTTTTTAATAGTGCTCATTTTATTTTTATTTAAAAAATTTTATAAGTATAAATGGTCTGTTTTCATCTTGATAAACTTTCTAACTGCTAAAGAGGTAGAAAGCCATGAGAAAAATATTCCAAATGCAAAGCAAATGGCGAAAATGATAATATAAACGTCAATATCCGAAGGACTAATGATTTCAGTAAAATAATACATACCTCCATACAACGTAAAGCTAATAAGGATTATTGCAATAATGGAAGCCCAAATTCCTTGAATAATTCCAGTAATGATGAAGGGCCTCTGGATGAATTTTTTTGTGGCTCCCACTAAAAGCATACTTCTGATGATAAATCGTTTTGAATATACCGATAACCGAATGGTGCTATGTATAAGTAATATCGATATCAGGATTAATAATAGACTTACTAAAAGTAGAGTATAACTAATTTTTGAAATGTTATGATTAATGATATCAACAACCGGTTTTGAATAGGTGATTTCTTTAACAAGTGGATTTGTAAGTAGTTGTTTTTCAATGTTTTCTATGCTGTCTGGGTTGGTGTATTCGCTTTTAAGTCGGATGTCGATGGTCGGTGGAAATGGATTCGTCCCTGTAATGTCCATCACGTTTTCACCCATAGATTTTTCAATCTGCTTGGCTGCTTTTTCTTGGGATATATATTCCGTCGACTTACTGTATGGGGCGATATCTAACGATTTTTTAAAACTTAGAATGTCGATTTCTTTACTTTCGTTATGTAAAAATACGGAAAAACCAATGTTCTCTTTAACATAGGATGAAATTTTTGTCCCACTAAAAATGATAATCAACAGTAAACCAATCATATAAAGCACTAATGAAATGCTTAAGGTGCTGTATATTACAGAGGTAGTAAATCGGCGTTTGGTATATTTATCTATTTGGTTAGACATAGTATTATCTTCATTGATTTTAAAGAGCTAAATTACAATTTTTTGTTCAATATCTGTCCATTTTATTTTTGGTAATATCTATTTTTCTAATGTGAATGGTTTTTTAGTGGCGGTAAAAACCAGACATGCTTATTGTTGAGTTTTTTATTTTGAAGCAACAGCTATTGCAGCGATGCTGATTTTAATATTTATATTTTCGTAGGATAATAATTTTTGAGCAGAGGACTCAATTGTAGATCCCGTAGTTATTACATCATCCACTAGTAATATATGTTTGTTGTGAAAGTACTCAGGATTTATACAAAGAAATATATCTTTTACATTGTTCCATCTGTCAAATCTGCTTTTTCGAGTTTGGGTTTCAGTGAATGTATTTCGAATAAAATTTGTTGTGTTTATCGGAATATTTAATGCATCAGATAATCCTTTGGCAAATCTTTCGCTTTGGTTGTATCCTCTGATAATTTCTTTTTTAGGATGTAAAGGAATTGGAATAATTACATCAGGAATACTCACTCCCGATTTAAGTAGTTCTTGACCATAAAGTTGCCCAATACGAACTCCAATTTCTGGACTATTTTTATATTTAAACTGATGCAAAAGATGCTGCACTTTGCTCTCTTTTTTGAAAAAATAGAAAGCTCCAGCAGATTCTAGGGGGAACCTTCCCCAAAAAATTTGAGCGACCATATTGTCTTTGCCTAAATGAAAATTTGTTTTAGGAAGATCATATATGCATTTCGAACAAATTACTTCTTCGTGTTGGTATAAAGAACTACCACAGGCACTGCATATTTTAGGATAAAAAAGATGAAAAAAATCCTTAAAAATAGATAATATTTTTTTTTTCATATTATTTGATACCATTATTTTTTTTACAATTCACCTAATTTTGGCAAATTTAATGCAATATTACATAATTTATATTCGCTTTATAAATAAATGTTCGTTTATTTTTGTAATTTTGTCCTCTTAACTGAATTTGTTTAAATATTTAAACTAATTTTTGATTGATAAATATTATTGCACTGAAAACTATACGCAAAAATGAAAACTACAAACGAAATTCAAAGGTATAAAATGGCAACAATTGCCTTGTCGGTTCTTGTAATTGCACTTTTATCTTTATTGATTTACACAAGTGTAAAAGTGAAAACAATTGTTATTGAAAAAGATAGTTCCGTTAAACAGACAACTGAATTGAAAACGGAATTAGACTCTTTGATGCGTCAACACGAATACATTAAAAAAGAGTATTCTGTTATTAGTGGAAAATTGTCAAGTAAGGATAGTATTATTGCAGTTAATGCAGAAGAAATAAACAAGTTGATTGCTCAAAATGTAGATTACAGAAAAATCAAAAAGAAATTGGATTTACTCAGAAACATGACTCAGGGGTACCTTAATCAAATTGATTCGTTGGTGAAGGTAAATAATATTTTAGTTACAGAAAATAAAAAATATAAAACAGTTATTGATACATATAAAGAGACTACATCCATTTTAGAAATTGATAAAAAGAATTTAACGGAAAAAGTAAGTAGTGCTTCTAAATTAAAAGCATATGGCATCTCCGCTAAAGCGGTTAAATTAAAGTCGAAAGGCACTAAAGAAGAAGCTGTTGACAAAGCTAGTAAGGCCGATCGATTTAAAATTTCTTTTACTTTAAGCGAAAATCCAGTGGCAACTCAAGGCCCAAGAACAGTTTATTGTCGAATTGCCCGTCCTGATGGTAAAATATTAATCCTTGGGGAGGATGATGCGAATAGTTTTACTTCTGGTGGATCTAAGTTGCAATTTTCACTTAAAAAAGAAATCCTATATGATAACAATGCCCAAGTTGTTACCTTGAATTGGGATGTGAAAAATGAAAAAGAGGAAGCAGTTAAAGGACGTTATTACGTAATTTTATATATCGATGGATATCAAATTGGAGATAGCTCATTCGAATTAAAATAACTTATTTATACATTAAATAAAAGCCTTTGTAATCAGTACAATGGCTTTTTTTGTATCTATCTTTAGTGTTTGAATAAGTGCTAAAATATGGGTTATGTATAAATAAAAAAGAGTCACACTGTTTTTGATGTAACTCTTTGATAATTAAGTGGAGCATTACGGAATCGAATCCCGCAAATGCCAAAATGCATTCAAAGATTTTTTGATTTTTTTAAGTTTAGTAGCATTTTTTGCATTTTCGTGGACCCTCGAAAATTCAAGAACTGCTATCAGCAGTTATGATTTTCGGGGCCGAAGACCTTTTGGTCTGCTAAAACAATAAAATTATAACGAAAAATATATGCTTTCATCCGAACTCTGCTTTTGCAATTCTTAAGTTGCTTTTCCATCAAAAAAGCTTCTTTCCTAGTGGAGCACTCTTTATAAGCATAAAATTTCCAAGGCATATATCTAGCAGACGATTTTACGGAGCCCGAATTATGTTTTATAATCCGCTGATTTAAGTCCTGAGTCTGTCCGTAATAAAAGCGGTCATGAGTTTCAGAATAAAGGATATATGTATAAAAGCTCATGTTTAAAATGAAAACTGATTAAAATAAAAAAGAGTCACACTGTTTTTGATGTAACTCTTTGATAATTAAGTGGAGC
>CAZZHH010000005.1:87350-95549 GCA_964653595.1 uncultured Lentimicrobiaceae bacterium
ATTACGGAATCGAACCGAAGACCTTTTGACTGCCAGTCAAACGCTCTAGCCAACTGAGCTAATGCCCCAAAATTAAAGAACGAAAAAATAGTTATTTTAGGTCTCTATTTTTATTAGTGTACAAAGATACATTTTTTCTTACATTTACAAAAAAAATATTGAATGGAACATAAAAGAGTGTTTTTGGCCATCCCGGTTAATCCAAATAAAGATTATATAGAGATTTGTGATCGTTTGAAGAGAAGATTAAGGTTCGATATGATTTCGTGGATTGAACCATCTAGTGCTCATTTGACCTTGAAATTTTTTGGGAATACCCCATTTTCTCGAATCGATGAAATTTCGGCAGAAGTTCAAAAATGTGTTTCAGGTATGCTGTCATTTGATTTTGAAATTGACAAAATTGGGGCTTTTGGTAGCAGTCATTCCCCAAAATTAATTTGGTTTGGGGTGGATAAACGAAAGGAGGTTGATGAGTTACACAGGAAAATTATCAGCCAAATTAAAAGAATTGGTTATCATGCAGATCCTGGGAATTTTGTTCCACACATAACCATAGGAAGAGTAAAGAAGTGCGAGGACAAAAAATGGTTTTGGGAATCTTTAAACGAACATCAAAATGAATTGATACAAACTGTTAAAGTGGATAGAGTGGTTTTGTTTGAAAGCATTTTACATTCTAAGGGAGCTACTCATGTGGCATTACATGAGTTTTTATTTTAAATTTTATCGAAATTCTGAATAATTACTCTAACAATAAGAATTACCCCAAAAACAAGTAAAAGGAGTCCCACCGATTTATTGATTATAAAAAGTGTTTTTCCGGATAAGAGTCTTTTAATTTTATTTGCAACAAAACATTTTAGCGTGTCTGTAGCTAAAAGCGTGATAAGAGTTGATATAAAAAAGATGATGATGTTTTCTTTGGTTTGTAAATTGGAAGACATACCAACGGATACCATTATCCAAAAGAACCAAACAAATGGGTTTGCAAAATTTAGGACAAAACCTTTAATAATATAGGTTGCTGCTCTGCTAAAGCGTTTGTCAATTTGAACTTCGTGGGGCTTGTGAGAAATCTCTTTTTTCAAGAAGGTATAAAGTCCAAATAAAATCAAGATAATACCACCAATTACCCCAAATAGTAATTGAACTTCAGGGGCGTCGATGATATGAATGATTCCCAAATTGACCATAAAAATCAAGATCATATCGCTCAGAGAGATTCCAATTGCAAGTTGGAAACCAGCTTTAAATCCTCTGTTGATACTTGTTTGAATCAACGAGAAAAAAGCGGGTCCTATCATAAATGCCAATGTGATACCCAAAATTACACCTTCGATCGTAGCTCTAATCATGATTTATTTGTTAATCGTTGATAGGTAGTTTAGCCAAGAAGTATATTTTTCCCCTTTTAATACTCGTGGGAATTTGTTTTGACTTCCTTCTTTTCCATTTAATCTCATCCAGTCGTAAAATACATTTGGAGCCATTATTTCGCAACTTATCTCTTTTATTGCTTCAAGGCGTTCTACCCTGTAGTCGTCGTTTAGTTCCTTTAGGTAATTGTCAATCTTTTGTGCTGCAATAGTGTTTGATATAGGATTATTACATCCAATATACCATTTATGCTCAAACATACTTCCAGATTCTCTTTTTACGCCAGCTACTGTGAATTCTCTGATGTCGAGATGCATTTCATCATCAAGCATTTTTGCTGCTTTTACTAAGTTGTCTATTGAAATATGTTCCCCACAGAGGTTCAAAAATTGTTTTGTTCTTCCCGTGATTTTGATTTCATTAAGGCTCTTATTCGTAAACTTGATGGTATCACCAATAAGATATCTCCATGCTCCCGAGCAGGTAGAAATTAAAAGGGCATATTCTTCATTTTCTTCGATTTGATCAATAGTAAGAGCTGTTGGATTGTCGATGATATTGTAATCTTCATCAAAATTAAGTTGGTTAAAAGGAACAAATTCAAAAAAAATACCATTATCAAGGACCAGCTCCATAGAGTCTGTATTTGGTCTACTTTGATACGCGATAAATCCTTCTGATGCCAAATAGGTTTCCATGTATGTAAGAGGTTTTCCAAGAAGTTTTTCGAAACTAGATTTGTGCGGTGTAAAAGATACACCACCGTGAACAAATATGGAAAGGTTAGGCCAAATTTCGTGAATATTATTTAAATTGTATCGTTCAATAATTTTTTCTAGCAATATTTGAAACCATGCTGGCACTCCCACTATCACTCCAATATCCCACTTAGGGGCCATTTTGATAATCTCTTCTAGTTTTGTAGGCCAATCTCGTTCTCTGGAAATCCTATTTCCGGGTTTATAGAAATGCTCAAACCAAAATGGTATATTGCCAGTGGTGATCCCCGATAAATCACCAGCATAATATGTTCCATTGTATTGTAAATGGGTGCTACCGCCCAACATTAGAGTTGGTTTTTCGAAAAATTCTGCAGGGAAATCATATTGAGATAATGACAAAAGCTGTCTTACACTTGTCCTTTTTATGGCAGAAACCATCTCTTTGGTAACAGGAATATATTTACTACTTGCCCCACTGGTACCCGAACTTAAAGCAAATTTTTTTACTTGCTTAGGCCAACAAACATAGCTTTCTCCATTGAGGGATCGATACCACCAATCTCTATAAATTTTATCATAATCATATACAGGTACATTTTCTTGAAATGCCTTTACAAAGTTTTTGTTTTCTAAAATCTTGACAAATTTGAATTTGTCTCCAAAGGATGTGTCACAAGCTTGTATGATAAGTTTTTTTAATGTCTTTTTTTGCAAAGACATAGCGCCTTTTTTTTGCTTTGATTTTCTAAGATATTCTTTAGGAAATTTGCTTCTTATTAAAATACCTCGCTTAATAATTGAACCAACAATTGCCATGTTTTATTAATTTCTGACCTCAAAATTACAAAAAATGTTTTTAAACAATCTATATATCGATATTATTATTCATAGTTTTTGTATAATTTTGTCGTGTGTAAATAATCTACGTGCGATGCAACATTTCTTTAAACGGTGGTTTGTGATAATTCCTCTTATAATACTAGGGGGCGTTTTCTTGTATATCGGTATTACATTTTGTGTTGCTTTGTTGTTTGATTATAAGCCCGATTTAAATCTGAAGTTGCCTATTTCCCCTCAAAAATCGGAAGCCACAATTATAGAGACAGAACATGAATTTTCAGTTTTGTCGTGGAATATTGGATACGCGGGTTTAGGAAAGGAGCAAGATTTTTTTTATGATGGTGGAAAAAATGTTAACCCATCTTCTGAGGAGTATCAAATGTATTTAAATGGTATCTATAATGTAATCAAGAAACTAGATTATGTAGATTTTATCTTGCTTCAGGAAGTAGATATTAGGTCAAAAAGGAGCGAATATGTTAATCAGGTTGAGCTATTTGCAGATGCGTTGACCAAAATGTCTTATTCTTTTGCTACTAACTACAATGTGAAATATATTCCAATCCCTTTCTTTAAGCCTATGGGAAAGGTAGAGGCAGGAATGGTTTCTCTATCCCGATACTTACCGGCAAGTGCCAATAGAGTCGGATTTGATGTAAATTTTAATTGGTGGAAACGAATTTTTATGCTTGACAGATGCATTGTAGTTACTCGCCACAAGTTAACTTCAGGAAGAGAACTCGTGATGTTGAATGTTCATAATTCTGCATTTGACGATGATAACATCCTTAAATCGGTAGAATTACAAACCATCAAAAAAATGATGGTGCAGGAATATGAGTTGGGAAATTTTGTGGTTGCAGGTGGCGACTGGAACCAAAATCCGCCTGGGTTTAACCTTTCAAATATCGATAAGTCATGGAATCCAACTACTATCGAACATCCAATCTCTGACACACTTTTTCCTGCTGAGTGGAAATGGGTTTTTTCTCCATCTGTTCCAACCAATAGATTCAACAATCAGCCCTTTGTTAAAGGGAAAAATAAAACTACCATTATTGATTTCTTTTTGGTCTCTCCAAATATCTTTGTGAATTCTGTTGAAACCATAAATTTGGATTTTTCTTTATCGGATCATCAGCCAATTATGATGACCTTTGATATTGCCCCAGATAGCACTTCTATTGAGTAACTATAAATAGTTTTATTTATGTAATAAAAACTTACTTTATGGCATTAAAAATTGATCGATCTAAGCAAATTGTTCAAGGGGATAAAAAAGTAATTCGAGCATGGGTCATTTATGATTGGGCAAATTCAGTGTATCAACTTACGGTTTTATCTGTTGTTTTTCCTGTGTTTTACCAAAAAATGACCAATGTTGGAGGCTCTTTTATAGTATCTTTCTTTGGTTTTGAAATCATCAATTCCGTTTTGTATTCTTGGGCGATTGCTCTATCTTATTTGGTTGTAGCAATTTTTTCACCATTTTTTTCATCCATTGCCGATTATACTGGAAGAAGAAGGGGTTTTATGCGTTTCTTTACTCTTCTTGGCGCAACTTCATGTGGTTTGATGTTCTTTTTTTCTCCTCATAACTTGGAGTTTGGAATTATTACCTTTGTCCTCGCAACCATTGGGTATACCGGAAGTATTGTCTTTTATAACTCTTTTTTGCCTGTAATAGCAGCTCCAGAAGATCAAGATCGAATTAGTGCAAACGGTTTTGCTATGGGATATCTTGGTGGCGTAGTTTTGCTTCTTTTTAATTTGGGAATGATCCTTAATCCAAAGCTATTTGGAATCACCGACAACTCTTTACCTGCTCGAATCTCTTTTGTTACTGTAGCTGTTTGGTGGATTGGATTTTCGATGATTACATTTTTCAAATTGCCAAAATACACGTTGGGGCATCGCTCTAAAAAAGGAAAAACAATATTGAAAGGATATGAGGAGCTTAAAAAAGTTTTTCATCAAGTAATGAAAATGCCAAAGCTAAAGGTGTTTTTGTTAGCATATTTTTTTATGACGATGGGTGTGCTAAATGTAATGTTTATGTCTGCCATCTACGGGAAAAAAGAGCTTCTGTTGGAGGATAAAATTCTCATCCCAATTATCCTCTTAATTCAATTGTTGGGGATGATAGGTGCTTGGATTTTTGTTAAAATTTCGAAACGAATTGGAAATGTGAAGTCTTTAATATTATCCATGATAGGGTGGGTTTTGGTGGTATTTGGTGCTTATGTAATTACCGATGCCTTAGGTTTTGTTGTAGTTGCTTTTTTTGTCGGATTGGTTATGGGAGGAAGTCAGGCAATAGCCCGTTCAACTTATTCCAAAATGATACCAATTGAAACACACGAACATACATCCTTTTTTAGTTTCTATGATGTGATGGAAAAATTAGCAACTGTTTTGGGGACTTTTAGTTTTGGTATTATCGAAGCCTTGACCGGAAATATGCGAATGTCTGTTTTGGCTGTGGATACATTTTTCTTTATTGCCCTTGTGTCTTTTATTTGGCTGTTGGCATTAAATAATGAAGATAAAAAAAAACAATTGTAAATTGTTATAAAATGGAAGCCCTTTCTATTTTTTTGAGTGCCAATCGTATAATATGACTGAGGTTGCAATGGCTGCATTTAATGATTCTGGCCCAATAATGCCATCGTTGAGTTGGTTTGATGGAATAGTAATTCGTTTATCAACTTTTTTTTCAACCAGAGAGCTTATGCCATGAGCTTCGTTTCCAATAACAAAAGCGCATTTTTCGTCGAAGGATACATCTTTTATGGATATTCCATCCATAAACGTTCCATAAAACGTGAAAAATGATTGGTGGTTTTGAATAAATTCCACAAGAGATTGGTAGTATATATTAACTCTTAATATCGACCCCATAGTTGATTGAATTACTTTTGGATTGAAACAATCTACGCTATTGGGGGAGCAAATAATATGTTTAATACCAAACCAATCCGCTGTTCTAATTATTGTCCCCATATTGCCTGGGTCTCTTATGTCATCCAAAAGGAGAATGTTGGCAGGAATATTAGAGTTAAAGGGTAATAGAGTGGGTTGTTTGAAAATTGCAAATACCTCCGATGGAGATGAAAGAGCTGTTATTCGATCCATCTCGGAATCCGATATTTCTATAGGAATGATTTTTTTGGTAAATGCACCCGAGGAATGATCGTTAATCCATTTTTTAGTGACCAATAATTGGGTTGCAACTGCCCCTGATTTTATCAAATCATTTACTAATTTTGAGCCCTCCGCAATAAAGAGTTTATTCTGATCACGTTCGCTTTTTTTGTGAAGTGATTTTATGAATTTTAGTTCATTTTTTGACATCATACTCATTAGATTGAATTGCAAAAATAATCATTATTTTAACTTCTGATTTTTTAAATTTATGATTCATGAACTTATGACTATGAATCTATCCCTTTTTTTAATCGTTTTTGAGGGGCGAAAAGGTTAAAATTATTCAAAAACAATATTTTTTTAATGTTGGATATAATTATTGACTATTTTTATAGTCGAATTAAAAAAACATCAT
Source organism: uncultured Lentimicrobiaceae bacterium (assembly GCA_964653595.1). Classification (GTDB taxonomy): domain Bacteria; phylum Bacteroidota; class Bacteroidia; order Bacteroidales; family WCHB1-69; genus JBAXTE01. The sequence goes on from CAZZHH010000005.1 coordinate 93,855, forward strand.
TTAAATTTTAAAAAAATAGATAAAATGGGAAAAGAGATTTGTAATTTAGAGCCTAAGGCATTGTGGGAAAATTTTTATAATATGTGTCAAATTCCTCATCCATCTAAACATGAAGATAAAATTCGTGCTTTCTTGGTTGATTTCGGTAAAGGTTTAGGATTAGAAACTACCGTGGACAAGGTTGGAAACGTAATTATTCGTAAACCAGCAACTCCTGGGATGGAGAATCGAAAAGGGATTATTTTGCAAGGACATATGGACATGGTTCCACAAAAAAATAACGATAAAAAACACGATTTTTTGGTTGATCCAATCGAAACCATACTTGGCTCTGATGGTTGGGTAAGTGCAAACGGAACTACCCTTGGAGCAGACAACGGAATTGGATGTGCTGCTGCAATGGCTGTTTTGCAAAGTAAAAATATTGCTCATGGTCCAATAGAGGTGCTTATTACAACAGATGAGGAAACAGGAATGACTGGTGCATTTGGACTTCAACCCAATATGTTGCAGGGTGATATTCTATTGAATCTCGACTCTGAAGATGAAGGTGAATTATATGTGGGCTGTGCTGGAGGAATAGATGGTGAATTTGTTTTTGATTATAAAACGGAAAGCGTTCCTGTCAATCATGAAGCATACAAAGTGAGCATCGGAGGACTAAAAGGTGGTCATTCGGGGATGGACATTGTTTTGGGTTTGGGTAATGCTAACAAGTTGATTGTTAGATTTTTATACGATGCTCTTAAGAGATTCCCTTTACGTATTGCGTCTGTAGAAGGAGGTAGTTTAAGAAATGCTATTCCTCGTGAAGCATCAGCTGTAATTTCTGCACCTAAAGGCCTTTCGGAAGATATTAAACAGTTTCTGTTTGAATTTTTCGACATCACTTCTGCTGAGTTATCTATCAGCGAGCCCGATTTTAAGATGACGATTGAGCCAGCCTCTACACCCGAGTCGGTTATTGAGGTGGATGTTGTAAATCGCGCATTGAAAGCTATTTATGCCTGTCCTAATGGTGTAATTCGAATGAGCGATGCAATGGAAGGTTTGGTAGAGACTTCTTCTAATTTAGCAATCATCTCAAGTGCAAATAACCAAATTAAAATTAATTGCTTATTACGTAGTTCTGTAAACAGTGCAAAAGACGATTTGGCTTCTATGATGGGATGTGTTTTTGAATTGGCTGGTGCTAAAATTTTGTTTGAAGGTGGTTATCCAGGCTGGAAACCAAATCCAAATTCCCCAATCTTGGAAGTAGCAAAAAGAGTTTACCACGACAAATATGGAAAGGTTCCTCAAGTAAAAGCAATTCATGCCGGATTGGAATGTGGTTTATTAGGAGATGTATACCCTAAATGGGATATGTTGTCGTTCGGACCAACCATTCGTAATCCACACTCTCCAAGAGAAAGAGTAAATGCTGAATCGGTAATTACATTTTGGGATTATTTGGTGGAAATTTTGAAAAATGTTCCTGTGAAATAGGAAAATTGGAAAGAGCTATTCTAAAAAAAGTATGACATAAAATAATTATTGTTTATATCCTTTTTGTTAATTTATGAACAATAGATAATTATACGTGTTTACAAGGAACAAGGAATAGCTCTTTCTGTTTATTGTATATAATTTAAGTATTTCCTTAAATCCGCAGAAAGTTATCAACAAAAGCGGCTAAAACATTGTGTATAAATA
>CAZZHH010000006.1:0-84806 GCA_964653595.1 uncultured Lentimicrobiaceae bacterium
CCACCGTAGTGATCGACTCGGTTGGTACCCATTCAAGGGTTCTTGATGCAGGCGCAAATATAGTTCAAATCTCTTCTGAAGTCAATAGCGGGTTGAAAAAAATTGACAGGAAGATATTAACTCTGATCCAAAAGTTATGTAGGAAATTGTGTAGGAAATAAAGAAAAAGGGTCTCAGAAAAATTCTTCTGAAACCCTTGTCTTTACTGGTGCTCCCCCTTCAGGACTTGAACCTGAGACCCTCTGATTAACAGTCAGATGCTCTAACCAACTGAGCTAAGGAGGAATTTTTTCACAAAATCTCAATAATTTGTCGTTATTTTCAATTTTTGTGAGTGCAAAGTTAGTAATAATTTCAGAATAAACAATATCTTTGCAAAAAAAAGAGCAAAAAAAATATTACATATTAATTATCAACTACTTTAATTTAGCTTTAATGAAAAAAAAAGTACTGGGAATGGGTAACGCATTGGTAGATATCATGACCATTTTGACCACAAATGACGTTTTAACCCAATTTAACCTCCCAAAAGGGAGCATGCAACTGGTCGATCAAACGTTGTATTTAAACATTCAGGAACACACCAACCATTTGAAAAAGCAACTTGCTTCGGGCGGTTCTGCTGCAAATACCATCCACGGCATTGCCAAACTGGGTATCGAAACCGGCTTTATAGGTAAAGTTGGGACGGATGAAATGGGACAATTTTTTAAAGTCGATTTAACTTCCAATAATATTGCTCCTTTCCTAATTGAAAGCGATACTCCAAGCGGTGTAGCAACTGCTTTGGTAAGTCCTGATTCAGAACGTACTTTTGCTACTTTTTTGGGTGCTGCTTGCGAACTAGAGGCAAAAAACATTCAACACAATCATTTCAACAATTACGACATTTTTCACATTGAGGGATACTTAGTTCAAAACCACGAATTGATTGAAACCGCGATAAAAACAGCCAAAACAAAAGAGATGAAAGTCTCTATTGATATGGCCAGTTACAACGTGGTTGAAACAAATCTGGACTTTTTGAAACGAATCATCAAAGATCATGTAGACATTATTTTTGCCAATGAAGAAGAGGCACGCGCATTTACAGGGATGGAACCCGAAAAAGCAATTTTTGAGTTAGGTAAATATTGCGACATCGCCATTGTTAAAGTGGGAAGCAAAGGATCGTTGATCCTTAAAGATGGGGTTGTCACAACCGTTGAAGGCAAAAAAGCAAATTGTATCGATACAACTGGCGCTGGTGACATCTATGCTTCTGGATTTTTATTCGGTCTTGCCAATAACCTACCAATAGATGTTTGTGGAAAAATAGGCACCATTTTGGCCACCAAAGTAGTAGAAGTTATCGGACCAAAACTTTCGGATAATCAATGGATCGAAGCCAAAATTGAAATTGAAAATATTTTAGACACACATAAATAGTAGCTAAAAAACATGCGTTTTTTGTTCTTTCTTAATGTAAAACAAATAATACATAAAGAAATTAGCTCCGAACCAAATGTATAAATCTGATAATCAGTCCTATTGAAAACAAACATTCGATAGGACTTTTTTTTTGCCCGATTTAATACCCTTTTCGTTAATAATTTAAGGTATTTTTCGATAATAAATTTCATTATATGATTCCTTTTTCATAATTTTACGGACTATAAAAATAAAAATCAATACGTATATTAATAGTTTATGAAAGTTTATCAAACAAGTGAAATTAGAAATTTAGCGCTTATAGGCGGTGCTAAATCTGGAAAAACAACTTTAGCAGAAGCCATGTTGTTTCAAGGCGGTGTGATTACTCGTAGAGGTTCAGTAGATGACAAAAACACTGTATCAGACTACCGTGAAATCGAATTAGAAAGAAAAAATTCAGTTACAGCAACAGTTTTATATTCAGAATTCCAAGGCATTAAAATTAACATGATTGATTGCCCAGGATTTGATGATTTTATTGGAGAAGTAATTGGCTCATTAAGAGTTGCCGATACTGCTCTTATGGTTGTGAATGCTCAATCGGGGGTGGATGTTGGAACTGAGATTGACTGGCGTTGGACAAAAAAAATGGAAAAACCGGTAGTGTTTGTAGTAAACCAACTAGATCACGATAAAGCAAACTTTGAGGAAGCTCTTCGTCAGTTAAAACATCATTTTGGACAATCCGTAACCGTAGTTCAATATCCAGTAAATGCAGGTACAGGTTTTGACAGTGTGATTGATTTGATGCAAATGAAGATGTTAAAATTCCCTGCAAACGGTGGCAAAGTAGAAGTTTTAGATATTCCTGCTGCTGAAAAAGCAAAAGCAGAAGAGTTACAAGGCATTTTAATGGAAAATGCTGCTGCAAACGACGAGTCGTTAATGGAAATATTCTTCGATAAAGGAGAACTAACAGAAGAAGAAATTAGCCGAGGGATCAAAGCAGGTGTAATAAGTCGTGGATTATATCCTGTTTTCTGCGTTGCTGCTAAAACAGACCAAGGTACTGCTCGTTTGATGGAAAGCATTAAACAAATTTGCCCAGCTCCTAACGAAGTAGAAGGCATTAAAACTACCGATGGCAAAACTTTAAAATGCAATAGCAGTGAACCTACTTCCCTATTTGTTTTTAAAACATCAATCGAGCAACATTTAGGAGAGATGAGTTTGTTTAAAGTTGTAGCAGGCGAGATCAACGAATCTGCAGATTTAGTTAATTCGAACACTGACTCTAAAGAACGTATTACCCAAATTTTGGCTATTGCTGGTAAAAATAGAGAGAAAGTAGAAAAACTTTGTGCTGGAGATTTTGGTGCATTTATCAAACTAAAAAACACCAACTCTCAAAATACCCTTAACAGTCCTAAAGCTGGTGATATTAAAGTTGAGCCTACGGAATATCCTAATCCAAAATTTAGAACTGCTATCAAAGCAAAAAATAGCTCCGATGACGAAAAATTGGGTGCATTATTAAACGATCTTAAAAAACAAGACCCAACTTTAATTTTAGAGTATTCAAAAGAGTTAAAACAAATCCTTTTATCAGGTCAAGGGGAGCAACATATTAATTCTGCTAAATGGTACATTGAAAAAGCAAACAAGGTTGAAGTGGATCTTTATCCTCCTCGCATTCCTTACCGCGAGACTATCACTAAAAATGCAGAAGCGATGTATCGCCACAAAAAACAATCTGGTGGATCTGGACAGTTTGCAGAAGTTCACATGTTAATCGAGCCTTGGTTCGAAGATAAACCAAAACAAACGAAATATCCAATCCGTGGAACCGAAGAATATCCATTAGCTTGGGGTGGTAAATTGGTATATAATAACTGTATCGTTGGTGGTGCCATCGACGCTCGATTTATGCCAGCCATCCTGAAAGGGATCATGGAAAAAATGGAAGAAGGACCACTTACAGGTTCTTATGCCCGTGATATCGTTGTAAACATATACGACGGTAAAATGCACCCAGTAGATTCAAATGAAATGGCATTTAAACTTGCCGGTAGAAATGCTTTTAGAGAAGCTTTCAAAAATGCTGGTCCTAAAATCTTGGAACCAATTTACAATCTTGAAACGATGGTTCCTGCAGATCGTATGGGCGATTGCATGACCGACCTTCAAGGACGTAGAGGTGTTGTTATGGGAATGGATAGCGACGGTGAATACCAAATTATTCGAGCAAAAGTTCCATTGGCTGAAATGAATAAATATTCTACCTCTTTAAGCTCTGTTACAAGTGGTAGGGGTTCTTATAATATGTCCTTTTCAGATTACCAACAAGTACCTGCGGATGTTCAAACAACGCTACTTAAAGCATACGAAGAATCACAACAAGACGACGAATAGTTTTCTTTTATAAATAAAAAAAGGTTCAAGCTTCGGCTTGAACCTTTTTTTTGCACATTCAAATCCCCTAAAAACTTTTTTATAAGTATTGCAAAAGACACAAAATCAAGGGATATAAATATATGTAGCTTTCTGAAATACATAGAACATCCTAAACATGTTACAAATGTAAAATGGCCTTAATGGCAATCTATATTAGTCTCTAATAATATTATATCTATATTTAAAAAAAAAGACCAGAATATCCGGTCTTTTTTTATTCTTTGATTTATGCGTTACTTTACTATTTTCGTATTATAAAGTTTATTGTTAATGATCAGTTGTAAATTATAAACACCATCGCTCAAATGATATAAATCAAGGCTCATAACGTTATTGACCAGCATGTTTTTCGAAATTTCTCCACATATCACTTTGCCTCCAATTGCATTATAGATACAGTACTGAAAATTGCCTGTTACCTCACCACTAAACGAAACATTAATTTTGTTTGTGAATGGGTTGGGGTAAACTAATAATTCATGTTCTGCTGCAGGCAAACAGTTAACAGCCATTAGATCCGAATAGCTGAACGCGCCGTTGTAATCGGTCTGTTTTAACCGGTAATAGGTGATTCCTGGATAAGGATGCTCATCAATTGTAGAATAGGAGATTGGATTATTTGAATTGCCAGCGCCATTAATCTTTTTAACCTCCATAAAATCAACTCCATTATTAGACTTCTCTACCGTAAAATAGTTGTTATTTATTTCTGAAGCGGTTTGCCAAGTTAAAAGTGCAAAGGCATCCTTACATTCGGCTTTAAAATAAAGGAGTTCTATCGGTAATGGGTTCTTTGTGCTGGCCCCTATACCCCAGTCGCTAAATCCACTAGTGACGCCGGTACGTTTAATTACTGGATTGGCTGTGGTTCCAGATGGTTCAACATGAGTTCCGTGAACTCCCCAAACTCCAGATGTTGGCCTTTTCAATGCCGTTAATTCGCAAAGAGAGTTGATTGTTTGGAATCCGTTTGGATATAAAGTAACGTTATATGTTCCTCCAGATAATCCGTTAGCTGGTGTAAATTGCCAATATGCTGGACCTCCTACAAGAGTAGTAGTAAACGCATTGCAACTGTTTATTGCAGGAATAGTGAAAGCGGTAGTTAAACCCATATCTTCGTTTTTCACCTCAGCCGTATGCGATCCACCTGTGGGTGAAGCAGTATATTCAATCAAAGCAGGCACATATTGAGTCGAAAGAGCGCTGTTTCCAACAGGGAATAACCCAGAGGCATCTCCTGAGTTGGTACCTGAAGCGAACCATCGTTTGAGCTTTCCAAACACAGCTCCAGAAGTATGGTTAAGGGTACCTCTGGAAGAGGTGGAAGTCCCAATCGCAAGGGTATAGCTTCCCGCATTGATATTCCCCTGATTCATCGTTAATGCATTAGAAACTATAAGATCTGAACCCAGTTGTAACCCGGATCCGCTGTTGTTGACTTGCATGTTGTAGAAATTAGTGCCACCACTTTGGATGGTTTGAGTGGATGCTCCGTTGAAGACTACCGTGCTGTTGGGACTGACGATAAAAGTAGAAAGATTTTTTAAATTTCCAGAAATACTGAGGGTTTTACCACTTGCTAAGGTTAAAGTACCATTGACTATGGTGAGATTTTTACACGATACATTGTCAACAATAGTAGGACCGTCTCCTATTCCACAGTTGTCGAGTACAAATACATTTGATGTGGAGGTAGGAGTGAAATCAGCACCAACGTACCCCGTAGCTGTCTTTTTCATCCAATTAAATTTGTTGGCGCCATTCCAATCAATGCTGTTGTATCCTGTCCAGAGATAATCGTCAGTGGCAATCCCTGCAATAGCTGGAATTCCGTTAACAGTATAATTAATTGCTGCTGTAGATTGACATCCATAATCATCTACAATCGTAAAATTACCACTATAGCTACCAGTGGTTAAACTAGGAGAAGGATTGAGAGCGTATATCAAAGGGTTTGTGCTCGTTGGACCAGTTGCGGTTGCATTCGATCCTAAGTTCCAATTTACATGATCTACCGGAACTTCATAAGACCATGGGGATGGCATAAGGCTTCCATCTAATGCTAGCTCCCAATTGAAAATCCATCCATTATCTTCTCTCCAGCTATCGCAAACCTTTACTTTCCATGTTCCATTTAATGGGCAACCGATGAGCGACGAAAAATTTTGGAATGGGTGATAAAAATTTGATCTGTTTGCTACATCCGATTTATTTACTCTGTAATTTGGGATAGAAGAATAATAAGTCATATTTGCAGCTTCGTATACATAAGCATTTCCAGATGCATAAGTATAGGCGGAGTTGTTCGACCAGCAGTAATCCCATCCGGTACCAGGCAAGTTTACGGAAGCAGCACTATTACATGGATTTGTCGGATTGGAAATATCTGCAATACCAGGGGACCCAAAGCCGATTCTCGTATGACTTAATCCTGACATGTGAGGCCAAGTATAAGAATTATTATCCAATCCTCCATCCAAAGAATCGAAGTAATCCTGTAAGATAATGGCAGAGGAACCATTCGGACATACCAGAGAAATTTGCACATCCCCAATAAAGGAGTGCTCTAAATTCATCTTTAGATATAAAATGTCAGCAGCAGAAGTGATAGTGGAACCTATCGGGAAATCGGTGAAGGCAACTGTAGACTCGTAGCATCTGGTGGTACAATCAGGACCATCGGGGATAAATGTAGTGGCCCCCGAGCCCATACTTGCGGTAAAGGTGCTGGTATGAGGAGTAACCTGAATTTGTGATCCTGTACCTCCAATGCTTATTGGAGTAGAATTACCAGCACATCCGTTAATTGTAGCAGATATTGAATTAATAACGGCATTTCCAGAAGAGCGTATCCTAAATGGATAACGGGCTTCGCATACATGTCCAGCATCTCCGATCTTAACAATTAACAAACCATCATATCCGGATGCTTGATTGATAGGATAATTTAATGGATTACTAGTATAATCTACTGGACCTAAACCATTATAGGCGTTAATCTGCCATTTGTAAGTAACATTTGTGCATGTTCCACAAGTAGGCGTTGCGTTAGCTTTAAGTGTTAAGGTGGTATTATTGCAGACATTAAAATAATAGATTCCGTTATCAAATTCTGGAATTGTAGAGGATCCTGTGAAGTTCAGTGCTGTGACGCAGGAGAGGTCGGGAGTATAAAAAGAAATGGGTCCTATCCATGAAGAGGATGTAGAGGTACATTTTGAGCGCACCCAAACGTGATAAGTAGTAAGCATTGTTAACCCAGTAATATTTGCAGTAGTAACACCTGCCGCAGTGGATCCGGTTGGTATAGTGGCTGCTGTTGGTGGGATGGAGCTGGAAGAACAATAATATTGATACCCACTTGCAGGCGGTGGAGAAGCAGCAGTCCAGTTCAACACAGCTGTAGTCTCTGTAATGTTGGACACGTTAATATTTGTGGGTTGAGCACATAAGGAAGTTAATTCTAACCCAAAGTCATCTAAACTTAAATACCATGGTGTAATAGTAGCGTTCACCCGCACCGCAAAATAATAAGTTCCGCTTACGCTAGGAGTAAAAGTACGGACCACCTGAGCATAATCTTTCGTGGTTGTAGTGGATGCAGTTACAAATGAAGATCCTAATTGAATTGCTCCGGTAGAATTTTGAGTAGTATTGTAGAACACATCACCAGTCCAGCCAGCATAGTTGTCTCCAGCCCACCAAAACGAGAAGTCGTAGGAAATTCCTGCGGTTAAACTAAAACCTAACGTCCAGATGTACTCATTTGTAGCAGAATAGGATTCCTTTATAAATTGCGTTCCATTATGTGCATCTGCATCATAAGTATTGTTCGAGTTATTTGTCGATTCCCATTCTCCACTTTCCTTATGCCAGCATGATGGTAGGGCAGGGATGGTTAATACTTCAAAATTTTCAGACCAAGGAAATGTAGTAACTGCATTACAAGGAGTTGTAAAAGTAAATGGACCTGTCCAATTGCTGTATGTTGATGATCCACATTTGGATCTTACATAATAACTAAAGGTATTCGAGGCAGTTAAACCAGTTAATGTATATGGGTTGTTAGTTGTTGCACTGATAGTTGTACCTGATCCCTGAACAAAACCTAATGGCCCATATTCAATATCCCAAGCTGTTGCCGATCCATTTTCTGTCCACGATAATTGAGCTTGGGTAGGTAAAATGTTAGTAGCCGTCAAAGCGGAAGGTTGTGGGCATGAAGGAATGGTTCGTACTATGAAATTATCGATGGTCAAATCATTGTCTGCATTGGAAACCGTTGATTCTCCGTATAAACCAATTTTTACGACTCCGGTATAAGCTGATAAATTTATGATTACAAGCTCTCCTGTGTTGGATATGTTATTATACACATTAGTAGAACCGCTGTTATTCCACAATCTTAAAGTATTAGCAGAAGTCCACGTGACTCCATTATCAGTGGAAATCACCACTGCAAATTTATCATCAGTCCCGGTTAAAGCTGGTGCATTTGTAGATCCATAAGCGGTAAGTGCAAGATTAAATTCAAGCTGATAATTATGACTAGTGCCCAAATCTATGGATGGCGAAATCAACCAGTCTTTGTAAGATGTTCCATAAATGTTAAGTCTTGCAGCTCCAGTATAGCCTACATTTGCAAATCCGTCTTCCGTCCAAGATGAAGAAGTTCCTGTTAAAGTAGACGGTGCTGCTAACAATCCTTGGGTTTGCGACCAGCAATTGGGAACAAATGTCGCAAAATTTTGGGTATATGTTGGGGTAAAAACTCCGCAGGCAGTAGTAAAAGAAACAGGACCTGTTCGCATACTGGTATCCCCTACAGTACAGAATGCTCGAATATAAAAATCGTAGGTTGTAGAAGTACTTAATCCATTTAGCGTGTATGGTTTTGTGTTAGTGCTAACGATAGTTCCCGTACCTGGGGTAAACCCAGTGGGACCGTATTCAATAAGCCAATTTGTTGCCGAACCATTTTCTATCCAACTTAAAGATGCGGATGTCCCGGTGATTGATCCAGCAGCGAGTGTGTTAGGATAAAGGCACGATGGAATGTTTTGGATAGTAACATTGTCAATATACAAATAATAGCCATCAAGTCCGCCATTGGGAACATGAAAAGCAATATAAACTGTGCCAGTGTACGCACTTAGATTGATGGTCATTTCCTGATATTCAGTATTGCTGTATGAGGTATTAGCCTTTAAAGTAGTAGTAAAGTTAGCAGGAGCTGTACCCGTAGTGGAAAGTAAAACTTCAAAGTCATTAGGCTCATAGCTCGATCTCACCCGATAATAAAATTTAAGTTCTTTATTAGTTCCTAACGTGATTGCTGGTGTGATGAGGTAGTCGTTGTTAACCCCTGCATTGTAATCGGTATACATCTCATACGACTGATTCCCTGCGTATGCATAGGAAGATGAAGTTTGAATTTGCCACTTTTCACTATCGGCATTTTGATCAATTACAGTCCAGCAAGGAAGAGTGCCACTCGTGGTTTCAAAAGTTTCCGTCCATGGGAAGGTATTTACAACACCACAGGCACTTGAGAACTGATAAGGACCGGCCCAAGTACTATACCCAGAGCCTCCACAATTGGAGCGAACATATACAGAGTAGCTTGTGTTGGCTGTTAATCCGGTAATATTTGCTGAAACCACACCCGCTGCGGTTGTTCCACTTGCAGCAAGGCCTGTTGATCCACTTTCGGCAGCCCCACTGGTCCGAACTTCGTATTGATACCCACCAGAAGGAGCAAAAGTTGGGGCTGTCCAAGAGTTCGTTGCAGTGGTTCCCGTAATAACAGATGAAGTGAGTGCGGTTGGGGAAAAGCATGTAGGCGGGGTAAAGGTATATGTCTGGCCAGTAGTGAAACTTTTTGCATTTGAATCGCTGGTAAATCTACATTTATCGGTATTAGCTGAGCCATTATTTGGAGCAGCCCATGTTGGTACTCCTGAAACATCAGTAATAGAAATATTCTTATAATCAGTTCCACTGGTCCTTATACCAACATCAGGCTGATATGACGTACCGGCTCCTGGTCCAGAATTTAATTTATATACAAATACAATAACACCTGTTGAAGTATTTAATCTGGCTTGAAAGTCAAAACTTTCTGTGACACTATATCTTTTAACCTGTTTCCATTGAAATATAATTTCATTCCCCACTGTTTGCCATCTGATTTCGGTAGCAGATGTTGTATTAACTCGATCCAAATCGGCACTAAAAGGAGCAATACATATTCCTGAGCCAACACCAGATCCTACAGCAGAATACGAGGATGAAGAAGGTGCAGAGCCACCTAAAGAAATCTGTCCATTAGAAGTTACAAAGGCGGTTGTATAGGAAATGCCATTAAATGTAAATGAAGGGATTGTAATTGCAGATGAAACCCAACTATCCATCGACGAAGTTCCGTCAACTAAAACAGTTCCACCAGTAATATCTGTGTATGTTCCTGAACTTGTACTAAACGAATAAGATGCAGTTTGTGCATTTAAGGTAAATCCAAAAAACAATAAAAAAATAATTGAAAATATTTTTTTCATAATCTAAAAATTTTTTAAATAAAACAAAACGATAAACGGATAAAAAAACTAAAGCCCAAGCTGGCTTTTTATTTGTTCCAGATGGGCTTTCATCAATACTTCGGCGTACCAAGGATTTTGCTTCTGCCATTGCAGTAGTTTTTCCTCGTATTGCAAAAAGCTCTGTTGTTTATCTTTTTTTAATTCTAAGATGGGATAATCGTCGTTTTTTTCCAATTTTATCGCTTGTTCAATGGTTTGCCATTTCTCTTTATTATTGGCTTTCCATATTTCCATGCTTTTTAAATAAATGTTCAAATCCGCCTCAGGGTTCTCTTTTGTGGCCTCTTGACTATAAGAGACAAAAGGTGGCAAATATGGATTATAAGCAAGCCACAACTGGGAGTTTTGAAAGAAAATTAAACTATCTTCCCTGCTCTGCCCATTGTTTGGCATTTTTGCCAATGGTCTGTTTTCTTTTGCATAACGGAGTGCATCTTGTTTAAATTGGCTGCGTTCTCCTTTCGAATATTTGACTACTTGTTGCCAATTCGGATTTGTGTACCGAAGATATACCATTTGTTCTTTTGGTGAATACTGTCCATAACCAACACATAAAAATGTTGATAGGATCACAAAAAGCAGTGCTTTTTTTATAAATTATACCCTATTTCAATTAATCCCTAAAAAATAAATAACTAATTCCCCTTTTAAAATTTTGCGCAAAAATATACAAAATCGGGTATTATTTGATGTGTGGGATTTAAAATATTGCAATCGAATATTATTAACACTAAAACTTGTTAAAAATCAAAAAAAAATATTTTAAAAAACATCTAGTGTAAAAAAAAGAGACAAATTTTTCTCAATATATTCATTTTATGTGAATTATCTATAAATAAAAATTAAAATATACATTATAAAACGAGGCACAAAATTAGTTTTCATATTTATCTTAATTAGAATTTAATGATTTCTAAAAATAGAAAAAAATACCAATGTGTTTCTTTTAATCAAAATTAACTTTTTAGTAACTGTTTTTAACACGAAACAAATCTACATCCAACATGTTAACACTTTTATCCGTATTTGATATCTAAAATTTACAAATTGAATTTTATCTATTTGTTTTTCAGGTTTATATAAAAATAGAATGTAAGTTAATTTAAATAAATATTATAACACAAATACTTCTAAAACATCTTATCAAAGCCCCAAAAGGAAGTAATTTGATAATTTAATCCGTAAAAGTGCTAACTTCAAAAAAGCAGAAAATAATTTTATTAAAATCAAAATGGAGTTGACATGTTAATTCAAAAGCAATTGCAAATTTGAGAAATCAATATTTAATGATGAATTGGTCACGATTGTTTGTGTAAAAAAAAAGAGGATACCGAAATGGATCTTTGAATTTCAGTGTCCTCTTTTTTGTTCTGTTAGATTATAAAAATATAAATTGCCTAAATACTATTTGTCTTTATTTTTTTACTATTTTAAAGTTCTTAACTTGCCCAGCAGACTTGATTCGAAGGTTATACATCGCTGGTTTCAAATCCTTAAGGTCAACCGTAGTATAATAGAAATTTCCAGCAGAATTATATTCCTGAGAGAAAATATATCTACCAAGTTCGTCGAATATTTCGAGTATAAATTTATCATCCTGAATATTCTTAATTACAAGATTCAACTCGTCGGTAAACGGATTGGGATAGATAAGCAAAGTAGGCTCGGTTCCGTTGCAATTAACGGAAATCGGGTCATAAATTTTAACATGGCCGTCAAAATCCACTTGTTTTAGTCGGTAATAGCTGTCTCCGCTGATCAATTCATTGTTGGCAAAGGAATAATTTTTCTTTTCATTGGAATTGCCTGCACCTGGAATTCTGCCGACTTCATAGAAATTTCGCATGTCTTTGGAATATTCCAGAGCAAAGTAGTTGTTGTTAGTTTCGCTTGATGTACTCCAATTAGCAACCACTGATATGCCTGTGCAAACCACATCAAAGCCTAAAAGAGAGATGGGTAAGTCGGAATACTTGAACTTGGCCACGCTAAATTGTGAGAATGAAGAGAGTCCATTTCGTTCAGCGTATCCGTTTCCTCCGTCGTGAATTCTACCCGGTTGATTTACAGCTGGGATTGTCGTTACATCATCAAAAGTACTCCATGCGGAATAATTTGTTGAGTTAGCAGGGCGTTTTACCACACAGAAAAAATTATCATCCGTAGAAGTCAAGCTAGTGTTTGCCACAAAAAGTTCTATTCCATAGCTGCCACTAGTTGGCTCCACATCTGGAGTGATCGTCCAAATAGCATCACTACCTAAAGCATCTATTAACGGTAATGCGTCTTGTGTGTCAGACAGATTGGCATCCACTTGGTCTCCGCTTTCTGTAATATTGGTTACACTAGCATCTATGTAACTGGTGCCTCCTGTAATATTACTAGTTAAGTCGGCCCGATGATATTCAGCAGGGGTAATCCCTCCTCCGACGGGAAGAGCATACGTGTTTCCATTTGAAATGTACCTTCTCAGATTTCCAAATACAAAACTTCCGCTCGAATAACCCGTAACGTCTGCAGGTATGGTGCTCGTGGATATTAAATAGTTAATGCCGGTTGTAACAATTCCATCCGTAAGCGTTAATGTTTTCGACACAGTGACATTATCAAGCAAAGTGATGCCTGTGGAACTGTTTTGAATGGTTAAATTATAGAATGGCGATCCCGTACCAGTGGTCATATTCTGATCTGCTATTCCATTAAAGGTAACCGTTCCGTTGTTATGAATAAAAGTTCCATTGTTAATCCAATTCCCACCAATGTTCATGTTTCCACTTGGAGCCGTTAGACTTTTTGAGCTATTTACGGTTACACTGTTGAAATTATGACTTAATGTAGTCCCTGAAATAGCAGAAGTTCCGTTAAAGAAAACGGTTCCTTTTCCAGGGACAAAAGTGCCATTATTTGTCCAATTGCCTGCTACCGTTATGTTCAAGTTATCCACAACGGTCAGGGTTTTCTCACTGTCAATTTTTAGATTATTACAGAACGCATCTGCATTAGAAATAGTTACATCTGCCGACGGACAAGTGCTATTAGAAATATACACATTGTTTGATGAGGTGGGGACAATATTGGAGACTTCGTAGGTGCTTCCATTGTATTTCAACCAATTTGAATAGGTGTCCCAATCTGTTCCTTGATTTCTGAACACAAAATCCCCAGCTTGAGGAGCCGCTACAGAAGGATTGTTTATTACTACTTCGGTACTAACTTCGGTGGAATTAATCCCATAAATGATAGTCAATGTATACGTACCGGCATTGGATAATCCGACATTGGGGATGGTTGGCTCCAGGATCGTGGAAGTGAATCCATTGGGTCCCGACCAGCTGTAATCATAAATAGCAGGATCGGAAATCAAGCTTGAGGCCGAAAATTGCAGGGTTTCTCCAATACATAAAGGCCCATTACTACTTACAGTAGGCGGAACTATACCGCAGTTGGTAGCTCCACTACCAGAAGTTTGTCGGAAGTCGATGTCGGTGACCAAATTGGAATAGTTAGTGATAAGCAATACGTAAATTTCTCCAACTTGAGCATTGGGGATATGCACGGTCTCCGATGCTGCTGGATCGTAGCTACAATCCGTAATGTGATAAACAGATTCGGGATAGTAAGTGGAATTTTCAGTGTTATCGGGACATGCAGTACAAGTGGTCATTGGTATATTTGCGCAGGAATTATTTAAAGTTGGAAAGGGACCCCATGCAATAAAATCGACGTCATAATCTGCCGAAATATCAATGACAATATCCCCAGCAGTACCAATTTGCATAAAGTACCACGCAGGATTTGGAGTGGAGCCCAAACAGCCAATATCTCCGAGACTCGCCACATCGGTAGAAGCGGGGAAAATAAACCCTTCGCTTGCGCAAAAGGCTAAGCTGTTTTCACAGGAATTTGCACTTCCGGAACAGGAAGCGGTTGTAGATGTTAAAGTTACAGGAGTGGAGTAAC
The DNA here is from genome assembly GCA_964653595.1 of uncultured Lentimicrobiaceae bacterium. Taxonomy (GTDB): domain Bacteria; phylum Bacteroidota; class Bacteroidia; order Bacteroidales; family WCHB1-69; genus JBAXTE01. The sequence goes on from CAZZHH010000006.1 coordinate 14,430, forward strand.
CACAAGAGTTGAATGCCCATACATATAAAGTATAACTAGTATTGCAGGTTAACCCTGTTTGTGTATAAGTATTACCCACCACGTGAACCCCTGCCCCTGGATAGGTATTGGTGGTGCTCCATTGATATCCAGTTGCACCAGTAACGGTGTTCCAGTTCCACCCAATTTGAGTTTCTGTAGGAGTATGTGTTCCAGCGGTTGGGGCCGATGGAACTCCTGCATCAACGGTTGCTATTACTGCTGTTCTGGGTGTTGAAATACAAGTCCCATTGTTCGCATCCACATAATAGGTTGTAGTTGCAGAAATGCTGCCGGTAGTATAAGAGGTTCCGGTTCCCAGCGATGTGCCGCCCGACGATGCCGAGTACCAGTTGATGGTTCCGCTGGAGGCGCTAGCTCCTAATGCTACGGTGCCGGTTCCACATCTTCTTTCTGGAATTGTCCCTGTAATGGACAAAGCCCCATTAACAGTTGCAGTAACTGGAGTGCGAGGACTTGAGCAAATCGAAGATCCGGCAAATTTAAAGTTTGGACGATAGGAGCTTGTGTTATTATTTGTTGGAGCGGTCATTGAACATCCAGTGCCATCATCCTGATATCCATAATGATGGGAGGTGAAAGATGTATAAGTATAATAGATGCTGGTTCCAGTTGCGGTAGTGGTATTATTCCCAAAGCACATTTCCACCACCACATTCGAAGTCCCATCCCAAACAAAAGGAGTGGAAAAGGGGATGGTCTGCCAACCTGTTCCGGCAGGGAGATAATTGGCATTTGAGTAAACCGTAGTCAACCCAGTGAGATATGTGGTGGTAAGTGTAGTGGAAGAAGTGGATCCCATCGCTACATTGAAGTTTTTCATGCTTAAACTTCCGACAGTATTTACATTTAATGCTAAAGAAGTGATATTTCCGGCACTTAAACCAGCGGCGGTAAGTTCACTCGCCAAAACCAGCATTTGACGTTTGCCAGACTCGTAAGAGGTGTAAAAGGGAGTATATGATGATGAGCTACTGTATGAACTCCCGGTTCCAATAATTACAGTTTCTGGAGTGCTCGATTCCGCAGCCACATAATAGGTTGTAGTGGCGTTGATACTGGGAGTGGTAAACGTAGTTCCAGTGCCCAATACGGTGCTACTCGTAGGGCTACTATACCATCGCAATGTACCCGAAGCGGCAGAAGCAGTAAGAGTAACAGTGCCTTCGCAGTTGCGCGAATTTCCAGTCCCAGTTGGTGCCGTATTTGCAAAGGTGACTTGTACTGGTGTTGAATTAGAAGTCAATCCACTCTGTGTACACGTTACAAAACAACGATAATATACTGACACTGACGGAACCAAGGTATAGGTTGAAGATGTGGCTCCATTAATATTCGTATAGGTGCCATTATCAGGGGAAGATTGCCATTGGAAGGTGATTCCCGGGTTTATCAATGTGTTTGAAAGGGTGAGGGTAACGGAATCTCCCAAGCAAATTGAATTTGTGCTAGCCAAGGAGTTCCCTGGTGCGGGAGTGCCACTACATGCAGGCAAAACCATAAGATTGTCCATGCCAATATCGCTGGATCCATAATCGGAAGTGGCCCTGAATTTGAACACAGTGGTGGCGCTCGTGCTTGTTACGATGATTGTTTTTGTAGTCCACGCAGAAGCTGTAGAATAAGTTCCCAGCGTGGTTGGAAAAGTGGTCCCACCGTCTGTGGATTGTAAAACATCAAAGGTCTCAGAACCGCTGGTGTTGATATAGTCAAAGATAAGAGATTTATTGCCGGGTGCAGAGCAGTCTGCAAATAACAACAAGCTTCCTTGTAACCCGGAAGAGGCGTAACGGGAATGAAACCTTGCAGAATATGAACCCGCCGAAAAGGTCGGGGAATAGACGCCCCCGGTGACGGTAGACCAAGAAGCCGCGGCTCCGTCATCGTTACGCCTCCATGAATTATTGCCTGTTTTAGGGGCAGCCGACCAATTAGTAGAGGGAACTTCACGCGTGTTGCAAACACTTGCCCATGGGCCTTCAAAACTTTCATAATAGGGAAGTGTTGCATAAGTGGGAGCACCCGTAACAGTAATCAAGACACTTGCGCTGGGCAAAGTGCTTGCAGAGGCGGTACAGGTAACATTGCAACGATAATACATTGCCCCCGGTACCGTAGCGGTATAGGTTGACGATGTGGCTCCGCTGATGTCCGACCAAGCAATGTTGTTGGATGATATTTGCCACTGATAGGTGCTGTTTGCTATGGTTGCACCAGTTAACGATAATACCGAAGTTTCGCCCACACAAACCGGATTTACACTTGCAGAAGCAGTACCTGGCACGTTGGCGTTGATGGTTACGGATGCATTGCTGCTGTTTGCCGTTCCACCGCCATTTGTACAAGTAACCACACATCTATAATAGGTCGTTGAGGCTAGGGTCGGGGTGGTGTATATGGCGGTAGTTCCTCCCGATCCGGTGCTCACGTTCGCCCATCCAGAACTTCCATTGGGTGATTCTTGCCATTGAAGTGTGATTCCACTTACATTGTTTGTATATCCGCTTAAGGTCACGGTGGTTGAGCCAGAGCAGGTGAATGCGGTGGTTGCAGCCGTAGCGGTTCCTCCTGTTGGTGTGCCTGAACAAGCTGGTGCGGCGGTGATATTTATCAAGTAGTCTTCTGTTTCACCATAACCATATGTTCCACAAGCCGATGTTGGAACGGAGGATTCCTTGCATATGACCCTCATCATGGTATTTCCGGTTAGCGCTGTGTAAGGAATGATAATATTGCCCGATTCCGTATGGGCACCTGATGTGGTTGATGTAGCAGCATATACCTTTTCTCCAGAGTCTTCAAAATCTCCATCGTGATTATAATCTATCCAAATTGCACAGGCATTTGAAAAAGTACTGTTGCAAGTCCCTACCTGAACTGAAAAAGCGACAGTTGATCCTTGTTGAACACTAGGAGCTGCAACACCGGTATAATTAGAATATTCACTTTGAATTGAACCAGCTCCACCCGTAGTAGAACAAGTTGAAGTATTGGATAAAGTACCAAATGTTACTTTAAAAATATCTTCATCTGATATACTAGTTGCATTGGATGAGCAATAGCAACTTAAAAAGCTGCTCATGGCAACTTGTAAAACGGTAGAGGTTGTGTTTCCACCGCCATTAGCACATGTTACCTTGCAACGATAATAGGTTGAAGTAGCTTGAGAAGTAGTGTATGTTGGAGATGTTGCCCCGCTGATGTCTGTCCAATCTGTATTATTGGGCGAAGATTGCCACTGATAGGCTATTCCCGAATAACTAAGCGTGTTCGACAAGGACAATACAAAGGAGTTGGAAGGGCATACAGGATTTAAGGAGGAAACAGTATTCCCTGGTGCTGGAGATCCGCTACAAGCGGGCAATGCTGTTACCGTAAAAGTATAATCTTCACACTCGGTATATCCTGAACCAGTACAAGCGGTTACGGTTCCGGATTCATTGCCAACGACTCTCATCCGAGTGCTTCCAGGTGTTGCGGTAAGAGGTACGGTAAAACTTCCAGTGGCCGAAGCCGCATAAGAGGCATTGTAATAAACTTCTTCTCCCGAATCTACAAAATCTCCATCCTGATTCCAGTCCACCCAAATTCCAAAGTGCATCGTACCGCCGGTTTCTGTAATTGAAAAATTTACAGTACCATTCTGAGTTTGGGTGACCACTTGTCCTAAGAAATTTCCATATCCGTTTGTGGAAAAGCCAGATGAATTATTGGTGATATTGGTAGTTCCACCGGTGGTGGAAAAACTACTGATATAATAGGAGGTGTTGATAGTGTTGGTATTGATGCAATAACAATTAGTCGGGGTATTCATGTTTACTTGCAAAGAGGTAGAGGACCCAGTTAATCCGCTATTAGTGCAAGTGACATTGCAACGGTAATAGGTGGCGGTAGTTTGGGATGCAGAATATGTTGGAGATGTCGCCCCACTAATATCTGTCCATGTTGAATTATTTGGTGAAGATTGCCATTGATAAGTTAACCCCAACGCTAACAAGGTGTTTGATGTGGATAAAGTGAATGCGACCCCTGAACAAGCCGGATTTACGGATGAGAGTGTGTTCCCGGGAGCAGGAGTGCCACTACAGGTGGAAGCGGCAGTTACATTCAGGGTGTAATCTTCATAGGTTCCATAAATGCTGGCATAGCAAGGGATGGGGGTACTGCTGTCGCAACCGCCAATTCTCATTCGGTGGTTTCCTATGCTTGCCCCAACTGGTACGACAAAATTTGCAACAAGAGTAGTGGGATCCGCATTTAAAGATTCCCCAGAATAAACTTCTTCTCCGGCATCGTCAAAATCGCCATCGTCATTCCAATCCACCCATATTTTGGTCAGATAAGTAAAACCGGTAGAATAAGTGATGTTTACCGTAGCCGTTGAAGACTGCATAAATGAAGCAACTTGAGCGGAGTAATTTCCATAGTTGTTAGTTTCTGCTCCGGTTGAATTATCGATTGCACCACAAGCCACATTGGTGATCCCTGAACCGTCTACCGAGGTGGGAGCAGGTGTGCAATAGCAATTGGCAGGCGTGTTCATGGAGACTTGCAACGCGGTGGAAGTTCCAGTAAAGCCGCTATTAGTACAGGTGACATTGCAACGATAATAAGTGGCTGTGGTTTGGGATGCAGCATATGTTGCAGAAGTCGCACCACTAATATTGGACCAAGTTGTATTATCCGGCGAGGATTGCCATTGATACGTTATCCCAGCATCGGTAAATGTATTGGCCATCGACAAGGTGAAAGAAACTCCAGAACAGACTGGATTTGAAGTGGATAGTGTGTTCCCAGGTGCCGGTGTTCCCGAACATTGAGTTTCGCATGTCCTGGAAATGGTAAAGGTGCCGGTTGTGGTTGATGATGTGGAATAATGGGCAATATATACATAATAGGTCACCCCGTTTGTTGGGGTGAAGGTATATGTTTCCGCATCGCCACTAAGACCGTTATCCACGCAAGAGACGGAGGATAATGTACCACAGGTGCCACTGAAAATATCCATTTCATGGTCAAAGGTTCCTGTTGATGAAATTGTGGTAGAAACCCCATTTCCAACAAAAGTATACCAAACCCCATACGACGACGCACAGCTACCGGGAGCGGTTTCTGAAACACTTCCCACCGTGGTGCCGGCTAAATTTGTTGTTCCGCAAGGCAAAGTGGTTGCATTTGCACATGCATCGTTTGCTGGTGGACATGTACTGGAGGTGCTTTGGAATAATGTTGTTACACTTGAATAACCGCATGAATTATAGGCCCAGATATATCGGGTGTACGCCGTGTTGCAAACGAGTCCGGTTTCGGTTTTTGTCAACACATTGCCCAAATCGGTCGCCGAAGTGTAATCGTTGGTTGCACTCCATTTGTATCCGGTGGCCCCCGATACCGAATTCCAATTCCAAATGATTTGGGTCGCAGATGATGTATGTGTGCCCGCAGTGGGAGCGGTTAGCGTATTTGGAAGAACCGTTACTGCCCCAGAAACGGCACTAGTTGTTGTGCAACTGTTTGAATTTGTCACCACTACGTAATAATAAAGTGTTCCAGTTGTTGTGGTTACAGGAGTATAAGTGTCTGTTCCGGTGGAAACATTGTGAGTGGCTACTAACGTTCCCCCTGTATTGGAAGCGGTTGTGTTGCTATACCACTTGTAACTGCTGATTGTGCCACTGCCTGCAGTTCCGGTTACCGATAGCGCGCTGGCTGCAGCATTTTGACAGTAACTTACTGGGGTGGTTGCGGGCGCGGTACAAGTGGGGGAAGCGTTAACAGTCACAGAAGAAGTACTTACAGCGGATGCTGAACCACAGGAATTGCTTGCTGTTAAATTGTAAACCCCGGCTCCGGCAGTTGTGATATTTGATATTGACGGATTTTGTGAAGTAGAGGTGAAACTATTCGGACCGGACCAACTCCAAGATGTTGCACCTGTTGCCCCCCGGTTAGTGTTAATGTATTTCCCGCACAAAGAGGGTTTGGACTGGCAGATGCAGTTACAGATGTCGGTACAGTCTTTGTCACTGATTGTATTAATGCCGTCACTTGAGTACCAGCTGTTAACCCTGCAATTGTTCCAGTGCCACCAGTTCTGGTAATATATCCTGAACTTGCACCAGTTATTGCTCTAACCATGATTCCACTAATGGTGAGTTGGTCATCTTTATTTGTTCCACCAACAGTATATGTTATGGTAATTGTAGTTGCCGTGACGCTAATTGTAGCTGCTGTTATGTTATTCCCACTCAAATATGTAACCGATCCTATTGACGCTTGGAATTCAAAATTGGTTGGGGCTGTTAATACTAATGTTACATTTGTCTGTTTTGAAAATTCACCATTTGAACTCTCGTCTATTATTATATCTCCAAGAGTATTATAACCAGAAGCATAACTGCAAGTGTTAATTGTTAAACTTGGTTTTGTTATGGTTACATTTGCAAAAGAAGTAGTAAGCATTGCCAAAAGCAATATAGATAATGTAAATATCTTTTTCATGATAATCCCTTTTAATAAATACCCTATAAATACCCCAAGTTAATATTTTCCAAAAAACAGAAAATATTTGTACATAAAAATAGACTAAATTATGTATCCATTGGCGTCTAATAAACAATGAGATGTTTAAGTAATTATTAACATTAAAATATATTAAAACCTAAATATCAGTATTTTTAAAAAATATTTAGCATAAAAAATGAGATAGGCTTTTCAAAATTTATTCAATTATTGAGGATTATCCACAAAAATGGGAATAAAAAAAGACAAATAACCATTCTTAAAAACGAGAGACGTTTTACCATATTTAGAATTTGAGGTTTGAAAAAACCAATAATTTAAAGCATTTGCTAATATTTAACTTAGAAATAACTTTTTTTAACACCAATCAAAGTTCACCTAATATTTTTAACACATACTTCTAATTTTTACACCTAAAATTCACAATTAGAAAAAAGACATATCTGTTATTCAGATTTATATGGAAATTAGATGTTCGTTAATTTAAATAATTATTATAACAATAATTCTGTTGAAAATAACAACAGGGGATAAAAACTCTATGAATCGGCAAAACTATAAACCCAAATTTATCAATAGTAGATTTGAAAAAATCGAACTACTTGATTAGTTGAGCATGCCCTCGCATTCAAGCGGGGTTTAATCCCGATTTAATGTTTGTTTCAATTCGTATCAACAAATTGATTTAGAAATATTTAATCGTTTCAGCGATTGTATCGCTGATTTTGGAATAAACCCAAATTTTCAGTAGTTATAAAAAAAATAAATATCATTCAAATTGACTTAATAGAATTGGGGGAATTTAAAAAACATTTTTCTAGTTATCCTCGGCAAACCATTCCGCAAAAGAGGAGTGCGTCTCTCGGAGTTTTAGACTATGCAGTTTTAAGTTATTGGGCATATGGCGAGTGAGAGTTTGCGCAAAATCAATTAACATATTCTCACTGGTAGGCTGATAATCAACTAAAAGAATGTTATCAAACTCGTTTTTAAATTTAGCTACCACCTCTTTATCTACGCTGCTGTTAAATACCAAAGCATGATCTAACTTGTCAATAATCAACGATTTAACCAGTTTTTTTAAATCCCCAAAATCAATTAACATTCCCTCTTTTGGGTCTCCCTCTTTTTCAATAGGAGAGCCAATTACGGTAACAAACAATTCGTATGAGTGTCCATGGATATTTTTACAGGGACCATCATAGTTTTGAAGAGCGTGGGCCATTTCGAAAAAAAACTGTTTGGTAATTCTTATTTTAGTCATACTTATCGAACGAGTTTATAGGTGTTTTTAACTTGATTTTCATAAATGGAAAGGAAATAAATCCCTTTATTCAAATTATTCATATCTATTTCCATTTTATCAACAGAAGGAATTGCTTCAAACACCTTTTTACCCGAAATATCCGTAATCGAGACTAATGAGGGCAAAACAAGACAAGTGGACATGTCAATAGTTAATACATTTTCAACCGGATTAGGATAGAAAATGGAAGAAGCACTAGAATATTCACCCACTCCAACTCCTTGATTAGAAATCGTAATCTGTTTCGTGCCAAAAATACAATAAAAATCATTTGCTATAGCTTTAACCGTGATCGTACCGTTAGAAATAGCGGTCAATAATCCTAAGGAGTTTATTGACGCAGCTCCTGTTTCATTTATTACAGACCAAGTGACGGTTTGGTTTGTTGCATTAGCTGGCATAATAGAAATTGACATTTGGAGAGTGCCTTGTGGAGTTGATATAGTTGTTGAAGTATTTTCAGAAAGAACGTTTACAGATCCAACTGCAATTGGCGTTGCATTACCCCAAACTGAATTTACCCATTCTGGATGATCGATGTATGGATTGCGGTTGTGTTGTACGCTAGTATATATAGCATTGTTCCGATCTATCTCTTTTTGGCTAACAGGGTCGGAATTATGCCAACTTATCAACAATGCCAATGCCCATGGTTCGAAACAGGGATAACTAGTGCCATCGAGCATTGCGTCGCCACTGGGGTCATAATTTTCCCAACCTGCAATCACATTCTCATATCGGGTAGCCATATAAAAATAGGTTCTAGCCAAATCCCCTTTATACTCATTGGATGGTTCAAAAACAATTCCTGTATATCCTGGAAAAGTGCACGAACCGAGCTTTCCATTACCCCAAACAGTACCTCCTGCAGCATTACCATAGGGATAATTAGATCTCATGCCATTTACTTTCCCATCACTAGGGTAAATATGAAAAATATCGGAATACATGGGAGTGGCGTCGTTAAACCAACTTTTAGGAAATGAATGTTCTCGATTATAACAATCACAAACAGCAGAATAGTTTCCACATTGGTCGGTAGAATAAGTAAAAACGCAATTGTCAGTATAAATGTCCCATATTTTACCAGTAGGTCTTCTATCGGTAGTATAATAGGAGGTCCACAATTGATCGTAGGAAACCGAAGTATGACCTTTAATAATGTTGTAAAGTGCAGTTTTTAGGGGTGCTCCCGTTAATCCACAAGTATTATTATAATAACCTGCAGGGATTTGCGCATATATGGACTGAACAAACAGCATCCATGCGAAGAAAAGTATATTTTTTTTTGTTTTCATATTATACATCCATTTTAATGATTTTTATACTTTGAAATAAATTAAAGGACAATGTGCTGAACCAAAGTTTTTACACCAATACCAATTAAAATAACCCCTCCAACAATCTCAGCCCATTTACTATTGATCAAATTGCCAAATTTCTTTCCTAAAAAAACACCTAATAAAGTAAGCAAAAATGTAACTACTGCAATGGAAATCACGGCATAAAGAATATTTACTTTTAAAAATGCAAAACCCATTCCTACCACAAAGGCGTCGATACTAGTGGCTACCGACAACCAGAGCAATACTTTCATCATCTTTATATTGAAGCTCTCTTTATCCGAACTCTCTTTCACTGCTTCAATAATCATTTTAAGTCCAATAATAGCTAATATTCCAAAGGCTATCCAATGGTCAAAGGTAGAGACAGAATTATAAAAAGCAGAACCTAACAACCATCCAACTACCGGCATACCCCCCTGAAAAAGAGCAAAGAAAAAAGCAACTTTGAAAATTTCACGTCGGTTTAAACATGGCAAACAGATTGAACTAGAAAGACTTACTGCAAAGCAATCCATAGCTAACCCAATGGAGATGATAAAAATTTCTAATAAATTCACAACACTCTTTTATTTAAACAATTGTACAAAGGTACTACAAAATTACAAATTATAATTAGGTTCCTAAATAATTATATCTTCACCCTAATTTATTTGGATAATATCTATTGAAAAAAACATTGACCTTAATAACATTTAAAAAAAGATGTTTGAATTTTTAGCCCATCAAACAAGTATCTTTTTGTGTTGATTTTTTGTACTTTTGCACAAAATTTGGAATAAAAGATGCAAGAGAAAAAAAAACTATATATCGAGACCTACGGATGCCAAATGAATTTTAGTGATAGCGAAATTGTAGCATCTGTATTAACCGACACCCACACCACCACCACCGACATCAAAGAGGCAGATTTAATATTTATAAATACATGCTCCATCAGAGACAACGCTGAAGATAGAATCCGCAGAAGATTAGTTCAAATTGGCTTTATGAAGCGCAAGCGCAAGAACCTAAAAGTTGGAATTTTAGGATGCATGGCCGAACGGTTAAAAGAAAAATTATTAGAGCAAGAGCATGCAGTAGACCTAGTAGTGGGTCCCGATGCTTACCGCAAACTACCTGAACTTTTAAAAGAGGTAGGCTCAGGACAACATGCAATTAATGTCATCCTTTCTGAAGAAGAGACCTATGCCGATATTTCCCCAGTTCGTTTCGACAGCAATGGAGTTTCGGCATTTATCTCCATCATGCGAGGTTGCGAAAATTTTTGCTCCTACTGCGTAGTTCCCTACACTCGTGGCAAAGAGAGAAGCAGAGATCCCAAAACAATCGTTCATGAAGCAGAAGAGCTAATAAGCAAAGGATATCGAGAAGTAACGTTACTTGGACAAAATGTAAACTCATATCAATGGGTTGAAAATGAAGAAGTTATTAACTTTCCAACCCTTTTAGAAAAAGTAGCCAAAGTAAGTCCAATGCTCAGAGTTCGATTTGCCACTTCGCACCCGAAAGATCTTTCGGATGAACTTTTACAGGTAATTTCAAAATACGACAATCTTTGCAAAAGCATACACCTACCAGTGCAATCGGGGAGCAACAATATGCTTTCAAAAATGAACCGCAAATACACCCGAGAATGGTATATAGAGAGGGTTAACGCTATAAAACATTTTTTGCCCGAGGCCTCTATTTCTACCGATATCATTGCAGGATTTTGCTCCGAAACAGAAGAAGATCATCTAGAAACCATGTCGCTGATGGAGTTAGTGGAATATGATTTTTCGTACATGTTTAAATATTCAGAACGCCCCGATACAGTGGCAGCAAAACGCTTCCCCGACGACATTCCTGAAGAGACAAAAGCACGTCGGCTCCAAGAAATCATCGACCTGCAATCAAAACTGTCGTTGAAAAAAAACAAACAAGATATTGGAAAAACCTATGAAGTATTAGTAGAAGGAGTATCTAAGCGCTCAAAAGACCAATTATCTGGAAGAACATCTCAAAACAAAGTAGTGGTATTTGCTAAAGGAGACAAAAATATTGGCGATTATGTTAAAGTTTATATCTACGATTGCACTGGTGGCACCTTAAAAGGAAAACAGATATGATTTTTGTCGACACACACTCGCATCTCTATCTCGAACAGTTCGACCACGACAGGCCAGAGGTGATAGCACGTGCAATAGATGCTGGGGTAAAATACATGTTGTTGCCAAACATAGACTCTACATCATTACCAAAACTACTTCAAGTAGCTCAACTTTTTCCAGAAAACTGTTTTCCTATGATAGCCCTTCACCCAACAGACGTAAAAGAAAACAGCAAACAAGAATTAGAATTGTTATCCTCTGCATTAACAAAAAACAGGTTTTATGCCATCGGAGAAACTGGCATTGATTTGTATTGGGATAAAACGTTTTTCAAACAACAGTGTGAATCATTAGCATTACACTGTGAGTGGTCATTAGAGATGAATCTACCCATAGTAATTCATTCTAGGGAATCACACAAAGAGATAATGGATGTACTCACCAACTATCGAGGCAAAGGATTAACCGGTGTTTTTCACTGCTTTTCGGGCGATTACCAACAAGCAAAAGAGGTCTTAGATTTTGGTTTTTTCGTGGGTATCGGTGGCACCATAACTTATAAAAAGTCACAATTACCAGAAGTGGTTTCAAAAATTGGATTACCTTATGTATTATTAGAGACCGACGCGCCCTTTTTATCGCCAATTCCTAACCGAGGTAAGCGTAACGAAAGTAGCAATATTCCTCTGGTTGCAAAAAGCATATCTAACATCTTAAACATCCCACTCGAAACAGTAGCATTTTTAACCACAGAAAATGCAGTTGATCTCTTCAAAATAACCACAGAAAAAACAAAAAACGATGCAAAAATCTAGAAACATACTTGTTATTTACACTGGCGGAACTATTGGCATGATTCAAGATCCAACTACTGGTTCGCTAGTTCCATTTGATTTCGACAATGTGTACGAACACATTCCTATGCTGAAACTATATAATTGCAACATAGTTTTCAAAAACTTTTTGCCATTGATAGATTCCTCTAATGTAAAACCAGAATTTTGGGTAGATTTGGTAAAATCTATCCACAAAAACTATGAGCGATACGATGGATTTGTCGTTTTACACGGCTCAGACACAATGGCTTATACTGCATCGGCATTGAGTTTTATGCTCGAAAATTTAAATAAACCGGTAGTTTTAACAGGCTCCCAACTGCCCCTAGGAGTGATAAGAACAGATGGCAGAGAAAACATCATCAACGCCATAGAAGTTGCTTCTGCTTATGAAGACAACGCTCCTTTGGTACCTGAAGTAGTAGTATGTTTCGAAAACAAAATCTACAGAGGCAATCGAACCCATAAAAACAACGCCGAGAATTTTGAAGCATTTGTGTCTTCAAATTATCCATTTTTAGGAGAGGCAGGGGTACATATTAAATATAATAAAGAAATCATTATGTCCCCAAATTACAAACGGCTAAAAGTACACACCAACTTAAACAACGACATAGCCATCCTGAAGCTCTTTCCAGGAATAAATGAAAGCACCGTTTCTGCAATATTAAATATTAAAGGATTAAAAGCGGTAATTTTAGAGACCTATGGCTCGGGCAATGCTCCTACCAACGATTGGTTTATCAACCTATTAAGTGAGGCAATTGAAAAAGGAGTAATTATAGTAAATGTAACGCAATGCAAAGGAGGAGGAGCCGTAGAGTTAGGAAAATATGAGACCAGTTTAAAGTTAGGGGAAATAGGTGTAATAGGTGGTAGTGATATAACTACCGAAGCTGCCGTAACAAAATTAATGTTTTTATTAGGCACGAGTAAAACAAAAAAAGAAATTGAGTTACTGATACAGAGACCATTACGAGGTGAAATTACGATTTAAAAAAAAGTAGCAGAAAAAACTTTTTTTTGTGAAATTGATTTTTTTTGTACATTAGCGCTCTGAATTGGGAAAAAGTTCTTTGGGATGTTTGTAAAAGACAGAAGATAATATTACAGGAGAGATGGCCGAGTGGTCGAAGGCGCGCGCCTGGAAAGTGCGTAAGCTCCAAAAGGGCTTCATGGGTTCGAATCCCATTCTCTCCGCAATAATTTTTTATTCTTTATACTATATTTTAAAAAATTGAGTTATTAGATACAATACAAAATAAAAAACAACAATTAACAAAAAATCAAAATTAATAAGCAGACTTATGAGAAAATTATTTGCTTTATTTACCGTTGCAGCAATGCTCACAGTGAGCGTTTCTAGCGTGGTTGCACAAGATGCTAAAAAAGACAACAAAGCAGTTGCAAAAACTGAAGTAGCTAAAGATGCAAAAGTAGACACTACAAAAGTAGCTGAGACTGACAGCACAAAAATGGCTGAAAAACCAGTAGCACAAGAAGCTGCTGCTCCTGAAAAGACTCGTTCATTTCACCAAGTATTAAAAGACAAATTTATTGAAGGTGGTGCTGGATGGATGGCTCCAATTCTTATTTGTATGATTTTAGGTTTAGCTTTAGTTGTAGAGCGTATTATTTATTTGAATATGGCATCAACTAATTCAAACAAACTTTTATTAAAAATTGAAACCTCTTTAGCAGAAGGTGGTGTAGATGCTGCGAAAGAATTATGTCGCAACACACGCGGACCTCTAGCAAGCGTTTTCTATCAAGGGTTAGACCGTACCGACGAAGGTATGGAAATCGTTGAAAAATCAGTGGTTTCTTATGGTAGTGTTCAAATGGGACGTTTAGAATCTAACTTAGGTTGGATCGGTCTGATGATTGCTCTTGCTCCAATGCTTGGTTTCTTGGGAACAGTAGTTGGGATGGTTCAAGCATTTGATGATATTGAAAAAGCAGGTGATATTTCACCAACCGTTGTTGCAGGAGGGATGAAAGTTGCTCTTTTGACAACTGTATTTGGTCTAATCACTGCACTTATTCTTCAAATTTTCTACTCCTATTTGGTGTCAAAAATTGACTCTATTGTTAATCAAATGGAAGATGCAACCATTTCATTTATGGATATTCTTATAAAATCAAAACGATAATTTTTGACAACTCAAAAGTTAGATTTTTGAAAACAATTATTCATCAAAATAGAGCCTTTTAAAATGAAAAATAAAATTATATCAATATTGTTGGGACTTACAGCTTTAGCGGCATCTGTAGCGATCGTATACTTTGCCATGAAGTATAACCCAACCGAACCAGAAGCAGCAACTTCTTTCCTAGGCTTTAGTATGTATGCTATTTATTGTATTATGGCTATTGCTTTTATTACCATGATTGGATTTGCAGTTTGGGGCGTAATAAGCAACTTTAAAGAATCAAAATCTACATTGGTAGGATTAGGAGTATTGCTAGCTGTTCTATTATTAGGATACATTCTTTCTGCATCAACGAATTCAGTAATTGAACAAAAATTTGCTATAACTAGTGGAATGTCCAAATTGATTGGTGGTGGACTTGTGTCTACTTATCTATTTGGTATGGGTGCACTTTTAGCTGCTATTTGGTCAACTATTTCATCAAGATTTAAATAAAAAAAATTATGGGCAGAAAAACACCAGAAGTAAATTCAGGGTCGATGGCAGACATCTCGTTCTTGCTGCTTACCTTCTTTTTGCTCACATCTTCGATTAATACCGATCAAGGTATTGCAAGAAAATTGCCTCCTCCTCCAGATAAAGACGCTCCTATTCCTCCTGTAAAAGAACGAAATGTTCTTCAAATTTTAGTGAATATGAACGATCAATTGATGGTTAATGGGCAACCTAGTGATATCACTACTTTAAAGGACGATGCAGTTAAATTTTTAACCAATCCTACCGACGATCCTCTTATGTCTGAACAGAAAGAAGAAGAGATTGGTAGTCTAGGAATGGTGCGAAAATCTAAAGGAATTATCTCTTTACAAAACGACCGTGGCACATCATACGGAATGTATATCAAAGTACAAAACGAACTTACCAAAGCCGTTAACGAGATACGAGATAAATTATCGTTCTCCAAATTTTCTAAAAGCTATGAAAATTTAGATGAAGAATCTAAAAAAGAGATTCAAAAAGCAGTTCCAATTGCAATCTCTGAAGCTGAACCTAAAAACATAGGAGGGAAAAAATAATGGGTAGATTTAAAAAAGAGGGTAAAAAAGAGACTCCTGCGATTAACACAGGTTCCATGTCAGATATTATTTTTATGTTTTTGTTCTTCTTTATGGTGATCACAAAAATGCGAGAAAACACCTTGTTTGTTAAGGTAACTCCGCCACAAGCAACAGAAATACAAAAACTAGAAAAAAAATCACTCGTGAGCAGCATCTACATTGGAGTACCTATGAAATCGGCTCAATATGGTAGCGAACCTCGTATTCAACTGAATGATCAATTTGGTGAGCCATCCGATATCGGTGAGTTTATTGAAAAAGAGAAATTGTCAAAAATTGAATCTGACAGACCTTTTTTAACTACATCCATTAAAGTGGATCAAGATGTAAAAATGGGTATTGTTACGGATGTGAAACAAGAACTACGTATAGCAAATGCATTTAGAATTAATTATGCTACTCGTAAGAAAAACAAATAAAAAAAACGCACTTACATAAGATTAAGGCCCGTTAAAACATTTTAACGGGTCTTTTTTTTTAAAATCACAAAAGATTATATGTTATAAGGTGTTTTTTTTAACGAGGAAGATTTCTAATGAGAAGAAAAACTAAACTTTTACCCTATTTATTTCATAAAAATCAAAAATATATCGAGTAAAAATTATACCTTTGCTATGCAATCAAAAAGTTCTTTGATTATTAAGACAACCCTTTGCAAATAAAGTAGATATCATAGAATTTATTAAAACAGTTCAGGGTGAAATGCATCGTAAATTTATCCATCTTTTGCAATTTCTTATGGGTTGAAAAACAAGTATAAAACTATAATTATTTAAAATTGATTTAGATATGATTACAAACAATTTTGTCGCAAGACACAATGGGCCACGTTCAAAGGAAATAGATGCAATGTTATCTACCATTGGTATTAAAACACTAGAGGAACTTATTGAAAAAACAGTTCCATCCAAAATTCGACTAACCAAAGCTATGAATCTTCCGGATGGGATGAATGAGTGGGAATATTTAAACCACATCAAACAGATTGGTGGATTAAACAAAATATATAAAACATATATTGGGCAAGGATATTACGACACCATTACTCCAGGGGTGATACTTAGAAATATCTTAGAGAATCCAGGTTGGTACACCTCCTACACTCCCTATCAAGCCGAAATATCTCAAGGGCGGTTAGAGGCTTTGCTAAATTTTCAAACGGTTATTTCCGATTTAACTGCACTCCCTATTGCAAATGCATCTCTTTTAGACGAAGCCACTGCTGCTGCAGAAGCGATGATTATGTTTTTTAACAGTAGGACTAGAGAACAAGTAAAAAACAATGTTGCAAAATGTTTTGTATCGCAACGAGTATTTGAACACACCATCGATGTTTTAAAAACAAGAGCTTTGCCTCTTGGAATAGAGATTGTATTGGGATGTGCATGTGATGCAGAATTAGACGAAACCTATTTTGGAGCAATTTTACAATACCCCGATCAAAAAGGGTCTATCAATGATTATACTTCCTTTGCCAATGCATGTCACACAAAAGGAATTTTTGTGGGGGTAGCTGCAGATTTGTTGAGTTTAGCACTTCTTACTCCTCCAGGAGAATGGGGGGCAGACGCAGTTTTTGGCTCTTCTCAACGATTCGGGCTCCCCATGGGTTATGGAGGCCCTCATGCAGGATTTTTTGCTACCTTAGAGAAATTCAAACGAACCATTCCTGGTAGAATTATTGGCGTTTCGGTAGATGCTAACGGAAATAGGGCATTAAGAATGGCTCTTCAAACACGCGAACAACATATTAAACGCGAAAAAGCAACTTCAAATATATGTACAGCTCAAGCTCTCCTTGCTATCATGTCGGGGATGTACGCTGTATATCATGGCGAAGCTGGCATTCGAAATATTGCCCGTCATATAAATATTTTAACCGCTGTTTTAGCAGAAGAGATTACCAAGTTAGGGTACAAACAACTCAACCACAATTTCTTCGACACAGTATTGGTAGAACTATTTGGCTCTATCACCTCAGAAGCTATCAGAAAAGAGGCTTTATTGCAAGGTGTTAACTTCAGATACATCGACGAGAAACATATCGGAATTAGCATCAACGAAACTACTTCTTTAGAAGATATAAATCAGATTTTAGCCATATTTGCGAAAGTAGCAGGAGCATCTTATACTAAATATGTTTGCGATCCTTCCTATTGTGAAACGATGACCACATTTGAGTCAAAATTTCAACGTACTTCAAGATTTTTAACACATCCAATTTTTAACACTTATCACTCAGAAACAGAGATGATGCGTTATATTAAAACATTGGAGATTAAAGATTTGTCTTTAAACAGAGCGATGATTCCACTGGGCAGCTGTACCATGAAGTTAAATGCTGCTTCGGAATTGTTCTACTTAAGTTGGCCAGAATTTGGTGCTATCCATCCATTTGTTCCTACTGATCAGGCATTAGGGTATCAAAAACTGCTAACCTCTTTGGAAAAAGATTTATGCGAAATTACCGGTTTTGCTGCTATGTCTTTTCAGCCAAACTCGGGCGCCGCAGGGGAATATGCTGGACTAATGGTAATTCGCAATTATCATATTAGCAATGGCAACGCAAATCGTAATTTAGTACTAATTCCATCCTCTGCTCATGGTACAAATCCAGCAAGTGCTGCCATGGCTGGAATGGATATTATTGTGGTAAAATCAGATGAAAACGGAAACGTAAACATCCAAGATTTAAAAGAAAAAGCAGAAGCTAACAAAGAAAGACTCTCCTGTTTGATGATTACCTATCCATCTACTCATGGCGTATTTGAAGAAGGCATCTTAGATGTGATCAACATTATTCATCAAAACGGCGGACAAGTATACATGGATGGTGCAAATATGAATGCTCAAGTGGGACTTACAAGTCCAGGACATATGGGTGCCGATGTTTGTCACTTAAATCTTCATAAAACTTTTGCCATTCCTCATGGCGGAGGCGGTCCAGGAGTAGGCCCAATAGGCGTAGCAGCGCACTTAGTTGATTTTTTACCAAATCATAGCATCGTAGAAATGGGCGGAAAAAAAGGAGTTGCGGTAGCTTCAGCACCTTATGGAAGTGCGTCTGTAATTCCAATTTCATATGGATACATCAAATTGTTAGGAGGTGAAGGACTAACCAGTGCTACCAAGGTTGCGATTTTGAATGCAAATTACATGATGAAACGTATTCAAGAAAAGTATAAGATTTTATATACAGGCACACATGGCACCTGTGCTCATGAGTTTATCATCGACTGTAACGAATTCAGTTTAAGCACTGGAGTTCAAGCAATTGACATAGCAAAACGATTGATGGATTATGGTTTTCATGCTCCAACTGTTGCATTTCCAGTACATGGCACATTGATGGTTGAACCTACCGAAAGCGAACCATTGAGCGAAATGAACAGACTGTGTGACGCTCTTTTAGCCATTCGCGAAGAAATTGCCGAAATTGCTTCCGGTAAAGCAGATAAAGAAGTTAACGTTATACAAAAAGCACCTCATACTGCTCAAATGGTTACTGCAGACGAATGGAATTTACCTTATAGTAGACAAAAAGCTGCATATCCATTACCACATACCGATAAATATTGGCCAACGGTTACAAGAATTGACGATGCGTTTGGAGACAGAAACTTAATGTGTAGCTGTGAACCCATAGAAAGTTTCATCTAATAAAATTCTATAATTTCAGAAAAAAAGCCTGCAGAAAATTATCTGTAGGCTTTTTTGATTTACCTTTGACATAAAAACCAGAAATCAACGTATCATCCTTATGAAATCATTTAGTCTTTTCTATTTTTATTTTTTACTTTGTTCTCTATCCATTTTAATTTCTTGCAAAACAAGTGAAAAATATTCAATTTCTGATTTTGAAATATCATTAGATGTACTTAAAGAGGAGATAAAAGATGCAGGAGTTTATAAAATCCTGATTACTAGACACCAACAATTAGACACAACCTTGACCGAAAAAGAGTTAAAAATTCTATATTATGGTCAGCTTGCCCAACCAGATTACCAACCGGATATTCATGTTGACTTATCGGAAATAGAGACTGATATTAAGGAAAAAAAATGGGATAATGCAACGCTTCATTTGGATTCAATTCTTAGAATACAACCCATCCATCTTAAAGCAAACTACCTAAAAACATATATAAGTCATGAATTAGACTCTGCTAGTATACTGACAAAGAATCGGATAATATTGCTTAATCGATTATACGATGCTATACTTTCAACAGGCGATGGGGAAAGTAAAAAAAATGCGATAGATGTTGTATCCATTCTCGATGAGTATTTTATCTGTTATCAAATTTTATTTACTGGAGATATTACCCAACAAGCAATCATAATAGATAAAACAAGAGTGTATGATGTGTTTACGGTTAAGAGTTCAAAAAACTTTACAAAAAGAAAAGTTTGGTTTGACATCACACATATTTATCCCAGAAAAGATGGATTGTTTTGAATTGATATTTTTAAAATACAATTTGGATAATATATCAAAAAAAGTTGTATCTTGCTTCGGTTTTTGAAAAGTGAAAAATCAAGGGTTTTATATTATATTTTTAAACATAAAAGAATATGGGCATTAAAAATCGATTGATTGCAATGAATTTTTTGCAATTTTTTATCTGGGGTTCTTGGCTTATTACAATTGGCAACTACTGGTTTCAAACCAAACAATGGTCGGGATCTGAGTTTGGAATAATATTTTCTACCATGGGGTTGGCATCCCTTTTCATGCCTGCTTTAATGGGCATCATTGCCGATCGATGGATAAACGCTGAAAAACTATATGGCATACTCCATATACTTGGAGCTGGTGCTCTGTTTTTCATTCCAGAAATCAACAATCCATCTACTTTCTTTTGGGGAATCTTAGTGGCAATGATTTTTTACATGCCCACCATTGCACTCACCAATTCAATAGCATATACAGCTTTGAAAAACAACAACTACGATGTAGTTAAAGATTTTCCTCCAATTAGGGTTTTTGGCACAATTGGTTTTATTGCTGCCATGTGGATAGTAAATCTTACTGGGAATAAAAGTTCCGAAAATCAATTTTACATAGCTGCAGGAATTTCGTTGTTTTTAGGATTGTACGCATTTACTCTCCCAAAATGCCCTCCATTAGCTAAAAATACTGAAAAAAAATCGCTCATGCAAACCTTAGGATTGGATGCCTTTGGGTTGTTTAAAAGCTCTAAAATGGCTATGTTTTTCATCTTTTCCATGTTCTTAGGTGCAGCACTTCAATTAACCAACGCTTATGGTGATGTGTTTTTAGATGATTTTAAAAATTTTCCAGAATATGCCGATTCATTTGTGATAAAGTACTCCACTATTATCATGTCTATTTCCCAAATATCGGAGACCTTGTTTATCCTTGCAATTCCATTTTTCCTCAAACGTTTTGGAATTAAAAAGGTAATGTTAATTAGTATGATTGCGTGGGTTTTGCGCTTTGGTCTATTTGGATTAGGAAATCCAACCGACGGGCTGTGGATGATTATACTCTCTTGTATTGTGTATGGAATGGCTTTCGACTTTTTCAATATTTCAGGATCCTTATTTATTGAAACAACTACCAGCCCTAAAATAAGATCCAGCGCCCAAGGTCTGTTTATGATGATGACCAACGGTTTTGGAGCTATTATCGGAAGTAGCGTAAGTGGGTTTATTATTCAAGAATTTTTCACCCACGAAGGCACAAAAGATTGGTCATCAATTTGGCTCGTATTTGCTGCATATGCTGCGGTTGTTGCTGTTCTGTTTGCAATTTTATTCAAACACAAACACAATCCAAATGAGTTGCCAAAAGTAGTTCATTAATTTTAAAAACAATTTTATTTAAACACAAAAATAGTTGATTATGAAAAAATTAGTTTTTATCTCCGGCGCAGCTTCTATTTCGTTGACGCTATTAGGAGCAATCTTAAAAATTTTCCACTTTCCTGGAGGATCAATATTAACAATAGTAGGATTAACAATGTTTGCTTTAGTCTTTATTCCTTGTTGTGCAAAATATTGGTATGACAGAATAGATTAATAAAAAGAGATAAAACTTTCTAAAAATTTTTGCATACAAATTACGCAAACGTAATCAAAGTGTTAACAACAAAATTCCAAATAGTAACCACTCCTATTGCAAATAGTTTGGATAGGTAGAAGTTCCATTTCCCTTTTTTTACTAACACCCAAAGGATTAAAGTATTGATTGCCAATCCGATAAGCGAAAAAAGGAAAAATTTACTAAACTCAACGATGACTTCTGGGTTTTGACTTTGGTATGTCCAGATTCTATTTAAAATATAATTGCTGGTTGCGGCAACACTAAACCCAATTGCATTGGCCAAAAACTGTTCAATTTTGATTTTTTCGCGCAACAAATACGTGATACCAAAATCAACAAATACTCCAGAAAACCCCACAACTCCAAATTTAACAAATTTATAGAGCATAGTTTTTGTCAACATTGATTCTAACATGTACCTATTTTTTTTGCAAATATGCGGTTTTTTTCTGAAATTTTCTGAATTTATTCTCCATCCAAGAGAGTATTTAACGTTTTGCCGCTTGCCGCAGTGGGGGATTTCGGAGCACTACACTGTCAACCAAGCACAAACTTTGATAGAAGCACTTCACTTGATTTAACCACGTCAGCCCCCATTGCGGCAAACGGCTGTTACCTGCTGGCCTTCTTAGTTGTCAATTCTCAGAAAGTCACCGTTCATTTTAAATTCCAAGTCTAGCCCGTTGTCAAGTTGAACTTGTTGATTTTTGTCGTCTAATTCCCAGTCTGTAATGAAATTGGTCGGATAGTTAGTCGTTACATACTGACGGATTTTTTCAGGAATAACAGAGTTTGGCAACTGAGCTACTCCGTCAATGTCAATTATTTCTTTCTTACGATTAAATTCCAAACTGATACTTTCAGACAATAGAATGTCATAAGTCTTTGTTAAACCGTCTCTGTCCTTTATTACTTGAACAATGGAATTGTTTGGAAAATGTGTCGAAATGTAACTTGTAATTTCACTTGGAAGGTCAGTAGAAGGTATAACTTCTTCTTTGTCACAACTTGTTAATGTAAAAGCAAGTGCTGTCGCCATAAGCGAATTTTTGATTAAATTTTTTTTGTTCATTTTGCTAATATTTTTGTTTTCGCTATTCTCTTTTGGATTTTCGCATTCTCCGATTTTGTTAACAATTTTGTTGTCCGTTTGTTTGTTAGGCTTGCAGGTAACATACAAATAAGTTATCTCAAATTATGTTGTCTCAGAATCTGAGGTATTTTTTCTACTTCATCGTACTTTAAAAAAGTAAAATTGGGATTTTCTTTATTATTCTGAGCTAAATACGCTTGTTCCGTTTGATGAGGTGTAGGTATCAATATCGCTTTTTTATTTAAAATATGTAAATCCATAATTGTGGTATATCCACCGCTGGCAATAACACATGAAGCTTCGTTAAGAGCCTGATTCAATTGGACATAAGTTGCATTTTGGATGATTGTAACATCCGGATTTCTTTTTTTTACAACGAGATTGTTCCCATACAATGTAATTGGAATTCTAAGTTCCATTAAATTATAAAGCAATTGGCTTTTAAAGGGCTCTGGACCAGAAATAAGAGCAACTATGTTTTGTTTTTGATTGGTAGGCTGAATTTTATACCTTGAGATAGGCCCGATGTATTGAACATTTGGATGTATTTTTGTTCCATGAGACAATTCCCCAGATAATCCTGGAGAACGATCATAGTCAGGTATCCAAATTTCATCAAAATGGGAGATCTTTTTCTTGATTATTTTTCTCAAGAATGGTGCTATCCAATGAAAATATTTCGGAGGGAAAATCGAAAGTTGATGCGTGATAAGAATGTTTTTTACGTTTCTATTCCACAACCCATATCGGTTGTCTGAGATGACTACGTTGATTGACTCTTGCTCAATTAATCGAGTCAATTGAAGATGTTCTTTCCAATTTCGATACACAATCTTTAAAGCAATTATAAAGAGTCCCAAAGAAAACAAATGCCCTTTAAAATATCTAACTTTTACATCCGTTAACCTAAATATCTCAATCTGTGGAAATTCTTGTTTAAGAAATGTAAATGCTTCGCCATCGGCAGCAATTACCACGTGATAGTGACTTTGGTTTAAATAATCGTGAATAACAGTGGTGGTTCGAGAAGCATGACCTAAACCCCAATTTAGTGGAGCAAAAAGCACTTTTACCTTCTCCATTACAACTTCCTATCTTAATTTCTGAGGGTAATAGTACGAGTATTTCCGTTTACGGTAATGGTAGCAATTTGATCACACGAGCCATCGCCAAAATGGATAACAACCACTGGAAGATCGTTAACCACGGTAGAAATTTTGCCTTGTTTAATCCATCTACAATTTCGAGCAACAATTAACGGTTCTACAATAGTGGCAACATAATTTCTTCCATTTTTGGTAGTTCCCGAAGTAAATCCAGTGATAGAGTACACATCATCTAATCGAACGGGGGTGCTTTCACCTTCTATCCATGTACGAGTTCTTTGTGCAGACCGGGTTGCTATCACCTCGCCATAGGGAGTGATAATAGAACCATCTGAAATAGATACTGAGTAGGTAATAAATCCGTTAACAAGGCCATTATTGACAATGGTTTTTGTTCCTGACACTTGATATCCATTAATAGCAAACCCATTCAAAGAGATGGTTCGTGTCATCCCTTCTACTCTATATCTAGCGGTTTGATGAATAATGATTTGACCCGTTAACAAATTTCCATTTTGCGAGGTACAATTCCCCGAAAAATTGATCACCATCGTTTTAGGCCATGTGGTTGTATCCGGGTGGTTGATAGAAATTTGAATGCACGAATCTAACGGTTTTGCTGCATTTGAATAACCAGAGGCATCAAGGGCATTACTAATATCATTTATTTCATCGGTTATAAGATTAAAAATTTTGGTTGACTCTGCGTCATTTTTTTGAATTTCTATCAGCAGCTCTGTCTCTTCATTGTTGTTAGTTTTATCTTTTTTACACGAATAAAACACCGTTAAGAAGAGTGATATTAATACTATAATGGATGATTTTATATACATTTTACTTGAATTTTAAAGGTTCATACTTTTACAAATGGATTGTGTTTTCGAATGATTTTTAGTTTACTATAAATTTTTCTTCAATATCCCACTTTGCTCTTATTTGAATAGGGCTAGAGAAGTTAAGAATAGTTTCCGGATATTTTTTCTTGAAATAGTCGCCATTATCCCATTTTAAGTTTCGGTTTTCATCCATAATTGCTCTCACTTTGTATGTTCCAGGAGAGAGATTTTGCCATACCAACTTTTTACTTTCGTTGGCACTTATTGTATTGACAACTTCGCCATATTCATTTATTAACTGAACAAATGCAGGCAATTTCTTGGTGTTTTCAAAATTTATGATTAAATTTCCATAATCATTTTCGGTAAGTATGGTAAAATGAGAGACAATCGTATCATTGGTCAACAAGTTATATCCAACAAAGGCAGAGTCGAGGATTTGCAAATAATAAGATTGGTTCTCTATTTTTTCAAAATCAACACTAAATTTAGTTTGAATGGAGTCTTTGTTTGTTATTTTAAAATCTACCATGGTAGTATCTTTGGAGATATTAAATAACTTAATTTTATCTTTCTGAATCTCCTTTACTGGATAACTTAACTTAAGTTCGAGAGGCTTATAAAGCTCTTTGTTGTTTTGAAAGGTTACGAATATTTTTGTTGCTCCCTCCCCTGCTCTTCGTGTATTTTTTCGCTCTACAGATGGAACGAAATCAAGCGTGTCCTTCATTCCTTGATCTTCGACAAAAAGGGTAACCGTATCGGGGGTCATATAGGTATCCAATAAAAAAATGGAGTCGCCACCTTTTGTAGGTTCCACAAAAAATCTTTCTTTAAAAACACCATTTTTCAATGTAAAAACCGGATTATTGGTCTTTTTTTTGAAAACAAAAAGTGTTTTTCCTTTATCAGCAGAAGTTTTTTTTAGAATTCGTTGTGTTGTATCTGTTTGAAAAAACATAGATATCATAAGGTTAGAAGCATTGTTTGCCTCTAATGTTGAATCTATAAAGCCAATTTTTTCGGTGAATTGATCAAACAAAAGATTGTTGTTTTTATCAGAGAGGACAAATAATTTATACTTCAACAATCCAATGTGAGCAAACTCAAACTCTCCAAAATCATTTGTTTTAGTTAAATAATATGGCCTTTGAGTAGATGGAAGAGAATCTACATTATCAGTATAAAGCATAACATATACTTGCTTTTCTGGCAAAACAGATTCGGCATCCATCACCTTACCATTAATTCTACCAGAATCAATCTTGTTGCCTGTGGAGAAAATATATTCAAAAGCCGAAATTGAATTCCCTTCGGTAATATCACGAATGCAGTTATCGAAAAACATGGTATATGTAGTGTTTTGTTTCAACGTATCTTCAAATTGAATCAACACCTGTTTGCCACTGGTTTTGAATATAGGACTAGTCATTAATGGGGGTGAAATCATCACTTTTTCGGATGGATTTTGGATCTCCATATATTCATCGAAGGTAATTTGGATGGTAGTTCCATTAACAAAACTAATATGATTATTTTCTGGGGAAAGTTTGGTGATTTTGGGTGGAGTTGTATCCCTTGGACCGCCGGTAGGTGCAACAATTTGGGCACAGCTCACCAAAAAAGCAGCTCCTATTAAAAAGGACAATTTCAAGGTATTATAGAAAAAGGATGATTGTTTATGCATTTTCTTTTATAATCATATTGAGTTCAAAAATACAACTTTTTTACTACTCTTTAAAAAATAAAAAAGCCCTATGAGGATTATAATTTCCCCTAGGGCTTAAATTTTTAGAAAAGAACTTAATAACAGCGATAGAATCGCAGTGAAAATTCCTATTTTTTCAATTCTGCATAATATTGGTAGAAATATGGGATTGTTTCGATTCCTTTGAAGAGATTAAACAGTGGGTAATTTTCGTTTGGAGAGTGAATTGCATCCGACTCTAGGCCAAATCCCATCAGAATCGACTTGATTCCAAGCACTTTTTCGAAAAGAGCAATAATTGGGATACTTCCTCCGCTTCTTGTTGGAATTGGGGCTTTTCCGAATGTTTTTTCGTAAGCCAAGTGAGCCGCTTTGTACTCTACTGTATCGATAGGTGAAACATATGCTTCCCCTCCATGTAGGTTGGTTACTTTTATTTTAGTGTATTCTGGAGCGATCGCATTTAAATGGTCTTCAAAAAGTTTAGCTATTTTAATCGAGTCTTGTGCTGGAACCAAACGCATCGATATTTTGGCATACGCTTTTGAAGGGAGTACAGTTTTGGCACCTTCTCCAATGTATCCCGACCAAATTCCATTTACATCAAGAGTTGGGCGAATACCAGTACGTTCAATCGTTGAGTATCCAACCTCTCCCCAAACTTGGTTTAGATCAAGCGCTTTTTTGTATTTCTCAAGATTAAACGGAGCTTTCGCCATTTCTGCACGTTCATGTTGACTAATTTCTACAACATCGTCGTAAAAACCAGGTATCGTAATTTTGTTATTTTCATCGTGTAACGAAGCAATCAATTTTGCAAGAATGTTAGCTGGATTGGCTACAGCACCGCCAAATATACCTGAGTGCAAATCGCGGTTTGGACCCGTAAGTTCTACTTCTAAGTATGCCAAACCTCTTAGTCCAACGGTGATAGATGGAATATCTTGAGCAATCATGCCAGTATCAGACACCAAAATTACATCAGCTTTAAGCATATCTATGTGTTCTTCGCAGAATTTCCCTAGGTTTACAGAACCAACTTCCTCTTCCCCTTCGATCATAAATTTTACATTGCAAGGAAGTTGATTGGTTTGAATCATATATTCAAAAGCTTTTATGTGCATAAATGCCTGCCCTTTATCATCATCGGCACCACGAGCAAATATTTTTTCATCGCGAATAACTGGTTCAAATGGGTCACTTTTCCATAGTTCGAGCGGTTCTACAGGCATAACATCATAATGTCCATAAACCAATACGGTAGGAAGATTTGGATCGATTATCTTTTCTGCATAAAGAACCGGATTGCCATCGGTAGGCATAACTTCAGCTTTGTCTGCTCCTGCGGCTAAAAGCGAGGATTTCAAAAACTCAGCTGCAGTATACATATCTTGCTTATTTTCGGAAAGTGCACTTATAGATGGTATTCTAAGATAATCGAATAATTCGGTTAAAAAACGATCTTTGTTTTGGTCAATGTAATGTTTAATTGTGTCCATATGCTTATTTTTTTTTATTTTTTGGTTCGTTAAATTCATTGATAAGTAGTTCTAACAATTTTGCAGGCTGAATGTTTCTTTGAAGAATTCCATTTTTACAAAATGAAAGGTGCCCCGATTGTTCACTTACCACAATAGTGATGGCATCCGTATTTTCTGTCAACCCCAACGCAGAGCGGTGTCTCAATCCTAACTCGGAGGGCAAATGAGAATTGGAAGAGATTGGTAAAATGCAACGGGCAGCTTTAATCCTGCTGTGTTGAATAATAATAGCACCATCGTGTAGGGGACTATTTTTAAAGAATATATTCTGAATTAATTCTCTACTTATGTGAGAATCAATATATTCACCGGTGGATATGTATTCATCGATATCTGTTTTTTTTGCAATTACAATGAGAGCTCCTGTTTTTTCATTTGCCATTCTCTGACATGCATCTACAATCGTTTCGATATTGGACATTGTATTCTCTTCATTGAAAAAACTCCACAGAAAGGGATTTCTTTTTTTATAAAAATTGGGATTACCCAAAAGGAGTAAAAACTTACGTATTTCGGGTTGAAAAACAACAATCAATGCAATTACTCCAACGCTAATAAACTCGCCAATAAGTGCAGACAGGAGCTCCATTTGGAGAGAAGTAACAATTTTCCAAACAAAAAAGACAGCAATAATACCAATAAAAATTTTCATGGCGGCTGTGCCTTTTATCAATCTATACAGTTGGTACAGCAATATCGAAACAAACAGAATGTCGATTACATCCAATGGTTTTATTTCTAAAAAACTAAAAGAGTATAGAAGCATTTGGTTATAGTTTTTACAAACCTACAATTTTTTTTCGAATTTTGCCTTCTA
Source organism: uncultured Lentimicrobiaceae bacterium (assembly GCA_964653595.1). Taxonomy (GTDB): domain Bacteria; phylum Bacteroidota; class Bacteroidia; order Bacteroidales; family WCHB1-69; genus JBAXTE01. The sequence continues at coordinate 43,011 of CAZZHH010000006.1, forward strand.
ATCCTTATATGACAAGAAAAAATTGGTTTTTTTAACAATTTCTACCACTTCTACAGCCTCCTTAACATCATGTACTCTTAAGATAGAAGCACCATTTAGCAATGCAATGGTGTGAACAACCGACGATCCATTTAAAGACTCTGCCGCTGTAGTATGAATTAATTTTTGAATCATGGATTTTCGCGAAACACCAACCAAAATTGGCAAATCAAACACGTTAAAAGAAGAGAGTTTAGCAAGCAATTGGTAGTTATGGTCTACCGTTTTTCCGAAACCTAATCCAGGATCTAGAATAATATCGTGCACTCCATGATCTCTAAAAAGTCTCAATTGATGTGTAAAAAACTGAATCATTTCGACTACAATATCTTCATAAATAGGATTATTTTGCATTACATCTGGGCGACCTCCTGTATGCATCATAATATATGGAACCTGCAGAGAACCTATGGTTGATGCCATGTTAGAATCGAACAGTCCGCCCGAAATATCGTTAATAATATGTGCGCCATTTTCTACCGATTTCTCGGCAACTTTTGCACGCCATGTGTCTATCGAAATAATGACATCGGGAAAGTTTGTTGATACGGATTTTACAGCAGGAATTAATCTTTTTAACTCCATCTCTAAATCCACTTCTTGCGATCCTGGGCGGGTAGATACAGCACCAATATCGATGATAGAAGCCCCTTGATGAATCATTTTTTCAACCTGCAAAAGCCATTGTTCTTCCTTTGAGAATTTACCTCCATCAAAAAAAGAGTCCGGTGTAATGTTTAAGATACCCATCACTTTTGGCGATAATAAATCCAAAAGTTTACCTCCACAATTGATTGTTTTTACGTGTTGATCCATTTTTTGATTTTTGTACAAAGATATGCATTTTTGATTTTTTAATAATTTTAGTTTTATGTTCTGTCAATTTTTTTATAATTTTATACCGTATAATGTTTTTAACAAAGAGAGATTTAATCCCTTTTATAAATGGAGAAAACAATCTTTTTAAATCTTTTCTTTTATCCTAAAAACAAGAAAGTACACAAAAAACTATATTAACGATAACAAAACTCTATAGATGAGCGATACGAACAAACAGTACGATGAAATATATGAGCTATGCTCTTCGGTTTTTTTCGATAAAATGAAGGATTATGGAACAGCCTGGAGAATATTAAGAGCCTCCTCATTAACCGATCAAATTTACATTAAAGCTCAACGAATTAGGAGCATACAAGATAAGGGAGTTGCAAAAATCAATGAGGGCATAAAGGGTGAATTTATTGGCATTGTAAACTATGCTATCATGGCTTTAATCCAACTAGAAAAGGGGGTAGCAACTTCAGAAAACAGTGCAATGATGCCAGAAGAAGTGGAGGTATTATATCGTCATCACTTTCTTGCTTCTAAGGCATTAATGCAAGATAAAAATCACGACTACGACGAAGCATGGCGCAACATGAGAATTAGTTCATTGACAGACATTATACTAATGAAAATCCTCAGAGTGAAACAAATTGAAGACAACCAGGGAAAGACCATTGTTTCTGAAGGTTTAGATGCAAATTATGCCGACATGATAAATTATGCCGTCTTTGCACTTATCAAAATATCCGAATCAACCAATAAATAAAATGATTATGACAGAAAATTTAATTACAATAATGATTTTAGGGGCTATCGCCTGTATCGATTTGCTTATTTATATTTTTGTCCCCTCCAAACGAAAATTTGCAGCAATCTTTGCTCGACTATTTATCGGTTCCGTTTTCATTTTTTCTGGCTTTGTAAAAGCGGTTGACCCAATTGGTGTTTCCTATAAAATGCATGATTATTTAACTGCCTTTGGTCTTCACTGGATGCTACCTGCTAGCGAGGTTTTTGCAGTACTATTAAACCTGGCTGAATTTATCATTGGCTTTATAATCTTATTTGGTGTTTACATGCGCCTATTTGCTTGGGGCACATTACTATTTATGATCTTTTTTACCCCACTTACCCTCTATTTAGCTATCAATAACCCAGTTAGCGACTGTGGTTGTTTTGGCGACTTTTTGGTAATGACCAACTGGGAAACTTTTTATAAAAACATCGTCTTTATCACCTTCGCTTTGATAGTTTTTAGCTATAGAACTCGTTATTATGACAGAATGATACCCAAATGGGCGAAAAATTTTATTGTCTTTTTGGGATTGTTTATTGGCGTGGGGATTCAACTTTATGCTCTTCGTTACGATGCAATAATCGACTTTAGACCATGGAAAGTAGGAAACAACATTGCCGAGCAAGTAGTGCCAACCATGGAAGAGTCGGAAATAAAATTGGTGTATAAAAACAATACTACTGGCCAAGAAGAGGTGTATGCAAGTGCCGATTTGCCTTACGACGACTCGATTAAAATGGCAAATTTAACCTTTGTGGATCAAAGGAAAACGGTAATAAAACCATATAAAGAAGCGCCAATTCATGATTTTATTATTTCAAACAAAGAAGGCGACAACCTTACAGAAGAGATCATTTCTATTCCAAATTTTCATTTCATCATCGTGGCTTACGACATCACAAAAGCAAACAAAAAGAGTTTTGAATCCCTAAAAGATTTTGCGAAAGGATGTACTAAAGACTCTATATCCATCCTTTGTCTTTCTGGATCCACTCCCAATGAAATTGAAACGTTTACCAAAGAGACCAAACTCAATTTTCCTGTATTTTCAACCGATGCGACGGCATTAAAAACAATCATTCGTTCGAATCCTGGAATTTTGCTACTTAAAAATGGGTATGTGGTAGATAAATGGGCTCACAGAAAGATGATTTCTTACGAAACCTTTAAGTCGAACCTAAAAAAATATCAAGACAGTTACAACGAGTTTTTATCAAAAAAACCGACAGAATAAAAGAAAAAAATTTTGGGAAAATATATTTTTAAACGACTTGGATATGGAATCTTAGTTTTACTAGGTGTTCTGATAGTAGTGTTTTTTCTCTTTAATATTCTTCCGGGTGATCCTACAAAAATGATGCTTGGACAACGAAATGATATCGCATCTGCAGAGGCTATCAAGAAGGATTTGGGATTAGACCAACCACTATTAACACAGTTTTTGAGCTATGTAAACGACGTATCTCCTTTATCAATGTACCAAAACAAAAAGGAGAGTTTTTTTTTCTACGACACTTTAAAATATAATTCATTCGCCTCTTTTCAAATTGGGAGTTCCGTGTTGGTTGTAAAATCCCCCTATCTCCGTAGATCTTATCAAACCAAACGCAATGTAACCGACATATTATTAGAAGCATTCCCCCAAACAGCATTGTTAACTCTAGTTTCTATTATCTTTGCCATCGTAGTTGGCATTGCCATCGGGATATTGTGTGCTTTATACAAAGACACTTTGTTTGACAAATTATCCATCGTTATTTCTGTTTTTGGGATGTCGCTCCCCTCCTTTTTTGCTGCCATTGTTTTTGCTTGGATATTTGCATATTTACTCGGCGATATTACTGGATTAAACATGTTTGGAAGTCTATACTCCGTAGATGATTTTGGAAATGGAGAGTACTTAGATTTAAAAAATTTAATTCTTCCCGCATTTACTTTAGGAATTCGACCTTTAGCAATTGTAGTAGAATTAACTCGAAGTGCTACGCTAGAGACCTTATCGCAAGATTATGTAAGAACAGCCTATGCAAAAGGATTGTCAAAATTTAACGTAGTTTGGCGACATGTGATTAAAAACTCCCTAAATCCTATTGTAACAGCGGTTTCGGGCTGGTTAGCATCGCTAATGGCAGGAGCTGTATTTATTGAATACATCTTTGATTGGAAAGGAGTTGGAATTGTAATTGTAAACGCTCTCGAAAAATATGATTTTCCGGTATTAATGGGAGCGTTGTTGTTTATTTCTGTAATCTTAGTATTTATTAATATCTTTGTGGATATAATATATGGACTACTAGATCCAAAAATTAGACTTTCTTAAAAACTTGAAACCAAAAAATTAAAATATTAAATAGATGAAAAGTAAAATTGTAGCTGGCAACTGGAAAATGAATAAGACATTTTCGGATGCTGAAGATTTAATTGTAGAAATTGCAGAAGGCGTTGAAGAGTTAAGTGAATCGGTAGAGGTGATTCTATTTCCACCTTTTGTTTATATCGAAATGGCAACAGATATCGAGCAAGAAGCAAATGTGATGATCGGTGCTCAAAACATAAGTCACTTCGAATCTGGCGCATATACCGGAGAGGTTTCTGGAGAGATGCTAGAATCGCTGGCGGTTCATTTTTGTTTAATCGGTCATAGCGAGCGAAGAAAATATTTTAACGAGACCAACGATATTCTCGCAAAAAAAGTAAACATTGCTTTAAAACACAATATTTCACCAATTTTTTGCATTGGTGAAACATTAGAAGAACGTACGGCAGACAAACATTTTTCGATAGTAGAACAACAATTGAATGAATCCGTATTTCATTTATCCACAGAGGATTTTGAAAAGGTAATCATCGCTTATGAGCCTGTATGGGCAATTGGAACAGGTGTAACGGCTACTGTGGGACAAGCACAAGAGATGCATGCATATATTCGACAAATTATAGCTAAAAAATATTCTCAAAGCATTGCCGACGAAGCCTTTATTCTTTATGGTGGTAGCTGCAATGCAGATAATGCCGAAGACTTATTCTCGCTTCCCGATGTAGATGGTGGACTAATTGGAGGTGCATCGTTGAGTGCTGAACAATTTTTAAAAATTGTAGATGCTGCTGAATCTGTTACAGCTTCAAAATAAATAATATTCAGCATTTTGAATATTACAGTCCTAATTTGAATGGATGGGTGTAAACCCATCCTTCGCTAGAAAAAATGTTTTTATCATAAGTAGCTAGAATATAAAAAACAAGAAAACAAACAACATCAAACATGACCGATTATATTGAAGTAAACTGTGTAGTAGATCCAATTTTCCCAGGAGTAGATATTTTAATTGCAGAATTATCTGAAATTGGATTTGAAAGTTTTGTTGAAAGTGAAATTGGGGTACAAGCATATATCAAATCGGAGCTTTTTGATGCAGACAAAATTAGTGCTTTAGACGTACTAAATAACCCTTTATTTACCAGCACCTTTTCCTATCAAGAGGTAGAAGATCAAAACTGGAATGCATTGTGGGAGAGCAATTTTTCACCCGTTGTAATCGATGACAAATGTGTAATTAAAGCCCCTTTTCACACCGAACAATTCAACGCACCATATCAAATTATTATTGAACCTAAAATGTCTTTTGGTACAGCACATCACGAAACTACTGCTTCGGTAATAAAGCTGATGTTAGATATCGACTTTATGGGTAAAATGGTGTTAGATATGGGTTCCGGAACCGGTGTTTTAGCTATCTTAGCATCCATGAAGGGAGCTTCTAAAGTATATGCCATTGACAACGATCATTGGGCATACGAAAACAACATCGAGAACAACGAGCGAAACCACATCTCCAACTGCACCGTCATACTTGGCGATGCATCCCATATTCCAAATGAAAATTTTGACATTGTTTTGGCTAATATCAACAGAAATATTTTGCTCAACGACATGCAACACTACGTACAAGTAATGAAAAGCAACAGCTTAATCCTCTTCAGTGGCTTTTATGATGGGTATGATTTAGAAGCAATAAAACAAAAAGCATCTGAATTGGGATTGGCGTTTGAAAAAAACATAGTTTCCAATAAATGGACTGCTGCCATTTTTGTGAAAAAATAAATTATCTAATCCATTTTAAGTAATATGAAACACTTCTCTTCATTTTGGTCATCGATGGTTGTTATTGTAATCATCTTCGTTTGCTTTTCTGGGTCAACCGTAGCACAAAGCATCAAAACACTTTCTAGTGATGAAACAAAAACAGTACTAGAAATCAAAGAGATATACAAAAACACTCCGAAAGAAAACAAAGAGAAGGCAGAAAAACTGATCAAGGCATTTGAATTATATTGGATATCAGCATCCATAAGTTTACCCGAAAAGGAAAACTTCATTAATATGGCCAATTTAATGATCGGCAAAAAAATGTATGCTTTTCCATATTTAGAAAGTTTTATTTATGCTTATATGGCATTTACAGAGACCAATCCAAGCGATATTGAGATGAAATCATGGTCGAAGGGATTGGTGCACATGATGGATAAAAACAAAAGTAAGTTTAATAACTTTTTAGACGATTATTCCGATTTTTTTAAAACTGGAATGATCTATACCGGAAACCAAGTTCAGTGGTATGTGCAAACCGATTCTTATAAAATAGATTTTGACACTATTCCAAAAATTGTATTTGCCAAAGGAACATTGATCGGAAAAGCATATAACGACAGTGTCGTATTATTAAACACAGAGGTTACTTTTTATCCCTCTTCTTCCATTGCCTACACAAAGGGAGGTAGAGTAACATGGGAACGGGCAGGTTTTGATCCTAAAAAGGTGTACGCAGATGTGCCAAAATCTACCATTTTATTGCGCAAACCCAATATTGAAGCCGATTCGGTGCTATATACCAATACCGAATTTTTCAGCAAACCTTTAAAGGGAAAATTTGAAGACAAAGCCACCCTTAATTCATCCGAAGAGAAAGCCACATTTCCTCGTTTTAAATCCTACGACAAACGAATAACCTTGAGTAATTATTTTGAGAATGTCGATTTTGAGGGAGGGGTACAAATGCGAGGAGCAAAATTTTTAGGTTCTGGAGATGAAAATCAAGATGCTCAGTTAGTTTTTAAAAGAAATGGAAAACGCTTTTTAACCATTGGAACACAAGAGATGGTTTTAAAAAAAGGGTTGATATCTTCCAACATAGCTCGAGTGTTCATTTTTATCGACAAAGACACCATCTCTCATCCAGCTATCAACTTTAGATACGACGATGCTAAAAAAGAAGTTATGCTCGTACGTCTGAGCGAAGGACTATCCAGAGGACCATTTTACAACACCTATCATAAAATAGACATGTATTTTGAAGCCCTTTATTGGAAGACGGATGAAAACTTTTTCGACTTTAAAATGCTTCCCGGCCCAGGAGTAGAAACTACCGCAATTTTTGAATCGGAAGACTATTTTGATCAAGATAGACTAAAAGAGATAAAAGGCTATAACGATGTAAATCCGTTGTACAAAGTCAACAAATTTTTTAAAGACCGAAATGAAGACACAGCTCCACTAAATCAACTCGTTGATTATATGAAATATTCAAAAGACGATGTGAAATCGTTTATCATGCAAATCTCCATTCTTGGATTTGTAGAATATGACATCGACAAAGAGATCATAAAAACAAAGCCCAAACTTCGAAACTTTGTTTTAGCTGAAGCAAAAAAGAGAGATTACGATATCATTCAATTCAGTTCAAGCGTAAAAAGCAAAGAAAATGCGAGATTAAGTTTGTTGAATTACGATTTACAAATTCATGGGGTTGGTGTAATTACATTAAGTGATTCACAAATTGTAAACATATTTCCTTATAAAGGAGAAGTATTGCTGAAAAAAAATCGCGATTTTGAATTTTCTGGAAAAATTGAAGCCGGATTATTTGATTTTTTTGCAAAAAAGTGTGAGTTTAATTACGAGAAGTTCAACCTGGATTTAACCGTAATCGATTCGGTAACTTTTTTAGTGGAAGATAAAAATGGCATTCAAAACAGAGAGGGCGAATTTCCTTTAGTAAAGGTAAAAAGTGTGATTGAAGACATAAAGGGGGTTATAGAAATAGATGAGCCTAACAACAAGTCTGGAACAAAATCGACTCCCAGATATCCTATTTTCACCTCTACAACCCCGGGAAATGTATACTATAACAAACCATTTATTCACAACGGAGTTTATAACAAAGAGAAGTTCTATTTTAGGGTAAATCCATTTAAAATCGACAAGTTAGATGATTTTGCCACAGACTCTATCGAATTTAACGGTTATTTGGTCTCTGCAGAAATTTTTGAAGACATTGTAAAGCCTTTAAAAGTACGACCTGATTTTTCGCTTGGCTTTATTCATACCACCTCCGAAAATGGGATGTTGGCATATGGTGGAAAAGGGACTTTTATCAACAAGTTAGACCTCAGCAATCAAGGATTAAAGGGTTTTGGCACCATCCACTATATTACATCTGTAGGGACAACCAACAATTGTTTGTTTTTTCCAGACTCATCCAATGCTACTTTAGACACATACATTGTAAATGAACAAGAAGCAGGCACCCAATACCCAAGTGTAACTGGGACAAATGTGTATATGCATTGGGAACCATACAAAGACAGAATGTTGGTTTTTAGTCAAGACAAACCTTTGAATATTTTAAAAGAGTCGAAACTAATTGGAAATGTCGAAATTACTCCTTCAGGTGCATTGGCTGCAGGGCAAATAGACTTTGATAAGGCACAGTTAAATTCCGAAAAATTTCACTTAAAACATCATGAAATACAATCGGATACCACTACTTTTAAGTTAAAATCGTATGATTTTGATGATTTTGCATTAAAAACTACCAATCATAAAGGTCATATTGATTTTTCAACTCGAAAAGGTCATTTTTCGTCCAATGGTTCCAAAGCCAATGTGGAATTTCCGATCAATCAATACAAGACCTCTTGTAAAGAGTTTGATTGGATGATGGATAAAGACGAAATAGCTGTTGTATATGAAGATCCATATAGCAAGGTAGACATCAACAAAACACCTACTCGTGAGTTGTTAGCGATGGTTTCTGAGGGCAATTATCTCACTTCAACGCATCCTTCCCAAGATTCTATTTCATTCTCTGCAACCAAAGCTACTTACAACCTAAAAGAGTATGTAATACACACCGAGGGGGTACGTTTTATCAAAGTGGCAGATGCAGCAGTGTTTCCATACGATGGGAAAGTGAAAATTTATAAAAAGGCAGAAATTGAAACACTTTATAATAGCAAGATACTAGCCAATGTGACCACAAAATATCACGAATTTATCGATGCTACTACCTTGATTGGTGGGAAAAACTGGTATACAGCTAAGGGATCGTATATTTATATCGATGAAGAAGACAAAAAGCAAAATATTTTGTTTGACACCATTCTGGTAGACAAAAATTATACAACCTTAGCTGCTGGGAAAATTGAAAAAGAGGCTGGTTATACATTAAGTCCTAATTTCAACTTTTTTGGGAATGTAAAATTAGTTGCAGAAAATGAGTTTTTAAACTTTGATGGAGCCACATCGCTCATTCAAGGGTGTGATACAACCCCAAGAACTCCCCTCCGTTTTAAAGCAGACATCAATCCTAGAGAAATTTTAATCCCTGCCAACGAAAACAGTAAGGACATTAATAACAAGCGAATAGCAAATGCCATCGTTGCAACACCCGAAGGAAGGATGTATAGCGCGTTTGCAACTTCAAAAGAGAGTATCAACGACCCAGAAGTTGTCTCCGCATATGGATTTCTTACCTTTAACAAGGAGATGGATTCGTACATAATAACTTCTGCCGAAAAAATTGCAGACACAACCTCTCAGGGGAATATAATCTTGTTGAATAAAAAAACATGTGTGGCTACAGGACTAGGTCAAATCAATCTTGGTGCTAAGTTAGGAGCTATTGATATGTTCACGTATGGAAAAATCCAAAGTTTTTTAACCATCGACTCAACTACAATAGATCTAGCTGCAACAATAAACTTTCATTTTAGTGAAGATCTTCTGAAAATCATGAGCGATTACATTGAGGGTTCTACAAACTTGGAAGGAATCGACGTAGTAGATAACGAAAGGTATCATCAAACAATTCTTCAAATTTTAGGCAACAAAGAGGGTTCAAAAGAGATTGCAGAGCTAAAAAAAGAGATGCGATTTAAAAAAATTCCTACAAAACTGCTCAACACATTCTTGTTGTCGGATATTAAATTTAAATGGAATTCCGAACAAAAGTCGTTTATTTCGTACGGAGATATTGGAGTTGCTTTGTTAGGGAAAAATCAGGTAAACCGATTTGTGCCAGGAATTATCCAAATAAAAAAGGGTAGATCAAGAGACGATTTAAACATGTACTTTAAAATAGACGAAACCGAGTTTTTCTTTCAATATAAATCAAATACAATGACCATTTACTCTACAGATAAAGATTTTATGTCGAAAATGACCTTGATGAAAGGCGACGATAGGAGGACAAAAAGCGATAAAGGTAAACCTAGCTTTGAATATCGTCCAGGGAATAAATCTATTCTGGTAAAATTTAAAAAGACCATTGGCATTGCAGAGGAAGTAAACTCAGAAGATTAATAAAAAAAGGATCTTGTATTAACATTATATTCTAAAATATTTAGTAAATTTGCTATTAGTATTCACTTAAAAAATAATATATGAAATTAAGAAAAATGTCCATCTTTGCCATCGTGATCGTGGCTACCTATTTGCTATCAAGTTGTCTTACCTGTGAAACAAAGAATTACACCTTTGAATTAAACAATACTGGTGGTGGAAAATTAACGATCCGCTTTAACAACATCATGTCTAAAAAAGACAAAGAAGAGCTTTCTAAAGAGGAAGAAATCTCAGCAGATTTTGCTGAACTATCTGAAAAATACATTGCAGGCACAGAAATGGAAAAATCATTTCCAGATGCCAAAGTCGTTGAGAAAAAATTGTTCGAGGAAAATGGGAAATTAAATGGTATTATTGTCTTTGAGTTCACAAAAATTGGCAATGTGAAATTGTACCAATACGATAAAAACTCCCCTTATCAATACTATTTATCTTCTCTCTCTTCCGAAACATTTAGCAGTACCAATGGAGTTCAAGCTCCCGATTATCTTCCTGTAGTTTCATGGGATAAATCTTTAAAAAAATTAACCCTTTCTACAAAAGTGCAAGATGCCGATGCAGAAACAACTACAAGTCTTCTTGCCAATTGGAATAAAAGCAAAAAGTAAACGTGTTTTATAGAAAAAAAAGAGCATTTAAATTGTGAAATTTAAATGCTCTTTTTTTATAAATTTTACGACAAGAATAGGGCAACCTAATCTATTTGGACTTTAATTTTTAAAGGCAAAGAGGACTTTTAATATCCAAAGTCATTAGTTTGATTTTGAGAAGTTTTATCTAAAAGCTTTTCTACAATTTTATCCGCTAACCTACTAGCGCCGAACCTTAGCCATTGATTATTCATCCATTTATCGCCTAATATGTTCTCAACAAGTTTTAAGTAATTTAAAGAATCTTCAGCGGTAGCAATTCCGCCAGCAGGTTTAATACCGACCATTTTTCCGGTAGAGTTATAATGGGCTTTAATTGCTTCGAGCATAACCAGCATCGACTCAGGAGTAGCATTTACGGGAATCTTGCCGGTGGAAGTCTTAATAAAATCGGCTCCAGCTTGCATTGCAATTTCACTTGCTCTGTATATATTCTCTGGATTTTGTAGCTCTCCTGTTTCAAGTATTACCTTTAAGATGGCGCTACCACAAGCTTCTTTAATCGCTACAATTTCATTATAAACAGTTTGATAATCTCCTTCTAAGAAAACTCCACGAGATATTACCATGTCGATATCATCAGCGCCTTGAGCAACCGCATATTTCACCTCAGCAATTTTCACTTCTATAGGCGATTGTCCTGAAGGAAACGCACCAGCCACCGAAGCAACTCTCACTCCGGTTCCTTCCAAAGCTTTTTTGGCCGTAGAGACAAAGACAGGATAAACACACACTGCAGCAGTGTTTGGAATCAGATGGTTGACTTTTGAGAATTGAGCTTTTTCGCATAAATCTTTCACTTTTTGATGCGTATCATTTCCCTCCAACGTTGTTAGATCAATTACATTTAATGCCAATCGGTAAGCATCTTTATAATTCATAGATTTAAAAGGCTTACTATAAATAGTTAATAACTTAGAGTTGATTTCGTCTTTAGAAAAAGTTCTATTTGATAAATTCATATTTAATATTTTTTGGATTAATGATTATAATTAACGGATCAAGCACATTTTTCCGAATTCTTTGGTAAAATATTTAGTTGCTCCTGATTCCATTTTTTCAATTTTTTCACCTTTGATATTGGTTACAATTCGGTAGAGATAAATCCCATTTGCGAGCTGGTCGCCAAACTGATCTTTTCCATCCCAAGCATAATCGGTAATATTTCTACCAATATGTATTGATCCTAATTCGTTTAAATCAATTTCTCTTACTAATTTCCCCGAAATAGTCATAATTTGAATTTTAAAAAAAGTAGGCAATTCAGAACCTGTAAGCGTAAAAACAAACCGAGTTGAAGTAGAAAATGGATTTGGCCAGTTCATGACATCCGTAATGGTTGATTTGTTCATCACTTCAAAAGCGATGGTATATTTATTCACCCCCGATAAGTTATTCGATTTATCCATTGCTTCAATTTCGAGTTTATATACTCCATCGTCGAGGAAGTTTGCATTATAAAGAATATGGCATTTATTATTGGCGGTAGCTGGGATAAACTGTAGTATTTGTAGGCCATTACTTATAAAAGGAACTAGAACAAAATCGGTATCTTTAGGTGTTTTGATGCGGACTCGGAATTGAGTAGTGTCGGAAAGTGAATTCAACAACAGAAATTTATTTTCATCTTTCAAGGTAATTTGAATGGTTGGCTTTGCCGAAACTAAATCTCCGTTCATAATTCTCACACCATCGAAGGTAACATCTAACATAGGGTTGATGTTATCGCCTGAAACAGTAAAATTAATCTCGGCTATGTTGTTGAAATGGGTTTGCTCAGGCTGATCAAAGTTTGGATTAAACTCTACCTGAAGTGTATTCATACCTTGAAGTCCAATGGTGGAAGCCGAAATAGAATCTACTAAAACATCCCCTGCAGGATGAGGTCTGAGCCTTTTAATCTTAGTCCATACAGGCTGATTATTTTTAACAATTCGATACGAAACCAGAAGACTATCCATTCCCATAGTACTAATATTTCTAGTGGCAATGGCAAAACGGATAGAATCACCCTCTTGTACAGTAGAGTTATAGAAAGAAAAATAAGACTGAGGATCGATTGCAGTTTCGGGAGCAGGTTGATAAATTACATGCCAGCTTTTAAGTTGAACAGGAGTATTATTTGTTATATCTTTTGAGAAAAGTTTTAGCTTTAAGTATGGATATTGAGCAGCATCCACCATACTTTGCAAATTGAAGATGTCAGGAGAAGACACATTATAAGTGCCAATTTGAGACTCTACGCCTTGTTCGGTCACGCCAACTATTTGAAAAGATACGGTGTCGGCTGGTTCCATGTGGGTAATTCGCCAATGTGCCGATCCCCAACTAATAGCAGGACCTATGAGCTCCGAAGTGATTAAACCCTCATCCCAATTTGTTCTGTACTCTTTTGAAATACTGATTACCTCGGTTGGGTTATTAGCTACTCTCTCAACTACTGTATCTCCGGGGTTTGACAAACTAATGCCTTTTTTTCCAAAAATAAGATACGGATTGAGTCCCGGTAATGAGCGAATAACCGTACTTCCAAAAGACTCAAATGCTGTCTTTAAATGTTCACTAAAAAGGGGAGCATTATTATTTTTTAAGCTCATTGCCAGCACATAATATCCATTCGGAATGGAGTCGATAAAAGTGGCTAGTTTCTCTCTGGAAATGGAATCGGAAGTTAAAAAATCAAAAGCTGGCACTTCATACTCCCTACACTTTATTTGTCCCATTAATCCTGAATTGTCGAGGGTAAATCTCCGGGTAGAATCTACATTGTCCCATGGAACGCCAGATATAGGATTGATTACCACCATTTTAAAACCATTGCCAGTATTTTGCAAACAAGTCCATTGATCCAACACAGAGCCATTTATTTTATACCAGATCTCTGTCCAAGGAATACCATAACCAAAGAATCCTGTCTGTGCTTTTAATGACTTTACATCTTGAATAAATTCAAATTTTCTCAGAGGTCTGTTATAATTAACCAGTTGATAATTATTGTTTTTAAATTGAAAGAAATGCGCTTGTCCCCATCCTCTTTTTCCTTGAATATATTGAAAAGAGCTCTCTCTCCAATTAGTATCTCCGGTTTTAGCAACATGCCAATAATAAACCACACTGTCTGTCAATTGAAAGGGAACATTCCATTCTAAAATACCTCCTTGTGAGGATATGTTTGTAGTGTGTTTTTGAGGAGAATTAAAAAGATCGGTAGTGTCAATTTCGATGGTAAATGAAGAGTTTGGCAAAAATAGAGATCCCGTTGAAGCAGTCAAAGTAACTTTATTAGTGTCGATAACAGCATATTTTGGAGGATATACAGGAATTACATCGCTAGATATAATTTTAAAAGAAACGGTAGTGCTATTGTTTGTTTCGGACATCTCATTAACTTCGTTGTTATCATCCAAATTGACAAACAACTGATTGGTTCCTACTCCATTAATTCTATTGACAGGTACTTTTATGGTTATAGAGTCTAAATTTAGCGGTGCTTTTGTATAGATAAATTTCTCTTCCATACTATTGTTTGGTAGCGTTCTTTTAACACGCACAATAATGCTATCATTAATAGCTCTTCCAATATTTTGTAATTGAATACGAATGGCAATACTATCATACTCCGTAGTTATGACAGATGGATTAAAAGAGATATTGGAAGGGTTGATCACATAGTCTGGTTTTTGGAATGAATTTAGCACCACCGCTGGATCGCCATGATAGGTTAAATCCATACATGTCTCTTTTAAATGACTTTGAGTTGCAAAACTATTTATCGTTTGCTGAATATTGTAGCCAATACTTTTCCCATAATGTATTTGACCAAAATTTTCATAAAATCTATTGGTAAATTGGTACAAATACCCGTCTTTTGCACTGCTTACGGAAGCCATATATGCGATGGTTCCTTTATTGGCAATCAACACAAATTGTTCGCTACTACTCCCTCGATCGTTTCCAACACCCGTAGTATACAAATCGCCAGCATAACATGAGAGTCCCAAAAGCATAGGGTATTTTTGAGAGTTGTTATACTCTTCTGGATTATCGATACTTATGTCGAATCCAATACCTGCAGCATGACCAAAAAATGTCATCAACGAAACTCCATTGTTGATAATTGCCTTTAAAGAATCCGATTGATTGATCTGTATTGGCTCGGTGGTTGTTTTTTCGTATGTACGCACATATCCACCAAAAAGAGTATCTTCAACAGTATTTTTAAATTCGTTTAAAAAGTTTAAGAGAGTAGTGTGTAAACTACCTGTACCTCCTGCAAAATGAAGTACATTTTTCATCCATGGTTGTGGTGTTTGCATAGCCAATTCGTATTCTTTAACCTTGTTAAGGTATAAAATTACATGATCAGGCACTTTTGCACTCAATCTGCCTGTAGGAATTGCCAAAGAGTAGTCGGAAGGATTAAGTAAGCCTGCAGTAAATGAGTTATCAGATGGCGGCACTCCAAAAGTAGGAACTAATGTATTGTTGTAGAAATACCCATTTTTTCGATACATAGGCATCGAGTTTGAGTTTTCGGCAGAGCGGTAGGATTTTCCAACAAGAAAAAGATTTTTAGGGATCTGATGAAAGTTCACTATTGCGAATCGTGAAAAATTTCGAATTGCTAATGGATTTTTTCTGATACCATAAGCAAATTGATCATATAATTCGTCAATATCTGCAATTATTGGTTTATACAAAACTGGATACCCAAAATTTTCTCGATAGTTTTTATACAACTCTGCTTCAGCCCTCAACGACTTATGGGTAACAATCAAATAATCGCTACTAATGTATGGTTCTATGCCAAAATTTGTAAATATACCTGTCCCATTAACCGGAGTCAGTTGATTTATCTTTCCTGTTTTTTGATCCGAAGTTAAATACATCTCTTTTGTAGAAGAGAGATTATTTACTAAACACGTAAATTGATTTCCAACACGAAGTGGTGTGATACGAATATTGTTTGTAAGATCGTAGTAAAAAGCAGTATCTCCTGCATTAGAGGCTAAGGTTGTAGAATTTATCTTTAACACAGCTTTGGGTAGTGCTCCAAACACGGGAAGAGACATCTTGTATACCGAGGTATTTTCTAATGTTAACGTGTGAGGATAGATGAGTTTAATGTAAGATATGGATTGATAATTTGTTTGTCCGTTTACCACCTCTACCGATCGGAAATTAATTGGAGTGGTAGCTGCTCCAAGCAATGCACTGGACACTTGCACCGAAGTTCGAATATTTGGATATCCTACATAAATAGTGTCAAAAGATACCCCTGGAAACTGAATTTGCAGATGATGAAAACGATTTGCTCCCGAGCGTCCTTGGGCACAAATTTCGATACTTGTTTGTGGCCCTCCGGCAAAAGCATTAGAGGTAGGCATGTTTTCAGTATAATTCCAACCCACATTAAAAGCACCACTAGTCCACCCCTCGCCAGGTGAATACTCCGTTTTTCCCACCCCCTCATCATCCAAATAACCTAAGTAGTAGTTGGAAAAATAATGAGTTTGTGAATGTTTTAAAAAATAGGGAACTTCGGAGTAAGAAGAGAAATTGGTTCCATTTTCGATGGTCAATCGTTTATTGTTGGTGAGATTATTAAACGTAAGATAATACGAAGCTGTATCATTAAACAAGCTGTAATAAGGATTAGGCTGATCGGATGAATCTGCGTACAAACGAGTGTCAAACCAGCCATCGTTTTTGCGTCCGAAAAACTCAATATAATCACCAGGATCAAGGCTCCCATCAGCTTCCCCTTTAATGTAAAGTGCAACCTCAACACCTCTACCAAACAGCTGAAATCTCTTAGGGTTGACATCCGATACAGATAATCCTACATTAGAAAACGCTTGAGAAAGTGCATTGTAATCAATTCTATAGACACTATCTTGCCATACATCAATTCTAAAATATCTCTGTGTATAGTTTATCCATTCATTACCAATTGTTTGCGCACTTGTTCTTACAACAAAACCAAAAGTGAGAAGAAAAATAAATTTTAAACAGTTCTTCATATAACTTTTCGTTAAGGACCAACATTTACTTTAGTAGATTGTTTTTTATTAATATTGAGCCGCAAGGAGAAAATATTCGAATAGAGCGCAATAGAGTTGTCTCCAATATCGCTCAAAGCATAGTCGATGGTGAGTACTTTTTTTACAACAACGCCAACACCAATATTAAATTGACCGGTGAATGATTTTTGATTAACAAAATCGGATTCCTGTTGAATGTTTCCGAATCCGCCTCTTAAAAAAATTGTATTTAAATAACCCAATTCAATCCCAGCATGCGGATCAATGCTAAATGGATTGCTCTTAATCAAGGAATTTCTTTTTCCATCGGTAGTAATATCTAAATCGATGGCACCCATCACAGAAAACTTTTGGAAAAAAGTGAATGAGCGAGAAGCTCCAATAATTAATCGGGGCATAGTAAGTTCAAGTGTGTTGGATGGGATCTCATTATTTGTTCGCAAGAACACCTCTTTTGTAGCCTCGTCGAGTGTGGTATTCCAAGCATTAAAAGTAGTAGTTACATCTTTAGCAAAAGCACCAAATTTCCATTTCTTGTATGCATATTGGGCTCCAACATCGACACCAAAACCCCACGAATTTGAAAAATCGCCAATTACTCTTCTAATTATTTTAGCATTTCCCCCAAATTTAAAACCCTTCAATTTATTTAGCTCTCGTGCATAAGAAAAGACAATTCCATAATCAGCTGCAGAAAACTGGGAAATTTTGTTATAATCTATATTTCCTTGATTATCAATCAGCTGAGTAGTATTGGGAATATTGTCAACTCCAAAGCGAATGATGGAGAGTGCTCCTGCTGATTTTTCATCAAACTTAAATGCAATAGAACCATAATCATATTTGGCAATTCCAGCAAAATACTCTGCATGCATCAAGGAAATTTGTCTGTCGCTATTCATAGACAGTAACCCAGCAGGATTCCAATACCCAGCAGTACCATCGTCCACAAAAGAGACTTGTGTATTTGACATAGCCAAACCTCTGGCACCCACACCAATATTCATAAACTCGTTGCTATATTTGGTCTGAGCAAAAGTATTATACGATGCAAAAATGGCAATAATAGCAAACAGTATTCTGAATTTTAATTTTTGAAAATCAATCATGTTTATAATTTTTATCCAAGAGTAACGAGGAACTGTTTAATTTTAGTGTATCATGCCCAAAAAGTAGTACAAAGATACTCATTTTTTATTTTTTTTGTTGAAAAGTTAGAGTTTGATAAATCTATTTAACACTCAAGAGGATAAATCGGCAAGAAATAGTAAGATATGGTGTTAAAACAAATCACTATTTCCAAATAATGGAATGGAGAGGAGCTGATAAAATTAACAATAAAAATGTTGTACCTTTGCAACAAAGTCTAAAATATTAAAAAATGAATTCAAAAGTACGTGTTCGATTTGCGCCCAGTCCGACAGGACCCTTACATATTGGAGGAGTTAGAACAGCTCTATACAACTACTTATTTGCCAAAAAACATCAGGGTGATTTTATCCTTCGAATTGAAGATACCGATCAAACTCGATTTGTAGAAGGCGCCGAAGAGTATATCATTGAATCTCTTTCCTGGTTGGGAATATCTTTTTCTGAAGGGGTTCATGTAGGTGGAGTTCATGCTCCTTATCGCCAATCAGAGAGAAAAGCACTCTATCGCAAGTATGCCGATCAACTAATTGCTTCGGGTGATGCATATTATGCTTTTGACACCTCAGAACAATTAGATGCTTATCGAAAAGAGGGTGAATCTTCAAAAAAGATTTTTCAATACGATTGTTTTACCAGAAAAGGCTTAATAAATTCGCTAACCTTATCTCCAGAAGAGACCCAAAATCGTCTTAACCATAATGAGCCATATGTTATTCGATTTAAGATGTCCGAAGAGGGAGTTGTCGACCTAACAGATTTAATACGTGGAGATGTGTCGGTAAAAACATGCACGCTAGACGATAAAGTTTTGTTTAAATCAGATGGCATGCCAACCTATCATTTGGCAAATGTGGTAGACGATTATCTTATGCAAATCTCACATGTTATTCGTGGAGAAGAGTGGTTACCTTCTGCCCCATTACACGTTTTGCTATATCAAAAATTAGGTTGGATAGATCACATGCCACAATTTGCACACCTACCCTTGTTGCTAAAACCAGATGGAAACGGCAAGTTAAGCAAAAGAGATGGAGACAGACTAGGGTTTCCGGTATTTCCCCTACAATGGAAAGACCCAAAAAGTGGTGAAATATCCTCAGGTTACAGAGAGTCTGGGTATTTTCCCGAAGCAGTAATCAATATTTTGGCTTTATTAGGTTGGAATCCAGGTACCGATCAAGAAATCCTTTCGATGGATGAGCTGGTTATGCTTTTCAGTCTAGACAAAATTACAAAATCGGGTGCAAAATTTGATTTAGAAAAATCAAAATGGTTTAATCATCAATACCTTATACAAAAAGAAAATGATGAGATAGCCAGCTTACTTTTACCTTTGCTGGCTAAAGAAGGAATAAACACTTCTACCGAAAAATTAACTCCAATCATTAATTTGGTAAAAGAGCGAGCTCAATTTGTTTCAGAACTAATCCCTCAAACAATCTATTTTTTCAAACAACCAAATTCATACAATGATCAAATTATTAAAAAGCGTTGGAAAGAAGATACCGCCTTGCATTTGAGAAAAATTGGGGATTTACTATTATCGGCAACTCCTTTCGATCACCTTCTTGCACATGATTTAGTAATTGAATACATCCAAACGAATCAATTAAACATGGGTCAGATTATGAATTGTCTAAGATTGTCGATTGTAGGCGACGCGATGGGTCCAGATTTATTTGAAATAATCCGATTCATAGGTGTTGAAGATGTAATTTCAAGAATTAACAAGGCAATAAATACAATTTCTAATTAATGTTTCAATCACATATTGGTGAATTTGCAGCTTTGCTTACTGCCATTTTTTGGACATTTACCGCTTTATCATTTACTACCGCTGGAAAAATAATTGGCTCTTTATCGGTAAATATTTGGCGCCTAGTAGTGGGCATTTTGTTTATTGCCATTTTCACAACGATAGCATACGGCTCTCCAATACCGGTGGGAATAAGCATCGAAAGCTGGTTTTGGCTCGGTTTATCTGGATTTATTGGGGTTTTTGTTGGCGATCTTTTTTTATTCAAAGCTTTCACCATCAACGGACCAAGAGTTTCGCTATTAGTAATGTCGTTAGCACCTCCTATGGCTGCATTAATTAGCTGGCTGGCACTTAATGAATCGCTTACCATGCTTGGATTTGTTGGAATGATAGTTACTTTGCTCGGTATTTCGATGGTAATTTTGATAAGAAAAAGTGGAGAAAATGAAAAAAAATCATTGAAATTTCGGCATCAACCCAAAGGCATCTTTTATGCATTTATTGGAGCCGTTGGTCAAGCTTCAGGTCTGGTAATGAGCAAGATAGGACTTCAAGACTCTACTAACCCATTTTTCGGAAGTGAGATCCGACTTTTAGCCGGTTTGTTTGGATTCCTTTTGTTAATTACCTATTTGCGAAGATGGATCCCTGTTATACAATCTGTGACTAAAGTTAAAGCAATGGGAATTTTGTGTATCGGCTCATTTTTTGGTCCATTTTTGGGCATTACACTTTCGCTTTTTGCAGTTCAACATGCAAATCCAGGCGTAGTACAAACCATTGTCTCCATCAACCCGGTTTTAATAATCCCATTTTCTATCTGGTTTTACCGCGAAAAAATCTCATTTCGAGAAGCTATTGGAGCTGCTGTAGCTGTATGTGGCGTGTCTTTGTTTTTCATATAAAGTGCCAAATAAGAAGATATTACTTCTATTGCAACAGAGTCCTTTTTTTTAGAAACTTCTATGGATAAGTTATTCCAAAATTTGGAGTAATAAATCAATGCGCTTCGAGCCAATTTTTACCCCAGTTTATCTCCACTTCTAATGGGACGTCGATGGTAACAGCATTCATCATCTCTTCTTTCACAATCTGTTTCACCCTTTCGAGTTCATCTGTTAAGACTTCAAACACAAGCTCATCATGAACCTGAATCGTCATGATGGATTGTAAATTCTCCTTCTCAAAAGCGCTATCAATTTTTATCATCGCCATCTTAATGATATCGGCAGCAGATCCTTGAATTGGTGCATTTACGGCATTTCTCTCTGCAAAACTTCGCGCCATCACATTTCCAGAATGAATATCTGACAAGTAACGTCTTCTATGAAACAACGTTTCTACATATCCATGTTCTCGAGCAAATAAGATTTGAGAATCCATGTAATTTTTTATCCCGATGTATTGAGTTAGATACTCATTAATCCACTCGGCTGCTTGTTTTCTGGATGCACCTGTTTGCTCAGACAAACCAAAAGCAGAAATACCATAGATAATTCCAAAGTTTACCGCTTTTGCATTCCTACGCATCTCTTTAGTAACCTGGTCGAGTGGCACATTAAAAACTTTTGCAGCCGTAGCAGTGTGAATATCGATATTATTTTTAAATGCATCTATCATATTCTGGTCCTTGCTCAGAGATGCAATTATTCTTAATTCTATTTGAGAATAATCGGCTGATAATATTACCCGATTTTCATCTTTTGCTACAAACGCCTTTCGTATCTCTTTACCTCTTTCGGTTCTAATCGGAATATTCTGTAAGTTTGGATTTGTAGAACTCAATCTTCCAGTTGCAGTAACTGCTTGATTAAAAGATGTATGCACTCTTTTCGTATTTTCATTTATCAACAATGGCAATGCATCCACATAGGTAGATTTTAACTTACTCAACGATCGATAATCTAAAATTAGATCCACAATAGGATGTTTATGGCGCAATTTTACTAAAACATCTTCCCCTGTTTGATACTGTTTTGTTTTCGTTTTTTTGGCATTTTCAGAAATTTTCATTCTATCAAAAAGAATTTCTCCTAATTGTTTTGGAGATGCAAGGTTAAACTTAACTCCAGCCATATCTTGTACCTGATTTTCAATTTCAACAAGCTCTAATTGAAGTTCCTTAGAAAATACATCAAGTGCCTGATTATCAATGTTTACCCCATTCATTTCCATTTTCGATAACACAGGCAACAATGGCATTTCTATATCATCAAAAAGAGAGATGGCGGAAGATTCTTTTAACTCTTCCTCTAAAAGCTGTTTTAACTGAAAAGCAACATCTGCATCTTCGCATGCATACTCCTTTATCAACTCCTCATCAGCAGAGCGCATACTTAGTTGTGTTTTCCCCTTTTTCCCAATCAGAGTTTCAATTTCTACAGGCTGATATTCCAACATGGTTTCAGCTAAAAAATTTAAATTGTGCCGACTCTCGGGATGTAAAATATAATGTGCAAGCATAGTGTCGAACAAAGGTGGAGAAACAAAAATCTTGTATCTTTTTAAAAAATTAATGTCAAATTTTAAATTTTGACCTATTTTAACCTTTTTTGGATGAGAGAACAAGTTTGTAAAATGATCAAGAATACTCTGTGCTTCATCGAAAGAGGAAGGGATTGGCACATAAAAACCTTCGTGAGCTTTGCACGAGAAAGAGATTCCAACTAATTCATCTGAAATTGGATCCAAACCAGTAGTCTCTGTGTCGAAACTAAAAGAGGGTTGTTGCATTAAGTAGTCAACCAAAGCGGAGATATCCTGAGAGTTTTTAACCAACTTATACTGATGAGGGGTGTTGTAAATGGTTTTTAACAATACTCTATTCGAGACATCCACAAATTTCTCCTCTTCAGAAAGGCTAGAAAATAGGTCGGGAACTTGATTGGATGATTGAATGTTTTTTTGAATCGAGGGCTCTACTTTAAGCGATAAATCGGTAAATACTCTTTGCGCCAGAGTTCTAAACTCTAGCTCATCAAAAATATTTTTAATTTTTTCGGGAATTGGTCCATTATACAACAAATCTTTCTCGTTAAACTCTACTGGAACATCTAAAATGATGGTAGCTAATTTTTTCGAAAGCATAGCTTGATCGCTATATTCTTTTACTTTACCTCTTAGTTTTTCATTATCAATTTCATCTGCCCGTTCAATCATTTTTTCGATAGATCCAAACTGAGCAATTAGTTTTTTTGCAGTTACTTCCCCTACTCCAGGAATTCCAGGGATATTATCAACGGCATCTCCCCAAAGACCTAAAATGTCAATTAATTGCTCTGGCGTATCAATCAAATACTTATCACATACCTCTTTTATTCCAATAATTTCTGCTCCATTTCCCATACGAGCAGGTCGATATACTTTTATTTTATCTGTAACCAATTGGCCAAAATCTTTATCGCTGGTCATCATAAAGACATCAAATCCAGAAATTTCTGCTTTTTTGGCCAAAGTTCCAATAATATCATCGGCTTCCCACCCTGGCATAACTAAAATTGGGATTCCAAATGCTTCTATCACTTGTTTTATATAGGGTAGCGAGGATATAATATCATCTGGTGTATCTGATCTATTTCCTTTATATGATTCATATTCAATGTGACGAACGGTAGGTTCAACAGAATCGAATGCAACTCCTATATGGGTGGGTTTTTCTTTTTTTAAGATTTCATACAATGTGTTGGTAAATCCCAAAATGGCAGAGGTATTTTGTCCTTTTGAATTAATTCTGGGATTTTTGTTTAGTGCATAATAGGCTCTAAAAATCAAAGCCATGGCATCGAGCAAAAACAGTTTCTTTGAAGTCATATAAAGATTTTTATTGTAAAGATAGATATTTTTAGAAAAAGGAAAAATTCAGCACCAACAAAATATTTGCACTTATGCCTTAATTTATCCCTAAAGATTTGAATTTATGAAATCGATCATAATTTGCTTATGATCAAAAGCTAATTCTGGAAGATTTTCTATGCAAAACCATTTTGCATCAAGCGCATCATCAGCAGCTTGAAAAGGTATAGCTTCTGTAACTTCACTCCAATGAATGACGGAAACAACATGTCCCCTAGGGTCCCGATATGGAGTTCCATACGTTTTAAATTGTTTTAGAGAAATGCCTTCTATGCTGGTCTCCTCCTTCAGCTCCCGGGTAGCGGCCACCAACAAATCCTCCTGTTCATCGACAAAACCGCCGGGGAATGCCCAACAGTTGGCAAACGGATCTCTCAGCCGCTTGATTAAAAGGACTTTTCGGGGAAACGAATTACTGACTAGAATTATATCTACAGTTACAGCCGGTCGGGGATAATCGTATTGGAAGCTCATGGCCTATTTTTCAAGTTCGCGAAGGTAGATTCTTATGGTGTTTTGCAACCCGTAATAGAGCGAATCGCACACCAAAGCGTGGCCGATGGAGACTTCCAGAAGACCAGGAATGTTGTTTTTGAAAAAATTCAGATTGTCAAGGTTCAAATCATGCCCTGCATTGATGCCCAAACCGACCGTTAACGCCGCTTTCGCGGTTTCGATATAAGGAGCGATGGCTTGGTCGCGGTTGACGAAATAGTTGCTAGCATACGCTTCGGTGTAAAGCTCAATTCGGTCCGTCCCAGTTTCGGCGGCGTGGATGGCCATTTCGGGTTCCGGGTTGACAAAGATCGAGGTGCGGATGCCCTGCGCTTTGAACCGGCTGATAACGGTTTTCAGTAACTCTTTCTCCTTTTTTGTGTCCCAACCGTTGTTGGAAGTCAGGGCGTCGGGGGCGTCGGGGACTAAAGTTACTTGTGTCGGTTTCACCTGACATACCAGATCGATAAACTGTTCGGAAGGATATCCTTCGATGTTGAATTCGGTAGCAATGTTGGGTTTCAACTCAAAGAGATCATCAAAGCGTACATGTCGCTGATCTGGACGTGGGTGAACGGTAATTCCTTGGGCGCCAAAACGTTCACAATCAAGAGCTACTTTCAACAAATTGGGCATATTGGCCCCTCTCGAATTTCGAATTAATGCAATTTTATTGATGTTTACACTAAGTGTTGTCATAATCTGAAATATTATTTTTTGTGCAAAGATAGAATATTCTAAAATTCAACAGACTACCATAAATGTTAATATTTATTTCCGTCAAATGATAAACATGTATACTACTGATATTCTAATAGATACATGGATTATCAACCAATTTTTGTTAATAACCCAAAAAAAGTAGAGAAAAGTGAGGATTGTAAGAAAAAAAAGAGTAATTTTGCAATCCGAATTAAAATGTATCATAAATTAAAAACAGAAGAAAATGTACGCAATCGTTGAAATCGCAGGACAACAATTTAAGGTTGTCAAAGATCAACAGCTTTTCGTTCATCGTTTACAGTCTGAAGAGGGTGTAAAAGTAGAATTTGAAAAAGTGTTATTGATCGAAAATGATGGCAAAGTAAACATCGGAACACCCAACGTACAGGGTGCCAAAGTTTCCGCTACAGTGTTAAATCACCTGAAAGGCGACAAAGTATTGGTATTCAAGAAGAAACGCAGAAAAGGATACCAAAAAATGAATGGTCACCGTCAATATTTGACGAAAATTCAGATCAACGACATTGTTGCATAATTTAAAAGTTTAACCGTAAAAAAATTGTATTATGGCTCATAAGAAAGGTGTCGGGAGTTCGAATAACGGACGGGAATCACATAGTAAGCGTTTAGGCGTTAAACTATTTGGCGGACAAGTTGCTAAACCAGGTAACATTATCATTCGTCAACGTGGAACAAAACATCATCCAGGTATTAACGTAGGTATTGGCAGAGACCATACTTTATACGCTTTAGCAGATGGTAGAGTAGTTTTTAAAAAAACTGTTGATGGAAAATCTGTTGTTTCTGTATTACCAGAAGTGGTTGCTGAAGCATAGTTGATTCTTCTCAAAAATATTAAAAGCCTTTCATTTAATTGGAAGGCTTTTTTTATTTAAAACATGGATGTATAAATTAAAAGTATTAATTTTGGATATCTTTAACTCGTGTCATTTTAATTCATCTGTAAAATGAAGAAAATTTTAATTTTTAATCTGGTTTTATTATTATCATCACCCTGTTTTAGTCAATTCCAACCCCAATTCTCCCCAAAAGACAGTACTATACTAAAAAAAAATCCCTATTTTTTCAAAGATTCGAAACGTCCATACAACAGGGATCCACGCACTTGGGCCAATTACCCAACAACCATAAAAACCTTCGAACAAGCCGCCTCAGAAATTGAAAAGGCGAAAAAGGAGAACGATTTTTATCGCGTTTTTCAGATTGCCACATTAGGTCTATTTAAAGACGAAAAAGCCAGAGTGGATGCTTTTTATGCCGCAGAATTCCATGCATATCTATATCAGGATCCTTGGCTTTTGTTAAATGTGACCAACTATTTAATCGAACACCCCGTGAAAGAGTATAGCGACATGGAAACTTCCTTTGTGGCAAATGTTACATACAATGCGGCCATGTCGCAAAAAGATTCCGAGGCCCTGTATGCGATTGCGGAGCTCCAAAAAAAAACCTCCCTTATCAAAGATGTTACTTTTGCTACTATTCTTGAAAATGCTAAAAAGTTTGAACAAAAAACAACAATCTCACCCCAGTCGCAAAAATCGACACCTGCTAAAGAGGGAATAAACGCAACAAAAGTCAGCGCAAAACATATTGGCAAACTGATTTCCGGAAATATCACCAACGGAAAAGGAACGAAACTTTACACCAAAAGCGATTCGTTGGTGAAATCGGGTTGGAAATACGAGGGGAACTTTAAGAACGGCTTTGAGTCGGGGCAGGGAATGCTTTATAATGATGGTGGCAATTTAGTTTACAACGGCTCATGGGAAAATGGGCTGTTCAACGGAGATGGAACCTTAACAAAACCATCTGAAATATATAAAGGAAGTTTCTTGAATGGGAAAAAACAGGGTAAAGGATCTTTGGAAAACCTGTTGGATTCGTCTAGTTATGTCGGGGATTTCAAAAATGATTTAGAAAATGGTTTTGGAACTTACATTTCTAAAGAAGGGTTAAAATATGTGGGTGATTTTAAAAATAGCCACTTTAATGGAAAAGGAAAGATTTATATTGATGGAAAAACACTCACTTTTGATGGCTCGTTTAAAGACTCCAAGTGGGACGGTCCAGGGATTTACTATCTGGAAAACGGCACGGTGGAAGGCAATTTTGTTAATAGCAAAATGAATGGCACCTATATTCTCACCAAAAAAGATGGCAGTAAGCATAATGCCACTTTTGAAAACAATAAAATGATAACTTCCTCCCAGATATCTTCTTCAAAAAACGGCATCAGCATAAAAAAAATCCTTGAATCCGTGTGGACAGGCACTTCCCAGTCTAGAGCAGATGTAATGAAAAGCGGGTATGTCATTTGTGAAGAAAAATTATACAATATCATATTTGATGAAATCACCAACACGTTTACTGGAATTTCCCTCTCTACAGTCACATTGGAAGGGAAAAAATATCAATTTAAATCCAATATCCGCGGGACATACAACCCAAACAACAACAAGGTGGAGATAAAAATCACCAGTAAAATATTTGCCGATCCCCTGCCAAACTCCATGGCTTGGGTTTCAACCACCGTGACCAAGGTTGAGTTGGGCAAAAACGCAAACGGCAGCGGATCATATCTTATGCAAGGGAAAACATCAAACCAGAGTTTCTCGGATGAATTTATCTCCTACTCGAATAGATAGTTTGACTTGGACTAGCTTAAAAATTGCTTTCATAAATTGTTGAACAGATTCGTTATGTATAGAAAATCAAATACTCTTTTCATAGCATTTGCAATATGTATAGATTTTGGCATTTTCTTTACATAGTCATTTTTCAGCCACTCAGTTTATGAGGACCTATCTTTTCGATAGCAAGTTAAATAATGGCGCGTTAATATAGTAATTGCCTGTTCCCAGTCTCTCTTTTTTTAGTAAACCATCCTCCGAAAGTTTGTTGAGGTAATTGGCCGCTGTAATTCTGGAGACTTTCAAATCGTTCATTACAAATTCAATTTTTGTATATGGGTGCTTGAAAAGGTTGTTAAGCAACTCCTGGCTGTAGAATTTATAATTATCCCTCAGCAAATGTTTGAATTCCCTCATTAAATCGCGAATTGAAATAATGAGTTGAATCGTTTCGCGGGAAGTTTCTTCAACTCCTTTAATTATAAACAGGAGCCATTCCTCCCAATTTTCATGCACTCTTATTTCTTGCAATAGACGATAGTATTCGGATTTGTTTCGGATGATATAGTTGCTTAGATAAAGAATTGGCAAGTCTTGCAACCCTTCAAGAATCAAGTACAAAATATTAATAATCCTTCCGGTTCTTCCATTCCCATCATAAAAAGGATGGATGCTTTCAAATTGAAAATGGATGATGGCCATTTTCACCAAAGGATCCAAATCGCTGATGGATTTGTCGTTGATAAATTGTTCCAAATTACCCATTAAGCGGACAACTTCGTTATAATCTTGAGGAGGAGTGTAGATGACCTCTCCTGAAATCGCATTTTTCAGTGTTGTTCCAGCAAGTTTTCGAAATCCTGCGTTGTTCTTTTCAAGCTCTTCCTGTATTTGTAAAATAATTTTGTTGGTTAACAAACCACTGGACTTTGTGAGTTCAAACCCTTTTTTTAATGCTGAAATATAATTTTGGACCTCCTTGGCATTTAGTGATTTAACGCTGTCAAAATTTAATTCCGACTTGTATAAATCATCGTGCGTGGTGATGATATTCTCAATGGCAGAGCTGTCTTTTGCTTCTTGCAACCCAAGTGTATTCAGTAAAATGCTCTGATTCGGAATGGATAAAGCAATCCCTTTTAATTCAGCCAAAGCCGCATGAGCTGAGGGTAGACTTTTCAAAACCCTTGTGGTTTCAGGATTAACATCAAGTGGCAAGTTGCTCAACACCCATTTCCGATCGTTCATAATGTATAGATTTTGCTATTTTCTTTACAAAGATAACTTATTATGTATAGAAAATCAAATTTTCTTTACATAATAAGTGTGATATGTATAGATTTTGGCGTTTTCTATACAGAGTTATTTTTCGATTTTCCGCACATCATACACCGGAATTCCCAGCGTTTCGGACATCTTTTGGCAGAGTTCTTCTGAGTTGAAGGCGAAACACGAAATTGCCACGAAGTGATTGAATGTGATTAACCGTGAGTGCAACTCACGGTAAAAGGAAAAAACGCAAAATCAGCCACGAAGTGGTTGAACCGTGCTTTGACAACGAATAGGATAATAAAAACCTAATAATTGAACTTTTTTGTTTACGTTCTGTTTTTGGCTTAAGCAACTATTTTCCCAAATACAAACCATTAAACCCCAATGAAATGTCAAGTTATCGTCAAATTCTTTATCATTTAATATTTAGGACAAAAAACAGTCAAAAAGTTTTAAACCTTGAGCATAGTGAAGATCTATACAAATATATAGGAGGTATAATCAAGAATAAAAAATGTTTTCTTTACCGGATAAATGGGATGGAAGATCATATTCATATATTGTCAGATTTACATCCAAGTATAGCATTAGCTGATTATATGAGAGACATAAAAACAGCAACGTCAATTTGGATGAAAGATTCTGGTAATTTCCCAGGCTTTATTGGTTGGGCAGAGGGATATGCTGCCCTTACATATACTCAACGGGACAAAGAAATGATCATCAATTATATTAAAAAACAGAGAGAACACCATAAATCAAATACATTTGAAGAGGAGTATCGAAAGCTGTTAAAAGAGTTTGGAATTGAAATAGATGAGCGATATTTTCTGAAATAAAGGCTAATGTAGCTGTTTCAATTAAAAATATTTCGTTTGCTTATATGTCATTCAACCCCATTCGGGGCTGATTTCTTTTAACGTGAATAACCGCCGGATAAACCGGCGGTTATTCACGTTAAGCACCTTCGGCGCTTAATATAATTTAACTTGTCATAAACTGAATGAACGGTGCTTTGTTAAAAAAATCCACGAATCAGCCACGAAGTGGTTGAATGTGATTAACCGGGAGTGCAACTCACGGTAAAAGAAAAAACGCAAAATCAGCCACGAAGTGGTTGAACCGTGCTTTGACTTAATATGTATTGACGCAGGAGTATTAACCCCCAATTTTCCTCACATCATAAACCGGAATCCCCAGCGTTTCGGACATCTTTTGGCAAATCTCTTCGGAGTTGAAGGCGAATCCCGTGGGGGAGGTGGGGTTTACACAAACGGCAATCAGTTTGGTCTTCAGCAGGACTTTGAGGATGCCCCCTTTTTTCAGGAAGGCAAGGTACGACTCTTTGCTTACGAACAGGCGGGTGTAGTCTTTCACCACCAACACCGTTTTGTTGCAATGCTTCTGCACTCTCAGGAAATCGAGCAGTTTGTCGCCGATGGCTCCCGGAGCATAAATGGTGTAGCCGTGTTTGAAGAGCTGGTCCTTGTGTTGCTCGAGTAGGAACACGGACGGGATTTCCAGATTGTGAATCCGGTGGTTTTCGTCTATCGCCCACAATCCCTGTTCGATATCCGTCAGTTGAGGAATAGACGGGGATTCAAACGCTGGAATTTGGATCAGTTGGTGGACAAACTGGGTTTTCTTGATCAGTGTGGCAAAGTGGCTCGAAACAGCGGCGCCGGTGTTTAGGATCATACATTCGGTGATGGCCGGGGATCCGAGACTTTTTCGGGAAAGGGCGCCGTCGATGATGGTCAGATCCACCCCCAGTTGGGCCATTTGCTGGATGTTGCTTTTCAGCCACGAGGTGTCGGTGGGTCCGGAGAGGATCACTTTGCCGGTGCTCAAGGCACGGGCGGTCACCAGTCTGCCCAGCGACGTCCTGCGATCGCTCACGGCAATCACTTCGGAGGTCAACCGGCGTTCCTTGTAATGCTTTTCGGAGGTGATGAAGAGCATGTTTTCACACAGCTCGATTTCGGGTTTTTGGGTAAGCGTCACCTGATCGACACTCTCGCCATCGATGCCGATGGAGGTGATGGCCAGTTGTTTACCCGTTCCTTTCAGACGTTGCAGCACATAGTTCAAACACTCCGTTTTCCCAGTGTTCTTCTCCAACCCAACGATGGAGAGGCTTTTGTGTTGCAATATGTCGTCGATGAAAGGCATATATTTTATTTTTTTATATTCTAAGCCAGTTCCAGATCTCTTTTGTTTAATTTCAAGTTCGGTTTGTTGATTTTTTCGATGGCTGATTTGATGCGTTGTTGGTCATCCGAAGAGAGAAAAACCGGAATCATGTCTTGGATGTCAATTTTCAAAAGTCGGCTGATGATTACAATATCTTTTAACGAGAAAGGGCACAAACCGTTGATTAATTCAGAAATGTAGGTCTTTCCTTTATGTCCTAAAATCAGGGAAAGATCTTGTTGAGTCATATTTAGTTCTTTGAGTTTTGATTTAATCAGACTTTTTCGCTTGGCAATAAAAAGATTCTCTTTGTCCGCGATGATTTCTGCAAGATCGCTCTCCTCGACTCTCTTTTGGTCAACCACCGAATTCCAATGTTCATTTTCATATTTTTCGATGATATCTCTTAGCTTCTTTCTAATGACTTCAAATTGAGGATTTTCCTTTGCTAGAACCCTTAATTTTTTATCTGCAACCAACGCTCTTTCAAAATCCAATTCGTTTTTAATCGCTCCGGCTTTTAAAACCTTGTCTATATCAAAATTTGTATTCATCATAAGAGAGAACAGTTAAACTAAATGAGATTGAATGTTTTTTGTGGCAATTTGAATAAAGTTTGGATTGGTAAAAAGAGTTTTCTTTCGGTCGCTCCAACTTTCAAGTTCCTTGGAGATGTCTTCTAATGTGGAAACATGTTTATCCTGCATTATAAAATCAACGGTTGAGAGCAATTCCAATCCAAATGGAGAGTAAAATCCGGTAAGAAATATTTTGGTTTTTTCAGCAACCTCTTTATGAATTTTATTTTCTGGTTGTTGCAAAAATTCATTCACTTCATTTTCCGCACCGGGGATTAATCCCAACTCTTCAAATGGTTTTTTATCTTTCGAACTATATCCCATGATATAACTACCATTCAAATAATATAAAACATGTTTTACTTTACCCGAATAAGGACCGTAAAAATTGGGATGATATTCCAGCTTAAATGTATCTTTTGCTCCAAACCGTTGCAGAAAGTAAGCAACTTTCTCTGCTGCAAATTCTGAAACAAACTCTCCATTTCTGTTCAATTCATACAAAACAGACAACAACATCGCCCTCGCTGGAGTTAGTTTTACACGCTCTCTTTTAAGAACTTCTTGTATCGCGTTACTTGGTTCGTAGATGTAAATATCACAGTCCAAATGGGACAGATGCTTTTCCAACAATGCTTTTACTTTATTCCAATCCAATCCCCCATTGCCAGCGCCCAAAGGCGGAATAGCAATTGACTTGATTTTGTTTTCATTAATTGCCTTCACCAACTCCGTTAAACCTGATTCAATATAGCTGTATTCTGAAGGAAATTTCCAATTGGTTTTGGTTGGAAAATTAATGATGATTTTTCTTCCCCTCAATAATGTTTCTTCCTCCGTAATTAGGAGTTTGCCAACATTTAGCTCCTTTTTCTTGCAAGCAGTAGCGTATGTTTTGAAATTATTGGGGAACATGTTTTTAAATTGCAGAGCGATTCCTTTACCCATTACACCAACGGTGTTAACGGTGTTTACCAAAGCTTGTGCTTCACTTTCCAATAAATTTCCTGTTTGATAATGTATCATGTCTTAAAAGTAAAAGTGTGGTTTAATAGGAACATTTAACTCATTTACCCCGAAATCAACCATTCGGGTTTGTGCATTTTTATTATAAACGACAAAACCTAAAATTCCACTGGGGTCAATATCGCCCAAAACTAAAAACTCAGCCTCTTTTCTTCGTTTAAGATCCAAGTCAGTGTCGTTCGTCCAAAATTTTTCTTTTACGGCTTTCCAGTCAATTATTTTGTCAATTTTTGAAATGTCTGAAAGTGAATATTGTGAAGTAAAACCATTAACAGCATGCCCATTCGTAAACACAAAATCTAACTGTAATTCAATGATTTTTTTCACTGAAGTTACGCAATACACAATATTTTCTGCAGGAGTAGGAGCGACCATATTATATCCATTTTGTATCACATACAACATTGGAGTTCTTACGCCAAAGTAAAATGGAATATATTCTCCAAGCTTTTTGCCATTTCTTAATTGAAAATCGTTTCTTGTGGAAATAATTGAATTATCTCCAATTGGAACAAAATTGGGATTGGCATTTATTGATGAACTATGGGTAATGCCAAATTTGAGAACATGAGGAATATTCTCGATATGAGTCATTCTAAATAAATAAATTTTACTCAAATCGTTCATTTGTCAAAATATTGCTTTTTTAATTTCCAATTATCCCAAATCTTGATTTGCAAATATAAACAAAGTTCGGAGATGCCCCGAACTTTGTTTGATGATTTTGGCTAAAACCACTATTTTTAACACAAAAAATAATTTAGTTTTGATAAGAAAACGTCAAATTCGAGGCTTTCGAAACAATGAATTCAATGAGTTTACTAGTGTAAATGATTTGAATTCAT
Source organism: uncultured Lentimicrobiaceae bacterium (assembly GCA_964653595.1). Classification (GTDB taxonomy): domain Bacteria; phylum Bacteroidota; class Bacteroidia; order Bacteroidales; family WCHB1-69; genus JBAXTE01. The sequence goes on from CAZZHH010000006.1 coordinate 76,597, forward strand.
TGTGAGAGTAACGAAAAATTTGACGTTTTCTTGCAAATACTAATTATGTCGTTTTTTGCGTTCCAAATTTTCCGGCTCCAACGAAAGCATATCGCCTCTGAGCAATGCGGCCACTCCGTTGCTTGGGGTAACGCCGACACAGTCGGGACAGGTGCATTCGTTTTTGTAGTTTTCAGGTTCCGTGTAAGTGGTGATCACCCCTTCGAAGTTGCGGAGAACCACTCTGCCTGGACTTTGCGAAATCACGTACGTTGGCATTACGGGAGTTTTTCCGCCACCGCCTGGAGCATCCACCACAAATGTAGGCACTGCATATCCGGAGGTGTGACCGCGTAAGTTTTCAATGATTTCGATGCCTTTTGAAACCGGAGTTCTGAAGTGCTCCAATCCCATCGACAAGTCGCATTGGTATATATAATAAGGTCTCACTCTGATTTTAACCAGGTTTTGAACCAATTTTTTCATCACGTTCACACAATCGTTCACTCCGCGAAGTAAAACGGTTTGATTTCCTAGAGGAACTCCAGCATTGGCCAGTTTGGCACACGCTTCGGTTGCTTCTGGAGTGATCTCGTTTGAGTGGTTGAAGTGTGTGTTCAACCAAATTGGATGATATTGTTTCAACATGTTCACCAAATCGTCGGTGATACGTTGTGGGCAAACCACAGGCGTACGTGAGCCGATGCGGATGATTTCAACATGCGGGATGGCACGAAGGCGTTGGATGATCGATTCCAACATTTTGTCGCTCACCATCAAGGCGTCGCCACCCGAAAGAAGCACATCGCGGATCACCGGAGTTTTGGCAATGTAGTCGATGGCTTTTTGGATGCGTTCCGAAGGAGACTCACAGTCGTTCTGACCAGCAAAACGGCGACGAGTGCAGTGACGGCAATACATCGAACACATGTCAGTGATCAAGAAGAGAACACGATCTGGATATCTGTGCGTTAACCCAGCTACTGGAGAATCTTCATCTTCGTGCAACGGATCCAATAAATCAGCATCCGACTGATGCGTTTCGGCACCTGTAGGGATGGCTTGTTTGCGAATCGGGCAATTTTTGTCTTCCGTGTTTATCAACGACATATAGTATGGGGTAATGGCCATACGAAGCGTTTTCAAAGACTCTTTCACGCCTTCCTCTTCTTCAGGGGTGAGGCTGATAAATTGTTTGAGTTGCTCTAAGGTTTCAACTCTGTTTTTTACTTGCCATTTCCAGTCGTTCCATTGTTTGTCGGAAACGTTTGGGTAAAATTTGGCTCTATTATTTGTATGCATATTTTGTATTTATTTCTATTAAAAATATAAGGGTTTCAAAAAATTCAATTTTTCGAGGCGACTAAAATTTTTAAAGACTGAGTTTACAATAGTAAATGATGATTTTAAAATTGAAAGTCAACGCTGAAAAATGAGTTTTTAGAAATCCCGTTACACGTATAATTTCTCGAATAACGCTCTTATCTCATCCGACTCGCGAAGGATGTTCAGGGTTAAATCAGCATGGCCTTTGGCATATCCATTTCCAACAATTAGGTTGATATCTTTTCCAACACCTTCGGCTCCTAAGGCTACTTTTGTAAACGAAGTAGCCATAGAGAAAAAGTAAATAGTTCCCTGACCTTTGGTAATCAAAATTGAAGTCATCTCCGTACTTTGTACGTTTACATTGTTGATGGTTACATCGCAACCCCGCTCTCCGGTGATTGCAGTAACTTTTGAATAAACATCCATTACATTGGTTGCATCAGCAATAATCACTTCGTGAGCCAACTTCATATCTTGAATGCGTTTTGCGTTTTCTTTAGAATATTCCACCACAATTACCTTCCCAGTAGAACCCACGTTTTTCATTGCTTGGGAACAACAAAGGATGCCTGATTTTCCACCACCACCGATGATGCAGACGGTATCGCCCTCTTTCACTAAACGATCGACCTGAGCAGGAGCCCCAGCAACGTCGAGTGCCGCCAAAGCGAGTTTTTCGGGCATATCCGGAGGAAGTACCGCAAAAATTCCACTTTCAAACAGAATAGCTTGTGCATCCACATCTATCTGATCGTGTGCCGCTTCCAGATGTTTGATTTTGTTTATTTTCAACGGTGTCAGAGATAGAGAAACAAGCGTAGCAATAGTGTCACCCACTTTTAATTTCTTATTCGGAAAATGTTCTCCAATCTCTCGTACGGTACCAATCAACATTCCTCCCGAACCCGTAACCGGATTCTGCATTTTGCCACGCTCCGCCACAATCGAGAGAATCATCTCCTTCATTTTGTCGGCATCATCGCCACACGTTTGGCGAATCTGCGTGTAACTCGCTGAATCGATGTTGAGTGTTTTTACATCAATTAATAATTCATTGTCATAAATTTCCATCGTGTTGTCCAACTTCAATGCTGGTTGTGGTAATGTACCTTTTGGCTCAATCACACGATGTGTACCGTATCTGCAACCTTTTTTCATCTGATATTATATGTCGTTTTTATATATTCTTTGTTACTTTTCTGACTTTTAAGGTAGTATTCCCTGTTTTATCTGAATAAGCATTATAAACAGTCCTTCGATGAGCTATTTTTGTCAGTTAGTTCAATACTGTCATACTGAGTTAATCGAAGTATTATAGTAATTGCCTATTATAAGCACTTCGACAAACTCAATGTGACATTGACAAATTCTAGTTTGTGTTGTGATATTGAGTTTATCAAAGTGCATTTAAATAATAATATTAAGCGTAAAGTTCAGTAAATACCTTTCTCAATTTTTCGCTTTCTTCCAATAATGCCAGTGTGATTTCAGCGTGACCTTTGGTATAACCGTTTCCAACAATCATGGTGACGTCACTACCTACGCCTTCAGCACCCAAAGCAGCTTTGGTGAACGAAGTGGCCATAGAGAAGAAATAAACAACACCGTCATCTTTTGTGCAAAGAACACTGGTCATTTCGGTGTCAGGAATGTTTACGTTATTAATACAAACATCCGCCATTTTGCCGTTGGTCAATTTTTCCATGATTTCCATGCAAGCAACAGGTTGTGTTGCATCAGCAGCAAATACGTGATCACAGAAACCTAATTCCTGTAAACGTTTTGTGCTTTTTTCGCTGTGGCAAAGACCGATTACTTTACCAGTAACACCGGCACGTTTTTTTGCTTCGTAGCAGCATAACATACCTGATTTTCCACCGGCGCCAATAATCAATACAGTGTCACCCGATTTAACCAATTTAGCAGTTTGAGCTGGAGCACCAGCAACGTCTAAAGCTGAAAGGACCAAACCTTCTGGCATACCTGCTGGAATTTTTGCATAGATACCACTTTCAAACAAGATTGCTTTTCCATCAATATCCACTTGATCGATGTCTGGACGAATCTCTTTGATTTTATCGATACGAAGAGGAGTCAATGACAAAGAAACCAAAGTAGCAATTTTGTCACCCTCTTTCAAATCGATTTTACCTTTTAAAGCATCTCCAATTTTTTCAACAGTGCCCAAAAGCATACCACCAGAACCAGTTACCGGATTACGGTGTTTCCCTTGTTTTGCCACGATGTCCATCATAATCTCAGCGATTTTAGCATGATCGCCACCTGCTTGTTCCTCGATTTGAGTAAAACTTGCAGAATCCACATTTAATGTTTGAACGTTGATCAGGATTTCATTATCCCAGATTTCGTCCATGTTGTTGTCAATTTTGTTTGCTGGTTGAGGTAAAACACCTTTAGGTTCAATAACTCGGTGAGTTCCGTATTTATTTCCTTTTTTTTGCATTTTTTTATTTGTTTTTAATATGATTAATGTTTTTTATTCGTGAAAAGTGAAAAGATATTTCGTGAAAAGAAGTGACGCGTCCCGAATTTTAAAAAATCTATGATTTTTGTAAAAATTCGTGGATCCTCGAAAAACTACGGATTAAGAAATCCCTGTTTTTCGGGAATGCGTGTCTAAAGAACGTGAAATGTGACTGAAGGCGTAAATTTATTTATTGGATTTTAAGAATTTTATCAGGCCTAATGTCATTTGTTTGATTTCCAATAATTTACTATTTGTCCCATCAATGTTTTCAATGTATCCAATTTTTTGTGAAATAATCAGTTGTGTTTCCAATTCAGCCATAGAACCTAATGCTATATGTAAAAACTGAATAGTTTCAGGATCCCCTTTTCTTGCAGAACCCTCTGCAATGTTAGAGGGAATTGAAACTGCAGATCTTCTGATTTGAGAAGTCAGACCATAAATTTCTTCTTTTGGAAATGCATTTGTCAGATTGTATATTTCAACAACCAACTCAATACTTTTATTCCAAACATCCAATTTCTTATGTTCCATGTTATTGCAATTTTAAACTCTGATTCTTTCTTCTTCTGTTCTTCATTTCACGTTTAACTTCGTTGAGGGCTTCACCGTTCACGAAAAATCTTTTCACTTTCTCGCTCTGTTCTTCGTTTCACGTTTCACGAAAAATCTTTTCACGACTCCCGCTTCTATCTCTTCTCTAATCCTAAAATAGCCCTCGCTTCCGCAGGCGTAGCCACTTCTCTTCCGAGTTCTTTAGCCATTCTCACCACTTTAGCGACCAGTTCTCCGTTTGATTTTGCGAGCACGCCTTTTGAGATAGCGACGTTGTCTTCAAATCCAACTCTTACGTGACCACCATCGATGATTGCAGCCATTGCCAATGGGAATTCAAAACGACCTACTCCGGCAACGGTATAGGTTGCATCCGCAGGGATACTTCCACGCATGAAAACGAAATCACGAAGATCTCCAGAGATTCCGCCGTTCACACCCATGACAAAATCGAAGTGCATTGGAGTTTTGATGAATCCCTTTTTTTGGAGACGTAAAGCCATGTCGATCATGCTCTTGTCGAACACTTCAAGTTCTGGTTTGATACCACGTTCGATCATGCGCTCGCCGAAATATTTGATGGTGTTTTCGGTGTTCATGAACACGTCGTCGCCGCCAAAGTTAAGTGTTCCGCAATCGAGGGTAGCCATTTCAGGATTCAATTCCGTTGGTTGCAGACGTTCGTCGTTGCTCATTCCAACTGCCCCGCCGGTTGAAGGCTGGATGATGACATCTGGACAAACCTCTTTGATGGCATCCATCATCAGTTTAAAACGACTTTTATCTTGTGTAGGCGTGCCATCATCCCAACGTACATGAAGGTGGATGATGCTCGCACCTGCATCGTAAGCGGATTTAGCTTCGCGAACGATTTCTTCAACAGTGTAAGGAACAGCGGGATTGTGCTCTTTCAACACTTCGGCGCCACAAATGGCAGCGGTTATGATCAACTTTTCCATATATAATTATTTGTTATTAATAGTCAATTTTTCAATCTTCAAAATTACATCTTTTGTTTGAAATTTCACAAAATAATTCCTCGATGGGAAAGAACTTGTTTCAATCAAGAGTTCGCCTTCGGTTTGATCCATGTTTTTGGTGTATATCACTTTACCCAATAAATCACACACTTCAAGGGTTGATGGCGATGCTTCTGCTTTATAATATACAATCACCCACTCTTTTGCAGGATTTGGATATATTCTAAACAGTAAGTTCTCCTGTTTCTCAACTTTTGGAGTTTTATCTAATCTACTTTTAGCTTCACTTTGATTAATGTCACAAATTGGTTCTGTGTAACTTATTTTGTTTGTTTTCAATAAGATATTACGGGCAATATTGTTACAGCAAGATGTTTCACTGTTGGCTATGAGCGTTAATTGATGGATGTCGCTTACAGACAAACTATCAGCGTTTTTCACATTCATTTTAAAATCATAAACAAGCGTTGCCAAATAGCTCAAATCTGCATCATTTTGGGCGTTAATCAATGCTAGATAGTTGTTTGCTTCATTCATTCTGTTGGCTTGTAACATGATTGTATATTGATCCAACAATGTAATGGAAGTAGATTCAAAATTTAATAAACTACAAATACTATCCAAAGCATATTTATTTATTGTATCTTGTTTATATTCAATGATTAATGAATAAATTTCGGAAGCTCTTTTGTTGCGCATCATCCATACTTTCGATTCCAAATGTTCTTTGGCAGACATTGATTTTCCACTATTTTCAATTTCATTCATCAAATAACCAGGAATCGCATTTTGTCTGTTTTCAATTTTCTCTTTTACATTCTCCGATTTGATGGCATGTGGATTTGCTGTTAATACTTGTGTAAGCATTAATGGAGGCATTGCCGATTCATTTTCAACCGTTGAAGCCAACACTGTATCGGACAAAAATGGAGATTTATTCAATAGATTGTTTCTTAAATCCAATGCCTCCCATGTTGGGGAATATGTAACCTCATTTACCAATAGGGTTGTATTTCCACCATCGACCAATGTATTGAGTTGATCTTCAATAACTGCAATTTCTGAGGATAAATTTTGAATGGTTTGATAAGCGCTTGCCAAATTTTTAGCTGTACTGCCACCACCGGAACCTGTTACAGGGCATTGAGTTGTTTTATTGTAAGCAATCCCCGTATTAAACAGAGTCACAGAGGTTGAATAATCTTTTGGAACCCATCGTGGAATTGGAGTTGTTGGGGTGCTATGATAATAGTTTACCGTAAATGAGCCATTGTAAATATCCGATTGGGCAGTACCTGCATGTGAAAACAAATTAGCAGCTGGCTCGGTTAAACTACCCTGATACATAGAGGCAGAACCTACAAACCGATTGACATAAGCCAAGTTAATATCACGACTACAATTGGTGTATTCATTACACTTAAACACTAAACCGGTTCCCGAACCTCTGTTTTGACCTTGCGCTGCACTGCCAATATATAAATTAGTAAAAATATTTCTATAGATGCGATTATTGGCGGCACCAGACCCGTTGATAATTGCTCCATATTTGGTGGATTTGTTTGCAGTAGCACTGTTGAAAGTATTGTCTTCCACTTTATAACCAGTAGAACCATTCAAATACAAACCATACGGATTATTGTCGGTTGGCAACACCGTTGTGATATTTGGGTCAAAATCCGGGATACTGATAGTATTATCCGTAATTGTTGGAGTTAAGATTCCGCTAATATATACACCACGATAGTTGGAGTTGAAAATTGCTTTTGTGATAGTTAATGCATTATCAAAATAAAGCTTTTTTGCATCCACCGCATAATACAAGTTGGTGAAACTTGTACTGATTAGATTAGTACAAGGAAGTATTAAACTTGCACAGTATTGACTAAATACAAAATAAGCATCCTCTCCTACAATACCTTTTCCTCGGTTATACACGGCAAAATTAGCTGGAGCCGAGTTTATGAAAGTACAACCTGAAAAGACGATGCCATCCACTTCGTATAGTTTCACAAATGCATCTGGATAGGTATTAGGGAAATTCCATGATGAATTTGTTTCGAAGGTGCAATAGGTGAAATTGGAATAATTCGGTTTTTGTGTTGTTGGGTTTAATGGAAGAAAGCCATGGTAAGGCATAATTACAACCCCAATTTTGTTATTTTTAAACACGGCACTTGTTCCTTTTATCAAACCACCTTCAGAACCGGACACATGGTTTCCCTGTGCATCCCGTTTGCCAACATATACGCCAACTTCGGCATTTTCAATAGTTCCACCATTAATGATATCTACCCTACCTTGATATACGGCATCCCCTGAGAGTTGCGATTTGTTTGCGGTGCCCCATACTTCGATGCCTTTCCACATTGCACCACATGGATTTGTGATTTTACCTCCATCAATAATTAGTTTTGCTCCTTGTTTCACAATAATTTTACTACCTTGAGACATATTTAAAGTACCCTTTATTGTTAAAGTATAACCTGAATTAATAACAATGTCACTGTTATTTGAGTTAATATTAGTCCAAGTTTCATTTTGATTTAGCTCGAGTGGTGTACTTGAATATGTAAAATTTCCACAAATTAAAGTGCAACCATATTGTCCATCATAAGGTCCTAAATATGATTTTGAATCATCACAATCTTCTTCATTTGGGCATGATGGGCAAGTTGCAGGTTTTGGCCCAATACCCCAATTATAAAAACCATCACCATCCAAATCTACGCACCTAATATCATTTGAAGTTAATAAATTTGAGGTAATTGGAGTAGAAATTGAATATGAATAAGGATCAAACTGATTAAGATCATCAACTACTACATAAACATATGGTGTCCCTCCAATCCACCCCCCCCAACTTTGTTTGAAAATCC